>CALKNK010000050.1 GCA_938091165.1 uncultured Ilumatobacter sp. | reverse complement strand
GGACGAATACGCCGTTGCTGCAGGTCGTGATTCCTTTAACCATGTCGTCAGCTGAACGCCGAAATCCCTACCGATGACCCGCATTGCGTCGCTCGATGTCATCCGCGGCGTTGCGGTGCTCGGCATCTTGCTGATGAACGTGGTGAGCTTCGGGATCGGCATTCCAGCCTATTTCAACCTGGACTTCGATGACTCTCGGGGCGTGCTTGATCGCTCGGTGGGCGTCGCTGGCGAACTTCTCGCTGACCAAAAATTTATGGCTATCTTCTCGCTGCTGTTCGGCGCTGGAATAGTCCTCTTTTACGACCGAGCCGTCCTGAAAGGCCGTCGAGCAGTGTGGCTCAGCCTTTGGCGAAACTTGCTCCTCGCCGTGATCGGTTTGCTGCACACGTTGGTTTGGGATGGCGATGTGCTGTTCGTCTACGCCGTCTGTGCCCCATTTGTGATCCTCGCCCGCCGGTGGTCAGACATCACTCTTGCAGTCCTTGGCGCCGGATTGGTTGCGCTTCCACCAATGCTCGCTGTCGTTGCGCAAGCGAGTGTGACCCCCGACGGTGTTGGTCTAGGTGAGTACTGGGGCGTCGCAGGTGGGATGAGCGACGAGGTCGGTATTTGGTTGATCACTGACTTTTTTGCTCGGGCAGCTGGGCTCATGCTCCTTGGCGTCGTTGCGTATCGACGTGGGTTTGTAACCGCTGAACTGGACCGGCATATCTATTGGCGGTGGGCTGTCGCAGGTTGCTCGTTTGGAATTCTGAGTGCTGGGGCCGGGGTGGTGTGGCTACACACAACCGATTTCAGCACTGATGTGGCTGTCGTTGCTTCGATCCCGAACACGGTTGGAACCATCCCGTTTTCACTAGGCATCGTTGCCGCTGTCATTTTGGCGATCCCATATCTGGGCCGCGCTGGGGACCGGCTATCAGCGGTTGGTCGCATGGCGTTGACGAACTATCTGGCCCAGACTGCGCTCTGCGTAACGTTCTTCGACGCTGTCCTTGACGTCGACCCCAGCCGGACTGCTTTATTGGGTGTGGTCGGGGCGATCTGGCTCCTGCAACTCTGGTGGTCGATTTGGTGGCTTGATCATTTCCGGTACGGGCCGGTTGAGTGGCTGTGGCGAGCATCGACGTACCGAACAATTCCTTCGATGCGAGTTTCGTAACCGGCCCAGGCTTCGCTCTCTGGCGGGTCAGTTCACTGTGCGGTGAAAGTGCTAATTGCCACCTAGGTTGCGGCCTGTCTGTGGCGCCGCTGCGGTCACCACTTAAACGCAAATAGAACCTGGCTGTTCAGATACGGTTCTCTGACATGGAGTGGACACCAGCAACGGGCGCATGGCACGCACACTTGCCAATGGGTGAGTGCTTGAAAGTTTCCGGTCGCGCAATCTACGTGTGAGCCGCCACCCGTATCTCGATCACGAAGGTCCGATTGCGTTCGCTCATCGCGGGGGCAACTTGGTTGCGCCCGAGAACACGCTCGCTGCTTTCGAGCACGCTGTTTCTTTGGGTTACCGTTACCTCGAAACTGATGTCCACTGCAGTGCTGACGGTGTACTCGTGGCATTTCACGACGCGGATCTGAAGCGGACGTGTGACATCAATGCCAACATCGCGGACTTGCGATGGGCCGAGATCGCTGAGTTGCGGGTCAACGACGTCGAGCCAATACCGCGGATGATTGATCTGCTCGACCGGTGGCCTGACCAACGGTTCAACATTGACTGCAAGTCCGACCAGGCAGTGGGCCCGCTCATCGAGTTAGTCGAACAACGCGACATCATCGCGCAGATTTGTGTTGGTTCATTCAGTCTTAGACGGCTGCGCTCGCTGCGAACGCGCCTCGGCCCCGGGCTGCTTACTGCAATGGCCCCGGCAGAAATTGCGGCGCTTCGACTCGTTGGCCGCCTGCCTGGGGCGCAGCTGCGTGTGGCTCAGGTTCCAACTGATGCCGGCCCTCTCACTGTTGTCAACGAACGCTTTATTGGTAACGCCCGGCGTGCTGGCGTTTCTGTCCACGTCTGGACAATCAATGAAGCCTCCGAAATGCACCGCCTGTTTGATCTCGGTGTCGATGGTGTGATGACTGACGACGTCGCGACGCTCCGCAACGTAATGATGGAGCGCAGCATCTGGTCAAGCTAATTAAACAACCTTCTTGCAGGTGGCATCAATCTTCGACAAGATTTTGCAGGTCGCTGCGACGGCCGTACGCGATGATTTTGTCGCCAGCGGCTAGTTCGAGATCGACCGGCGGCGTTCCGAAGAATCCTTCGGATTGTTGCACACCCAGGACTCGTACGGCCGGGAGAGCGTCATCGATGCTGCGCAAACTCTGCACCGTCGAGTCTGTGCCAGCGACGACTTGCACTGTCCCCACAACGAAGTCGTCACCGACGGCGAGTAGCTCCACCACTTGATTGTCAAGACGCGGGAGTAACCGGCGCTGCGCTTCTTGTTGACCGACCTTCACGAGCCATCGTTTCATCGGGCGATTGGTAACCAAGAGCACAGCCAGCACAAGACCGGAGATGGCGACCATCACCCGTTCAACAGTGTTCCCGGGACCCGGTGCCAGAAACCCGACAAGCACGGTGACAACCAACGTGGGCGTTCCGAGATTTCCCACAAACATTGTGGTGCTAATGATTTTTCGGCTGTCTGGGTTGTTCACAACATTTTCGGCTTCAGTCGTAGTGAAGCCAGCGCCGCTGAAAGCAGACCGAGCCTGAAAGCTAGCAACGTCTGGTGGCAGACCGGTGGCGATTAAGGCTCCGGCGGCCAATCGTGTAAATGCCATCGACAAAACGGCCACCACAAGGAACGTTGCTACTGCATACATGCCGCGATGTTGCCATCCCCGGCACCTTTTTGATGCAACCCGACGGTAAACGTACACGCGCTCACTGGTGTGTCAACAGACCTAGGGTCGGGCTATGACGTACCAGCATCCGCCGCGGTCCACGGTCAGAGCACCGCAACATCTCGTTGCAAGCGCAGACCATCTGGCAACGACAGCAGGAAATGAGATGTTTGCTCGTGGGGGCAACGCCGTCGACGCCGCCATTGCAACCAACGCCGCAATTGCGGTGACTGCGCCGCACCTATGCGGTATGGGCGGCGATCTCTTCGCGCTTGTTCATGTCGATGGTGAAGCCTTTGCGCTCAACGCTGCTGGTCGAGCCGGCTCTGGCGCAAATGCTGAGGCACTCCGGTCGCAGGGCGTCACCGAAATGCCCTTCAAGTTGGACATTCAGTCCGTGACGATCCCGGGCTGTGTCGACGGCTGGGCCGTTCTTCATGAACGATTCGGTTCCCTTCCACTTGATGTGATTCTGGCCCCGGCGATTCAGCTGGCGTTGTCGGGCTTCCCGGCCAGCCCCTTGCTGGTCGGAGTCGGCAGCGGTCTGGACGCAATCAGCCGGTCGAACCTTGCTGAACTTTTTGACCAAGCCACCTCCCCCGGATCACTTGTGCAGCGACCAGGCGTGGCTGTGGCGCTCGCCGATCTAGCTGCAGGAGGACGTGACACGTTTTACCAAGGCGCGTTCGGTAAGGGCCTGATCCAACTCGGTGAAGGGCTATTTACGGAATCAGACTTGAAGACATCGCAGGCACGCTGGGACATCCCGCTTACGGCGTCTGTCTTTGGCATCGACCTGCACACTGTTGGTCCAAGCACCCAAGGATATTTGACCCTCGGATCGGCACACCTGATCAACCAAATCTGCGCCTCTAACAGGTTCCCCTCTGACCCTGACAACGGTGAGTGGGCTCACCTCCTGATCGAGGCCTCAACCGCCGCAGGCTTTGACCGTCCGGACCGGTTACACGAACACGCTGACGGTGTCGCTTTGGTACAAGAAATCGCCAAACGAATAGATCTGGTCGACCACGAACGAGCCAGCTACCGATGGGGCCCGGATCGAGATGGGGACACGACCTACTTGTGCGCTGCGGGGCGTGGCGGCGACGGCCAGATGATGGGCGTGTCGCTAATCCAATCGAATGCGTCTGGACTGGGTAGCCATCTGGTCGAGCCGACCACCGGCATTAATCTCCACAACCGGGGCCTGGGGTTCAACTTAAACCCAGGACATCCAGCAGAACTTGGACCTGGCCGTTGCCCACCTCACACGCTGTCCGCAGTTTTGGCTACACGAGATGATGAACTGCTCAGCGTTTTTGGGACGATGGGCGGTGACGCTCAGCCCCAAATTTTGTTGCAAATCGCAACGCGTCTCTTTCATCACGGTCAAACGCCCGGAATGGCCATCAACGCTGGACGTTGGGCGCTGAAAGGACCAGCGACCGGATTTGACACCTGGAGTGCACCGAGAGGACCTAGCGTCTCCGTTGAAGGCCACGCTGCCGACTCTTGGGCGGCAGATCTGCGGGACCGCGGCCATTCGGTGTCATCGACAGATCCATGGGACTCAGGCTTCGGACACGCTCACGCGATCGTCGTTGAGCCGAATGGAACGCTCGCTGGCGCCGCTGATCCCCGAACTATTGTTGGCAGCTGCGCCGGCAACTGACAGCGATGGTTCCGCCGTTCGCCGCAAGTAAATCTCCTGGTCCGCCGGGAGCAATGTCAGGTCAGCAGTGGAAGAACCTCTTGAGCGAAGCGGGCCATCTGCTCATCGGCTTTTCCGTAGCTGTCGCCAAGAAGATGAGGGAAGAGGGTCAGATACTCAAAGCCAAGAAGGTCCTTCAAGAACTGGATTTCTGACGCAACGTGTTCGGGGGTGCCAACCAGCATCGTCTTATTCTCGATCGACTCGTCGAGCGTCGGGATCAGGCCCGGCTGAGCAGGCTTTCCATCGGGACCCATGTAGCCACGACTCCAGCCGTATGGACCGAGGAATTTCCAGAACTCGTCATGACCATTCAATGCGCTAGCCCGAGCCTCTTCCATAGTGTCCTCAATGCGGTAGGACACAACGAGCATGCGCTTCTCGTGGGGCTTCAATTCAACTCCGTTATGTGAAGCGGTGTAGTTCTCGCCATAAATGTCCCAGAATCGCTTAATGAAGCTGTAGTGCTGGTTCCAAAAGACTGCACCATGGTCAACTGTCGGCACGTAGTTGAGGGTGGGAGGCGAGGTCACTGCTTGCCAAATCTCGTACGGGTAGATGGGCCTGGGAATCAAAGTGAGGTCGGTAACGGTTTCGCCCCGATCAGGAATTCCAGGGATCGGGATTTCAAAGTGCTTGCCCTCGAACTGGAAGCTCTCTTGGCTCAACGCACGACGGACGATTTCCATCGATTCCTCAAAAATCTCGCGGTTGAACAGGTCAGCGGCAGCCTGATCGGGGTTGTCTTGGGAACCAATTGACACGCCCTTGTCGTTTAAGTGCAGCACCTCGCGGGGAACGGTTCCACGCCCAACGCCAAGCATCGCTCGACCTCCCGACAGGTTGTGGAGGGTGGCAAAGTCCTCGGCGAGACGCATCGGGTTCCACTGCGGAACGACGTTGAACATCGCACCGAACCTCAACGTGGTCGTTTGTGCGGCAATCCACGTCGATATCAGCAATCCATTTGGGATGACTTCGTAGCCCTCGTACTGGAAGTGATGCTCGGTGGTCCAGAACGAGTCGAAGCCGAGGCGTTCTGCTTCCTTCGCCGAGTTGACGTAATCGAGGGTTGCCTGCCAGCAGACCTCGTTTGAGTAACGGCGGTCCATTGGGTCCGGTTTGCCTGCGCC
Organism: uncultured Ilumatobacter sp.; assembly: GCA_938091165.1. Classification (GTDB taxonomy): domain Bacteria; phylum Actinomycetota; class Acidimicrobiia; order Acidimicrobiales; family Ilumatobacteraceae; genus Ilumatobacter_A. Next base: position 14,048 of record CALKNK010000050.1, on the reverse strand, counting down.
AGCGTCGTCCATTTCGACGCCTCCGAAGAAGAATGCACCAAGCTTGAGATCTTTTGCAGGGACCATGGCGTCTATGTTCGCGCAATGGCATCAACGCTTTTGCAACGAGCAACCACGAATTATGACGGTGTGACACATCTGCAACAAGACATCCGCATCGTTGACGGCGTGATCACACAGCTCGGACAACTGTTGCCAGCTGAAACCGACGACGAAGTCATTGATCTCGGCGGCTACGTCTTGTTACCGGCAGCAGTTGAACCCCACGCCCACCTCGACAAGGCCTTCCTCGCTGAACGCATCGTCAACCGGACCGGCGACCTGATGGGCGCGATCACGGCGATGGGTGAAAGCCGGCATCTGCTCGGTGTCGACGAGACCATCGAACGTGCCGAGCGAGCCGCCCGATTAATGGCTGCGAACGGGTACCGCGCCGTGCGCAGCCATGCCGACACCACAACAACTCACGGGCTGCGAAGCATTCAGGCACTCGCCGAGGTAAAGCAACGTGTCGCAGCAGTGATCGATATTCAAATCGTTGCGCTCTCAGGATGGCCTGTGATCGGCCCGTCAGCAGCGGACCAGCGGGCGTTGCTCAACGAAGCTCTCACTGCTGGAGCCGACCTCGTCGGCGGATGCCCGCACCTCGAAGGAGGAGACACACTCGGGCCGACCGAGTTCTTCTTACAAACCGCGACTGACCACGGCGTCGGTGTCGACCTACACACCGACGAAACGCTGGATCCCACTGCACGAGGGCTCGCCGAGCTGGCCGAACTGGTCTCATCAGGTTTCGAGCATCAGGTGACAGCAAGTCATTGTGTGAGTCTGAGTATGCAACCCGAGGAGGAACAGCGGGCCACAGCCGAAGCGGTGGCCGCTGCCGGCATCGGAGTCGTCGCGCTGCCCCACACCAACCTTTTCCTGCAGGGACGGAACCAGTCCCCCATGCCGCGCGGCCTAACAGCGGTCGCTGCGCTGAAAGCGGCGGGCGCACGGGTCGCTGCTGGCGCCGACAACCTTCAAGACCCCTTTAATCCGGTCGGTCGCGCCTGCCCCTTTGAGACCGCTGGCCTCATGATCATGACGGCCCATGCGCTTCCGCATCAAGCTTGGGAATCGGTCAGCGGTGTTGCCGCCGACGTGACCGGCCTTGGCGCCCAATCGATTGAGGCCGGCCAACCAGCTGATCTCGTTGCTGCCCGCGCGGCTACAGTACGCGAAGCGATTGCGTTCGGGCCGTCCGACCGCATCGTGTGGCGAAACGGGCACCGCCTCGCCGCATAACTCATCTCAACAAAGACCAACAGCAGGGAGCACCGCACTTGTCCGCTATCGGCGAGCATGCGCTCGCATTCAACAATCTGTCCATGGTGTTCCCCGACGGGACCCATGCACTAGACAACGTCTCGATCAACATCGATCCAGGTGAATTCGTTACCGTCGTCGGTCCATCCGGTTGCGGTAAATCAACGTTGCTCCGCATTGCGTCCGGCCTTGAAACCCACACCGGCGGCGAGTGCAACGTTGACCGCAACTCCATCGGATACGTATTTCAGGATGCGACCCTCTTCCCCTGGCGAACCGTCCGCAAGAATGTCGAACTGATCGCCGAGCTTCACGGCGAGAGCTCTGCTGCAATGTCAGACCGTGTGAATGAATCGCTTGCCTTGGTTAACCTCGACGAGCACGAGGATAAGTACCCGAAGCAACTCTCCGGAGGAATGCGAATGCGGGCCTCGCTGGCGCGTTCTCTCGTTCTGCAACCTGATGTCTTCCTCTTCGACGAACCGTTCGGTGCGCTAGATGAGATCAGCCGCGAACGACTCAACGACGAACTTCTGGCGTTGTTCAAGGCCAAAAACTTCGCTGGTCTCTTTATCACTCACTCAATTGCTGAAGCCGTGTTTCTCTCCACCCGAGTCCTCGTGATGTCGGCCCGTCCCGGACGGATCATCGCCGACTACCAAGTCCCGTTCGAGTACCCCCGGAGCCATGGCATCCGCTACGAGCCCGCCTTTGCCGAACTATCTGGCAAGATCTCCCAAGACTTGCGAGGAGCGCACCCATGACCGCAGTCGAGAATTCCGAAGCGCTTTCTGAGAAAACCGCCCTTGCAGCAGAATCCGAAACCTCGAACCCGACAACAAAAGCGACTGGACTTGCTCGGTTTGCCGGTCCGGCCACGGTCTTCGGCCTCTTCATTGGCTTCTGGTACCTCACCCATCACGTTTTGATGTCAGAACCGAAGAAGCCACTCGTCCCGGTTCCTCACCGGGTACTTCAAGAGTCGATTCTCACCTGGAACATTGAACGCGGGGCAGGAGGCTCACGTACGGGCGGCGGTCTCCTCAAGCTACTCGAGGGTCTCTGGTCCTCGGTACAAGTCGCTGGGCTTGGACTCGCCATCGCCATCGGACTCGGATTCGTGCTCGCCACGTTCATGAGCCAAGCCAGTTGGGTTCAAAATTCGATCTGGCCATTCCTCATTGCTCTCCAAGCCATGCCGATCCTTGCGTTCGTTCCGCTGATTGGAACAGTTATCGGCTTCAACTTCAAAGCCCGTGTCATGGTCTGCGTCATCATCGCCATCTTCCCGATCGTCGCCAACACATTGTTCGGTCTTCTCAGTGTCGACAAGGGATACCACGAGTTGATGTCACTCAACGGCGCTTCGCGTTGGACCCGGCTGTTCAAGTTGCAGTATCCGGCGGCCATGCCTTCGATCTTTACTGGACTGCAGATCTCAGCAGGCCTCTCGGTGGTCGGCGCCGTGGTCGGAGACTTTTTCTTCCGGCAGGGAGAGCCGGGCCTCGGACGCCTGATCAACCTCTATCAGAACTCGACTGAGTACGAGCAGATGTATGGCGCCGTTGTCATGTCGGCTTTCTTAGGCATTGCTGTATTTATCCTGTTCGGGTGGATCGGCAACCGGGTCGTTGGCAACTGGCATGAGAAGCGATCAAACTGACCTCGAATGCCTCTTTGAAATCGTGGGCGCCAGGACGAAACAAGAAGTTCACACGCCGCGGTTCTGAGGCACTTGCTCTTTCTTCTAAGGTATGAAGACCGGAGCCAAAGATCCGGACAACCACCACAACCTCCAGGGGGAGAAAACAACTCATGCGAAACACTCGCCTGACCAAGCTGGCTGCATTCGGTGCAGTCGCCGCTCTAACGGTTGCCGCATGCGGCAGCGATGACGAGGCGTCTACAAGTACGGAAGCGCCAGCCGGTACTGAAGCACCAGCTGAAGCCGATGAACCTGCCGACACTCAAGCACCGGCTGCCACCGACGCACCTGCCGACGAGCCCGCCGACGAGCCCGCCGACGATGGAATCCTCTCCGCTGTCTGCCCAGAGACAATTGTCATTCAGACGGACTGGTTCCCTGAAGCCGAGCACGGGGCCATGTACCAAATGGTCGGCGAGAACCCTTCCATTGATGCCGACAAGAAAGTCGTTAACGGTCCATTAGTTGCTAGCGGCGGTGTCCCAACTGGCGTCAACATCGAGATTCGCACCGGCGGCCCTGCTGTGGGCTTCCAACAGGTCGTCTCGCTGATGGCACAGGACGCTGACATCACCTTCGGCTACGTTGCAACTGACGAGGCCATCGAGAACTACGCAGATAACCCGACCACAGCGTTTGTCGCACCGCTCGAAATCAACCCGCAAATCATCATGTGGGATCCGGCCACCTACCCCGACGTCGAAACCATTGCCGATCTCGCCACCGCAAAGGACGGAGACGGCGTCACCATTCGATACTTCGAAACAGGCGCCTACATGCAGTTCCTGCTCGCTGACGGCCAAGTCACCGAAGGCCAGCTCGACGGCAGCTACGACGGCGGTCCATCGGTCTTCATTGCCGAGAATGGCGCCATCGCCCAACAGGGCTTCGCTTCGGCCGAGCCGTTCAACTATGAGAACGTTTTCACAGACTGGGGCAAACCCGTCAAGTTCGAACTGATCCACGACGCCGGTTGGCAAACTTATGCCGCGCCGCTCGCTGTTATCGACGCACGTAAGGCTGAGCTCAGCGACTGCATGGCAGCATTTGCTCCCATTGTCCAGCAGTCCGCTATTGACTACGTCACTGACCCGACTGCAACCAACGAACTGATCGTCGACGCCGTTAACGAGTACAACGATTTCTGGGTCTACGACGCAGAACTCGGCGCAGCATCAGTCCAGCTGCAACTGGACCTCGGTCTGGTCAGCAACGGCCCCGACGCCACGCTCGGCAACTTTGACGAGGACCGACTTACCCGGTTTATCGAAATCGCTGGCCCAGTGTTCGGCGTTGACGGGCTCACCCCCGGCGACCTGATGACCAACGAGTACATTGATGCATCGATTGGACTTCCAGTACCAGAAGAAGAGGAAGACGAATCAGACGGAGACGAAGAAGCAGCCGAGGTTGGCACGATTGTTGATATCGCCGCTGGCAACCCCGACCTCTCGATTCTCGTTGCCGCTGTCCAGGCCGCTGGCTTGGTCGATATTCTGTCGGGCGAAGGCCCGTTCACGGTGTTCGCGCCGACCAACGCTGCATTCGCTGCGCTGCCTGAGGGCCTTGTCGACGACCTGCTGCTTCCGGCGAACCTTGAGACGCTGCTGGATATCCTTACCTATCACGCAATAATCGGCGAGGGTGTGTTGTCGTCGGACATTACGTCCGGCTCGATCCCTATGGCGCAGGGTGAATCTGCAGAGGTTGTCGCTGACGATAACGGTGTGACCATCAACGATGCGAACGTTATTGCCGCTGACGTAGTTGCCAGCAACGGCGTCATTCATGTCATCGACGCTGTGCTCGTCCCGCCGAGCCTTGATCTGTGAGCACGCTTCTCTGAGCTGGAGCTCGCAAAGATAAACACAATCCAAACGGCGACGCTGGTGAGCGAGTGAAAGCTCGAACGCCAGCGTCGCTGCGCGTGTGGGCAAAGATGAGCAAAGAGTTCGTTGCCGAGACGGCTGGCGAGGATCCTCTGATGCTTCCAGGAGCCATAGTTGAGCGAAACAGTGCACTGCGAACGATAGAAGGCGGTACCCCATCCCCTGCCGTAGCGGAACGGGTCAGACTTTCGACCCAAACAACAGAGACCAGTGCATGGGCTATCATCTCTCCAGCACGGGTGAAGATCACGCCGAACTACCGCCAATGCGGTGGATCAGCATTGCTGCCCGAGGAGAGTTCAGCGTGGCGCTGACCTCAAGTCATCGGAAGTTCGAAGGCGGCGATCTCGCCCAGCGCTTCGCCCAACGTTTGCACGGCGCCGTCAAAGAGTTGCTTACCGAGGTCAGCGTTGGCCGGAAGAGGGTCACCGATGTGACCTTCAGAACCGAAGTCATTTGACAACCAGCCGAAAGCAACTGAACCGCCAAACCGGACGTGTTGGTTTTGGGCAAGCTGCTCAGGGACGTTCCGTGTTGCCACTGACATGTCAACCAGTTCCGGTGCGAGATGAAGCATGAGTGAAGTCTCGTCGGTTCCACCGTGAATACCCATGCCGAGTTCGCCAGATGCAGAGTGGCCGCCTTGATCAGCTGGAATCGAGGGGTGGGCCAGGAACGTCATCAGTCCATGAGAAAGCCTCAGCTCACGATTGGCGGCTGCAACGAGAGCCGAATTGCCGCCATGACCGTTAAGGAAGACAAGTTTTCGAGCCGGAGTGTTGGCGATACAGCGGCCGATGTCGTCAAGCACTGCAAGCAGCGTGGACGCCGACAACCAGATGGTGCCGGAACTCCAGGCGTGTTCATTTGACTTCGTATACGCCAGAGGAGGAAGCAACCAGACGTCGTGTTGTTCCCCGACGGCCTCGACAGCACCGGCAGCTACTCGATCCGCAACCAGAAGATCAGTGTTAAACGGCAAGTGCGGCCCGTGCTGCTCGATAGCCCCGAGCGGCTGCACGATAATGCTTGATGCGCTCAGCGCCTCATCGAGTTGTGGAGCGCGTAAGTCGTCCAGGCGGCGGGATGTGAAAGCAGATAGCACTCGACCACATTATGCCAAGGACGTCGTCGTGCGGGAGACTGGCGTCGTGGGTCAACAACTCGAGTCACAACCTTTCGATGCCATCGTGGTTGGCGCCGGCCACAATGGACTGGTCACCGCGGCATATCTCGCACGGGGTGGCATGAAGACTTTACTGCTCGAGGCCCGTTCGCATGTGGGCGGCACGGCGGCGAGCGAGTCGTTCGGGGGAGCCACCGTCAACATCTGCAACTGCGACCATTTGACGTTTCGCACCACTCCTGTGATGTCCGAACTCGGTCTCGCTGCGCACGGCCTCGAGTACATCGACATCGAGCCAGCACAGCACAACATGGCGTGGGACGGCACCCAAACCAGTCCAAGTTGGTCCCATCATCACGACCTTGAGCTGACACTTCAGTCACTCTCAGCTTCCTTTCCCAGTGAGGTTGAGAGCTACCGCCAATACGTCAAGACCGCCAGGCCTGCGATCAACATGATTTTCGACGCCGCATCCGAACCACCCACGCTGGCCGGACTTACAAAGCTCGCGTTGCGTCGACGTTTTGCAGGAACCTCGACTTTGCTTCGGTGGTCACGCCGGAGTACTGCAGACGTGCTGCGATCATTTTTTACGGCACCGGCCATCACAGGACCAGCGGCTCTAACTGGTCCAATGGTCTGGGGAATCTCGCCAGAGTTCAAAGGGTCCGGATTGGGCGCGTTAACCCATGCGATGCGTCACGTGGGCACTGTTGGTCGACCAGTTGGCGGAAGCGGCAAGGTCACCGAGACCCTGCTGGCCTCCTTCGTTGCTGCAGGAGGTTTGGTCCGGACCGACAGCCCGGTTGCATCTATAAGTTGCGACGGCGACGCAGTGAGAGGCGTGAGCTTGACTGACGGCACCGTATTTGACGCACCCGTCGTTGTCTCGGCCTGCAATCCCCACGACACCTTCTTGAAGTGGCTAACCAACCCGCCACCAAAGGCCGACAACCTCATCCGACGATGGCGCAATGTGCCTCATGACGAAGGTTATGAATCGAAGATCGATGCAATCCTCACCGCTCCCCCAGTACTGAAAGGGCATAACCGGCCGCTCGGACCAACCACGGTCATCGCGCCGTCGCTGGAAGACATTGATCGCGGATATCACCTGATGAAGCGCGGCGCGGTCCTGGACCGTCCCGGGATGCTCGTCAACGTTCCGACCTTGCTCGACCCAACAATGGCACCCGAAGGCCGTCATGTTTTCAGCCTGGAGGCGCTCTTTACGCCGTACAGCTTCCGTGGACCTGATGGTGGCGGATGGGCTGACCCCAACTTGCATGGCGTTGAGCCCAAGCGCTGGCTTCAGGCCTTCGCAGAATTATGCGAGCCAGGGTTCCTCGACTCCATCGTCGAATGGCGGGCCATGACGCCGACGGTCTACGAGTCGGCGTTCCATCTTCCGGCGGGACACGCGACGAGCTTTGCCGGGGGCCCGCTCGCTGCTTTCCGGAACCCAAATCCTGAGCTGACGAAGTATGAAACTGCAGTAGACGGCCTGTACCTCACTGGCGCTGCGACTTTTCCAGGTGCAGGCGTTTGGGGCGCCAGCGGCCGAAACTGTGCCACCGTCATTCTCGCCCACCGTTCCTGACGCAACGCAGCTACCAGAACGCAGGACGCTCGGAGCTGCAGAGCGGCTCGTTGCATCATGTTCTGGATCAGACCGGACTTGAGCGAACTGGGGCCGCCTGGCCGAGATGGCAGCACAGGAGGCGGAATACAGGGAACGAATGTACGGTTGAAGTTATTATGAGATCCCCTGGATCATTAAAGCTGGGCAGCTACTTCGGAATTCCGGTACGAGCCCACTGGAGCATGGCGCTTGTCGCAGCGCTGTTCGGCGCAAACCTTGCAGCAGCGCTTGGCGTCGTCGCCGGCATAGCCGCCACACTCGCCTTCTTTCTCTCCATTCTCCTCCACGAATTCGGCCATGCACTGGTGGCTCGTCGCTACGGCGTCAACACAGAGTCGATTGACCTGTGGGCACTCGGAGGCGTTGCCCGGCTCGATCGTGAGTCGCCCACACCGAAGGCCGACGGTCTGATCGCTATCGCTGGTCCAGCAGTCAGCTTGCTTATCGGAGTTGTGAGCATCGGCCTGGCGTTTCTGTTTCGCTCCAACGTCTTGATCTGGATCGGTTTCATCAACGCCGTGCTCGCCGTGTTTAACATGCTTCCTGGCTCACCGCTTGACGGGGGCCGCGTCGTCCGAGCAGTGCGATGGGCGCGAACCGGAAACAAGTATCGGGCAATGCGCGACGCAGGCAATGCCGGTCGCGTTCTTGGATGGAGTCTCGGCATCATCGGCGTGGCGCTGATGATCCAAGGAATGCAGGGAATCTTTGTCGCCGTTACTGGTGTGTTCATCGCGATGAACGCTCGTGCCGAGATCATGGCCTCCTACATCGGCGAGCAACTCGATGGTGTGAAGGTCCGCGACCTCACATGGTTCGGCATTGCCCATGCTGGCAGCGACATGGATGCCGACTCAATGATCGATCAGAGGCAACGACTCGGACAAGCCGGCGCGGTAGCACTCGATGCGAACGACGACGGCAATGTCGATGGGCTCGTCCTTGAGGATCAACTGTGGGCCATCCCGTCTGATCAGCGGGCGGTAGTGATGCTGACACAACTGATGACGCCTTTCAGCACACTCGCCAAGGCCGGACCAGATGACGACCTGTCGTCAGTTCTCCCCAGGGTGAACCCCACGAATCCACTCGTCACCGTCTGGAACGGCGACAAACTCCTCGGTATCGTTCCGGCCAAGCGGCTTGCCGAACGGTTGCAACTCGCTCAACAGCGAGCGTTCAACTCATGAAGCGAATCAGGCGTCTCTGACAGACCAGTCACGCTGAGCAACGGGGTCCTTCTCACTCCAGGGAAAATTGATCCACTGATCAGTTCGCTTCCACACGTAATCGCATTTCACGACTGAATGCGACTTTTCATAAATGCACGCCGTGCGGACTTCTCCGACTTTGCCTTCGCAAAACTCCTCGACCGACTTGAGGGTGTGGCCTGTATCAGCGACATCGTCGACGACGAGAATCTTTCCGTGCGACAGGTCAACGAAATCAGGCGCTGGCGGGAGAATGCGCGGGACTTCAAGACGCTCGTCCACACCGGTGTAGAACTCAACATTCATCGTGTAGACGTTCTTGACCGACAGGGCGTATCCCATCGCACCTGCCGGGAGCAATCCGCCCCGAGCGATTCCAAGAATCATGTCGGGCTCGTAGCCGTCGTCAGCCACCATCTGCGACAGCGTTCGTGTGGACTCACCTAGCATGTCCCAGGTCATGATTTCGCGCTCTTCAGACATGCTTGGGAACCTAGTCGGGCCGCACTCCGATGCCGCCATTTCAGAGGCAGATGTCGGCAGGGCGAACAGGAACCCGATCTAAAGGCGCGTCCACGCCGGCTTGAACGAGAGCGTCACGAATGGCGGCCACCACCGCCGGCGTGGAGGAAATGCATGGCGGTTCGCCAACACCTTTCGCACCGAGCGGGGCCAGTGGGTCAGGCTGCTCGATCAGGGTGGCCAGAACAGGCGGCATGTCAAGAAACGTTGGCAGGAGGTAGTCCGTGAAGTTTCCGTTTCGAATAACGCCATCGACTTGAACGATCTCCTCCATCACCGCGAGTCCAAGTCCTTGGGCGATGCCACCTTCGATCTGACCAATGACGGAGAGCGGGTTAAGGGCTCGACCCACGTCTTGAGCAGTCGCGATTTGCACCACTTTTATCAGGCCGAGGTCCGGGTCTACATCAACGACTGCCCGGTGAGCCACAAAAGCGAAAGCTGTGTGGGGATTGCCTTGGCCGTCCTCGTCGATCTCGGTGGTCGGCGGATGCCGATACTCAACGGTCTCGTCGATGTTTAAACCTAAACATGCCCCTGCGGCATCAAGACGCGACCCGCTCGTCGGATCGACTATGTCTGTGCCGTCAATCAAAAGGACCGCAGCATCCCAGCCGTTAGAGGCCGCTACCTGCTCGAACACTTGATCGCGCACGGCTTCACAAGCTTTGTTGACAGCACCTCCGCTCATCCAGGTCTGGCGGGAAGCCGACGTCGACCCGGCTGAACCAACCTGCGTGTCGATCGGATCTATCTCGACTGCGTCGATACCCAGCACCGTTCGAGCGATCTGCGGTGCAAGGGTGACGAAGCCCTGACCGACCTCCGACGTCGCAAATTTAAGATGCACGTGGACCCCGTCGGGACCGTCGACAAGTCGACATCGAGCTGTTGCGTAGTCGTCGAAGGCCTCTGAGTACATCAGGTTCTTGATCGACACACCCCAGCCGATCCCACGGACCACGTCACCCATATCGGCGGTCCGACCGGCTCCCCCGGGCAGCTTCATAACGTCCTGTGATCCGTCCGACAGAAGGAACCCTCCAACGGGCTCGTCGGGTAGCGGCAGAGCACTTGTTGCGCGGAGGCACTCCTCAACAGGGGCCACGTTTAGGACCGGCTGTCCGGTAATTAACGTGTCGCCAGTCGTCATCGCATTCCGCAGCCGGATATCGAACGGATCAATACCGCAAGCAACTGCGAGCTTGTCCATCTGCGACTCATAGGCAAAGCAGGCTTGTACGGCCCCGAACCCCCGCATAGCGCCGCACGGGAGATGGTTGGTTCGTACTGCCCAGCCGTCAATGACAGCATTTGGGCAGCGATATGGACCCTGCGCCAACGTGATCGCGTTAATCAGCACTGCCGATGAGGTCGACGCATACGCCCCACCGTCGAACACCATCTTTGAGTCGATCTTGACGATCTCGCCGTCAGCGGTTGCATGGTGGCGCATCCAGATTGATGCCGGATGACGATGGACGTGCCCGAGGAAGCTCTCGCCACGGCTGTAGGCCATACGCACAGGTCGGCTGACCCGCAAAGCGAGGAGGCAGCAGTGCACCTGCAGGCTGATGTCTTCGCGTGCACCAAAGGCGCCGCCGACCCCACCGAGAACCAGCCGCACGTTTTCTTCGTCGAATCCCAGACAAGCTGCAATCTGGTGTCGATCTTCATGCAGCCATTGCGTGGCGACATGCAGTTCAATGCCTTTACCACCTGAATCAGGAAAGGCAATGGCCGCTTCGAGGCCCAGAAACGCCTGGTCTTGCATGCCGATCTCGTAGGTGCCTTCGATGATCACCTCACCAGTTGCTGCGGCGTCGCCGTGCACGATCCGCTGATGCCGGATCACGTTGCCGTCAGGGTGAATCGGATCTTTCTTACCATTGATTGCTTCGTCAGCATCAAGCAATGGCGTCAGCACCTCGTACTGGACCTCAATTGCTTCAATCCCGCGACGAGCGGCCTCAGGGTCGTCGGCTGCGAGCGCTGCGATTGGCTCACCGACATAGCGCACCAGATCGGCGGCAAACACTGGTTGGTCCTGCGAAATAAGACCGTAGGTCAACTGACCGGGGACATCGTCGGCCGTGACGATGGCTTGCACGCCGTCGACCTTCCATGCAGCAGAGAGGTCGATCGACAGAATTCGTGCGTATGGATGTGGCGAGCGCAGCGTTACACCGAACAGGCTTCCATCAGCTGAAATGTCGGAAGAAAAAGCGTATGTACCCTGGACTTTTTCGACGCCGTCGGGACGCGTCGGGGACGTACCTAATGCGCCGTGTCGCGGTGTTGCGATGACGGGCTGGTCAATCACGCTCATGTCGATGCTCCCAATGTGTCACTCGCTGAACGTCGGGCTACTGCAACCTGTTGCACTGCGTCGATAATGCGGCCGTAACCGGTGCATCGGCACACGTTGCCTGCCAGTTCCTCACGAATCTCGGTGTCGCCGGGCTCCGGCGTGCGGTCAAGCAAATCATGGACTGCCATGATCAGCCCAGGCGTGCAGAATCCGCACTGAACAGCACCTGCGTCCACGAAGGCCTGTTGCACATCACTTGGAGCACCGGCAGGTGCCACGCCTTCGACGGTCGTGATGGCTTGTCCGGTGGCGCTTGCCGCCATAACAAGACAAGAACAGACGAGTTCGTCGTCGATGAGCACGCTGCACGAACCGCACTCCCCTTGCTCACAAGCACCCTTGGCTCCCATCAAGCCGAGGCGGTCGCGAAGGACATCGAGAAGGTTTTCGCCAAGCCACGAATCGCGGACCTCACGCGCCTCGCCGTTGACATGCAAAGTGAAGATTTCATTCATGAAGATTCTCCTGCTCGCCGGGCGAGCCGTTTAGCCAAAACTCCAACGGCGTGTCGGCGGTACTCAGCTGATGATCGGTGATCGGTGATCGGCCGGCTGGCTGCAGACACACTCGTAGCGAACTGTTCGAGCGCATCGGCGTCCGCTGTGAGAGTGGGCCAATCGAGCGATGATGCAAGCAACATTTCAGCTTCAGGACAGCGCAAGATCGTCGGACCAACAGATCCGAGGGCCACGGCCACGCGCTCGTTGGGTCGGTCAATCACGAGAGCGACGCTCGCAACAGCAATCACCATTGCGTTGCGCACTCCAACCTTCGCGTACCCCTGCCAGCCCTCGACAACAGGAAGCGTGATCTCGGTGATCAGTTCCCCCGGCTTTATAGCAGTGCGTTTGACGCCAACGATGAAGTCCGACGCCGCCATTGTCCTGGTACCAGTTTCCGACGCGAGCGTCAGCTTTGCATCAAGTGCGGCGAGGACAGGAAGGCCGTCGCCTGCGGGCGAGGACGTCCCCAGGTTCCCTCCGAGCGTTCCAGCGTTGCGGATCTGTGGGGAACCGACGGTACGCGACGCCTCAGCCAAAGCCGGTATGAGCGACGCAATCGGGTCGCTCATCAACTCGGTGTAGGTCACGCCAGCACCAACGGTCACGGTCTTTGCCGTCGGGTCGTGCCGCCAGGATCGCAGAGCAGCAATCCGGTTCACCACTACTACCGAGCCTTCCGGCCGCCGGTGCCCGTCGTTAATTTCGACCATTGCGTCGGTACCGCCTGCGAGCACCATCGCACCGGGGTAGTGCGCCAGCAGCGCCGTTGCCTCTTCAATAGTGGTGGGGTGCATCACCGGCATGCCTCAACTGTACAAAACGTTAAGCACTCAACGACGTGACCTTGCTCGACAACAGAGACTTTTCACCGCCTGATCAGTCGATAATAACCCGGTAAAAAATGCGGACAGACTTCACACCCTTGAGATCAGCCTAATTGCGACGGTACGCACGATCTGCGCAGTACAGACGTCTTGCGCCTACTTCTGATCGGCGGACGCAACATCTCATGGTGCAACATCGACCAGGGTTTCCGCTGCACATCTCCGTGAAGTTGACCGATCAACCTGCCGTCGTTGGGTCAACTTGTAAAGCTACTCGTTCGCATCTGGTCGATCTAGTAACTCCCGCAAGTCGCTGAACAAGTCCAAGTTGTGCACAACGGCTCGAGGGCTTTGGTTTTTCAAATCAACACCGTGACTGAATTGGGCTCAGCGAATTCAATTTTTGATCGTTCAGTAGCTCAGAGCTACGAGCGATCAGGCGTATGGACAGTGGCGGCAGCCAGATGAGCAACAGAAACTGCGTGATGCAAGAAAGTCCGACGTGAAGACGCAGAACCCGCTGATCGGATCGACGTACGTCGGCACGCCGCAGTCGAGAGCAGCGTCATGGCGGGCGAGAATCTCTGTGGCCTGCGGGTGCGCTGGGGCGAGCCGCCGAGGGTCTGGGTGCCGCCTCCAGTTTTCTCGACGCTGAGGCGTCGTACCCATCGAATCACTGCACACGGCGGCAGTGTCGCTGATTCGGATCGATGAGACAACTTCGGATTCACCAGCAGATATTTGCAGTCTCTAAATTTCTTTAATTCGCATTGAGTGTCCTGCGTTGCAACCGTCTACAGTAGGACGAAGTGACGACAGTCACGACTTTCATTCACGAGTCCGAGGGGGAAATCAATGACGGCAAGATCGTCACGAAGTGCGAAATCGATAGGTATTGCAGCGTTGGTGAGTTTTTCACTCGTCGCTGCAGCATGCGGTAGCGATAG
>CALKNK010000049.1 GCA_938091165.1 uncultured Ilumatobacter sp. | reverse complement strand
AAGTCAGTGAAGTCAGCCATCCCACGCTCCGACAGCGTCTTTGAGATAGCAGCAGTCAACGTCGTCTTCCCATGGTCAATATGACCCATGGTGCCAATATTCACGTGCGGCTTATTCCGCTCGAACTTTTCCTTGCTCATTGCAATATCTCTTCTCTTAGTCTCGGTAATCGTGGGTTGTCAAAGAACGTGAGCACTATCGGCCCAGGCAGCCGGTGCGCTATGACTTGTCGGTCACGTATGAATAATTTATTCGCCGCGTACGCGCTTGATGATTTCGTCGGCAATTGCGGCGGGCACCTGTTGGTACTCCTCGAACTGCATGGTGTACGTAGCACGTCCCTGAGTGCGTGAACGCAGATCCGTACTGTAACCGAACATCTCGGACAGCGGCACCGTCGAATTCACGACCTGAGTGTTACCGCGAGCTTCCATCTGACCGATACGCCCACGACGTGAACTGAGGTCGCCCATGACGTCGCCCATGTAGTCCTCGGGAGTCACAACTTCAACTTTCATGATTGGCTCCATGAGCACCGGCTTAGCCATCTCGGCGGCCTTTCGGAAGGCCTGCTGGCCGGCAATCTTGAACGCCATCTCCGAGGAGTCAACGTCGTGCGACGAGCCATCAACCAAGGAAACCTTGACGTCAACGGTGTTGTATCCGGCAAGCACTCCGTTATCCATTGCCGCTTCAAGGCCCTGTGCGGTTGGGTTGATGTACTCCCGGGGGATTCTGCCGCCCGTGATTTTATCTTCGAATTCGAAGCCACCGCCCGGGTTCGGCGCCATGTTGATCTTGACCACGGCGTACTGGCCGGTACCACCGGACTGCTTGATGTGGCGGTACTCGACGTTGGTCACTTCCTTAGTGATTGTCTCGCGGTAGGCGACCTGGGGCTTGCCGACTGTCGCCTCGACGCTGAACTCGCGCATCATGCGGTCGACAAGCACCTCAAGGTGCAGCTCACCCATGCCGGAAATGACGGTCTGGCCAGTCTCGTGGTCGGAACGGATCCGGAAAGTTGGGTCCTCGTCGGACAGGGACTTAAGCGCCTTGCCCAACTTTTCCTGATCAGACTTCGTCTTCGGCTCGATTGCCACATGGATTACGGGCTCGGGGAATTCCATGCGTTCAAGGACGACCGGGTCGGAGCGGTCACAGAGCGTGTCACCAGTGGTGACGTTCTTGAAGCCGAGACCGGCAACAATGTCACCGGCCATAGCAACCTCGAGGTCCTCGCGCTGGTTGGCGTGCATCAGCAAGATGCGGCCAAGGCGTTCGCGGTCCTCCTTGACCGAGTTGTAAACCTCTTCGCCCTTGGCGATCTCACCAGAGTACACACGGAAGTAGGTGAGCTTGCCGAACGGGTCCGCAACGATCTTGAAGGCGAGCGCCGAAAAGGGCTCATTGACGTCTGCCTTGCGGTAGACATCAATTTCTTCGCCGCCCTTAGTCATTGTGCCGTGCGCCGGGGGGATGTCCAGCGGGCTGGGCATGAAGTCGACAACGGCGTCAAGCATGGGCTGAACACCCTTGTTCTTAAACGCCGAGCCGCAGAGGATCGGGACGAAGTCGAAGGCCAACGTTCCTTTGCGGATGGCGGCCTTGATCGTGTCTTCAGAGATTTCTTGACCGTCGAGGTAGGCGTCCATGAGAGCCTCATCCTGCGTGGCAATGGTTTCCATCATCGCTTCGCGGTACTCGGCAGCCTGCTCAACCATGTCCTCTGGGATGTCGGTCTCTTGCCACGTGGCTCCGAGCTCTTCGTTGTCCCAAATCAGGGCCTTCATTTTCACGATGTCAACGAGGCCGGCGTAGGCCTTCACGGCCTCAGGGCCACCAGCACCGATCGGAAGCTGGATGACGAGCGGGTTGGCCTCGAGGCGCTCGACGACCATGTCCACGGTGCGATAAAAGTCGGCGCCAATGCGGTCCATCTTGTTTACAAAACACATCCGTGGCACGTTGTAGGTGTTTGCTTGACGCCACACGGTCTCGGTCTGCGGTTCGACACCGGCAACCGAGTCGAACACCGTAACGGCGCCGTCAAGCACACGGAGTGAACGCTCCACCTCAATGGTGAAGTCAACGTGACCCGGGGTGTCGATGATGTTGATGCGATGGTCGTCCCACACACAAGTGGTGGCAGCCGAGGTAATGGTGATGCCACGCTCTTGCTCCTGAGCCATGTGATCCATGGTTGCTGCGCCGTCGTGCACTTCCCCGATCTTGTAGCTCTTGCCGGTGTAGTAGAGAATTCGCTCGGTCGTGGTCGTCTTGCCGGCGTCGATATGCGCCATAATCCCAATGTTCCGGGTGCGCTCCAGGGGAAACTCTCGCTTGGCCATCTTCTACTTCACTTCCATCTCAAAGGGCGTCATCACGCAGCGAGCCGGTGTTTCGGGCTGCGTCTTTGGGGGGACTCATTCTTGTGCAAGCGTGCACAAGGCCTCCAATCCTACCGGCGAGAATCCCACTGCAACGCCGGGTCGCAACAGTTTGCAGCCAACTCACAATGACGAAGCCGACTCGTCAGGATGGTGGCAAGCCAAGACCAGCCGTCTTCTGGTGACCAAACAATGAAAAGTAGTTCATCCAGTTCGTAATCTTAGATTCGGCCGCCGATGTAATCGTGCAGCTGGCTGTTCTCATTCTCCAGTTCGACGAGCCGGCACTTAACCACGTCACCAATGCTGATGATGCCTGCGATCACGCCGCCGGCAGCAAGCACAGGAAGGTGCCTAATGCGCCGCTCGGTCATCATCTCCATCAAGGTGTCGATCGAGTCCGCAGGCGCACACGTGATGACATTGCTTGACATCGCCACGCCGACAGTCAAATTCATTGTGTCGTCGCCATGGCTAGCAATCAAGCGTACGACGTCGCGCTCTGAGAGAACGCCCTCGATGGTGTTCCCATCAGCGCTGACCACCAGCGCGCCGACGCCGTGATCGCGCAGAGCGGCCACAGCCTCGCTCAGTGTCGAAGTGGCCTTGATCGTGGCAACAGCATTGCCCTTGGTGGCCAGGATGGATTGCACATTCACCAACGAGTCCCCTCTCTTATGTCCCCGACCATCACGATAGTGCACTCGTGAACGGGGCAGGCCCAACGTACCCTCCTCGAAAATGACGAAAGCCCCGGAGCTGAGTCCGGGGCTTTCGTCATTTTGCGTTCAGATCACCAACGATAATGAGCGAATGCCTTGTTCGACTCAGCCATCTTCTGGATGTCGTCACGACGTTTCATCGCCGCACCAAGCCCAGTGGACGCGTCCATGACCTCATTGGCAAGACATTCTGCCATTGTCTTTTCGCGACGAGCCCGGGAGTATTCGACAAGCCACCGAATGGACAGCGTCGTGGCACGACGAGGACGGACCTCGACCGGCACCTGATAAGTCGCGCCACCGACGCGGCGGCTACGCACTTCAAGTGGGGGCTTCAGATTATCGACCGCACGCTTCAGGCTGTCAATTGCTAGTTCGTCGCCTTCAAGTCGACTCTGGACGATTTCCATCGCGTCATAAACGATCTTTTCAGCAATGGTTCGCTTACCGTGAAGCATGACCTTATTGATCAGTTGCGTGACGACGACGCTCTTGTAGATGGGGTCCGCGACGAGTTCGCGGCGGGGTGCAGGACCTTTACGAGGCATGACTCAGCTCACTTCTCTTTCTTGGCGCCATAGCGGGAACGAGCCTGCTTGCGGTTCTTTACGCCGACGGCGTCGAGAGCGCCGCGGATGATCTTGTAGCGAACACCAGGGAGGTCGCGAACACGGCCGCCACGCACGAGCACAATCGAGTGCTCCTGGAGGTTATGGCCTTCGCCGGGAATGTAGGCCGTGACCTCAATACCGGAATTAAGGCGCACACGAGCAACCTTACGAAGCGCCGAGTTAGGCTTTTTCGGGGTGGTGGTATAGACGCGAGTACAGACGCCGCGCCGTTGCGGGGAGCCCTTGAGCGCCGGCGTCTTCGATTTTGTAACCTTGGAGCTGCGGCCCTGACGGACGAGCTGTTGAATTGTTGGCACGAATGAAACCTCGTTCGTCTGGACTGGCTGGTTCATGTTGCAGAACGCAGCATGGGGTGAGTTGGCCAATGCCACGGGCGTGGCTGACCGCCGTACACCGGACGCCTGGTGACAGCCGATGAGAGGACCGGGCAATGTTAGGAGCGACCAGCCAATCGCGCAACGCCGGAGGGCCCCATTCCGCAGTTCTGCAAACTGCGCTAACGAATGAGTTCCCGATACATAACAACCCGGGCAACGCTTGCGATAAGCGCAACCCGGGCTGTTTTAGGATTCGTTGGTGTCCCGCACCAAGTCGTCGTTAGCCGATTGGCTCGGTCGTCTTATTAGGATCGTGCGATCCATGCAAATTGGCAAGGAAAGCTGCAGGATCTTCGATTCCATCATCGCTTGAATAGAACGTCATCGGTTCGTAGTCTGGCGCCTCGATACCGAACTCGCGGTACTTCGGCATCCCCGTTCCAGCAGGGATGAGCTTGCCGAGGATGATGTTTTCTTTGAGGCCGATGAGGTTGTCGGCGCGACCGTCGATGGCGGCCTCGGTGAGCACCCGAGTCGTTTCCTGAAAGGACGCAGCCGACAGCCATGACTCGGTAGCCAGCGATGCCTTGGTGATGCCCATCAGTTCCGGGCGGCCTTCAGCGGGACGCAGTGACTCTTCGACCATGCGACGGTTGGTGTCTCGGAAGCGCTTGGAGTCGACGCGCTCGCCTGGCAAGAAGCCAGATCCACCGGGCTCTTGGACGCCGACGCGACGCGTCATCTGACGGACGATCAACTCGATGTGCTTGTCATGGATCGACACGCCCTGGTCGCGGTACACACGCTGAACTTCCTCAACCAGATAAAGCTGAGTCTCTCGGATGCCCTTGATCTCCATGATCTCTTTCGGATCGAAGGGGCCGTCGACGAGCGGGTCGCCGGCCTTGACCGACTGTCCGTCTTCGACAATCGGACGGGCGCCAAGTGGTAGAACCACTTCGTGCTCTTCGCCGGCGTCGTCGATGACCACGACCGGGATGCCCTTGCCCTCGTCCTCACGGAGATGCAGAATGCCAGTCGCCTTGGCAAGGCGAGCTGAACCCTTCGGCGTGCGAGCTTCGAAAAGTTCGACGACGCGAGGCAGACCGCCAGCGATGTCCTTACCAGCAACACCACCGGTGTGGAAGGTACGCATGGTCAGCTGAGTGCCGGGCTCGCCGATCGACTGTGCTGCGATGACGCCAACGGCCTCACCAAGCTCGATCATCTTGCCGGTAGCCAACGAACGTCCGTAGCACATAGCGCAAACGCCGAGCTCAGCGTCGCAGGTGAGGACGGACCGAACACGCAGACGGCTGATGTCCTTATCCTCGCGAAGCGCTTCCATCTCCTCATCGCCAACGATGGTGTTGCGCGGCAACATTTTGCGCCCATCTTCCATCGCCTTGGCGAGCTCGGTGTCCTGCAGCAGAGCACGACCGTAAAGCTTCGTCTCAATGTAAGACCGAATATTGGCCGTGTCCGGTGCAACATTTTCGATCCACACGCCAAGCGTCGCGCCGCAGTCCTCTTCGCGGACGATGAGCTCCTGGGCGACGTCAACAAGACGACGCGTCAAGTAACCCGAATCAGCAGTACGCAACGCCGTGTCAACGAGGCCCTTGCGGGCACCGGGCGTGGCGATGAAGTACTCGAGGGTCTCTAAGCCTTCACGGAAGTTTGACTTGATCGGACGAGGAATCATGTCACCACGGGGGTTGGCGACGAGGCCACGCATGCCAGCGATCTGACGCATCTGCGTCATATTGCCTCGTGCCCCAGAGCCGACCATCATGTCAATCGGGTTGAACTGGGCCTCTTTGAACTCGCGCTCCATCTCCGCTTGCACTTCAGCGGTGGCATCTGTCCAGATGCGCACCTCCTGCTGGCGGCGCTCGCCATCGGTGATAATGCCGCGGCGGAACTGCGTCTCGACCTTGTCGGCCTGACGCTCGTACTCCTCCATCATGCCCTTCTTGGCTTTCGGAGTCCGCACGTCGTCAATCGACACCGTGATACCGGATTGCGTTGCAAAGCGGTAGCAAAGGTCCTTGACGTTGTCGAGGGCCTTGGCAATCTCGGCCTTGGAGTAGTTGTCGGAGAGGTGCTCAACGATGACACCCATTTCCTTCTTCGTGACGAGGTAGTCGATGTGACCAAACTTGTCCGAGTAGCTCTCCTGGACGACGTTGCCTGTCGCATCAAGGTGGCGCTGCGGAAGTGCCTCTTCGAGGAGCAGACGACCAGCGGTGCTATCGAACTCCTCCTCGCCCGGCTGACGGATCTTGATGACCGCATGCAAGTCAAGCGTCTTTTCGTCGTAGGCCCGAAGGACGTCCCACAGATGACGGAAAGCGCGGCCCTCGCCACGGGCACCCACAATCTGCTCAGTCAGGTAGTAGCCGCCGATGATGAGGTCCTGGCTCGGAGTCACGATCGGACGACCCGATGCTGGCGACAAGATGTTGTTGGCGCTAAGCATCAGCACGCGCGCCTCAGCACGAGCTTCGGCCGACAACGGCACGTGGATGGCCATCTGGTCACCGTCAAAGTCGGCGTTGAAAGCTGTACAGACCAACGGATGAATCTGGAGCGCTTTGCCCTCAACCAGCACCGGCTCGAAGGCCTGGATGCCGAGACGATGCAGCGTAGGCGCACGGTTAAGCATCACTGGATGCTCTTGGATGACATCTTCGAGAACGTCCCACACTTGCGGGCGACGACGCTCGACCATGCGCTTGGCGGTCTTGATGTTCTGTGCCAACTCAAGATCAACGAGACGCTTCATGACGAACGGCTTAAACAGCTCAAGCGCCATCAGTTTCGGCAGACCGCACTGGTGCAAACGAAGAGTCGGTCCAGCCACGATTACCGAACGACCGGAGTAGTCGACGCGCTTGCCAAGAAGGTTCTGACGGAAGCGGCCCTGCTTACCCTTCAACATGTCGGACAGCGACTTCAACGGGCGGTTACCCGGGCCAGTGACAGGGCGGCCGCGACGACCGTTATCAAAGAGCGCATCAACAGCTTCTTGCAGCATGCGCTTTTCGTTGTTGACAATGATCTCTGGCGCCCCGAGATTGAGTAAGCGCTCAAGACGGTTGTTGCGGTTGATCACACGTCGGTAGAGGTCGTTGAGGTCTGAGGTGGCAAAACGACCACCGTCAAGCTGAACCATCGGACGCAGTTCCGGCGGGATGACCGGGACCACGTCAAGAATCATGGCCATGGGATCGTTCTCACGACGGCCGTTATCATCGCGACGGTTGAACGACGCAACAATTTTAAGGCGCTTGATCGCCTTCTGCTTGCGCTGGGCGCTGAGAGGCTTACGTCCTGAGTCACCAACATCGATGGCCTCGCGAAGCTTAATCTCCTCCTCGTCGAAGTCGATGCGATTAATAAGCTGCTTGATGGCCTCGGCACCCGTGCCGCCCTCGAAATACTCGCCGTATTTGTCGCGCATCTCACGCCACAACATCTCGTCTTCGATGATCTTGCGAGAGTGCAGTGTCTTGAACTCAGCCCAGGTCCGCGCCACAAGATCAAGCTCAATGTCGTAGCGCTCGCGGATGGCTTCGACTTCTTTGTCGCCTTCCTTCTGAAGCTTCTTCAGATCAGCAGGCTTGGCGCCGTCCTTCTCAGCAGCTTTGACCGCTTCTTCGAGGTCCTTGAACCGGCGATCGATAGCGATCTCGAGTTCCTTGTTGATGGCATCAACCTCTTCGAGGTACTCGGCTTCAAGGTTGGCAAGCGCTTCGTGACGGCCATCTTCATCGACCCAGCTGACGAGATGGGCGGCAAAGTAGATGACCTTTTCGAGCATTTTGGCCTTGAGCTCTTCCTTAGGCTCGATTCCAGCGAGAAGATAGGCAAGCCATGACCGGGTGCCACGGAGGTACCAAATGTGGACGGCCGGGGCTGCCAGCTCAATGTGGCCCATGCGATCGCGACGCACCTTCGAGCGAGTGACCTCGACGCCACAGCGCTCACAAATGATGCCCTTGAAACGAACGCGCTTGTATTTACCGCAGTAGCACTCCCAGTCGCGAGTCGGTCCGAAGATCTTCTCGCAGAACAAGCCATCCTTTTCTGGACGCAGTGTGCGGTAATTGATTGTCTCCGGCTTTTTGACTTCGCCGTGACTCCAGTTACGAATCTGATCTGCCTCAGCGAGGCCGATCTTCAGTTGGTCGAACATATTGACGTCGAGCATGTGGTTTCCCTTTTGTCGGTTGCTCTGGGTGTTCGGGTTCATCGAGTCGCTATGGCAGCGACACGGAGGTCTGCAGAACGTTCCACCTGGTGCCTGACACCAGGTGGAACGAGTCAGCGGAAGTTGCCTGCGCGCTCTGCTTTTTCGCGTTCGCGGCGGGCGTCGTCTTCGTCGGTACCCCGCTCCGGACGAGAGATGTCGATACCGAGTTCCTCAGCGGCACGGAAAACCTCATCGTCAAGGTCCCGCATCTCGATCTCTTGGCCATCTTCGGTGAGCACTTCGACGTTGATGCAGAGTGCCTGCATCTCCTTCATAAGCACCTTGAACGATTCGGGTACTCCCGGCTCGGGGATATTGTCGCCCTTAACAATCGACTCGTACACCCGGACACGGCCGAGCACATCGTCGGACTTGATCGTGAGGAGTTCCTGCAAGCAGTAGGCGGCACCGTAGGCCTCTAGGGCCCACACCTCCATCTCACCGAAGCGCTGACCGCCGAACTGGGCCTTGCCACCAAGCGGCTGTTGGGTGATCATGGAGTACGGGCCGGTGGAACGGGCGTGGATCTTGTCGTCGACCAAGTGGGCCAGCTTTAAGATGTACATGTAACCGCAGGTGATGCCATTGTCATACGGCTCGCCAGTGCGGCCGTTGAACAACTGCATCTTGCCGTTGGTACCGACCAGGCGGGCGCCCGATGCAGACTCGCCGTTGAGGTTCTCGAGGATGTTCTGGATGACCGGGTGCTTACCCGCCTTCTCCTCTTCGTCCCACTTCGCTCCGTCGAAGACCGGGGTAGCCACGAAGGTTGCAGGCTTAGTGTTCGGGCGGGTCTTGGTCTCGGTCCCACGGATCGGATCGTCGCCAATCTGGGTGCCATCAGGATTGGTCCATCCCCAGCGAGCGCAGTAGCCAAGGTGCGCTTCGAGCACCTGACCCACATTCATTCGGGACGGAACGCCCAACGGATTCAAAATGATGTCAACGGGTTGACCATCGGCGTTGTACGGCATGTCCTCAATCGGGAGGATCTTGGAGATAACGCCCTTGTTGCCGTGTCGACCAGCGAGCTTGTCGCCCACCGAGATCTTGCGTTTCTGAGCTACATAAACACGCACGAGTTGGTTGACACCCGGGGGCAACTCATCGCCGTCATCGCGGTTAAACACCTTGACGTCAATGACCTTGCCGACCTCGCCGTGAGGCACCTTGAGGCTAGTGTCCCGGACTTCGCGAGCCTTCTCGCCGAAAATTGCCCGCAGTAGGCGCTCTTCAGGGGTTAGTTCGGTCTCGCCCTTCGGCGTGACCTTGCCCACGAGAACGTCGCCCGGTCCGACTTCGGCGCCAACGCGGATGATGCCACGATCGTCAAGATCGGCGAGGATCTCGTCGCTCAAGTTCGGAATATCACGGCTGATCTCTTCCGGGCCGAGTTTCGTGTCACGAGCGTCGACTTCGTGCTCCTTGATGTGGATTGACGTGAGCACGTCGTCCTTAACTAAGCGCTCGGAGAGAATGATCGCATCCTCAAAGTTGTAGCCCTCCCATGGCATAAATGCCACAAGCAAGTTCTTACCGAGAGCAAGTTCACCATGATCGGTCGATGGGCCGTCAGCAATTATCGAGCCCTTTAGGATCTTGTCGCCTTCCTTGACACGGACCCTCTGGTTAATGCAGGTGTCCTGGTTTGAGCGACGGAACTTGGCAAGGCGATACACCTTCTTGCCGAGCGTCTTGTACTGCACGGCGATCGCATCGCCGGAGACATCGGTGACATCGCCATCGTCGTCGGCCTGGATCAGGTCGGCAGCATCGCGTGCCGCACGATTTTCGATACCCGTACCGATATACGGCGCCTCGGCGCGCAGCAACGGCACAGCCTGGCGCTGCATGTTGGCGCCCATGAGCGCACGGTTGGCGTCGTCGTGCTCAAGGAACGGAATGAGCGCCGTGGCCACCGATACGATCTGCTTCGGGCTCACGTCGATGAAGTCAACTTCGGCCGGCGGCACGTAACCAATATCGGTGGTGGCACCGAAGAAGCTTTCGGCTTCGAGCATCTTGCGTAAATCCTCAAGGCTGGCGGCCTGCGGCGAACGACGCACGAGCACACGCTCGTCGGCGAGGGCCCCATCGTCCTTCAAGGGCGTATTGGCCTGCGCCACGACGTAGTTCTCTTCCTCATCGGCGGCCATATAGACGATTTCACCGGTGACCTTGCCGTTCTTGACCTGGCGATATGGAGATTCGATAAAGCCGAATTCGTTGACCCGTGCGTAACAAGAAAGGCCACCGATCAGGCCGATGTTCGGGCCTTCTGGGGTCTCAATCGGACACATTCGACCGTAGTGGCTGAAGTGAACGTCGCGGACTTCGAAGCCAGCACGCTCACGCGACAGACCACCCGGGCCAAGTGCCGAAAGGCGACGCCGGTGGGTCAGACCCGACAGCGGGTTGACTTGATCCATGAACTGCGAGAGCTGCGAAGTTCCGAAGAACTCCTTGATCGCGGCGACGACCGGACGAATATTGATCAGCGTCTGCGGCGTGATCGCCTCGACGTCCTGAGTTGTCATACGTTCACGGACGACGCGTTCCATACGGCTGAGGCCGATGCGAACCTGATTTTGGATGAGTTCACCGACGCTGCGTATCCGGCGGTTAGCAAAGTGGTCCTGGTCATCCAGGCGGTAACCCGGCTCCTGCTTAACCAAGTGCAGCATGTACGTGATCGTCGCAAGCACTTCACAGCGACTCAGTACGTTCTGGTCATCCTCAGGGTAGTCGAGCAATGGCTCGCCTTCGCCGTTGACGGCACCTTCCAGGCCGAAAAGGGCTCCAAGCTGGCTGACCTCTTCGCCAAGCTTACGATTGATCTTGTATCGGCCCACGCGACTGAGGTCGTAACGACGGCTCTCAAAAAATGCGTTTCGGAAGTACGCCTTGGCGGACTCAACCGTCGGTGGCTCTCCCGGGCGGGCACGTTTGTAAATTTCGACGAGAGCTTCGTCCTGAGTCGGCGCTACATCGCGCTCTTTGTCCCACTGACCTTCGAGGAAGTCGAAGTGCGAAACGAAGCGGTCCAGGAAACCGGGAGCGTTCTCTTCATCGTAGCCGAGCGCACGCAGCATGGTGAAGACCCCAAGGCGGCGTTTGCGGGCCACGCGGGTGCCGGCGGTGACATCCTTGCCTGGCTTGTGCTCGACGTCGAACTCCATCCATTCGCCGCGGTAGGGATGAATGGTGCCCTTGACGAGCTGGTGCTTGGTGAGGTTGCGAAGGCGGAAGCGCTCACCCGGCTCGAAGATGACTCCAGGGCTGCGGACGAGCTGGCTAACTACGACACGCTCAGTGCCGTTAACGATGAACGTTCCCTTGTCGGTCATGATCGGGAAGTCACCCATGAACACGGTCTGTTCTTTAATCTCGCCTGTATTGCGATTCATGAACCGAGCGCGAACGAACACCGGTGCGCTGTAGGTCATGTCCTTTTCCTTGCACTCCTCCACCGTGAATTTTGGCGGCGGGCGCAAGTCTTCATCGAACGGGTCGAATTCAAGCTCAAGCTGGAGGGATTCCGAGAAGTCCTTAATAGGGCTAATGTCGCGGAAGGTATTTGCGAGCCCTTCATCGAGGAACCACTGGAAGCTCTCACGCTGTACGGCAATGAGGTCGGGGAGCTCAAGCGGCTCCTTCAGGTTGCCGAACGAATAACGTTCACGAGACACGGGACGAGTCGCCACGATCACTCTCCAAAGAGTTGATGTTGATTGTTGCCAGGCAGCAGGGCGCGCTGAACCACACCGTTAGATGGGTGAGGGGACAGGGGACGCACGGCAGCAGGCCAGGCTATCCACGTCGGACGAGCAACGTCAACCGCAGTCAACGTGAATTAGCTTCACGCAAGCAATTTATTTGAATCGCCAATGACTGTTTCTCACGAACGAATTGTTGGACAAGCTAAAGAAACATTGCTCTAATGTCAAGCGCCCATCGCTCATCGCCGCTAAATCGGGACGTGAGCAGGTGTTCTCCTCTGTTACGTCCATTGCTACGTCTCTTCGAACGCGACGAAGCCCGACCTCCGCCCTTAAGAAGGGGTGGGAGCCGGGCTTCGCTTAATTTGAGTTGAGGTTCAAATCAGAAGCGCAAGGCGCTGCGGTTGATCACTTGACTTCGACCTCGGCACCAACCTCTTCGAGTTTGGCTTTGGCCGCGTCGGCATCGGCCTTCGCCACCTTCTCCATCAGCGGCTTTGGGGCGCCATCGACCAAGTCTTTGGCATCTTTGAGGCCAACGCCGAGGAGGTCTTTGACAACCTTGACGACCTGGATCTTCTGGGCACCGGCGCCACTGAGGATGACGTCGAACTCGGTCTGACTATCTTCACCGCCAGCATCTCCGCCTGCGGGAGCGGCTGCTACCGCTGCCACCGGGGCAGCTGCGGTGACATCGAACTTCTCTTCGAAGGCGTCGAGGAGCTCCTTGAGCTCAATGACGGTTAGTGCGGAAATTGCGTCGAGGATTTCTTCCTGTGACATGTTGTTCTCTCTTTCGATTCAGTGTTCAGTGCGGGGCCGATTGACCCCTAACGTGATGTATTCAGGCTGCGGCTTCCTGCTTCTCGATAAGAGCAGAGAGTCCGAATGCGAGTTTGTTCGGCAGTGCGTTGAGCAGCCGTGCGGTCTTGGCCAGCGGTGCTTCAAGCGCTCCGGCGAAACTCGCCAACAACTCTTCTCGCGACGGCAGGCTTGCCAGTGCTTTGACATCGTCGGCGGACATCGGCACTTGGCCGAGCATTCCACCCTTGATGACCAGCATCGGATTGGCCTTGGCCGTATCAACCAACGCCTTGGCTGCGCCAACCGAATCGTCGGCGGCGAAGGTCAGCGCAGTCGGTCCGGTTAGGTGTTCCGTGAGGTCGTCAAGACCGGCGCTAACGGCAGCGAGCTTGGCCAAGGTGTTTTTGTACACCTTGTGCTCTGCGCCAACAGCGCGCAGTGGGGACCGGAGGTCGGCCAGCTGGCCAACCGACATCCCTCGGTACTCGGTGACGAACACAGCGTTTGCTGCGGTCAGCTTGGCAGTGATTTCCTTGACCTTTTCGGCTTTGTCGGGCCGCGGTGCATTTGCTTCTGTCATATGTTTTCCTCCTCTCGCTACAACTCGGGGTGCTCGCTTGTTCAGCGAACACCGCACGAGGAGCCGAGAGGCTCGGTTCGTTTGGTATGCACCTCGGCTGGCGTCCCCCCGCAACGATTGGGGGAGGCATTACCCGGGATTTCCGGACCAACGGTCTTTGGCGAGCGACCTATGAATAACTAACATAATGCTACGGACAGCGCTAGCGACTTCCACGCGCAGCGCCCCGCTACATCAGGCGTCGGAATTTTGCTTAAGCCGCTGGATGTCGACCTTGATTCCAGGCCCCATCGTGGCAGACACGGTGATCTTTTGGATATAGCGGCCTTTGGCCGAAGCTGGCTTGGCACGCTGAATCTCGTCGATGACGGCAAAGAAATTCTCGGTCAGCGCTTCGGGGGTGAAGCTGGCCTTGCCGACAGTGAGTTGCACGTTGCCATACCGGTCGGTGCGATACTCGACCTTGCCTCCCTTAAACTCGCCGACGGCCTTGGCGACGTCGGGCGTCACTGTGCCGGTCTTTGGATTGGGCATCAGACCGCGCGGGCCGAGCGAACGGCCGAGACGGCCGACGAGGGGCATCATGTCCGGTGCGGCGATCACTAGATCAAAATCGAGCATGCCGCCCTCGACCTTCTCAAAAAGATCGTCGGCACCAACGAGGTCGGCACCGGCCTCACGGGCTGCGTCTGCAGCTTCGCCCGAAGCAAAGACGGCGACGCGGACATCCTTACCGGTTCCCTGCGGAAGTGCGACGGTACCGCGCACCATCTGGTCCGCTTTACGAGGGTCAATACCGAGCCGGAACGAGACGTCGATTGCTTCGTCGAACTTGGCGGTTGCGGTGTCCTTGGCGAGCCGGACGGCATCGGCGGGGATGTAGAGCATCTCCCGGTCAAACTTCTTAGTTGCGTCGTTAAATTTCTTGCCTGACATGTGGTGTCTCCCTCAGTGGTAAGTCCGCCAGCCGAGGTGCTGCTGGTCGAGACTGTTGGTCATGATTGATTGTCTTCAAAGGTCACAAACGGGGTCTGGCCCCATGGGTGATGATTTCAGCTGACGGTGATGCCCATGCTACGCGCAGTGCCACGGACTTGAAGTTTTGCAGCAGCTATGTCGTTTGCATTGAGATCAGGCATCTTGATCGTCGCAATCTCTTCAACCTGCGCCTCGGTAATGTTGCCGGCAACTTCTGAACCCGGATTGTTGGCGGCCTTCTGAAGGCCTGCTCTTTCGCGGATCAACGTCGACGTCGGCGGCGTCTTTAATATGAAATCGAAGGTGCGATCCTCGTAAATCGTGATCTCAGTCGGCACAACCGTGCCAGCCTGGGCCTCTGTCTTGGCATTGTAAGCCTTGACGAAGTCCATGATCGCGATGCCGTGCGGGCCAAGTGCCGTACCGACCGGCGGTGCCGGGCTGGCCTTTCCTGCCTCGATCTGGATTTTGACGACGGTAATAACTTTTTTCTTTGCCATGAGGCTGCTTCTTCCGTGTTTCTTCTGTTCAGCGATTGTGATAGCCGGGTTGGGTGTACTAATTCAGCGTGGCGCTGATCAGAGCTTGGCGACCTGGCTGAAGTCCATCTCGACCAGGGTCTCGCGACCGAAGATGTTGACGAGGACCTTCAACTTGAGGTGATCAGCGTTGATTTCGGCGATCTCACCGGTGAAGTCGGCGAACGGGCCTTCCTTCACGCGTACGCTTTCGCCTTCTTCGTAGTCCAGTTTGGCCTTGCGGCGAGGCGCATCAGCCTGCGCTGCGGTCTTCGGCGACAGAAAGGTTTTGACCTCTCGGCGCGAGAGCGGCGTGGGCTTTTGGCCCTTCACAGCTTGTCCAACGAAGCCCGTGATGCCTGGAGTGTTGCGCACGCAGTACCAGGTCTCGTCGTCCATCTGGCAGCGAACAAGCAGGTAGCCCGGGAAGACTTTCTTCATGACGGTCTGCTTCTTACCGTTCTTAAACTCGTCGACTTCTTCCATTGGAATGACAATTTCGTAAATCTTGTCTTCCATGTTCATTGACTGGATCCGGGCGTTGAGGTTCGCCGTGACCTTCTTTTCATAACCGGACTGTGTGTGCACCACGAACCACTTGCCAGGGCGCAGGTTCGGGTCATCGTACGGTTCGGGCTCTACTTCGACTGGCGACTCCTCGGCACTCTCGGCTACACCGGAATCGACGTCTAACTCCTCACTGATGACCGCGCCACCGGCAGCACTTTCGGTTGATTCAGCCTCGCTGGAGGAATCGGTATCCGTGTTCGGTGCAAGCACGTTGGTGTCGCCTGATGGCAGTTCCGCATCGGCGCTCACCGTGTCGCCAACTGAGGCTTCAGAATCCACGCCGGCGAGCACATTGGTGTCGCCAGAAGGAAGAAGGTCGGCCGGTGCGTTCGATGAATCTGCGTCGAACGCTAACTCGGTGGCGGCATCTTCCAGATCGGCAGTACTGCTGTCCGCGGCGTCAAGTACCGAATCAAGTTCGGCACCGAGTTCAGCCAATGCATCAGTGCCAGTCTCGGCGTCAGTTGGGGTGGTCTCGTCTGTCATGTCGTTGCTCACGATGCTGAATAGAACCATTCGGACCACAGGCCGAATATGTAGTCGGAACCACCTACGAGTGCCGTGTAAAACACAACGGTGATGACAACGACAATGGAGTACCGGGTGACCTCAGGGCGTTGCGGCCACGCGACCTTGCGCATTTCCTCGCGAACCTCGCGAAGGTACTGGCGGGGCCCAACGCGGTCTTGCGTGCGCTTTTGGGGCCGAGGAGCGCGCGTGGCCTTCCCCTCGTCATCGAGGGCACCCATTTTTCGAAGCTGACGCTTCTGTTCTCGGTTGAGATCGTCCATTGACACGTTGTTGCTGCGTTCTCTTGTGTTCGGCTGATGGTTGGGCGGGAAAGTTCAAATCGTGCAGTCCGGTTGGGACGTACGGGGTGGGCAGGGCAGGAGGGACTCGAACCCCCGACCGTCGGTTTTGGAGACCGATGCTCTACCAGCTGAGCTACTGCCCTCGGAAGGGAACGCTAGGTTACCAGCGCTTCCCAAAAGGGCGAGTGCGGCCAAACTCTGCGGTGGATGCCGAGAATCGTGCTGCGCTCGCTGCCTTACCTGTTTTTCAGCGCGTCTCCTTGTGGACCGTGTGGGCCCGCTGACGCGAGCAATACTTCTTCATCTCTAGACGCTCCCGATCGTTGACCTTGGACTTCATCGTGATGTAGTTGCGCTCTTTGCACTCGGTGCATTCGAGGGTCACTCTGACCCGCTTGTCACTTTTGGCCATGACTGGCTCACTTTCGTTTTCGTTCCAGAATCGGAACAGGACTCAGGAGACAACCTGCGGCCAGCTCGGACGAACCAAGCCCGTCGCAGGTTGTCACTACTCGATTACTTAATGATCTTGACGACGCGGCCGGCACCAACAGTGCGGCCACCTTCACGGATAGCAAAACGAAGACCCTCGTCCATCGCAATCGGCTTACCCAACTGCACCGTCATCTCAACGTTGTCACCCGGCATCACCATCTCCG
>CALKNK010000048.1 GCA_938091165.1 uncultured Ilumatobacter sp. | reverse complement strand
GCAACGCGATGGTTCAATCTCGGCGACCAAGATCTTGCAACACACTTCTATCGCACGGCCCGACTGACTGAAGGCGCCAGTCTGACCGAAGTGACCGAGGAAATCACCACCGCTTGGGGACTGGGACTGCGGCTCGTTCCGATGACCGATGAGCGTCGAACCACCGTTGTGACCACGGCAACCGAAGGTGACGTCTCCTTTCAGGATTACTTTGTCCGCCTCCGTCACAGTGTTCCGATCACCGATGTACGTTTCGACGGCGTTGCCCAACTGAGTCATAGTGCACGACTTGCCCTCACAAACGCTGAAACTGTCGTCATTGCGCCGTCCAATCCGCTCGTATCGATCGGCCCGATCCGATCGCTTGATGGCACTGACGACATTCTGAGCGCCCGCCGCGACTCAGTCGTTGCAGTGTCGCCCATCGTTGGCGGAGCAGCACTTAAGGGACCCGCCGCACGCATGATGACTGAACTCGGCCACGAATCCTCAGTGGTCGGTGTCGCTCGCCTCTACGCAGGAATAGCCAGCGCTCTTGTCATTGACCCCGCTGACGCACACCTAGTTGATGCCGTCGTCGCAGAGGGGATGCGTTGCATCGTCACCCCGTCTGTTATGACGACGCCAGAAATCGCGCGGACGCTCGGTGAGGTGGCGATCGCTGCCGTGTCAGCCGGTTGATCGCACTCGGGCCAGACCGGCGGCCAGATCGGTCCACGATGACCACCCCAGGTGAATTCTGGCGCGTACCGATGACACCGCAAACCGTTGGAGTTCGTTGCGGCGTCCCGGGACTTCGATCGGACTGTTGACCGCACCACCGCTCATCTGATTCCACAGATCACGCACCGCAGTTTGCTTACCTGACCCAATATTGATCATGAGCCCACTGCTCCGATCAGCAGCGCGGACCAGAGCGTCGACTACGTCGTCAACGTACACGAAGTCCCGCGTTTGGCGGCCATCGCCATGCAACTCTGGCTGCTTGCCTGAAACCAGAGCATCGTGAAAAGCGGCGATCACGCCACCGCTCGGAGCTTGACGCGGCCCGTATACCGAAGCCAGCGACAACGCTGCAAACTCCAGTCCTTCGGCTTCTCGGTACTCACTCAACACATCAAGCACTGCTCGGGCCACGACGCCCCGCACGCCGAGCGGCACCGGATCGCTTTCTTTGACCGGGAGCGAGTTAGCTGCTGGATGTCCATACAACGATGTCGCAGGCAGCGCGACGACGATTCGTCCAACACGGTGCTGTCGGGCGGCCTCAATCACCGCAAGTGAGCGCGTGAACGAAACCCCATGATCTTGGATCGACGTGACTCGGCGAGGAAATGCAGCAAGGTGAAACACTACGTCGGGACGTCTCATACCGATCAGTGATGCGGCCTCGGGAGACGCTGCGTCAAGGTGGTGGATCTTGAGGCTGCCACCGGCTGCGCGCGCCTCGGCCAGATTGCCCAACGTACCTGTTGTCAGGTCATCGATCACGTCGACATGGTGAGATTCAGCAAGCAAGCGATCGACGAGGTGCGAACCTATAAACCCCGCTCCCCCAACCACGACGACATTCATGGGACGACGATATCGAGAGGATTAAGGACGAGTCAGGATGCTGAGACTTCAGGCACGGTGCTTGCAGTCACCACAGCACCGTCGGGGACGATGCCGTCGACACCTACCATCGACGCATCGATGCGCGCTCCCTCACCGACCCGGCCCATCACAAGCGAAGCCTCGACAGTTGCTGCAGAGCCGACTTGCGCTCCTGGCAACAACACACTGTCAACGATTCGAGCTCCTGGAGCGACAACTGCACCGTCACCAATGATGCTGTTAAGGATCATCGCCGCTGCGTCGACGTTTGCGGTTCGAGAGACTGCCTCACAGTGAACGTTGATACGTTCTTCGTCTAAGAGGTCGAGGTTCGCTGCCCTGTACAGATCTGGCCGACCAGCATCGATCCAATAATCTTTCGTTGCGTGGCCATATAGACGGCCCGCCTCTGCGAGCAACGGAAATGTCGACCGCTCAATAGATACTCGCTCGTTGTCAGGAATCCGATCGAGGACCGAGGGCTCGAAGACGTAGGTTCCAGCGTTGATGAGGTTGCTTGGCTCGTCGCCTGGTGCCGGCTTCTCAACGAAGTCAGTGATCCGATCGCCATCGCCGAGCGCGACTACGCCGAAGGCAGACGGATCATCGACTCCCGTCAAATGCAGTGTGGCTTCCGCCTTATGACGGTGGTGCGTTGCGACAAGTTCCGCAACGTCGAGGTCGGTGAGTACATCGCCATTTGCTACAACAAATGTGCCGTCGATACCTGCCTCGCTTGCAGCGAACTTTATCGCCCCACCTGTGTCGAGCGGCGCCGGTTCAACGGCATATGTGAGCTTCACATCGCCACATCGACCGTTCGGAAACGCAGCGATGAACGGTTCGGGCTTGAACCCGAGCGCAAGCACCACCTCGGTGACCCCGCCACGACCGAGTCTGTTGACAAGTCGCTCAATCATCGGACGATGGCCGATGGGCAGCATCGGCTTCGGGATGTGGTTGGTGAGTGGCCGGAGCCGCGTTCCGAATCCGCCGACGAGAACGACGGCGCGCATCAGCCCTCGGTCTGGTTATCGCCGGCGGTGATCGTCGGTGCTTCTTCGCCGGGAACGGTGGTCCCTCCTGAGAGCCGACCGTCGGGCAACTGTTGGCCGCTGTCGATAGCTCCGAGTGTCGGGAGATCTTTCGCCCAAGGCGGCATCTCAATCTCGGTGTTGTCGGGAACGAATGCCACGGTGAACACCATTGCGTCTTGGTCGACGCGGATGTTGTCAAATGCTGCGATGTAGGTAGTGCCATCGCCGGTATCGGTAAAGTTATCCCACACTACGACCTGAATGGCTCCGGGAACTTCTTCGCCTTCGACCGTGCATGTTGTCTCGCCGTTTTCGAAGACGCCGTCTTCGTACTTGTCACCAAACACTGCGTTCAGCTGAGCCTGCTGGTCACCTGGCCACGTCATGCCTTTGGCATTGAGCTCAACGTCGTACACGTCAAGGAACACATTGAATGTGGCTCGCCGTCCGACAGCCGCCCGTGAATTGGGATGCCAGTGAATGACACCGTCGTCGTGGCTGTGGATGCCTGTGCGGGCAAACTCAGTATTGAGAAAGTTGCCGTTGGCATCACGCTCTTCTGCGTCA
This sequence comes from uncultured Ilumatobacter sp., assembly GCA_938091165.1. GTDB lineage: Bacteria > Actinomycetota > Acidimicrobiia > Acidimicrobiales > Ilumatobacteraceae > Ilumatobacter_A. The sequence goes on along the minus strand of CALKNK010000048.1, from coordinate 4,856 downwards.
CCTTCAACCTGGATCCACTCGCCGCAAATATTGAATCCGTATGCCACGTGCCAGTGATCTCCAATCTGAGGATCAGAGGCGTCCGCTGCGGGCCGGCTTTGCCTGGCGTACACAACCAGCGCGAAGCCAAGGACAATGACTAGCGCGACGACCACGGGGAACAGAGTGCCGCCTTGAAAGCGAACTTTCTGGCCCTTGCCCTTCTGTGCGAGCCGGGCGGCTTTTTTGGTGGATGAAGAGGATGATGCCACGAGGATCGCAGGTTAGCGGTGCTGGCCCCGGTTGCGGGATCACCCTCATTAGACGAGCCCGCTCAGCGCAACAAACCCCCTCGTCAGGGGGCTCGTAATTGCCCGAGCAACCGGTCGTACGCCAAGCCGACAGCCGTTGGAGATGCGTGTGTTTCGACCCATCGGCGGCCGCTGGCACCCATCTGCGCGCACCGATCAGGATTGGCCAGTAACAGCCGGAGCGCCGCAACAAACGCCTCCGCGTCGTCGGGCGGTATCGAGATGCCCGCTGATGCAGATTCAAGGATCCGGGGCACGGCCGTCGCTTTGTCGATGGCGGCGACGACCGGGCGGGCAGCGGCCAGAATCGAGTACGTCTTCGACGGAACTGACACTCGCCCGAGGCCCGCTTTGAGTGGCACCACGTGGATATCACCAGTGGCCAGGAGTTCGCTGAGCCGATGCGCCTCGATGTATCCAGCGAAGCGCACATTTTTCAAGCCGAGGGCCTTCGTCTCAAGTGTTGATCGTGCCGCTCCATCGCCGTTGATCAAGAACGTCACTTCAGGCAAGGCACTCGCTGCAATGAGCATAAGCTCGAGCGACTGGGAGAATCCCACATTTCCCGCATAAAGCACGACGGGTTCACTGCCCAGCCCGAGCTCGGTTCGATAGTTCGTGGCGCGGTCAGTGGGAACGATGGCTGTTGTGTCAACAAAATTCGGAATGATATGGACACATTCACTCCGCGCGGCCGGCATCTTGGTAGCAACGTTGTCCCGGAGGTCGTCGGAGAGCACGGTGACGGCATCTGCTGCGCGGTAACTGATTTGCTCAAGCCACCGAGCGGCGCCGATGACAAGGGGATTGGAAATGGCCCCGGTATCGATTGCTGCGTCAGGAAATACGTCTTGAATGTTGAAGATAAGTGGTGCTTGACGCATCTTGGCGACGATCCATCCGGTAAGTCCAAGCGTCAACGGAGGGGACATTGCGATTACTGCGTCCGCTTTCCGAAACCAGCCGCCGGCGCGCAGCCCTTGAAAAGCTGCAAGCGTCGAGAAGGCGAGAAAACCGGCTGCGCGGCGGAGGAGATTCGTCTTATCATTTCCTGGGAAGGGATGCGCCCTGGTAACCGATCCCCACGAGGTGCTTTCGACGTGAACCCACGAGCCGATCCATTCAGGCTCGACGGCATGGCGTCGGTACCAGGGCAAGGCTGTGACCACATGCACCGCATGCCCGAGCGTGACCAATTCGTCGACTATACGTGTCATCACTATGCCCGTTGGCGCCGTGTCAGGCTCGAAATGTGGGCATATGACAATAATCGGGCGTCGGGCTGCTGCCGACCGTCTATTAGCTGCCCTAGAAGACGTGCGGCTCATTCGAGCACTCGACGATAGGCAGAAACAAGCGCCGCACCCGAGCGCTCTGCAGTGAATTCGGCACTCCGGCGAAAACCAGCGGCCACCAGTTCCTGCCGACGAACGCCGACGTCATCGAGAGCACTGGCCCAAGCGTCCGAGTCGCGGGGCAACACGATGCCGGCATTGCCCACTACCTCAGCGACCGCTGGCTGGTCTGCGGCGATGACCGGCGTCCCCAGCGCCATAGCCTCAACCAGAGGTGCGCCGAATCCCTCGTACTCGCTGGGGAAGACCATTGCTTCTGCGAGCGCCAGGAGTCCGTCGCGATGTTCGGCCGGCACGCGACCTGTCCGAATCACGCGTCGTCCAAGTCCAAGCGATGCGATCTTGGCGTCGATGCATTGGCCGGCGCTCCCCGCACCTCCTAGCAGTACGAGTCGCAGGTCAGGGTCGTCCCAGTGTTTGGACATGACTTCGAGAAGAAACTCGTGCCCTTTGTGCGGGTGCGTGATCGCCGGATAGACCAACACGCGGCCGCCACCGAGACCGTAGTTGCGCCGGAGTTCGAGCTCAGTGGGCGCATCGTCGCCGATTCCTGCTTCGATCCCATGCGGTATCACAACGACTCGGTCGGGGTCAGCACCGAGTTTCTCGATCACCGTCGACCTCACCCATTCACTCGGTGTGGCGATGATCGCGGCTCGCTTGACCGAACGCGGAATTGCCTCGCGGAGGTAACGCAGTTTGTTCCGTGAGTGATACTCAGGGTGGGTGAGGTATTGGAGGTCGTGAATGGTGAGCAGGATGGGTCGACTTCCCACCGCAGGCGTTGTACCGCCCCCGTGGTGGACAATCCCCGCACGCCGGGTGCGCCTGCTCAGCCACGTGTGTTCAGCGAGCAGTCGGCGCGGACGCTTATGCCCGGTGATTCCGGCCCCGACCGTCGGATACAGAGCAGTCAGATTTGGGTGTGCGAGGGCGAACGACTGCACGACGTAAAGGGTGGGTAAAAACTCGGATTGCTGAGACGCCAGTCCCAATAATTGCCTGACGAGATACTCCTCCGATCCACCGACCTCGCCCGGAACACACCAAAGGAGATTCACTGCGACGTCCACAGCAGACAAGCTTTGATTTGGGTTCCCGCCGCTGGTCGGCCGTTGGAGGCCGCTTTCCCTGCTCGGCTGTTGACTTTCTCTCATCATGGTTACAACACGTCGCCGCCTACTGGGACGAGTTCACGATAGACGTCGCGCGTTCGGTTAGCTGCCGCAGCCCAGGTCAGTTCGCCTGCGCGTTGCGCTCCCAGTGCCGCCAGTTCCACAGCCCGGTCGTTCGCTTCATCGATTCCAGCGGCGATCGAAGCAACGTTGCGTGGGTCGACCAAGACCGCTGCGCCGCCAGCAACTTCCTCGGTCGAAGTCCCACTACTGGTGACAACGGGCGTCCCCTGCAGCATGGCTTCGGCAACCGGGAGTCCGAATCCTTCACGCTTACTTGGATAGGCAAAAACTGTGGCCGCCGCGTAGAGCGGCCCGAGGTCGACATCAGGTACGTAGCCAAGAAAGCGAACATTCGGGGTTCCGACCTGAGGTGCTGCATCGCCCCATCCGGGTGCACCGGCTACGACGAGTGGCTGATCCGTCGCACGGGTCGCCATCGCCGCAACCAGTCTGGCCAGGTTTTTTCTTGGCTCAATCGTGCCGACAAACAGAACGAAATCATCTGGAAGTTGATAGCCGCGCTTCACCCGTTCGACCGCAAACGGGGTCGCAGCACGACCGTCGACGCCGAGCGGCACAAGCCTCAATTTGCTTGCCTCGATACCTGCGTCGACGCAGTCATCAATGGTCGCCTGGCTCGGACACAAAATTCTGTCTGCACGGCGCTTGATGACCTCAAGGCTGCGCATCATTACTCGCAAGCCGTGCGAAGAGAACATGTCGGGATCATGTACGAATGCGAGGTCGTGGAGGGTCACCACCAGCGGAGCGGCTGTAGCGCACGGGACGAGTCCAGTGGCATGCGCTACATCAATCGGACCAGTCACCGACTCGACTTTGGGCCAATTCAAGCGCGTCCACGTCTCGTACAACCAGGGCCGCGCCAACGGCAGCATTGCGACTTTTCCGGTGGGGACAAAGTCGGCCGTGGGAGTCATTGCATGCCGACCTGCGACTTGGTGAATCTCGACTTCTGGATCGTCTTCCAATACGTTTGCGATTCGCAACGCGGCGCGCGCTGTTCCACCCGGAGTCGGATGCCAGCACTGTTCGAGCGTGTAGGCCACACGGATTGGTTGCGCTGACTCCCCCTCCGTCGTGTTTGTCACTGCTGCGCCTCCATAGAAGCATCATCGCATGCTTGGCCAACCGTCGACCGGCCAATCGATGGCGATAAGTTAATTGTCATGAGACGTGCCGACCAGCGTTCTCCAATCCACCTGAGTGAGCGCTGACATGACGTTTTGGACCGGCCGGCGCGTTGTGGTGACCGGGGGCGCTGGCTTCCTGGGCCGCCGTGTGGTTGCCCTGCTAGAAACTGCCGGCGCACAGGTGGTCGCACCACGCAGCGTCGACGTTGATTTGACCCGACCCGGGCACGCTGAGCGAATGATTTCCCGACATCGACCAAGCGAGGTTTTCCATCTAGCTGCACAAGTCGGCGGCATCGGATACAACCTCGCCCAACCGGCTCCGTTGTACCTCTCCAACCTGCTCATGGGGACGCACATTATTGAAGCTGCACGAAAGGGTGGAGTCGATCACACGATTCTGGTTGGCACAGTCTGTTCGTATCCGAAATTCACTCCAGTGCCGTTTGTCGAGGCCGACTTGTGGAACGGCTACCCAGAGGAGAGTAATGCCCCGTACGGCATTGCCAAAAAAGCTCACCTCATTCATGCACAGGTCAATGCGCTGCAATACGGGCAGCGCTTCGCTTACCTCATTCCAACCAATCTGTATGGACCGGGTGACAAATTTCATCCTTCGGTGTCGCATGTCATTCCGGCCCTCATTAAGAAGTGCGTCGAGGCCGCCGAAGTTGGCGCAGCACACGTCGATGTCTGGGGAACCGGTTCAGCCTCTCGTGAGTACCTCTACGTCGATGATGCGGCGCAAGCAATCGTTCGCGCGGGCGAAGTCGAAGCTAGCGACGGTCCACTTGAACCAATCAACCTAGGTGCTGACCGCGAGGTCACGATCAAAGAGACGGTTGAAACAATCGCTGAACTCGTCGGGTTCACGGGCGAATT
>CALKNK010000047.1 GCA_938091165.1 uncultured Ilumatobacter sp. | reverse complement strand
CAAGGGCATCGCTTTAGGGCTCCAGCCCGCTAAGTCGCTTCAGAGTCCCCCCTCGCGCACAACTCAGCGGGCTCACCACCGTGGCGATCGCAGCGTCGTTCGCATTAATTTTCCCGTCGCTCCGGAAGATTGATATTTACGAAGAGCTCACCTCGACCGAACCTTCCAGCTGCGATCTGAGTCAGACGGGGCGAGTAACCACCGACGAAAAGCACATCTCGTCGTCGGTGCCGTCAGCCCACAGCACATAGGCCGGTTCGAGGAGTGGATCACGCAGCGCCCGATCCCAGGTGCACTCGATCCGAATGGTGTCGCCGTAGTCGATGATGATGCTGTCAGTCGGCTCATAAATCAGCTGCCAGTCGAAATCCCACACAGGGATATCGAGCAGTACCAACTCTTCTGGCGTATCCGGGTTGAGCGTCATCTTAAAGCTCGCACCGAGTTCATGTTCGTGACCGAACACTGAAACAATCTCGCCCGGGTTGGAAACTGGCCACGTGCACGACGACTTCGCCACGCCATCGACGAAACCGTCGGGCTCGTCGAGTGGGTTGCCGCAGCCCCTGATCAGTAGATCGGCAAGCACACCTTCTCGGCCGTAGGCATCGATCGCCTTCTGGCGGGCCGCATCACGGTCACAGAGTGGAGCTTCTTCGCCCTCACCGCACGGGATCTCAGCCGGCGCCAAGTACGTGACAAGGTCGATCGGGTCAACATCGGCGCCTGTAGCGAAATTGACAGCAAAAGTCGACTGGTCAGCGTCGGCTTCAACGTCGTAGTGGTAGTGCGTCTGCAGAACGAAGAAATCACCGGCTTCCATCTCGAGGCCGGTGCCCTCGGGGAAGGCGGTTGGATCGGTACCGGGCGCCCAGGTGAAGATCAGATCTGCGCCATTGCCGGGACTGAACCCAAAGCAGGTCCAGCCACCCTGGCCGTCGGCACCGTTACGTTCCTCAACGGCAGCTCGCTCTGAGCCTGGCACGACGAAACCGACAGCGTGGTGGACGACCTGAGTTTGCTGCGGGATGAACTCCATGTCCGACACGAACGTCGATTCGGTCAGCTTGGGGTCATAAACAAAGCAGCGGTACTCGTCGGGTTGACCGAATTCGCCGTCGTAACTGCCGTCAGCCTCCATGACGAGGTCAGGGTCATTGAGCCCGACAACACCGTTGACCGGGATCATCTCGGTGTTTGGATCGACATCAAGTGGCGCACCCTCATCGTCCCAACTAATGATCGTCTCGATCTCTTCGTCAGTCAGGCTCCAGTCATGGTCGAACGGAACGCTTTCATCGCTCGCAGGCCATGGCGGCATGAAGCGAGTCTCGGCCACGATGGCAATTGCAAAAGCAACGCGTGACACATCGTCAGCGGTGTCGAAGCGAACGTGCTGCGTGCCCGGCCCATCGCCCGTGTGGCAGCTCGCGCAAGTCTCGGTGATGATTGGTTGGATGCTCGATGCAAACGACACGCTGCCGGGCGGCGTTGCAGCCGGCGCTGTTGCCAGCACCTCTGAGGTCGTGCTGTCAGATTCTGCTGCTGGTGTTGGATCAGCTGACGTCTCGGCGCTCGACGAGTCAGCACTGACCGAGCCCGTCACTGCTGGATCTGCGTCGCCTGTCGGCGCGGCGTCATCACTGCCTGCCCCTAGTCCGCAGGCCCCAACAATCACTGCCAGAAACAGACATGTCCCGGCACCCAGCGTCCACGTTCGACGACCGCTTCCCTGACTTTTGGCGAAGGAAGGATTTGGTTCGGTCGCGATCACGAAGCTCGACAATAGTTGCGCTTGGCTAAAAGCGTCATGTGGAACAGCGGTCACACACTGAACTCTTACTGTGTCATGCACAGTGCGACCGATCAGATGACGTCGAAGGTGAGCGTGCCGAGGTAGCTGAAATCGATACGGAAGTGGTCGCAGCCAAGAAACCCTCGACCGGTTCGGTATCTCAGACTGAGACTGACCGTGTTCCGGCCAGTTCTTGTAAGCAGGCGCTCAACAGCGCAACACAACAGCAGACAATCTTCTACAAGTCTACGAAAAGTGACCGACCGACAGAATCGGCGCAGCCAACGACGGAGTCTTGACGACGTTCAGACCTCGTTTTGAGCGACGTTGCTGCGTTGAGATGAATCAGTAGATGGCGACAATTTGCGCGGCGGCGAGAGCTGCCACGATCGCAAAGTTGACCCCTCTGAAGATGACGATCGGAAACTTTGCGGCACGTTTGCCAACTTCGGTGTCCGCAAACTCTGGTCCTAAGTCCTTCATGCACGCAAAGACATCTTGGATGGCGTCATCCATCCACATGAACGTCCAGAGCGAACCGAGAACAAGGAACGCTGTCATCGCGAACTGAACACCGGAGTCTCCAAGACCGTCTCCGTTGAAGCCAAGGATCGCCAAAATCACGATATGGCTCAACACAAACGGAAGAACCACTGACCGAGCGTCGCTCGCCCGGATCTGCATGATCGTTTTCGTGGTCTCTTTGTCCATTTCAGTACTCCCTTGATCGCTGAAAGGCAGTAACGCCTCCGACCACGGAATATTATGAGACCCGATCTACAAGATCAGGGATCCACTGCAGGACCAAAACTTTTGTTCCCCTGTTTTTCGTGACAGCAGTACTGAGTGACTGCGTCAATGCCAGATTTGACTCAGCGCCTCAGATGGCGTCGTAAGCGAAACGTGTACCGCAGTTCTTGAGGTCCGGGTACGCAGCAGCAACGGCAGCTGTCATTCCTTGGAACCATTCGTCAGCCATCATCGCGTCCGTGAACGCCCCACATGCTTCGAAGGAATCAAAGTCGATCATGTACTCAACGCGGTCCATGTCGCCTCCAGCAAATGACCGCATCAATCGGGGATTACGAGCGCCCAGCCGTTCGTGAATTGGAGCTGCGTCACGGGACCCCACAATGACCTGCTCGATCGCTGCGGGAGTGCCTTCCCAGGTGGTGATAGCTGAAACCAACATTAAAAATCTCCTTGATAGACGTATGCCGAAGAATAAGTCGCTCAACTGACGAGCCGCAAAAAATTTGCAACGACGACACGCTGACGACTCAGCGATTGACGACTACAAGATCTGTTGGCACGACGCAGACACTCGCGGCATCAATGCCTTGCTTCGACTTGAACATCCACTTGTTCACGCGATTGACAAGCGTCGTTAGAGAAACCTCAAGTGTTTTGGCGGCTCTGACTGCTCGGCTACAGCGGGTGAGATAGCTGAATCGTGACTGTTGTTCATTCAGCGGTAGGCCGCATCTGATGACCCGGCTCCTCGCTGCTTCACCGTCGCTATGTTCCAAACAGACGCAGTTTGCGAAGACCTAGAACGAGAAGATGACCTCACCGTGTTCGGATCCGTTACGAACAATGTCTTTGCCGAACGGAGCCAGCGCGAGCGGGATCATTCTAAAGTTCCCGAGCCCAAGCGGAATGCCGATGATGGTGACGCAAAGCAGAACTCCAAGCACAGCGTGTCCGATCGCAAGCCAAAGCCCGGAGAAGAGGAACCACACCACGTTGCCGACCACGCTCAACGCGGTCGAATTGTGTGCTTGGCGTACGACGGACCGGCCGAACGGCCAGAGTGCAAAGCCTGCAAGCTTGAAGCTTTGAATTCCGAACGGGATTCCAATGATCGTGATGCACTGGACGACACCAGCGACGAGGTAGCTCAAGAACAGCCAGAATCCGGAAAGAACGATCCACAAGATGTTCAGTACGAGGCTTCCGGCCCC
>CALKNK010000046.1 GCA_938091165.1 uncultured Ilumatobacter sp. | reverse complement strand
TTCTACGGTGATCAGGACGCGCCGAGCATCGGTGTCCGGCTAGTTGAGTCCCTCGACGTGGCAATGGTCCTCCCTGGCGCCTCCGCCATGTCATATGGGATGGGCGATGACGGCTGGACCAACGTCCCGATCCCTGGTCTTGATGACAGTGCTACCGACATGCTCCATCGATTCATTGAGGAAAGCTTTCGATCGATCGCTCCAAGAACGCTGATCGAGCAACTCGACGAAGAGCTCGCCGACTGACCCTGGCAGCGAGATCATCGCATCAGCTCACTGAGCATGCGCTGACGAGTGGAGGCGAGGTCAACGAGCACCGTAGCTAGCCCGTGACCCGTCGCCATCGGGTCGATGCCGGTGAGGACATCCACCAGGTTGGTGAGTGCTTCTCGGTGAATTCGCGCGACGAGGTTTACCAGCATTGGCTTATGGCTGTGACCGAGTGATCCGGTCTGAATCGACTGCGCAAGCATCGTTCCGACTTTTGCTCCTGGCCAGTCGAGCATCTCTGCGAGTTCAGGCGCGATCGGCAGTTTGGGCAGACTGTGCAACGCCTCGGGGGTCACTGACACCGCTGAATGTCGGGGTTCGAGGTCGGGTAGATGTCCGACGAGCCATCGACCGGCGTCACCAGCACCGACCATCACACGTGTCCGTCGAATTGCGTCGCTGCGATGGCGCAGCAGCATCGCAGGGAGCAGTTCCGGCGCAATTCGCCAGCCGTTGCTGATGAGGGTGAGCGTCCACTCATCTTCGAGTATCGGCCACGATTCTGTGATGTAATGCCAGCGCTCGATCGCTGCGGGAATACACGTTGGTCGGGCGTCGGTATCCGGCATAGCAATTTCGTCGAGGACCGGCCCAGGCACCACCCCGGCACGTCGAACGGCGGTGCACGCTGCGACCTGGGCAAGCATTCGCTCCGAGGCTGATGACCGGGCGGTATCAGCAACGAGGTCAGCCAGGGGGCCTGGCGGGGTCGGCGGATTCCTCCGGTCGGTACCAAGCATCGCAACGGTCATCAGTTGCTCCCAATGTTCCTGCATTGACTCAGTCGTCACGCCGCACTCACAAACGTCGTGTTTGCTCGTGGTCCAACGTCAACGGTTCGGTCGGGGAGGTGGATTGACAGTGGGATCACGCCGTGCGGCGTCCACTCGACGGTGAGATCAACCGGCTTACCCTCAGACACAGCGAGCAGCATCGCTACCCCGGCGTCAAACGCCCGCGTGTCGGGGGCAAGGATTGGCATACTTCCGGTGTGGTCTGCCAGCGCCCATGCTCGGCCAGTTCGAGCAAGGCGAGCATGCACTGTTACCGGGACTCGATCAAGCCACGGCTCAGATGCCAACAGCACACCGACCTCAGCGCACCCGTCAGCGATTGAGCAGGCCGACGCGGCAAACTGCGCTGGAACGTATGGGTGTATAGCTGGGTCGTGGTACCTCGTACCGACCAATGCGCGTAGCGCTGGCCCGGGGTACCGATGCAGGTCCGCGTGCAACGAGGACCCCACGGGCAAAGACGTATCGAGGCTCTGCTGATACGCAGCGAAGGATAGCGCTAGGGCCCAGCGTCCGGAGTTCACGCCCCGCAGCCAGTGTCGTCGCACCTCGATGCGATCTTCGCGCACATCGCTGCGCCCGGCGATCATCCACTCGTCAGTGTCGGGGACTCCTGCAATGACGTCCGCCTGACGAACCTGCCAGCCAACAGTTGTCGCCACTGCGTCGGCGAGTGAGCTGGGCAGCATTTCGATTCGACGCCCGGCCTGTGCGAGCAGGTGCAGTATGCCGAGCTCAGCGAGTACGTCGTCGTGCCAGTTGGTCGATGCACCTACGAGTCCCGCAAGTCGCCTCACCCGGTTGGCCAGGCTGCCAGCCTGCGCGTCGACGAGCCTTGCCGCAAGTTGATCCCATGTTGCGTATCGAGCGAGCGATGAGTCAGCGAGTCCGGTTCTGATCCGGTCGTCGAGCCAACGGTCGAGTTCGGCTAGCCCGGCGTGCATCCGTACGACCCGATCATTGCGCGTTGCGTCGCGATCGGGTGGCGGCGCTGGCGGCGCCGGCTGCTCGTCCACGATCACCGCGCCGTCGACGGTTGCGCTCGATCCATCCGTGGCGTCCGGCTTTCCCGGCGCACTGCCACCGCCAGACGGCTCACCAGCTTCGTTGTCTGCGGCGGCCATCGCTCTGGATGATGCGGCCCTCCGGCGTTGCATCCACGCTTCAACATGTGATGGTGTGACGGTGTCGGCAACCTGGCCGCGAACCCAGAGCAGAAGCAGCGCCAACGCATGTTTGCACGGCGTCTGACGGCTCAGGCACGAGCATGAGAAACCGAGACGCGAATGATCGACGATCGTGTCGTACGGTTCCGTACCACTGCCCTGGAATGATCCCCACACGCTGGTTCCAGCCACACCAAGCTGGCTCCAGCGGCTCGGTGTAGCAAGCGGCCGAGCAGCCGACATTGCCGATGCTGACGGGGCGACCGACGCGACCTGTTCGACCGACCATGCTGCGCTCACGAATCTGACAGTACCGCCTACCCATTTCGCTCTATCGCATTCATACTGGATGAAAACCGACTGAGCTCTGCCAGGATGAACGCGTGACGGTGCGCGTGATGACATGGAACCTCTGGTGGCGGTTTGGGCCATTCGAACAACGCCTCACGGCGATCGTCGAGACGATCCGGTCCGTTGACCCCGACATCATCTGCCTCCAGGAGGTATGGAGCAACGACGACCGCGACGTTGCTAACGAACTCGCATCGGCGATCGATCTGCACGCCGTACGGACCGATCCGGTCGTATGGAATGGTGAATCGTTCGGAAATGCAGTTCTCGCCCGCTGGCCGGTCGAACGGGTCGCTTCGCTCCCCTTGCCGAATGAAGCTGGCGAACTCGGCCATCGCCGAGTCGTGGCTGCCAAGGTGGCGACGCCATGGGGCCTGTGGCCCATCGCCTCAACTCATCTCGATCATCGATTCGACGCCTCGGCTTCACGCCAGGGTCAAATCCGTCATCTGCTGCAACTTGGAATTGAGTGGCGAGGCGACCCGACAACGGATCTGCCGCTGATTGTCGGAGCAGACCTTAACGCTGTCCCCGACAGCGACGAGGTGCGACTACTCACCGGCCGCAGCCCTGGTGTCGATGGCATCGTGTTCACCGATGTGTGGGAGCAGGTCGGCAATGGGCCGGGCCACACGTGGCGTGCCGAGAACCCGTACTCGACCGACAGCGCTTGGCCGAACCGCCGTCTCGACTACCTCCTCACGTCGTGGCCACGGCCGAAGCCAGTCGGGAATCCGGCTCGAGTCTGGAATGTAGCGACCGAGCCTGTTGAGGTCGACGGTGTCAGCGTGTGGCCCAGCGATCACTGCGCCGTCGTCGCAGACTTCGTAACGCCCTGACACGCAACTCACCAGCGACCGCTGACAGATCTTGTCAGCTAACGGCGAGAATTTTCCTGCGTTCAACCTTGCGTCAACGACACCGCCACTGCCTGAGTGACAGCATCTGCAGCCGATTTGGCGTGGTAGCTGCTGCGGGTCAGCGGACTGGCCTCGACGTGACCGATACCGAAAGACTCACCGATCTGCTTCCAGCGCGTGAATTCGGCGGGTTCGGCATATCGGGCAATCGGGAGATGATTCGATGTGGGGCGGAGGTACTGGCCG
>CALKNK010000045.1 GCA_938091165.1 uncultured Ilumatobacter sp. | reverse complement strand
CTCCCCGGCAAGTGGTGAGCGGCGAGTAGCGAGCCGTGCAACCTGAGATCGGGTACCGGTGGGCCAACGATTCGACCCCCTGCTGGATGCTCGAGGACATGAATGGCTGACAGCCCGTCACCAGTGCTCCACGTCGGTTGTCCAATGTGGGCTCATCGCCCGTGGGTCGGTCGCTTCTACCCGACCGGGACGCAACCCGGAACAGAACTGGCGTTGTATGCCCAATGGTGCACGGCCGTGGAGGGCAACACGACGTTCTATGCTCAGCCAACGGCCACCACCGTGGACAAGTGGTTGCGGCAGACGACGGATGACTTCCGGTTTGCCTTCAAGCTCCCGCGCACCGTGACCCACGATAAGCGGTTGCGCGACGTCGGTGCTGAAGTGCGCAGCTTTCTGAATGTGATCGAGCCGCTGGGTCCGCGCATCGGTCCAGTCCAGGTACAACTCCCCGGCTCATTCGGTCCAGCCGACCTTGATGCACTACTCGCGTTTCTCCGCCGGCTGCCACAAGATTGGCCCTGGGCCGTCGAGTTGCGACACCGCGAATTCTTCGACTTCTCAGCGGCGCATCGGGCCGTCGACAGGTTGTGCCTCGAACGCAATATCGGTCGCGTTGTACTCGACACGCGGCCGCTGTATGCCGTTGCAGCCAGGTCGACAGCGGCCATCGACGAGCAACGTCAGAAGCCCGACCTCCCGGTCGTCCTCGACGCGATCGGATCGTCGCCGATTGTCCGTGTCATCGGAGAGGACACCGTCGACGGAACACTGCAGGGACTGCTGGCTTGAGTGCCACAGATCGTCGCGTGGCTTGATGAAGGCCGGACGCCCTACGTATTCGTCCATCAGCCGGAGAATCTCGAGTCGCCGGGGCTGGCCCGAGCGTTGCACGAGGCAGTCGCCGCCAAGCTGCCCGCCCTGGCGCCGTTGCCGACGCCGCCGGGACAGACCTCGATGTTCTGATGCTCAGACGCGTTCGATGATGATGGCCGGGGCCATACCACCAGCGGCACACATGGTGATCAGACCGAACTGCTTGTCCTGACGCTCGAGTTCATCGAGCACGGTCCCGATCAGAATTGCTCCGGTCGCCCCGATCGGGTGCCCGAGCGCCATGGCGCCGCCATTGACGTTGACCTTGCTGCGATCGAGGTCCAGGTCGCGTTGGAACTTCTCCGACACGACTGCGAAGGCTTCGTTGATCTCCCAGATGTCGATATCGTCGGCGGTCATTCCCGCTTTCTCGAGCACTTTCTTTGCTGCGGGCACCGGGGCATTGAGCATTAGGGTGGGATCATCACCCATATTCGCTGTGGCCACGACCCGAGCACGGGCCTTCATGCCACGAGCCTGAGCGTATTCTTCGCTCGTGATGAGAATCGCTGCTGCGCCGTCAACGACGCCTGACGAGTTGCCGGCATGATGGACGTGTTTGATATCGAGGTCTGGGAACTTCTGGTTGATGAGCTCGCGGAAGGTCTTTGAGCCTTCTTCGTGGCGGTAGTCAGCTACCGCCGGGAAGCTGGCCGAAAGCTTCGCCAACGATTCAGCAGTTGTTCCTGGCCGAGGGAACTCTTCGCGATCGAGCGCAAGGCTGCCGTCGAGGTTGTAGACCGGGATAAGAGCTCTGTCGAAGCGGCCTTCCTTGATGGCGATTTCTGCCTTGCGCTGGGAGTCCGCAGCGTGAGCGTCAAGCGCCTCACGGGAGATTCCTTCTAGGGTGGCAATCGCATCGGCACAGACGCCTTGATGGGACTGCGGATGCAATTCTTGGAGGTGGGCGTTGTTTGCCCCCATCGGAAGCATGCCCTTTTTGGGCAGCGACATCATTTCAGTGCCACCGGCGATGACTACATCTTCCATGCCGGCCATGACGGCGTGTGACGCGTAGTTCGTAGTCGTGATACCCGAACCGCAGAACCGGTCGAGTGTGGCGCCGCTTGCCGTGATGTCGTACCCGGCATCGAGCGCTGCCATCCGGCCGAGGTCACCGCTCTGTTCTTGCACCTGGGAGCTTGTCCCCCAGATGATGTCGTCGACGTCTGCGGTATCTAGGTCGTTGCGGTCTCGAATGGCTTCGAGCACCGTGCGCGCCAAGTGCTGGGGGTGCAGGTGAGCTAGGGAGCCCTTGCCTTGTTTGCCGATGCCGCGCGGCGTGCGGCAAGCGTCGATGATTAATGCGTCGGACATGTGTGCTCCTCGAAGACAGGGGGCGGTTGTTCGTCCCTACAACGCTACGCAATCACACTGGGCCAGCGAGAATTGGCGGTGGCTTTTGCAGCGAACCCCCGACGGCGACACTCATCGCTCCAGCGGAGTCGGAGAGATGAGTTCGCGAGCTACCGCAGCGATCACGTCTTCTTTGGCAGCGAGTGGCGGCAGCAGGACGATCTGATCGAGACCAGCATCGTCAAGTTCAGCTACACGGTGACGGAGGTCGTCAGGGGTGCCGACTAGGCACGAACGCTCGATCAGCTCCTTGGTGATGAACCGCTCCTCTTCGGGGATCACCCAACAGTTGTGGCCGAGGTGCGTTCGTAGGTGGCGACGCTCGAGCGGGGTCTCCTCGACGGCTGCTACGTAGTCACCCCACATGTCTGCAAGGTGGGCCGGTGGGCGGCGGCCGAACTGCGTCATTTGCTCATAGCTGTAGTGCAGCGCTGCGATCGCAAATGCGCCAACCTGCTGTTTGACCCTGTCTGAGTCAACAGCTTCGCCCGGTTCGAGCACGGCAATGGTGGTGAGCGTCGCCATCGGGAAGTCGGATCGAGATGCAGGTCGACCATGGGCAGAGCGGCGCTCGGAGATGACGCTACGCATGCTTCGAACGGCCGCCGGGTCAGGCGGAACTGATGTAATTAGCCCGTCCCCGTGCAGTGCGGCCAGGTCGACTGCGCGAGGACCAAATGCCGAGACGTAGAGAGGTGGCGCCGGGTCGAAGCACACAAAGCCGTCTTCGGGCATCAAATGCGTGATCGGCGCTGTCTGTCCGTTGAGGGTGTACTCGACTTCTTCGCCGTGAAGCAGCGCTCGGAGAACGTTTAAGTACTCGTCGAATTCTGCAATCCGTTGCGGCCGATGACCCATGATCCGCATTGCAGTATTGCCGGTGCCGATCCCGCAGAACGTGCGACCGGGTGCCAGTTGGTTGATCGTGCCGATCGCTGCCGCTGTGACAGGAGCAAGGCGCGTTCCCGCAACGGCTACGCCGGTGCCGAGTTGAATTGTTGAGGTTCGTTCCGCTGCTAACGCAAGCATGGCGTACACATCACTCCAGATCATTTGACTGTCGGCCAACCAGGCGTGACTAAAACCGAGCCGCTCAGATTCGACCACGTAGTCGATGTCGTTGGGCCGCGAGGCAACACAGATGCCGTACTGCATGGCGCTACCTGAACCCATCCAGTCGACTTTCTGTGTCGGTAATCGGGTACTCGGTTGCTGCTTCGTAGGCAAGTCCATCGGCCAGACCTTGCTGCTCGGCGGCGCGGTACAGATCTTTGTATGCAGCGAGCGAGCCGTCGCTGTTGGCGAGTATCTGCTCGACAAGTCCGGCGACCTCGGCATCGAGTTGATTGGCCGGAGCGGAACGGCATGCAAGCCCAATCGAAGCAGCCTCGACACCCTTGACGTTCCGGGCCGTCAGCGAGAGTTCTCGGGCCATTGTGGGGCCAACTGCTGCCGGAAGTCGCTGACTCATCCCCCAAGTGGGACGCAACCCAAACTTCGCATGGGTATCGGCCAAAGTTGCT
Source organism: uncultured Ilumatobacter sp. (assembly GCA_938091165.1). Lineage (GTDB taxonomy): Bacteria > Actinomycetota > Acidimicrobiia > Acidimicrobiales > Ilumatobacteraceae > Ilumatobacter_A. The sequence continues at coordinate 10,116 of CALKNK010000045.1, read as the reverse complement.
TCGTCAGCGACGACCATCAGGTCGCACGCCAGTGCGATCTCCAGGGCACCGGTGAAGCAAAAGCCGTTGACTTTTGCGACCGTCACGATCGCTCCGTTGGATAATTTGTCGGTGAGTGCTCGAGCGGGTACGTCGAGAATGTCGCCGACCACGCCGTTGGTCAACGCCCGGCTCCCGAGGGCTTTGAGATCAACACCGGCGCTAAAAGCCCGCCCAGCTCCGGTGAGCACAACGAGTCGCTGCGTCGGATCGTCGAGGGCGACGCCGACTGCGTGATCGAGCGCGACGAGCATTGTGGGCGTCAGCGCATTGAGCGCATCGGGCCGGTTGAACGTAATCGTCGTAACGGATCCGTCAATACCGACAAGGATCTCGGAGTCATTGGAGCTCATTCCCGAGTTTGGCATTTCAACAGGTCGGTACGCGTGCTGGGACGTTGGTCATTGGTTCGTCGCGTTCTATTCGGCATGCTGGAGCCCAATGGACGCTTCAACGGTCGCTTCTGTGTTTGCTTTAGCCCTTTTCGCTGGACTCAGCGGCGTTGTCATCGCCGTCTTCTCCGAGTCGGTCCGTGCCATGGTGCGCCGGCGGGCCCTCATGCTCGCAGGATCAGTCGCGGTGGGGGCAACAATCGGGAGCCTCTACTTCTCAGAGGTGGCGGACTTCATCCCTTGCGAATTGTGCTGGTATCAGCGCATTGCGATGTATCCGCTTGCCGTACTGCTCGTGATGGCGTCTGTTCGACGCGATCAGTCGATGTTGCTTTACGTCAGGGTCATCGCCCTACTTGGACTCGCTGTTTCGGCGTATCACGTTTGGGTCCAATGGTTTCCGGAGAAGTCGAACTTTTGCGAGTTTGATAACCCGTGCAGCGCGCGCTGGGTCGAGGCATTTGATCGGATAACCATCCCACAGATGGCAGGGTTGTCGTTCGTTTTGATTATCGCCACGGCGACGATCGGTCTGCGTCCGTCAGCAGAACCCTCAGCCTCCGAAGAGTCAGTCGCGTGAACTGACTGGCGAGAACTCAGGCGGACGCTTGTCCAGAAAGCTTTGGACGCCTTCTTTAAAGTCGGTCTGTCGCAGCGAGTGCTGCATCCGCTCGTGGGTGTCTGTGTTGGACGTGGCCAGGTCCCAGTCCCAACCGGCCATGACCTGCTGCTTTATTGATTGGATCGACGTCGATGCCACGTTGTCGGCGATGTCGTTCGCGTAGGCCATTGTCTCTTCGAGCAGCCTGTTGGCCGGAAACACTTTGTTGACGAGACCCATTTCTTTTGCTTCTTCAGCCAGAATTACTCGAGCAGAGAGCAGGAGGTCCATTGCATTCGCATGACCGACAATGCGGGGGAGAATCCACGCGATGCCGTACTCGGCAACGAGACCGCGGCGGCCGAACGCCGTGGTGAATTTAGCGCCAGCGGCCGCGAACCTGATATCGAACATCATTGCCTGGACCATGCCGAGGCCAGCACATGCGCCGTTGATCGCACCGATGACGGGCTTGGGAACAGTGGTTGTGTACGTCTGGTGTTCATCGCGCGCCGGAGCGCTGCGCTCTGTACCTGCTCCGATGCCCTGCAGCAGATCCATATCGGCGCCTGCGCAGAAGCCCTTCCCCGCACCGGTCACTACGATGACGCGCACTTCGGCGTCGACGGTTGCCTCGTCGATGCGATCCCAGTATGAACTGCCGAGATCGGCGGTCCACGCGTTGAGGCGATGAGGACGGTTGAGGGTGATCAGCGCGACCTTGCCTCGCTTTTCGTACAGCACGACATCAGACATGGCCCGATCGTACGAGGCCTGCTCAGTCGCCGGCGAGGCCGAAGTACTGTCGTTCGTTGCGAGGCGGTTACCGGTTAGCAACCGGAACTAGCGGTAATTAGGCAAGGCCCGCCACATCAAACTCGAAGTTGCCGCCCACCATTGTGGCGAGCACCTTGGTGTCTGCGATGCCATCGGGTTCGACCGTGGTGAGGTCAGTGTCGAGGACAACCAGGTCGGCCAGCTTGCCCGATGTGATTGAACCCTTGCGGTGCTCGTCGAACGACGCTGTCGCTGATCCGACGGTGTAGGCGTGGATTGCTTCGTCGATCGTGAGCGCTTCGGCCGGATTGAAATCAGCGCCTGATGCCGTGCGTTGGTTCACCAAATCGTGGATGCCGAGCAATGGCGCACCGTTGACCACCGGTCGGTCGGAGCTGCCCGGCAATGTTATTCCGGCATCGAGGAATGATCGTTGCCGGTAGCAATCCCCAGCACGGTCGGATCCGATCGCGCTGAGCATGCCGTCGCCAATCTCAGAGATGAAGCGGGCTTGTGGAACTGGAATCACGCCTAGCCGGGCAATACGGTCGACGTCTGCAGCTCGGGTCATTCCTGCGTGTTCGATTCGGTGCCGGTGGTCTGCTCGGGGGTGCTGCTGTAGCGCCGCCTCGTACCCGTCAAGCACTGATGAGACTGCACGGTCGCCGATCGCGTGGGTGGCGACCTGCCATCCCGATCGATGCGCAGCGAGGATCAGTTCATGCAGCCGAGATTCAGGCATCTGGAAGTAGCCGTTGTTACCGGGCTGGCCAGTGAAATCCTCAAACATCGCCGCCGTGCAGCCCATGAGCGATCCATCAGCAAAGATCTTTGTCGCACCGTAACGAAGCCAGTCGTCACCGAACCCGGTGTGCATGCCAAGGTCGAGTGAGAAGGGCTCGTTGTCATCCGCATGATGTTCGCAACTGTGCAAGGCATCAACCGAGGCCATCATGGTCACGCGCACTCGCAAGCGATTGGCTCGTCGAGCTTGCTGGTACGCGGCGACTTCGACCGGTTCGGCGGTGCCAAGGATTCCCCCGACTCCTGCTTCCTGGCAGCTTGTGATTCCTTCTGACAGGTACCGATCGCTGGCGAGGCCCAAGTTGGTGGACATCTCTGCAACCGATCGGGGGTGGACAAGGGAACGGATGAGCTGTTGCGCCTGCTCTTCGAGGAGGCCATTGGGCCGACCTTCGTCATCGACGGCCACCACTCCCCCGTCGGGCACATCAATTTCACCGATCCTGGCGAGGCGCATCGCTGCGCTGTTCAACGTGGCGAAGTGACCCGAGGTGTGGTTCAGTAGCACTGGATGATCGGGACTGACTCGATCCAGTTCGTGGCAGGTCGGGTGACGTCGTTCGGCCAACTTGTTGTGGTCATAGCCCGCGCCCACAATCCATGCCCCCTGCGGGGTTGAGGAGGCCCGCTCGGCAATGGCCGCGACTAGCTCCTCAATCGAGTGGACTGCGTCACCGTGAAGCGGCACCTCGTTGAGGGTCGCGCCGTACGCCTGCATATGGTTGTGGGCGTCGTTGAACCCCGGCGAAACAAAATGGCCGTTGAGGTCGATCGTTCGTTCCGCATCGAACTGCGCTAACTCACCACACCCGGCGACGACGACGATTCGGTCGCCGATAATTCCGAGTGAGCCAGCCCGAGGCTGGGTCGGGTCAACGGTGTGAATGTTCGCATTGTCAAGAACAAGGTCGAAGCGCACGCCGAGACCCTAGGCAACAGCCCCACAGGGTCAGCAGTCGGCAACGATCTCACCATTGCCGCCACGGCTGTGCTACGTAATCAAAGAAGTCGGCGTTGCTTTCGGCGTGGTGTTGCTGGTCGCTGTCGTGGGCACCTCAGGCAACATCGCTGAATGAGTCAACTCCGACGGCAATGCCCTCATGCTGGTGTCGATCATGATGCTCGCTGCTGCTCTTCTCAGTGGCCTGCAGACCGCCTGCCGCAGGTCGTCCGACTGAAATTGAATCGTTGGCCATCGAATATGTTCTGGGACATGTTGGTAACGAAGTGATCGTTGAGACACTCCTCCCGCTCGGCAAGCTTGACCCTGGTCTGCGCGAGCCAGAAATCCCGCTCGACATCCGAGAGTTTGGTGCACTGGCAGCCGTGGCCGAAGAGGTCGGCGTCGGAGCGGTGTTAGTCGAAGAGACTAAAGATGATCCGTATCAGCTGTTGGCGTTGGGCGCAGCGACAACCAGTTCGGTTCAGCTCGGCACATCGGTCGCGATGGCATTTCCGCGCAGCCCAACTAGTACAGCGATGTCGGCGTGGTCGCTGCAAAAGTTGTCAGGTGGCCGCTTTCTCCTCGGGCTCGGCACTCAGGTCCGTGCCCACATCACTCGTCGCTACGGTCTCGACTGGCACGCTCCGGCCCCGTGGATGCGTGACTACGTCAATGCGATGCGTGCCGTATGGAACACTTGGCAGACAGGCGAGCCGTTGCGGTTTGAAAGTGAGCATTATCAACTCGACGTTATGGTCCCGCTGTTCGATCCTGGCCCTATCGAGCATCCTGACATTCCTATCTACATCGCTGCAATCGGCCCAAACATGTGTGCCGTGGCGGGAGAGATTGCCAACGGCGTTCGACTGCATCCCGTCTGTACAACAAAGTTCATCGACGAGGAGGTTCTTCCGAACGTCATGCGCGGTGCCGCTCGCAACGGCCGGCGTCTCGACGATGTCGAAATCTGCCTGAAGCCCCTAATCGGTACAGCACCAACCTCGGCACGACTTGAACAGGTGGTCGAGACCGTCCGCGCTCGAGTGGCGTTTTATCTTTCGACTCCCTCGTACCGACGAACCTTTGAGCTGCACGGTTGGGGCGACATCGCACGTGAGGCGTCGCAGCTGTCTCGCGCCCAGCGTTGGAATGATCTGCCCGGGCTCGTGCATGACGAGATGCTCCACACCGTCGCCACGATTGGCACCTACGACGAGATCGCTACGAAATTGAACGACCGTTTCGCAGAACGACTGGATCGCATCGAGTTTTCGATTCCTGTCGACAATGCAGATGGTGCCGACGCTTGCCGCCAGATCTTGGGCCAGCTCAAGTAGGCCCTGGTCCGCGCTATCGCGTGCTGGGGCTGGGAGCTGATGCGGTGAGGACCGCGTCTCCGAGTTTACGAGACCACCGAGGCCGGCCGACCGGCAAGCACGGCCAGGGCGTTGTCAACAGCGTGTTCGAACAGCCGCCGACGACCGGCCGCCGTTGACGACGCAACGTGGGGCGTCACGATCACATCTGGCCGACTCAGTAAAGGGTGACCGACAGGAAGCGGCTCGGGTTCGGTGACGTCTAGTCCTGCGCCAGCAACCTGTCCGGCCTCAAGCGCAGCTAGGAGCGCCTCATGATCTATCAGCGGGCCTCGCGCGCAATTAATGATGTACACACCTGGTTGCATTGTCTGAATCGCCGCGGCGTCAATGAGATGCCGTGTCGTTGGATTCGACGGTGCGTGCAAGGAGATAACGTGCGCTATTTGGAACAACTCGTCGCGGTTGACCAGTCTGACGCCGTCTACAGAACTCGACGACAGACCCGGGTCATGTGCAACCACATTCATTCCCAGGGCTTGAGCGGCGACCGCAACGCGCGAACCAATACGCCCAAGGCCGACGAGCCCAAGCGTTGCGCCGTCGAGTTCGAGTGACGTTGCAACTTTTGGTCCGCCCAGGCCAGCTGCTGCGCTGACCATGAGGGTTGGAAGTTTCTTGGCCACTGCGAGTAACAGCATCATTGCGTGCTCCGCAGTTGACACCGTTGGCGAGTCCGGGCCGTTACAGACCACTACCCCAGCCGCTTTTGCGGCGGCAAGGTCAACGTTGTCGTATCCAATTCCCATGCGTGAGATCACTCGTAGCTCCGGGAATCGGGCGAATCGTTCTGCATCCCATTGGTGACCGATACCAATTACGGACGCGGCGACGCCCACCAGCTCGGTGTCTGTCGAGCCGACGAGTCGGGCTGAGTCTTTGACATAGGCCAAGTCGGCATCGAGGATCGGTCGATCGATGTGCAAGACGGGAAGGTCGCTGTCGGGCATTTACTGATCATCTCGCAGTCGGTTCTTTATCAGCGAACCCACAACGTGCCGGTTCGAGCATTTGACGACTTCAGGAATCAACGTCTGATTCTGAAAACCGGGAGCTAGAACCGTTTCATGCGTTGTCCGTAAGCGCGTGCAGACGTTCATCTTTCTCACCCCTGATCGTGTGGCAGTTTGAAACGGCATGTTGCTCGATGAGCGGATGCTCGTTGCTGCCGAAGTCATGGTCATCGAACTGGGCGTCTCAGAGACTGATTGTGCGAGAGGCGAGAGCTCGCCCGTTGACAACCGGTGGCGACGCCCGACCTTCGCCCTCTCGGTATCAGAACTCGAGTCGAGTTCCATAGCGGGTTTGTCGCCGCGTCTCGTGGCTGGCCGTACGCACCCCCATTACAACTGATTCACTTAGATGCACTTCGATCCCTCTGGTGTGCTCGGCCGGATGCAGACCGTCTCCGATTTTCTTCTATTCGACTAGTGACTTTGGATCGTCTGCGCGCCGACCTGCGCTCTCTGCGTTTCAGCACCTCGTTGAGGCTTGCCCCGATTAAGGCGATCCCACTGATGACATAGCCCACGGTGAACAGCTTCGAAGCAGTTGTTGTCGGACTGAAATCCCCGTAGCCGACCGTCGTCAGCGTGATCACTGAAAAGTAGAACGAATTCACCCAGCCCCAGTCCTCGAGCAGCCAGTACACCACCGTGCCTGTCAACACGGCGTAGACGGCGAGCCCTCCCACGATGCTCGTCGAATGACGCACCCAAGCGCCGTCTTCCGAAGACGCTGGGGACGAATCCTGCGCCGTATCGTTTAGTGCTTCTTCGGCTGTGACGTCATCGTTCACGTTGCCTATGAGATCAGGTCGACAAGCGGTGTTCGTGTTATGTGTCGCCCGTCACATCCAGACGGTTACCGTTGCAGGAGGGGCCTGCGTGCCGCGCGGGAGGCTACGCGAGTTGGTCGTCCGGAGCTGACAAACAGGGGAACGACCCGCTTTCGTTGGGTGCGGTTCGGTGCTAATGTTCATCCGCCCGGGACGCCGTGCGCTGCGTCGAGGCTTCGGATCGCAGTTTTACCTTTCACGGTTTCCCAGCCGAACACGCGATATAGGTCTGCGCCGGCGAGGTTCGCTCCGCTCAGGTCCGCCCGGGTCAGGTCCACTTCGGTTAGATCTGCGCCGTCTAAGTCTGCGCCGCTCAGGTCCGCGCCAGTCAGCAATGCGTCAGTCAGGTCCGCGTCGGTCAAGTCCGAACGAGTCAAGTCAGCGCGGGTAAGCAACGCGTCAGTGAGGTCTGCGCTGATGAGGTCTCCGTATTCCTCGCATTTCGATGCCTGGCGCCCACTGAGGATTTCACACCCGTCAACGCCCTGGAGTGCGTGTGCGTTATTGCCACCGCTCGCAGAGCCAGCCAACAACAATGCGCTCACGGCACCCTTACTAGGGAGCGCATTCGACAAACCTAACGACAAAAACGCAAGGGCTGGCTCTCTCTGTTGCCTTTGAAGGCGCCGGGGCAGCAGCGTCTGATTCACCGTCGAAGGTCCGCCAAGGCCAAACTATTTGAGTGGATGATGACGGCCAGAACGACACGACCAAAGAACCAGCTGGAGAACAAAAATCGTGGCTGGCCCGCCAGCTCCCGACCCCAACTCAGCGGATCGGGGCGATCGTGTGTGTTGTGCTTCTTCTCAGCCTTCTGATTGACGCTTTGTTCGAGGGCAACCTGTAACAACGAACCGTTCAGGATCACCGCGCCTGCGGTTTCTGTTTCCACTCGGCGCTTATATCGCTGCGGGTGAGGCTCGCACCACAGGTTCCGTCGCCTCCGATGTAGGTGGAGCTGGTCGATCGACGAAACGTCAGCCGTTGTCGGCCATTCGCTTGGCGACTTGTGCTGCCATATCGCCAACGGGCTGGATGGTAGCCGTGCCCGACGGGATGATCGGTCGGAGGCCCTCTACGAGGGCGTCGTAATCGTTGGTCTCGACTACGAGGAAGAAATCATGTCCGGGCGGATCGACCCACGCGCCGATGACGGTTACGCCGTTCGCATCAAGGGCGGGCAACAGGGCACCAAACGATGCTCCCACAGCCTCCGGGTCGTGCGCAGGACAGGTGTTCTCATCATGGTGGTGGTGAATGTGAAAGAGCATTATCAAACAATACTCCAATGCGAACGGGGACGTTTCCACACGGTCCGCTGACCGTCCGCGCCGTCGTTATCCTGCCCGAATCCGGTCGAATTCGCCTCACGTCATCGTGTCGTAAACGAATCCCCTGCGACCGCGCCCGCTACCAAGCCAGCCAAAACGAACAACACACTGCGCAATTTCATCCGACATTATTCGCCAAGCCGGCCGAACACCGAGGCACCCGTCCTACCACGCCGTATGTTTTTACGGATTCCGAAACGTAGACACCTCGCCATAACGTCTCTCCCTTAGTCACTCGACCCAGGGGCCGATGCCGGTGACGCGTTCGATTTTGACGCGCGTGATGTATCCCTCAGGCGGGTTGTCGCCAGGTGGGAACACCACGTCTGGACCGAGGTACTTCTTTGCAAGCTGCCGGAGCAGTACCGGTGCACCGCCCACCTCGACGCACGCCCGACCGTGAACGACCAGATACGTCTCAAGGCCCCGTTGGTCCCGTCCGCCTGCAAGCATCGAGAGTGCCACCCGGTCGTCCCGCCGAATGTTGTGCACCTTGCGCCGCTCAGCGAGGTGGCCCATCACGATCTGGTCGCCCTCCAGACCAACCCACACAAGACTTACCTGTGGCCGACCGTCACGGTCGATGGTCGTCAGGTGGACCAGGGGAGCCGACTCGAGTACCGCTTTCACATCATCACGCATCGCTGAATAGTGCCATCTCTCAACGCATCGCTTCGGGTCGGCGTCGGCACCGGCCGCACGTCACGCCCAGGCCCGTCGATTTGCTCGGATTGACTCTGATTTGGAGTGATCGCGCTGGTCATACCGGAACGGCTGGCGTCGCCTCCGGTTTACGCTGATCGAGGACTCAGTCCGCTGCGACCGAAAAAGCGCCGCCGACGGCGTCGGTCGAGACCGATAGAGCTCAGTCTGCGAGGAACGTGAAGACCGTGGTATCCACCTTCACGCCCGCGTTCTGACGATCAGCGGTGAACTCCGGGCTACCCAAAAAGCCTTCAAGGGTCGCCTGATCAGGCACCTGCATCACGAGGTGCAAACGCTGCGGGTTGTCTCGCTCTACCCCCTGGGCCAAGACCGAGCCGCCTGCTGCTTCGATCTGCGGGACTGCCTCAGCGTTGAACCAACCGCAGAAGCGTTCGTAGCTGTCGATGTCTTCCTGCAGGAAAAAAATCATGGAATTGCCTCCTAGTGCCGATTTGAAAACGGATTTCTAGCACCATCAGATTCTTGCCGCCCGATCCTGCGAGGTTGTTTTATTGATGACGACTTGCCGGTACCGAGTCGCTTGCGACCGTGTTCTCTGTTCGCATTTAAGCGTTCCAAATGTGGCCGGCGGGTACTTGATCCAGGGGTTTCGTGGCGCGCGCGATACAGCGCGAGCGTCAGTCAGTCCGGGACGCCGCAGGTCATCACCACTTCAAAGAGAGCGGCCGTCATCGCTTCTTCGTCCTCAGGAGAGGGATCCTCACCGGTCATCTCGCTGGTCAGCATCGCCTTTAAAATGTCCTCGTCGAATCCGTTGGCGAAACATTCGGCTTCCTCTTGCGTTGCGCCTTCGGCGACCATGCCATCGATCATTATTAGCGTCATGGTGTCACAAGTAAACATTGCATCGACGAGCACCAGTTCCGCCCCTGGAGGGGGGTCGTCGAGCGTGTTTCCGGCGAGGAGTTCATCGGTGACGTCGTCGTCGAGACCAGCAACCATTTCGCCAGCCATGCACCGGATCTGACCATCAGTCAAGGTCAAACCGCCGTCGTCCTCCTCGTACTCCTCTTGGATAAACGCTGCGAGCGCGTCCACCCGATCGTCGGATGAATCCGTCCCACCACCACACGCGGAGACGAACAGAGCAGACAGGCAAGCAAGAGCAATGGCCAGACGTTTAGACATGTCCAAGTGTGTCACAAACGCGAGCTGTCTGTTTGACGACGCCGACTGACACCTTCAACAGAACACTCAGAACGCCTTAAACGCGCTCCTGTTCGGTAGAGCTGCCTAGCTAGGTGCTCTCTGTTCGCGTCTAAGCCCTCCAAATGCGTTCGGTGGGTACTC
>CALKNK010000044.1 GCA_938091165.1 uncultured Ilumatobacter sp. | reverse complement strand
ACTCGATCGCAGCTTTCGTCTTCACCAACCCAGCAGTGCCCGCAAGCGACTGTGAACCCCGAAATTGAGGCCGCCGGACGCGTTCAGGTGAACAAACACCACTGGTGTTCAGGCTTCACCGTTTTTTCTTCTAACAGTTCGAGGTTTTTCTTCTAAGACCCCATGGCGGGGTCTTAGAAGAAAAGATTCACCCATGCGGGCTGTGGGTTTGGTGTTCGGGGTGGCTGCACAAATCACACGGATCAGGGTGTTGTGATCACACGTTTTAGCGCTGACCATATGGTTGGCGTCGAAATGAGTGCGTCCGTGCTCCGCTGAGTCGCAGCACGATAAATCGTCCGAGCTACCCCGCTGCGAGCTGGGGACATCATGCTGCCTCCGGTTGACCGGCATTATGCAGAGGCCTTGGGACGCTCCGACGCGCCAGGCATCGCTGGAAGTGCAGCGCCGGTCAGCCAGTCTGGGCTGAGTGAAGTGTTCGACCCAGAGTGGCGATACGAGGGCACTCTTTAATGCAGGGTTTCCGAGTCACGTTGCATTCTGTTGGAGCGCGGTCCGCCGAGATGATCGGCCTAAGGGCGAGGGCCGTAGAAAAACTCCTCGGTAGGAAGGAACCACCGATCGTACATTTCGCGTGCTGCCCCAGAGTAACCATCCAGCGGCTCCTTCAGGAATTCACCCGTGGCGTGAGCGGGCAGTTCCTTCATGAAGCCCGGTGAGGCCGCCATGAGTTGATCAGCTGAGACTTCGTGTCCGCTATGACTTAGTCGCGCAGCAAGATCATCAAAGTACGACGTTTCACTCTGACTGAAGAGTTCTTCCGTTTTGACAACGTCAATCTGGATCCCGCGCTCGACGAGGTATCGGTAGCACTGCACCCATCGATCCGGCAGACCCCAAGCCAGCCCGAAGTGTTTCATGGCAATAATCAACCTGGTTTCCAGGGTGTTGGCCTCAGTGAGCGCACGATGCAGTGTCTTGTCCTCCAGGTGGCCGTACCGGTTCGTTACCGCCCACTGCTCGTTGCCGCGCTGGTGATAACTCACTGCGGAGCGGAAGAAGGAGGCCGGGTGCCGAACGAACAAGAAGACTCTTGTCTGCTCCGGATCGGCCAGGCGCAATGCTCGCTCGACCGAGATGGGCGTGAAGTTGCGGCATCTCACGTTGGCAAAGCTTGTTGGCAGTGCCGCATCCTCAGAGATGTAGGGACCGGGCATTTCGCCCCGCATATCGTCCGTCTGGTACTGCACGAAGGTGCGGTCGCCTCTAAAGACGGAGGTGAAGTAGTTGTTTCCACACTTGTGCGTTAGCAGGAACAGGTTGGCAGCCGGCCTGATCTTCGGAGACAAGGGGGAATCCGTGGTCTCGGCCTTCGAATAAGGCTCAGTGGCCAAAGCCCGGCGCGCACGCCGCATAGCTGCTCTGTAATAGGTCCCCAAGTTACTTGCCTCCCTGTAGATCGGACCGTTGGATTACGGCCACGTACCTCCCGCAAACCAGGGCGGCCTGCGCCGCTCACAAGACTCCCACAGACCGAAGCCGACCGGTGTTCCAGCGGCGATTTCCTGATAGGTCCAACAGTCCCAGGGTTTGATGCTTTTTCTTCTAACAGTTCGGGGTTTTTCTTCTAAGACCCCATGGCGGAGGGAGAGGGATTCGAACCCTCGGAAGGTTGCCCTTCACACGCTTTCCAAGCGTGCCGATTCGGCCGCTCTCGCACCCCTCCTAGGTGGACAATCTCAATGAGATCGACAGCCGGAAGGATATCCGGACCGGCTATCATTTCGGTCACGGCGTCTCGCCGAGTGAGGTGGTGACCGGGTCCTGTGCAACGGACGCCCGTGAACCAGGTCAGGACCGGAAGGTAGCAGCCTTCATCGGCATCGTCAGTGTGCCGCAGATCGCCTGGTCATCACCTCAGTCGGCGAGATTTCATCAGCAAGTTGCGCTCTGGTTTTGGCGATTCCTACTCGACTATCTGATGCGGATCCTGCTCGGATAGCGCCATCGTCTGGATCGGTGCGACGTCAGCGAGCAAGCCGCTCGGCGTACGCAAGTAGTTCGGGGTCTCCAAGCTCGGCGCAAATCGTTGCGAAGTCCGCTGTGGGGCCATCCCATTTCCAATCGTCGACGCTGCCCACCTCGACGTCGTAGTCGAGGGTGGCGATCTGCCGGAAGAGCAACGCATCGTCGAACTGGGCCTGCAATGTGGCTGCAAGTTTCGCAGCGCCGCGAAGGCCGGGTACATCCCACTGCCCAGGAGCTGCGGGGATGTTCTCCAAGTGTTCGTATCGAGCAAGGACTGCGCTTGAACTTTTGGCCCCCCAACCGGGAAGACCGGGGAACCCGTCGGCGCTGTCGCCGACCAGACCGAGGTAGTCGGGAATCGACGCTGGCCCGATCCCGAACTTCTCGGTGACCCCGGCTTCGTCGATGATCAAACGGTTACGCCGATCAAACTGGACGATGCGGTCACCCTCGACGCACTGGCCGAGATCTTTGTCGGCGGTGACGATAAGAACTTGCTCGACTCGCTGGTCAGCCCCGGCGGTGCGAGCCGCAGAGCCAAGGGCGTCGTCGGCTTCAAATTCGATCATTGGCCACACAGCAAATCCGGCAGCCATGAGGGCCCGCTCCATTACGGGGATCTGTTCCTTGATGTCAGGATCCATGTCCTCGCCGGTCTTGTATCCACTGTAAAGGGCGTTGCGGAAGCTCTCAATCACGTGGTCAGAGGCAACACCGACGTGTGTGGCACCGTCTTCGATTAGCGCAAGTGTCGATGCAACTACCCCTGCGGCAGCTGCGTGTTGATGGCTGTCACGATGGCGAGATGCCGCACCAAAATGCTGACGGAAAAGTTCGTAGGTGCCGTCGACCAAATGCACACGCATCTACGGAGCTTACGTCCGGCAACGCACCCCCTTGGAACGCCGACGAAGGGTTGTGGCCTGTGTTTCTTTTCTCCTGGAGCTGTGCCAAGGCCAGCAGAGGTGGCCGTGACCGATTGTGTGTCGTCGCGCATGAGCTCGACTTGAGCTGTGCTGGCGTTATTGGTGTCGGACAGAGACCTTCAAGTAGCTCTCTGGCTCTTTCGGCTGAACAGACAGCGGGCTTCAAAATAGCTGAGGGGTGCTCATCGTTTCTCGGTAAATGTCTGGAGACATGTCGGCTCTTCATCTGCCCGCGGCTCGCAGTAGCTGTAACAAGTTCGGCACCCTGTCCGACATGTTTTGGAACGACCGATCTAATAGACGGAACGCTAATTAATAGTTGGATCGCAGTATTTCCTGCGGAAGAAGTTCTTCGGTTCGCTGCTGGCAACTTTGCCTAAGCCGACCAGTGACAGCCCGCTTGCTGATCATTTCGCAGTCGGCTCAGTCCCAGTCGACGCGTACGTGTTGCATTGCGTCGCGTAGCACTGCGGCCAGATCGCGATCCTTGGGCGGGTGGAAATCAGCACGCTCGAGTATCGGAATTTCCGGTAGGGCCGTTCCGGGCTGAAGGACGAGTACCGGCTGCAGAGGGTCCTCGACGACATGCGGCTCGGGCGCAGACGGTGGTTCGTCATCAATCTCGACGTCCCGCACGAGTGAGAGATGTCGCCGCGTCCCGGGTGTTGGTGTGTTGTCATTGTCCAGTCGGCCAGCGCCGCCTGAGGGTTCATCGTCGGCTGTTCCATGCCCGCGCCACATGTCGAGGAGCTCAGGTTCGATGAGGAACTCGTTGCTTAACGTGTACAAGGTGGCCACGACATGCTTACAGACATGCCCGTCCCAGTTGTCGTCGTCCGGGCAACTACATGTGCAGGTGATGTCGCGACGTAACGGCATGCCGCTGCCACGGGTGACCTCAACGGTGGCAACGTAAGGCATCGAACGCGACCCTTGGATCTCGCAAGTAACGACACCTTCGTCGATGATGACGTCCAGCACTGAACCGTCGCTTGCGTACTGCTTCCCGCGTCGGTGACGCGTCGGATCACTCATCTCGGCCGCAAGGACTTTCATCATCGTTGCCGGGAGGCGCCCAGGCTGACTGGTGCCGAATGGTTTGCGGGGTCGACTCATAAGTCGTTTATGCCGGTCATGATTCGGCCTCCAAGACAACGAGGTCGCGTAGATCGTCGGTCGATAGTTCGCTCAACCATGCCTCACTGCTACCAACGACGGCGTCGGCCAGTTTGCGTTTGTCGTCGATGACCTGTCCGATGCGTTCTTCGACGGTTCCTTCGCACACCAGCTTGTGGACATTGACGGTGTTTTGCTGTCCGAGCCGCCAGGCACGATCGGTTGCTTGATCTTCGACCGCCGGATTCCACCACCGGTCATAGTGAATGACCTGACTTGCAGCCGTGAGGTTGAGTCCGGTGCCGCCGGCCTTGAGTGACACAAGCAGCAGTGCAGGCCCCGTGCCGTCTTGGAATCGATCGACCATCAGGTCGCGTTGGCGGCGTGTGACGCCGCCATGTAGGAACGGCGGATCGAACCCGAATTGCTCGGTCACATGCTGGGTTAAGAGGTCACCCATTTCGCGGAACTGAGTGAACACCAGAGCTCGTTCCCCCTGGTCGAGCAAGTCGGTGACCAGTTCGTCGAATCGCGTGAGCTTGCCCGATCGGCCCGCCAGACGCGAACCGTCTTTGAGTGCGTGTGCCGGGTGGTTGCACACCTGCTTGAGACGCATCAGTGCGGCCAACACCAGGCCTCGTCGTCGCATCCCGCTTTCCTGTTCGGCATCGTGGAGGAGCTGGTCGACGATCTTTTGATAGAGCGTTGCCTGCTCTTTGGTGAGCTTGGCGTACGCGATTTGTTCGATCTTGTCGGGCAGATCGGGTAGCAGTCGCTTGTCGGCTTTGGTCCGGCGGAGAATGAATGGTTGCGTCATGCGTCGCAACCGCGCCGCCGCGTCGGGGTCATGGTGTCGTTCGATTGGTGTGCCGAACTTGTCGCGGAACTTAGTGAGGCTGCCGAGCAGGCTCGGGTTAACCGCATCGAGGATGGCCCACAGTTCGCTCAACCGGTTCTCAACCGGCGTACCGGTGAGCGCCAACTTCTGGTCTGCGGTGAGAGCCCGAACTGCCTTGGCGGCTTTCGTGTTCGGGTTCTTGACCATCTGGGCTTCGTCGAGGACGACGGTCGACCAATCGATCCCACCGAGGTGTTCGAGATCGCGAGGAAGCAGACCGTAGGTAGTGATCACCAGCTGGCGTTCCGGATCAATAGAGAACAATTCGCCGCTCTCATCATGGCCGGTACCGACGTTCTTCTTGCGGGTCGCACCGTGATGCACAGTCACGTTGAGCTTGGGCGTGAATCGTTCGCTCTCTGTGCGCCAGTTTCGAACAACGCTCAGAGGGCAGATGACGAGGTGCGGGCCTGGTCGTTCGAGTAGGTGCGCCAACGTGGTCGCTGTCTTGCCGAGGCCCATGTCGTCAGCCAACACACCTCCGAGGCCGAGTTTGGCGAGGAACTGCAGCCAGGCCAGACCGCGGCGCTGGTAGTGGCGTAGCTCGCCGTGAAACTCCGACGACTCTTGTCGCTCTTCGAGCTGTTCGTCCGGTAAGCCGGCAAGGAGTTCGCGCACCCAGTCGGCAGCAACGCGATCGCGCTCGCCGATACCTGCGGCGTCGTATGGATCTGTCTCTCCTTCTGCGCCTGGCCCGTTGTGAACGAAGATCAACGGGTTGTCTTCGGTGCTGTCATCGTCGTTCGCGAGCCGCATTAACTCGAGTGGCTTGACCTTGCTGTGGTTCGTCTTCAGGTCAGTGAGGCGCTCGCGTTTGCGGCGCAACTCGTCGGCGTCAATGCGCACCCAGCGCTGGCCGGTGTGGAGCAGCGTCGCCCCGGCTTCCTCGGCGCGCGCGAGTTCTGCGTCGGAGATTTGTTCGTCGCCAATGACGAGTTTCCATTCGACGAGGGCGTCCTTGCCGAACTGCTTTTTGCGGTCGTCGGGAGGTGCGGGTGTGGCTTCGCCTGAAACGTTGACGCGCGTGCGCACGAGTCTTTCGGGGCCGATGAGCTCAATGCCTAACTTGTCGAGTTCGGCTGGTGCAATGTCAATGAATTCTTCGGCAACGTCGAGTTCAAGTTCGACTCCGGTCGGTTCGTGCTCGGCGTCGAGACCACCGAGTCCGGGGATGGCCTCAGTTCGTGTGACGAGGCCACCGATTAGGTCACCCAACGCGTCGAGGTGTTCTTCGCCGCGGGCAAGGTCGATGGCGGCCTGGTTGCGCTCCCAGACGTCGTTGGCCGAACACCAACGAGCAGCATCGCTGTCGTCGACCAGCTCGAGTCGAACAATCCACGGGTCAAGTGGATCGTCGGCGATCAGCAGTCGGAGGCGCGGCACGAGGACGGGCTCGCCATTGAGCCGACGACGATGTCGATCAAGGTCGTCACGCAAATGATCGACGGCGACGTCGTAGCCGTCGGTGTTCCCGCGCATGACGTGGTCGGGCTTAGAGAGCGCTCCGAACAGTGCCCGCATGGCCTGATAGTGCGGCTTGCGTTGGCGTCCTAGCTCAGCCTTCCATCCGGCCTGATGAAGAAATGAGCGCGCAATGCCATCGACAAGTTGGGCGTAAATCGTCGCGACGGTTACCCCTGAACCGGCAACACAGATATCTGGCATCGATACGTCAAGTGCGATCAACACGTCGTCGACTTGGTCGTCGGTGACGGCCTTCCAGCGGCCAACGGTGAACGGCCCCTCGCTGTCGATTACGGGGACTATCCGGTTCGTGGCCACTGTCCGACGTGCTAATTCTGCAATCCGAGCGAACCAGCGCAGTGAGTCACTCAGGAACTCAGCTTCGGGGAGTTCGCTGAGCCACACTGCTGTGCCGATGGCATCGAGCTGGACCGAAGAGGCGTGCATTGTGGGGTGACCCGGCACGTCGATGGTGATGCGACCAATGGCCCCATAGGAAATTGGGGAGTCGTGCCACCCGGTCCGCCCGCCGTCTTCACCAATTTTACGGAAGCCCGAGTACAGCCATGCCATCGATGCGGTGTCGAGACCGTTCCAGCCCCACACGTGCAGTGCACCCGATCGCCACGTGCCCTGCGGAACGTAGGGCGGACGGTTACGAGACATCCAGATCACGATACCGAGCGGTTGTCATAGCGTCCCGGGCGTTGCGAGATGTGCAGCGTTTTGTGCCTAGTGGGAGCGATGCCGCTAACTCGTCGTGACATAAACCGGCTAGCGGGCCGAACTGACTGCAGTGGCGACGTCGTAACGTAGAGCTTGTGTTGAGTGTGCCGCCGTATCTGCCGTTCATGGAGGGATCGCCCGCTGGCGACTTCAAGTGGCGGCTCGGCGTTCGACCACTCGATCTTGATCATTGGATCGAATGGGGCTCCGACGCCCCAGCGGCGCTGGCGTATAAGACAAAGTTGAACCAGCAGCATCCGAAAACGGTTTTTGGTGCGCTCGAGGGCATCGAGCCCGAGTCGATCGAGATCGCTGAGGCAATCGCTGCCCACGTCGGCGCTCCGCTACGCAACGACTTACACCCGCTTGATGCCGCTGCGCGTTTAGTGCCTGAGGACTTGGTGCTGATGGTCGAACGTCCAGGCGCCAATGGGCCAGAGTTGCGTTTTGGGGGCGGTTCGGTCTGTTTCCCGAATCGCTGGGACCTTCAATCCAAGCTCGGGTTAACGATGGCCGAGGTGCATGCTCCTGTAGCCCGCCTCAATGACCAGCTCGCTATTCCCGTTGATCGATTCTTCGACCGACTACGCCCCGAGCGGAGTTACTGGCGTCTTGGGTGGGGTATTCTCGACACTGCTGATTTGTACACGCCGATTGACGGCACTGCAGCACAGCGACCAGTTACACCTGCGCCGGAGCAAATGTTTCTGCGGGTTGAACGCGAAACACTTCGCCGATTCCCGAAAACAAATTGTGTGCTATTCACCATTCGCACGTACGTAGCGCCGCTCGACACGGTTGCGGCACCTGCGGCGCGAAGTCGTTTAGCCGATGCGCTTGAAGCAATGCCCCCAGATGTGCGGGAGTACAAGGATCTGGCCCGAACTGCCCAAGGCATCGTGGAACATCTCCGAACGACTGTCTGAAAAACTTGATACACTTAGACTCAGCATTCTTGATAGCCATCGTAACCAGTGAGGAACGTTGAGCATGGCACTCGATCCGAAAAAATGGACCCTAAAGACCCAAGAGGCCTTCTCAGCGGCCATCGACCAGGCAAAAGAGCTGTCAAACCCTGAGTTAACGCCGGACCATGTGCTGGGCGCACTGATGAGCCAGGAGGGCACCGTCGTGCCAGCAGTGCTCGCGAAGCTCGGCCAAGCGCCGCTGATGGTGCGCAATAAGGCCGACGAGCGCGTTCAGGCGCTTCCGAAGGCATTCGGCGGCAATGAGCCGCGTATGAGCAAGGAGCTCACCAACAAGGTGAGCAACGCAGAGAGTTATCAAAAGGATCTTGGCGACGACTTCTTGTCCGTCGAGCACCTGTTGTTGGCGATGAACGACCGTCTCGACGTCGGCTCCGAAGAACTGCTGATGGCGCTCAAAGATGTTCGGGGCTCGCACCGCATCACCGATCAGAACCCTGAGGAGAAGTTCGGTGCACTCGAGAAGTACGGCCAAGACCTCACTGCCCGGGCTCATGAAGGCAAGATCGACCGGGTCATCGGACGCGATGACGAGATCCGGCGCACGATCCAAGTCCTCTCGCGCCGCACCAAGAACAACCCAGTTCTGATTGGCGAGCCCGGCGTTGGCAAGACCGCCATTGTCGAAGGCCTTGCGGTGCGCATCGCAGACGGTGATGTTCCCGAAGGACTAAAAAACAAGCGGCTCATCGCGCTCGACGTCGCCTCGATGCTCGCTGGAGCCAAGTACCGCGGTGAATTTGAAGAACGATTGAAAGCGGTCCTCAAGGAGATCACCGATGCAGAGGGCGAAGTCATCACCTTCGTTGATGAACTTCACACCATCGTCGGTGCTGGTGGCGCCGAAGGCGCAATGGACGCCGGCAACATGATCAAGCCAATGCTCGCTCGCGGTGAGCTGCGGATGATCGGTGCAACCACTCTCGACGAGTACCGCAAGTACGTAGAGAAAGACCCTGCGCTCGAACGTCGCTTTCAGCAGGTCTACGTTGGCGAACCTTCAGTAGAAGACACGATCGGCATTCTGCGAGGGCTAAAAGAACGCTACGAGGTTCACCACGGTGTGCGTATCCAAGACTCGGCGCTTGTCAGCGCAGCTGTGCTCTCTGACCGTTACATCACATCGCGTTTTTTGCCTGACAAAGCGATTGACCTGATGGATGAAGCCGCGTCAAAGCTGCGCATAGAGATTGACTCGCTCCCAACTGAGATTGATGTCGCCCAGCGAAGGATTTTCCAACTCGAGATCGAACAGGTCGCACTCGAAAAAGAAAGCGACAAGGCCTCGATCGAGCGACTCGATGTGTTGCACGATGAACTCGCACAGCTCAATGCGTCTGTTTCGAAAATGAAGGAACATTGGGAACAAGAAAAACATGCCATCGACGCGATCCGGTCGCTCAAAGAGGAACTTGAAGGGCTGCGGACGCAAATCGACCGCGAGTCTGATCTTGAGCTTGCAGCAGAGATTCGCTACGGCCGCATTCCTGAACTCGAACGGAGAATCGAAGAGGCGACCACACACCTCGATCAACTGCAGGAAACAAGTGCGATGCTCAAAGAAGAGGTCGATGCTGAAGACATTGCAGAAGTCATCGGCAAAGCGACCGGAATCCCCATGAGCCGCTTAATGGAATCCGAAACCCAGAAGCTGGTCAACCTCGAAGGTTTGCTTGATAAGCGAGTGATCGGCCAGGACGACGCAGTGAACAAGGTGGCCAACGCCATCCGTCGAAGCCGTGCCGGCTTAAGCGACCCAGACCGCCCGATCGGATCATTCATGTTCCTCGGTCCAACCGGCGTCGGTAAAACCGAACTGGCAAATGCGCTCGCCGAATTTTTGTTTGATGACGAAAAAGCAATGGTCCGTATCGACATGGGTGAGTACATGGAAAAGTTCTCCGTGTCGCGCCTCGTCGGCGCCCCTCCTGGATATGTCGGCTACGACGAAGGCGGTCAACTCACCGAGGCCGTTCGCCGCCGCCCTTACTCGGTGGTGCTGTTGGATGAAATCGAAAAAGCCCACCCTGACATCTTCAACACACTGCTGCAGGTGCTCGACGATGGCCGTCTCACCGATGGGCAAGGGCGAACGGTCGATTTCACGAACGTCGTATTGATCATGACGTCGAACTTGGTGGGCGATCCCCAAGATTTCTTCAAGCCCGAGTTCATCAACCGAGTCGACGACATCGTTCGTTTTAGGTCACTCAGCGAAGCCGACCTTCGCCGAATCGTCGACGTACAACTCGAACGGCTCCGTGTACGGCTCGGGAACAAACGAATCACACTAGATGTCTCTGATGCAGCGATGGCGCAACTAGCCCATGAAGGCTACGACCCGACGTTTGGTGCCCGTCCGCTCAAGCGGATCATCCAACGCGAGATTGGTGACCCGACTGCGCTGCTGATCCTCGATGGCACTATCGGAGAGGGCGGTTCGGTGGTCGTCGACTCTTCTGGCCCAGACGAGGCTGGTGGGGCACCACATCTCACAGTTGGCCCCGGACCCGGTGACTCGAACCCGACGTAACAGCTTCTTCCGTGCCGCACGGTACACAGCGACAATGTGAACGTGTCAACGACAACTGGAACGCAGTGACGTCGGGGCCAGGCCAGACGTCAGGGCTTCAGTCAGGTGGCACGGAGATGAAGGGCGTTAGCGTGCGCAGGAAACCCCTCGTGGTCGGCAAGCGCTATGACACTTGCGGTCATCCGCCGGATCGACCCAGCATCAGCGCGAGCAACGGCGGTGCGCTTCAAGAACGTGTTGGCGGTGATGCCAGACGAGACCTGCGCGAAACCGCTCGTCGGGAGCGACGCCGGGCAACCGATCACGAAGTTCGCAGCGCTGAACGGCGTGTGCTGACCAACTAGGATTTCGCCGGCGTTAACTAGGCCGTCGACAACAAAGTCGACTTGGTCATCTGCGACTGCAACCTGTAGGTGTTCAGCGGCGTAGGCGTTGGCGACGTCGACCGCCGTCGCAAGATCATTAACGATTACACAACCGCCGTTGGGGCCGAGCGACGCTCGAGCAGCGGTGGCCCGAATTTCAGGGAGAGCGTCGAGCTGCTCAGTCAGTTGTACATCGGTTGCGTCAGCTAGCGACGCAGAAGTACTCAACAGCACCACTGAGCTGTCGGTACCGTGCTCGGCTTCGATCAGAAGGTCAGCTGCTAGGCGGACTGGGTCTGCCGTTTCGTCTGCGATCACGAGGCTTTCGGTCGGGCCGAGAAGCATCATGGTCGATACACCGAAGCGCTGCATCTCGACTTGCGCAAGCGTGACAGCGGGTGAACCTGGGCCGACAATCTTTGCGACACGCTCGATTGACTCCGTTCCAAAGCCTAGAGCTGCGATGCCGGCCGGCCCGTTGACGCGGAACACGTTCCGTATTCCCAGTTTGCGACAGACGACGAGGACAGCCGGGTCAATTTCGCCGTTACCGCCGGGCACAGGAGGCACCACTAGTGACAGCCGTTGCACACCCGCGACCATTGCAGGAACCGCAAGCTGGTAAGCGACGCTCGGATAGCTCGCCTTTCCTGATGGTGTGAATAGACCCGCAGAACTAATCGGCGTGATTTTTTCTCCGACGAAGAGTCCTGGCTCACTTTCGATGCTCCAGTCCTGAGCCTGCAACATCTGGGTTTCGTTGAACGTTTGCAGATGGGCGATGGCATCGTCGATGGCGACATCAACTTCGGTAGTGACCGAGGCCATCGCAAACTCTTCGTCGGTAACACGGAGTTGGTCGGGAGTGACATCGATCTTGTCGAACTTTGCAAGCGCATCGCACACCGCAGCGTCGCCCCGCTCGCGAACGTCGATGAGAATGTCACCGATCGAGGCACGCAGGTCGGATTCAAAGATGTCATCAAGACCGCGATGCATCAGCGCTGCGCGAGTCTCGTTGCTCATTTCGGACCACGTCTGTCGTCGCATCACCTTCACAAGCTCAACGGTACCCAGCTGTCCGCCCAGATCTTGGCCGAGTTGTCATCCGTTCTCGACCCGACTGAGCAGCTGATGCCATCTCTTTGGGTGTCGTGTCCTCCGCCGTGCAGCGAATCAACTTCTGAACAGAGGCATCGGGTGCTGGACGCTGATCGCCTGCCCGACGGGTGTTTCGCTGCAGTCTTGGTCGTTCGCTGATGGCTGACGATCTCCTTCCACGAAAGCCGGTATGGGGCTTTCCGCAACCGGTGTCCGTACACGGGCGACCTGCTCAACCTCAACTAGCGCCGAGCGCAGAATGCGTTGCCCATTGTGAGCCTGTCGCTGCGACGTTCAAGGGCAAAGAGGCGATCTACGATCACCAAAAATTGGCCGCGACGTACACGGTGGCAGTAGCGCCTCAAATGTGGATTGGTAGATGAATAAACCAGATCTGTTGATTCTCTTTGGAGAGCTCTTCTGTTTCGTCAAAGTGACCACCGGGCCGCTAGCAAGGCCAGCGAGTAGGGTGTTTGACGAAAAGCACGACGGATTCGCGTATCGGATGGCCTGGCCTGCCCAGCGGGCCAGTAGTGTTACATCACGTTCCATCAATCATTTCTGCCTGGCGATCCAGGCCGAGGAGCGTCATGCCAGTCACTGTCGTTATCGGAGCTCAATGGGGCGACGAGGGCAAAGCAAAAGTCATCGACCTGCTGTCGAAAGAGCACGCCTACGTCGTGCGCTATCAGGGCGGCCATAATGCCGGCCATACCGTGGTTGTGGATGGCGAAAAGTACGCACTTCAACTTGTTCCGTCGGGAATTCTCTACCCGCACGTCATCCCGGTGATCGCTAACGGAGTCGTCGTCGACCTGCCGACGCTGTTCAACGAAATCGACATGCTCGAGTCGCGCGGTAACTCGTGTTCGGATCTCAAAGTATCGAGTCGAGCACACCTCATCTTCCCCTGGCACCAAAGCCATGACGCGATCTCCGAGGCGATGCGCGGCGATGACAAGCTCGGCACGACATTGCGCGGGATCGGTCCTGCCTACGCTGACAAGATGCGCCGTGTCGGTATCCGCGCAGGCGATGTGCGAGACCCAGAACGATTCGCGAAGCTCATCCGCGAGCGGGCAACGATCGAGAACAAGTTGATCGGCGAAGCCGGCGGCGAAGAACTCAACATCGACGAGATGGTGGAGCAATTCAGCGCGCTGGGCACTCGTTTGGTCCCGTACTTGGCGGACACAATCAGCCTGCTGCACAATGCTCTGGCGGCGGGTTCCCAAATTTTACTTGAAGGCGCTCAAGCAACATTTTTAGACCTTGACCACGGCACATATCCCTACGTCACATCATCGAATCCCACTGCTGGAGGCGCCAGCGTCGGGTCGGGTCTTGGACCGCGCGACCTCGGCCGCATTGTCGGTATCACGAAGGCATACACCACGCGTGTTGGTGCTGGCCCCTTTGTAACGGAGCTGTTCGACGATGACGGCAAAACGCTCGCCGAGGTAGGCCGTGAGTTCGGCACCGTCACTGGTCGCGCCCGTCGTTGTGGGTGGTTGGATTGCGTGATGTTGCGCCATGCTGTGCGGCTCAACTCCCTCACAGAGCTTTCGCTGACCAAGCTCGACATTCTTGATGGGTTTGACACGGTAAAGATCTGCACCGGTTACTCGCACAACGGTGTCCCGGTTATCGACTACCCCGATCAGTACGACATGCTCGAAATGATTGAGCCCATCTATGAAGAACTGCCCGGCTGGAACACGGCAATCAACGAGATGCGTGAGCCAGGTGAGTTACCGGATGCGGCCAAGCGCTTTATCGAAGTTGTCGAACGAGAAGTCGGCATCCCCGTCAACGTTGTCGGCGTTGGAGCTGAGCGCGATGACTATTTGCTTTGGGGCACCGAATGATTCCTCGGTACTCAACTCCGGAAATGGACGCAGTGTGGTCTGACACATCCAAGTTTGCTCGTTGGCTCGAGGTCGAATTGCTAGCCACCGAGGGCCATGCAGCGGTTGGTGTTGTGCCGCAGAAGGCAGCGACAATCTGCCGGGAAAACGCGCCTGTTGCAGACGATGCGTTCCTCCAAAAGATTCTCGAGCGCGAGGCGATCACCGATCACGATGTCGCGGCATTCGTCGATGTCACCCAAGATGCGATCAACGACCCTGCTGGCTCGTGGATCCACTACGGCCTTACGTCGTCCGATGTCGGCGACACCGCCCTGTGCTGGGCAATGCGCGACGCCGCAGATCTGATGATTGATGCGTCAACGGAACTACTTGAGGCGATGATCAGCTTGGCACACGAGCATCGCGACACCGTGATGATCGGCCGCACGCACGGCATCCATGCCGAGCCGACTACCTTTGGCGCCAAAGTCGCACTATGGGCACTGCAGATCGACCGTGACCGGAAGCGGCTGCGCACAGCACGCGCTGCGGTTGCGGTGATGAAGCTAAGCGGCGCCGTCGGTACCTACTCGAACATTCCGCCCGAGGTCGAGCAGTTCGTTGGTGATGCACTGGGATTGGCACCGGTACCAGCCACGCAGGTCATCGCCCGCGACCGTCACGCCGAGTTCCTCTACGCCTGCTCGTCGGTTGCTGCTACGTGTGAGCTGGTGGCTGTTGAGCTTCGCCACCTCCAACGTACGGAAGTGCGCGAAGTGCAGGAAGGCTTCAAGCCGGGTCAGAAGGGTTCGTCGGCCATGCCGCACAAGCGCAACCCGATTTCAGCTGAAACTATCAGCGGGCTTGCTCGCATCGTGCGGTCGAATCTGCTTGCCGGGCTGCAAGACATCGCCCTTTGGCATGAGCGCGATATTTCACACTCATCGGTTGAGCGTGTGATCTTGCCGGACTCATCGCAGCTGGCCTTTTACATGATGCGCAGATTGCGGCAACTTTTGGCGGGGCTCATCGTGATGCCGGAACGCATGCAGGCCAACCTCGACGCAAGTTATGGCCTGGTTTTCAGTCAACCCGTGTTGCTGTCGTTAGTTCAGGGAGGCAAAACACGCGACGAGGCGTACCGCATCGTGCAACGCAACGCAATGCAAGCCTGGGATGAGGGCACTGCCTTCCGCACGCTGCTCGAAGCTGACGCCGACGTCGACAACGCTGTGCTTGACGACGCCTTCGACCTGCGCCGCTCGCTCAGCAACCTCGGACGTGTCTTCGACCAGCTCGACGCCATCGACGTCTGATCAGGCCTCAAACGTACGATTTAGTCGCCGCGGCCGATGCCGGCAGACTTGAGGACGCTGGCGCCAACGCCTACGTCACGCCAGGACTGGTAGGAAATTTTTTTGCTATCGCTGTAGCTCTTGGCAACGCTCACAAATGCTGCTTCGAGTGCCGCCATGTCAACGGTGTTCGACATAGCGTCCAGCTCGGCGCTCAGGTTGCGGCGCTCTTGAACGAGCATTAGTTCATCGAGCGGGCTTGCAACGGCGAGTTCGGCCTCTAACTTCTCCAAACGGGCGGCAATGGTGTCGGGAGTTCGCTTGCGGCCCCGCTTGGGCTTTGAAGCGCGAAGCCCCTCTAGATACTCGCGCACGATTCGGCCTTCGGCCCGTCCCTTTGAAAGGGCTGCTTTATGTTCATCGCTCATAGGCGACTTTGCGCTGTTGCTCCCCACGGGTTGAATACTATGAATTAGCGGTAAGGAATGCGACAAAACCTGCAATAAGTTTTGCTTTCATGTTTGAGCTTTCGCCCCAAAGCGCCGATGTTTTTGTTGGCACAGGACCTCAGTACCCGTGGGGCGGTCTCTATGGTGGACAGATCGTGGCGCAAGCTTTGCACGCTGCATCTTTATCGGTTGATTTGGCCTTTCAACCCCACTCAATCCGGGCTTATTTCATCCGAAAGGGCGATGCTAGTGAGCCGGTTTACTATGAAGTAGATCGCATCCGTAATGGCCGTACATTTGCGACTCGCCGTGTGGTTGCGCGTCAGGCAATCGGTGCAATTCTTAATGCGGAGAGTTCGTTCCAGCGATCTGAGCCGGCAGCAGCCGTGCAGACGATTGCCATGCCTGAAGTTCCCCACGCTGCGCAACTAGAGCAGACATCCTGGACTGACGCCTTCGACCGCACGTCGGTCCCGGCGGGCGAGGTGCATGATCGCGGCGCCGGCCGAGACGGCACCGGTCGTGCGGTGGCCTGGATGAAGGTCAACGAGGACCTTGGTGATCCTGGTGATCCGACGGCACAGCTGCTACACCGTTCGTGGCTGGCATACCTTTCCGACGACCTCCCGACGGACGCCGTCATGCGCGCCCACCCAGTCGCGGCTGATGCGGAGGAGGATCGATTTTTTGGTGCCAGTCTCGATCATACGATTTGGTTCCATCGCCCGCTGCGCGCCGACTGCTGGCACCTATATGACTTCTCCTGCCACCATTTCGTCGGTGGACGCGGCCTTTCGATCGGTCACGTTTTTGCCGCTGACGGGTCACACATTGCGACCGTGTCGCAAGAGGTTCTGGTCCGTGATCGCCAGGCGCGTTGACGTCCAGTCCGAAGGTCAGAGTTGCTGCCGTATCGTCGTCGGATAGTTTCCTAGCTGCATGAGCGCCGCCGAACTGACCAAGCTGTCGCCGACCCTTGACCGTCTGCGCAGCCATGTGCTCGAACACTCTGTCAAGACGGGCACGTTCACGCTGAAGT
Organism: uncultured Ilumatobacter sp.; assembly: GCA_938091165.1. GTDB lineage: Bacteria > Actinomycetota > Acidimicrobiia > Acidimicrobiales > Ilumatobacteraceae > Ilumatobacter_A. The sequence goes on along the minus strand of CALKNK010000044.1, from coordinate 16,154 downwards.
CGGGTGCCACCAGTTCGTGGTTCCTCGACACCAAGCAGACGGCGTGCCGAGCCGATGGCATCATCGCCGTCGCTGACGCTGTGATCGAGGTGTTTGGCGATGTTTTAGATGACATCGACGCGATTGGCGGTCTAACGATGGGCGGCGACCCGGTGGCCTACGGAGTGCAGGCAGTCGCTGCGACTCGCAGCCGCACATTGCGGAGCTTCAGTGTTCGCAAGGAACCCAAGGCCGGTGGGATTACAGGGCGCATTGCCGGGGCATTGCTACCTGGAGACCGAGTCCTCGTCACAGAGGACACCACGACACGCGGTACTTCTTTGATCGAGGCCGTCGACCAGATCGAGGCCTACGGAGCACACCCCGTGATGATGACGGTGATCGTCGATCGCGGCGGCACATGCGCGGCGATGGCAGCAGCGAGAGGAATTGACTACCGCCCGCTGCTGACGGCGCCTGATCTCGGTTTCGGTTTTGGGACCTGAAGGCTCGCTGCGCTTCAGGTCACTTGGGGATGCAACACACCGGGGTTGAGTATGTCCGCCGGGTCGAGGGCGGCCCGGATTGCGGCCTGCGCGTTGAGTTCTGCCGGATTTCGAATGAGGGACATCCACTGGGCCTTCGCTACACCGATGCCATGTTCAGCTGAGATGGTCCCACCGAGTGATGCGACTGCCGATAGCACCGTGTCGGCGATGCGCTCGGGATGTGATGCGCCGATGTAGTTCAGGTGAAGATTGCCTTCAGCGAGATGTCCGAAGGGAACTAACTGGCAACCGTCAGCATCAGCGGCATCCTGGGCAACCTTCATCAGCTTGTCCAGCGCGTCGAGTGGCACGGCGACATCAAGCTTGAACGTGGGCACCCCCACTTCGGTGGAGGCTGCTGCAATGGCCTCGGTGATCCGATCGCGAAAGGCCACCAGCCGCTTGCGTTGAACCGCATCGGTGGTGATCGCCGAGTCAACGATTCCGTCAACCTGCGAGAGCTCGTCAAGGAGCTGTTCAGATGGGTCACTATGGTCGGCACAGTCGACCATCACATACAGAACCGCCTCTGTTGACGACACCGGTGGCGGCTGACCAATGTGATCGCTGACGAGTCTCATGGCGGCGGGCGCTATTACTTCAACGGCGTCGAGTGATGTCACTGAGTGGCGAAGCGCAGCCAGGAGTCGTATTCCTGATTCGATCGATTTGACGGCGACCAACGCAGTGGCGGTGTGTTGAAACCACGGTACGAGGCGAAGTCGAGCGGCAGTGATGACGGCGAGGGTACCCTCGGACCCGGTGAGTAGGGACGGCCAGTGCAGCCCGGCGGTTTCTTTCGGCAGCCCACCGAGTGACCCGACGATCACTCCTTTCGCGGTGACTGCTTCGATGCCAACAACCTGTTGGCGCATGGTCCCGAACCGCAGCACCCGAGATCCGCCTGCGTTCGTGGCAATTGCTCCTCCGATGGTTGCGGTGTCGCGAGCGGCGAAGTCCACTGGTGTATCAAGGCCTGCGTTGTGTGCGCTCTCACGCCACGTTGTCAAAGTCACTCCCGCTTCGGCGGTCACCTGCATCGCAGCGGTGTCAACGCGACCGAGACGAGTGAGTCGGGTAAGAGACAGCACGATGGCAGAACGCGCTCCCAACTTGGCGGGGCGTGGGACGCTGCCTCCGACGAGTCCGGTGTTCCCAGCTTGGGGCACAAGAGTCACGTCATGGAGAGCACAGATCCGAATAACTGCGGCAACCTCTTCGACGGAGTTGGGCCGCACGACGGCGTGGCACGAGCCGTGGTATCGCCCTGTCCAGTCGACCTCATATGCAGCGCGCAGATCGTCATCGACGAGCACATGGGCTGCACCAACCGCAAGGCTGAGTTCCTCGATCAGGCCGACTTGGGCAGCGGATTGCATTGACACACCCTGCCACGCAAGGCAGCGTCATCCGGCAGCGACCGTTCGGGGACCTTTGCCTTGAATGTTAGATACATGGGCGTTCTACCAGCGACACCTTTGCCGGATCGGCGGACACCGCCGATGGGAAGCCGACAAGCAGTTGTTTGTGCGCACCGCAGGGCTCAAGTTCGGCAAGCAGTAGAAGGCAGTCAGCGCTGTTTTGTTGTTTTGACCGGTGTCTTTACTATCGGCGCAGCTCAAATCAAATTCTCAAATGGTGAGGACGGCTCTCTCAATCCTGACTTGCACATCGTGGTCAACGGCGTCGGGTTTCGGAGCGACTTCGGTGGCGACACTGGTATCTCGTTTCCCGCTGCTTCAGAGAGTTTCTGTGTTGATGCGAGCAACCTATGGAGCCCAGCGCTGCGAAGCTGAAGCTGAGGCTGCGGACCCGATCACGTTGGCGGGACATGCCTACGGTGTTCCCGTAAGGCGGCTGAGATTGCTACCGACATTCAGCGTGTGGCTGATCTCTCTCGGTGAATGCGACAGATGCGGTGATTGACTCCACCAAGTGAGCTCTGCGACCGAGACATGGAAGAGTCTTTCGTTGCCGTGGCAGGTGGCGTTTGAGGAGGCTTGGGCATCGTTTCGTGCTGGCAGCTGTGGAGTCGGCGCTGTTGTTACCGATCCGGCTGCGGAGAATGCGATTGTTACAGTCGGCCGAGATCGTGTGATGCAGACCCAGCGTGTGCCGCGCACGCTGTCAGGGAATATGACCGCTCATGCCGAGATGAATGCCTTCGCCGAACTCGACACCCTCGACGCAGAGGGATTGCATCTGTACACCACGTTTGAGCCGTGTCTGATGTGTGCGGCCGCTGCAATTCAGCTCAAGGTCGCCAACGTGCATTACGCCGCCGCTGATGAGTCGCGCGCCGAAATGAACGACGTATGGGCGTCAGCGCCAGTCACTGTTGCCAGCGCGCCCGGCACGTCAATGCCCCTCGACGGTCCGCTCGTTGGGTTCGCTCGATTGTTGCCAATGGTCTTCACACTCAGCAAAGTTCCGGCCGGGCCGACCGAAAAACTTGCGCGATCTGAGCATCCGGATCTCGCCGGGCTGATCGATGGTCTCGGTGAGGACTCGACATGGTCCGAAATTCGTCAGGCCGGCACGTGCCACCGGGCGCTCGGGCATCTCTGGGACCAACTGGCTGCCATCGTTTGAGCCGCCGACACTACTGTCACTGATCGGTTACTTCCCACGGCGGCGTCCAGTCGCCATCCATGCGAAATGAGAGGCCGGTGTCGTCTTCGAGGCGTTTGGCCACATGGAGTTCGCCGACGTCGCTGCCGTACCTGTTGCTGGCATCTTGGAACGCAGCGCGCGCTGCGTCGGTGAGCAACAGCGATGCGTCGACGTCGTCCTGTAGTTCGTGGAGGAGGCTTAGGTCCTTCAGGCAGAGATCGATGCTGAACGATGGGTCGTAGTGGCCGGCAAAGATTGATGGGCCGTCGTGGCGTGCCACGAAGCTGTCACCCACCGACTCACTGATCGCGCGATACAGCGTCGATAGTTCGACGCCGTGAGACATGCCGAGGGCGAACCCTTCGCCAAGGGCTGCTGCAGCGACGAACCAGAGCTGGTTGGTGACGAGCTTGACGACATTGCCGGTGCCGAGCACTCCGCACGCAATAACGGTGCCGAGTTCTTCAATGATCGCAGTGGCGCGCGCCACGGGGGCATCGGCACCGCCAATGAAGAGCGTCAGTCGTCCGTTGCGTGCACCATCGACGGCCCCGGTTACAGGCGAATCGACGACGTCAACGCCCGTCGGAGCTTCGACGGCGAGGCGTTCGATGAGTTCCTTGCGGTTGGTGGTCAGATCGACCCACAGTGATCCAGCGCGCAACGCAGCGAGCGCACCTCCTTCGATCATGACGGCCTCGACGTGGTCGGGCCGCGGAAGCGATGTGAGTAGGACGTCGGCACGTGCGGCGCAGTCGGCGGCTGACTCGGCAGACCTTGCACCATGTGACACAGCGTGGGCGACCTTGGTGTCGTCGAGATCGAAAGCGATCACTGGGTGACCGGCGGCGAGGAGCCGTTCGCACATTGGCTCGCCCATGTTGCCGAGGCCAATAAAGCCAAGGGTGTTGTCGTTACTCATTTGGCTCCCGCCGGTCTGTACTTCGAATCGCTGGTGCTGGCGGTCCGATGAGCTGAGCTTTCAGGACGTGTTGGCGCATGTCAATCCCTGGCATCGAGGGAACCGGTTGGTACACGACAGGAACTGGGCTACCGGCATTGGGTCGGAATCGAACTTGGGACCCCGGGTTTGCTTGACTGTGGAAATGAGTGAATCGATGGAACTGTCTCAATCCGTGCGTCTTGAACGAGACGGCGACGTTGCCCTGGTGATCGTCAACAATCCGCCGGTGAATGCACTCAGCTGGCATGTCCGTCAGGGCCTGTTCGACGGCATGACACAAGCCGTTGAGTCTGGTGCGAAAGCAATCGTCGTGATCTGCGATGGACGGACCTTCATTGCGGGCGCAGACATCAGCGAATTCGGCGGCAACGTGCCTAAAGCGGCTGGTTTACAAGAGGTCCAGGCCGCTATGGAAGATGCTCCCATCCCAGTGATCGCCGCCATTCACGGCACCGCTCTCGGCGGCGGGCTTGAAGTGGCGCTATGTGCGCACTACCGCGTCAGCGTCCCATCAGCACGGTTTGGTCTGCCTGAAGTCAACCTCGGTCTGCTGCCAGGTGCTGGCGGCACGCAGCGTCTGCCCCGTCTGGTCGGTGTACCGAAGGCACTCGAAATGATGACCACAGGCCGGCATGTCAGCAGCGCCGAGGCGCAAGCGGGCGGCCTCGTCGATGAAGTTATTTCTGGCGACGGTCTCGAGGAACTGAAAGCCGAAGCCGTGGCGTTCGCAAATAAGGCCGTCGCTGAGGATCTGCCGCTCGTCCGCGTTCGTGATCGCGACGACAAAGTCGCCGAGGCCAAGGGCAATGATCAGCTTTTTGCCGACTTCCGCAAAAGCATCGCTCGCAAGACCCGCGGCTTCCTCGCTCCCGAGTACAACATTCAATGCATCGAAGCCGCTGCCAATCTGCCATTCGACGAGGGTCTAAAGGTCGAAGGCAAGCTGTTCATGGAGCTGATGACCGGACCGCAGTCAGGTGCGCAGCGGTACTACTTCTTCGCCGAACGAGCCGCAAACAAGATCCCCGACATTGCCAAAGACACGCCGCTCATCGACGTGCAGAAAGTTGGCATTCTGGGCGCCGGCACGATGGGTGGAGGCATCGCGATGAATTTCGTCAACGTTGGTATCCCAGTCACCATTGTTGAGCGTGATCAAGCGTCGCTCGACAAGGGCCTCGGCGTTGTCCGTAAAAACTATGAGCGCTCGCGCTCGACCACAGCCGAACAAGTCGAAGAACGGATGTCCCTTATCACCGGCTCCATTAGCAAGCACGATTTTGCTGACTGCGACATGGTTATTGAAGCCGTCTTCGAGGACATGGAACTGAAGAAGACGATCTTCAAAGAGCTTGACGAGATCTGTAAACCGGGTGCACTGCTTGCTTCAAACACCTCAGCGCTTGACGTCAACGAGATCGCCTCGGTGACCAGCCGTCCGGAGAGCGTGATCGGCATGCATTTCTTCAGCCCAGCCAACGTGATGAAGTTGCTCGAAAACGTCCGTGGCGACAAGTCCTCTGACTCGGTCGTGGCAACCACGATGGCGATCGGCAAAAAGATCAAAAAGGTTTCGGTCATGGTCGGGGTATGCCCAGGCTTCGTTGGCAACCGCATGCTGTTCATGCGCGGTGCTGAGGCTGAGCGGATGCTGATGGAAGGTGCGACGCCAGCTCAGATCGACAGCGTGCTTTACAACTTCGGTTTCCCAATGGGCCCGTTCTCGATGAGCGACCTCGCCGGCCTCGACATCGGCTGGAAGCAAGAAACGTCGTCATCATCAACGATCCGGGAGATCTTGTGCGAGAACGGCCGTCGCGGCCAGAAGAACGGACGCGGCTACTACACCTACGACCCAGACACTCGAGCGGCCACGCCGGACCATGAGGTTGAGCAACTGATCAAGGACTTCGCTGTCTCGAAGGGCCATGAGCAGCGTGAGGTCACCGAACAAGAGATCCTCGAACGCTTGCTCTACCCGATGGTCAACGAGGGAGCCAAGATTCTCGAGGAGAAGATTGCGATCCGCGGCAGCGACATTGATGTGGTGTGGGTCAATGGCTACGGCTGGCCGGTCTACCGCGGGGGCCCGATGCATTGGGCCGACTCGATCGGTCTCGCCGAGATCGTGTCGAAGATCGAGAGCTACAACGAGTCACTCGGTGGCAAGCACTGGGACCTCAGCCCACTCCTTAAGTCCCTTGCTGAATCAGGCGGTCAGCTCCAAACCCACGCCAGCTGACGACTGCAGCGCACACGGGGCGATAGACCGAGCGTGCAGCAAATAGCTAATCAGACTGAGGCGTCGGTAGCCGTCGGGGAGCGCAGCGTCGTGTCGCGCCACCCCTAGTGTGACGCGGTTGTGGTGGATAAGGCCGACGATCAATTCGTAATCCGGTGCGGCCCACTCTGATGGGAAGGATCGTGCTTCGAGCTGATTTCAGCAGGCGAAATCGACGTGAAAGCGTCGAGGAACGACTTGTCGGTGCCGCCGATCTCAACGGTGCACTCTCACTGCGGGCTGCGGTCACAGGCGATCGCCGCCCGGGTCTGTGGGCGCTGCGCAAAATCAGTAATGATTCCGCCCGAAAACCACGAACGCCCCGGCCGGATTGATCCGAGCGGAGCGTTCCTGGTGGTTTCGACCGGCGTCGATCCGGTGACCTCTCACTTTTCAGGCGAGCGCTCTGCCAACTGAGCTACGAAACCATGTTCTCAACGTGGACAATGTTGCTCCACTATCACAAAGGCCACCTTGCACTGACGTGCTTGGCGGCCCCTGTTGGCGGTCCCGACGGGATTTGAACCCGCGACCTCCGGCTTGACAGGCCGGCGTGAACTCCTGACTTCACCACGGGACCAATGTTGCTATGTATTCAGCAGCTGCGTGTCACTGCAGCTGCTGTGAAGACCGAAAAGCCTTCCGCACCCCCAACGGGATTCGAACCCGTGCCGCCACCTTGAAAGGGTGGTGTCCTAGGCCACTAGACGATGGGGGCCTGTTCGTTGAGGCGAGCGAACCCGTCTCGTTGAGAGCAACGAAAACCTAGCAGCGGCGCTCAGGTGTTCCACGCGTATCCACTGGAACCTCGGAACAGGGACAAAACCTGATTGTCATTTCCAGCGCTGCTGGAGCGACCGAGATTCTTTCTGTATACGTCGGCGGAACGACGAGCAACACGCCCAATTAATCGTGGGTTGCGGCACGGCCAGCAATGGTGACGAGTCAGGCTCTGACGAGTGGGTTGCGGGCGGTGTGGCTCGCGCGCTCACGTAGCGCAGCAGGCACCACGGGGGCGAGCATTCCGTAGGGCGCAGCGTTGTACAGGTGGTGGATACGGTGAGCTTCGGCGAGCCGGTCAAATGTTGCAACTTGACGGTTCGCAAACCAGTTGAGACGTCCATGGATGTATACGTCGTGCACGAGAGCGTACGCCGCGCCATAGGCGGTTATCCCGATACTGACGGGAACCAGCACGTCAAACCCGTTCCAGTTCAAACCGGCGAAGAAACCGAAATTGACGACCGCAGCGAACATGACCGGATACCAGTCGTTTGCTTCGAACCGGCGCAACATTGAACGGTGGTGGCTGCGATGAAGGAATTCGCCAACGCCGTGCATAACCCAACGGTGGGTTGCTGCTGTGAGTGGTTCCATGATCACAAACGCGATAATTGCAATCAGAATCGTTGTTGCAGCCGGCACCGGCTAAACGCTAACTGGCAAAATCAGACCTGTCTCACTCGTCTCTCCCATTTCGCTGAGGCCGTGACGCGACAACCAGGCAATCAGGGAGTGACACCGTCAGAGGTAAGCGGCGAGGGCTTCGGCGAGCGGAACTTCCATGACACCGTGCTCGCTGACCACTTCAGCAAGCCACTCGGGCCGGAAAACGCTGCACACGGAAATGGGTTCGTCGAGGTCTGAATTGGCGATAGCGAGATGGACGAACGAGCGCACGTAGTCCGGTGGCCGCAGGTCTCGTCCGAGTTCGACCAACGCATAGGGGTCGGGAGTTTTTGTTGCTGGTGGCAGTGAGAAGAAGCTTTGCGATGTCGGTCCGGTCGGACCACCAGCAAGTCCCGGCCCGTCGAGCAAGATTGCACCGTGGATCTGCGCTGAACGGGCGCCCGCTAATTGCAACGCAATGTAGGCGCCAAGGCCACGTCCAAGCACAGAAATCTTGCCGTCAGGGCTCTGTTTGACGAGCGAAGCGAGGGCTGCGTCGGCGTCGCCGAGCAACAGCTCGGCGGTGTATCCACCGCCGCTCGGAATGCTTGATGCTCCGTGCCCTGTGAAGTCGAGTCCGGCGATGGCCCCAGTCCACGAATCAGCCCAGCCGGGCACCGTCGCCGGTGTGTGATCACCGAGTCCGTGCAAGAGCAGGAGTGGGCGAGTGGAGGGATCGCTTGCCTGACGCAGGCAATGGAGTGCCAGGTCGATCTTGTTGTGACGCAACATGGTGGGCGTTGAGGCGGTCACTGTGCATCTCCGAGAAAGTCGAGCACGAGATCAGCAACTCGTTGCGGCTGTTCGATGTGGACGAAGTGACCGACGTTGTCCAGTACCTCGCAACGACCCTGCATCGGCATGTACGGCAGCACTTTTTTGGGTGGTGTTCCCCAGCCCATCTCTTCCATCTCAGAGCCGAGAATACCCAAGAATGGAATCGGCAGGCCGGGTAAGCGCATCAGTGTCCACTCTGGCCGCCAAGGGCCGAACCCACCGAAACGCATTGATGAGTCGATCTTCCAGCGCCACCCCTCGTCGGATTCGAAGCCACCGGTGGTGACCAGTCGGCGGAGCCAGTCGATCTCAAGCCGCGGATTCATCCGGGCGCGTCGGGCAGCGAGTTCGTCGATCGTGCCCGGCTTGCGTTGCAGGTCAGCGGTGCGGCGGCGGTGATCGAGCCAGCTTTCAATGTCACTCGCCATCATCTTGGTGCGTTCGTGTTCCGCGATGTCAGGGATGTTCCGCTTATACGGGATGCCATCCATGTTTACGAGGTGGGTGAACCGAAACGGTTGAGCATCGGCGAGTTGGGTCATCAGAGCCCCGCCTTTGGAATGGCCAACGACGGGAAGTGGCGCACCCGGCTTGACATGGTCAAACACCGCAAGAGCGTCACGCATGTCGGCGTCCCACGAGTACAGCTCGGCATGTTCAGAGTCACCATGACCGCGCTGGTCCCAGGCCACGACGCGCCAGCCGCAGGCGGCCAAGCGCGGTGCGAACAAGTCGTAGGTGCGGGCGAAGTCGAAACCGCCGTGCACGGCAAGCAGTGGCGGAGCTCCAGCGTCGCCCCACTCGTGAACGGCGATCTGTACGCCGTTCGCGTCGATGTTGTACTGGCGCGCTGGGGCTTCTGCGCCAGGAAAGTCAACGGTCCTGTCGGCAATGGTGCTCACGCCGCCGAGGGTACGTCGTGACGGTGGCTGCAGAGCATTCCGAGTGAGGAACTACGCAGCGGGTGGCTGGGATCAGTACGACGGGCACTTGTGGGGCCTGCCGGGAAGCTGGTCGTCAAGACCCCTATCATGTCGCTATGACGGGAACTGACAGACGTGCACGTCCCCGCCTCACTGGCGCCGCCTTCGCCAGCTTTCCTGTGGTGCTGGCGCTCGTTGCGGGAGCGTGCGGAACCACGGACAAAGCATCAACTGACCCGCTTCCGCCGATTCGCACTACAACTTCGACGACGACTATCCCTGGCACAACCCTGCCGGAGGGGGTTCGCCAGTTTTACACGATCAAGCGGGGTGACACGTTGGCCAGCATTGCCGCTGCAACTGGTGTCACTGTGCAGTCAATTATCGAGTTGAACGGTATCGAAGACCCGAACGCAATCCAGGCGGGGCAGACCATTGAAATTCCCTCGGGAATTGTCGTCATCACCGATTTAGACGCCGTCGTTACGACAGTCGTCGAATAAACGATTCGGGCCTAGGCCTGGAGGTTTTCAGCGCAAAGTGTGGGCGTTCATGATCAGTTCACGCGCGAACGGGTCAAGTTGGCGACCGGAAAGACGCTCAGTGACCTGAATGGCGTGAGTGGGTTCCTCAACGAGGCCCGACCAGCGGATGTAGCCGCCCATAACGCCGACAATGCGATCGCTCACCTCTTCGGCGTGCACCAACACCTTGATATTGCGATTAAGAAGTTCTTGAATTTCCTTGTACAGATGCGTCAGGTAGGCGTCGAGATTTTCCTGGTTGAAGGCGCGATGTCGGTAGGGCAGCTGCAACTCGTCGTAGTTGTGCAGGTTGCTCGGCGCCGAGATGATCGAAATGACGCAGCCGAAACCGTTCTCGCGTAACCAAATGATTTCCTCTTGGCGCCTGACACGGCGATGGCTGTCACCGACTCCGCCGGGACGTTCGCAGATCGCAAGCTTGCCTTTGAGGATCCAGGTGAAGTTGCGGGGTGTGATCCCGAGGGCCCATTTCCCGCGCAGACGAGGAGGCATCAGCATGCACCTTCGAGAAGTGGGTGAGTTTGTGCGACCTTCGTCATACCGAGGTGAAAGGTTACCTGCTGGTTGGCGCCTGCGAGAAAAGTCGTAGCCGTTGTCTTGTTCGCTCAACGCGCCATCCTGCAGCAACGTCGCACCCGGTGGCGTCGCCGCGAGCGACGGCGAGAACCCGTTCGACGGTTGCTGCGTCTGGCGGATGACGGTTGAACGGGTCGTCAAGGTCGACGGTAGCGCTAAGGATCCACTGGCGCACTGATCGTCGGGCGAGAGAAAGAGGCGCGGCAGCTAAGCCCCGCGCATCGGTGGGGTCAAGGCTGGCAGCGAGCTGGTTCAACAATGCTTCGTCTTCTCGCAGCAGCGTGCTCGACCTGGTCAGCAATGTGGTGACATCTCGATCGGCAACGTCATTGAGTAACGGAATGACGTCGTGACGGATTCGGTTCCGTTGGAATCGCCGATCGGAATTCGTCGGGTCGTGAGCCACCTTCAAATCGAGCAGGGCACAGAGTTCGTGGGTTTCGGTGCGACGCAGCGCCAAAATAGGCTTACTCGGCCCTGGGCTCATCGCTGCGAGTCCAGCGCCGCCGGCACTGCGCAAGAGGCGCAGGAGAACGGTTTCGGCCTGATCGTCGGCAGTGTGCCCGGTGAGGGCATCGGCGCCGACCGCGGCGCGGCGAGCATCGCGGGCGCGTGCCTCGAGGTTGGCACCGTCGGCAACTTCGACGCGTTCGCATCTGAATTGCACGTCGAACCGGTCCGCAATCGCCTTGGCAATTGATGCGTCTTTGACCGAGCTGGGTCGAAGGCCGTGATCGACGTGCACAGCACGCACGTCGAGATCAGCAGCAACAGCTAGTGCAACCAGCGCAGCGGAATCGGGGCCGCCAGATAACGCGCAGACAACGACCGTTCCTGGAGCAGCGAAAGTGCACCGGGAGAGCAGGGCAGCGATGTGATTGTTGATCGCTGCCGGCTTAAGTGAGGCCGGCTCGACCGTCATGATCGACGCTGACTCAGAGGTCGCTTTGGCGGCGGTACTTGCGGCCGGGGTACTTCTGCGCTGTCACGGTCGAAAGGTAAACACCGAGCAGGCCGATGCCGACCAATATTCCGACGCCCGTAAGAGCAACACCAATCCACCAATGCCATACCTCGGCTGCGAGCAACATGGCTGCAAGGTTATCGACCCGAACGGCTCGTCGATGCATCATTGTGTGCGGAGTGTTCTCACTTGATCCAGGTACTGGAATGAGTCACTCGATTCAAGTGACAGCGATGTACGCCAGCGCGAATATCACGCAAGCGCGCGTTGTCCAGGCTGCGGTTCGAATCCAGTTGGTGGTCACCAGTCGATGGTGCAGTTGTGCGTCAAAGCGTTGCGACATTTGACCGTGGATCGGAGCGGACACGAAAACGGTCACGCCGTACGCCACTGCCATCAGACCTAGTGCCACGATGGGAAGAACTCGGCTGACGCCGGCGGGTGGGGTTACGGCCAGCCAGAGCCCGGTGAGTCCCTCGGCGAGCATCAGCGGCCCGACGACGATGCTGATCGAACTGGTATGGCGGCTCGCGAACTGGATCCAGCCTTGGTTGTCTTCGCCGGGATCGATGCTGTCAAAGATGGGGTAGTGCACGAGCTGGATTACCCAAATCAGAGCAGTCATCGCCCACGTTGCGGCGAGGGCTATGAGCAAGATGGCGGCTTCAGTTGGCTCCACGTTTCGATGATGGCTGGTCGGCTAGCTTGACGCGCTGTCGAGCAACAACTCGCCTGCGCAGGATCAGCCAATGATGCCGTTGTTGTCGAAATCGGTGTCAAAGCATTTTTCGATACGCGACAGCAAGTCGGCTGGCATCTCGTTTTCTTGGCACTTTTTGTGGATGACTTGTTTCAGTTCGGCGTGGAAATCGTAGGCACTAAGGCAGTCGGGGCAGCTGTCGAGGTGATGGTGGATTGCTGTGCGAGCCCCGTCGGACAGTTCGGCATCGAGGAATAGGTCGAGTTCTTTGAGCGTCTCATTGCAGTCGGGTGTGTCACATGCGTCCATCAGTTGTTCTCCTGGCCTGCTGCGTCTGTTCCAACTGGGTCGAGTTCGGGTTCGGACAGTCCGCGTTCGAGGGCATACGTGTGCAACGTCTTTTGCATCGCCTTTCTTCCCCGATGGAGTCGCGACATCACAGTTCCAATCGGAATGTCCAGCATGTCGGCAATTTCTTTGTACGCGAATCCCTCCACATCAGCAAGGATGACAGGCAGCCGGAAGGTGTCAGGGAGCCCCTCGAGCGCTCGCTTCACCTCGTCGTCGGGGAGCATTTCCATCAACGAATCTTCGGCCGAGCGGCCGATGGAAGCATCTTCGAGGGCGCCGAGCCGCTTGTACAGGTATAGGTCCTCAATTTCACCAAGGTCGGACTCGTCGGGACGACGCTGCTTGGCCCGATACTTGTTGATGTAGGTATTGGTGAGAATGCGAAAGAGCCAGGCCCGAAGATTGGTGCCCTCGGTGAAGGTGTGGAAACTGCGGAACCCCTTCAGATAGGCCTCTTGGACTAAGTCCTCAGCGTCGGCCTTGTTGCGCGTCATGCGCATGGCAGCGGAATACAGCTGAGGAGCGAACTCCATTGCTTGGTCTGCAAACACCGCCGAATCAGCCATCGAAGCGGACCTTACCGGATGGCTTCAAAAGCAATCAGATGCAACGCGGCACCTCAAAGCTGCCGGTCGGGGTCCGTGCGTGTCTCGATCTCGATTTCAGCGACGACATCGTCAATGGCGGTCGTGAGTCGTTCAAGTAGATCGGCGAGCATTGCCCGTTCGTCTGCTTCGAACGAACCGATGATCCGCTCCATTGCGATTTCGCGGCGTTTGGCAACAGCAGCATGGCGCCGTTGGCCACTGGGGGTGACCCTCACCATGACAATGCGACCGTCATCTGCAGACGGGTATCGCTCAGCAAGCCCATCGTTGACAATGCGCTGGACGGCGCGCGTGGCGGTGGATGGTTCAATCCGGAGTCGTCCGGCAAGACCTGACATTGTGCGGTCGCGTCGCATGAGTAAATCGAGTGCGTCCATCTGACCTTGCTCAAGGGGTTCTTCGCGACCGAAGAAGTAATCACGGAGCCGAGCCGAACCCGCCCCGCGACGCAGTTCGATCCAGGCCATGCCAATGCGTCGGGCATGGTCCCGATCAACCGGATTATTGAGATTGAAGCTTGGAGCATCTGCGGACAGGGTCATCAAACTTCGAACGTAGCGGCTCGCTCCCACCGTGAACGTGACGGAGGACACGCTCACGGTTCGTTTCGGTCAATGAGCCGTGGGACAATAAAAAGCGTGTCCGACGCGCCCGTTGCAGGGGATCCTGAGAACCCGACGGCCTTGGAAGCGTTGCACGCATTAGCCACCACAGAAACGTCGATCACCGAGTCGTTGCGACACCGCGAGGTTTACACATCGCGTGGGTTGTTGAGTGTGCTCTGGCACGAACCAGTCGCATCGGTTGAGCCCAAACCTGCGGCGCTGGTCGTGTGCGGCGGGGCGATGGGTGGATTGTTGGGGCCTGGGCATGGCCTGTACCAACGTCTCGGTGATGAGTGGGCAGATCGGGGTGTTCGAGTTCTGCGCATTAGTTATCGGGAGCCGAACAACTTGGACCTGTGTGCTCATGACTTGGCGTGCGGTGTGGAGTGGGCGCGCGATGCGGGCGCTGAGCGGGTCGTGGTGATGGGCCACAGCTTCGGTGGTGCGGTGGCGATTCGTGCAGCGGTGGTGATGATGTCGTCGGTGGCTGGCGTGGTCACCTTCGCCACGCAGTCAGCGGGATGCGAGGTTGCTGGGGCACTTGGTGGACGACCATTGCTGTTGTTTCACGGTGACTGCGACGAGATTCTGCCGTCAGAGGCGAGTCTGATGGTCCAGGCGATTGCCGGCTATGGCGACGTCGAGATGTTGCCAGGCGACGGCCACCTGCTTGCCAAGAGTGACGATGTGGTCGCCGAGCGACTCGTCGAATGGCTCCCGGCGGTGCTCAACATCTGAGGTCGTCTTTTCTTCGCCTGCGTTTTCCTCGGCGTTGGGCAGAGTCCCTAGAGACGGGCGCTCAACTCTCTGACGTTGCAACAAACTCGCTCCGTCGGAACGAACCAAACGGTGGAGGCAGTCACTGGAGACGGTGACGTGGAGCCCGGACCGTGAGTCGAACTCGGGACCTACGCACTACTGCAGCGTGGTGTTTGCATCCCTTCAACATAAATGCGCGAGTCGTCAAACACATCGCAGTGGCGTGAAAGCTGGTAGCTCGAATGCCCTCCACTGGAGATAGTCGTTCGGGGGTCACGATCGATGAGCCATATCAACTGAGATCGGAGAAGACGACATCGCCGGGTAGCACGATTAATGCGTTGCGCCGACGATCGGCGGCGCAACGTGGACTTGGGGCACCATGGGGTTAATTCCATGATCGTTGCGCAGACGGTGCTGGCAAAGTAGGGGTCCACGCTGCGCTGGCTCATCTCCCGAAGGTGGCCACTGCGTACTGTGTGGTGAATAACGGTCGACTGAACTGAGGATCCGCCATGCCTAACGTTTCAACGCAGCTCAAGGTCGAACGACTCTCCGGGTCGCTGGGCGCCGAGATCCGGGGCCTCCGTTTGGCGGAGGTGAACCCTCAGGACGCGGAACGGATCCATGAGCTCCTAATGGAGCATCAGGTCCTGTTTTTCCCTGGACAGCACCCGACGCCGGACGAACATATCGCGTTCGGTCGAATGTTCGGCGAGCTTGAGTCCCACCCGAACCTGGATCTCGATGTCGAGCGCGAGCGCCCTGAGTTTTTCGAGCTCCACGCGATCGACGGGGCCGGCGGCGTCGCCGACGAATGGCACAGCGACATCACGTTTGAACCTCAGCCTTCGAAGTTCGCCATCCTTCACATGAAGGTCTGCCCGGAAATCGGCGGCGACACGCTGTGGGCCAACGCCTACACGGCGTACGACGAATTATCTGCGCCGATGCGGGCGCTCTGCGACGGACTGACGGCGCTCCACGACGCGAGTAGTCACCTTGTGCCGGAGAAGATGCATATTCACCCCGTTGTACGTGTCCATCCTGAAACTGGCAAGCGGTCGCTGTTCGTCAACGAACACTTCACTCGTCGCATCGTTGAGCTCAGCGATGCCGAGTCGACGATGTTGCTCACCTATCTGTCGCAGTGGATTCACCAGCCGCGGTTCACGGTCAGATACCGCTGGAGAGCCGGCACGGTCGCAATGTGGGACAACCGGTGCACACAGCACCATGTGCTGAACGACTTCGTCGGTGAACGCATCGTTCAGCGAGTCACGGTAATGGGCGACAACCCGCAGGCAGCGGAACCGTCGCCTTGGGAGCCCTACGGCTCAAAGACGGCGTCGTTCTGGCGGGACACCAAGATGCGGGAGCAGCTCAAGCAGCAGCGTTAACCGTTGCTCAGCGAGTACCGCACGGTGCTGTCCTGCGAACAAGGGGGAATTCCGGCGAAAGATGGCGAACTACCACCGGAGCCCAACCTGCAGAAAGCCGGTTCTATCAGGT
>CALKNK010000043.1 GCA_938091165.1 uncultured Ilumatobacter sp. | reverse complement strand
GATCGCTCCACGTTCGTGGGCGATCGAAGCAATGGCCTCAATGTCGAAGCAAGTCAGGAGCGGGTTGGTCGGAGTCTCCAACCAGATCATGCCTGTGTCGTGGGGCCAGTTGGCTCGAAGCGCGTCAAGGTCGGTGAGGTCGACGGCAGTCCACGGGTAGCCCATTGGGCCCCAGACTTTTGCGATGAGGCGGAATGTGCCGCCGTAGGCGTCGTTGCCGAGCAGAACACGTTTGCCGCTACCTTCTGGTGCGACGGTGAGGAGACGCAGGATGTTGTCCTCGGCAGCAAGGCCGCTGGCGAAGGAGAGGCCGTGGCGGGCTTGCTCGAGCGATGCAATCTGTGTTTCGACGGCAGTCCGTGTCGGGTTACCTGACCGTGAGTACTCGTATCCCTTATGGTTGCCGACGCCGTCCTGGGCAAAGGTAGTTGATAGCGAGATTGGGACAACGACGGCTCCCGTGGCTGGGTCGGGCTCCTGGCCGGCGTGGATAGCTCGGGTTGAGAAGCCTGCCGACATGTCGGTCAGTTTTTCCGTGTCGTTTGGGAATTGATCAGTCACGTCCGGAGGCGTCCTCTGCAATGGCGGTGAAGTAGGAGAGCAGATCGGTGCGGGTGAGAACGCTGAGTGGCCGGCCGCCTGAGAGCACCAGCAGGGCTGGAGCGTTTTCGAGCATCTCCACGGCGAGTTCGACCTTCTGGCCGACACCGATCGTTGGGAGCTTGGCTCCCATGATCTTTTCGACCTCGACGTTCATCGCTCCGGGGTCGCGGTGGATGACGTCCATCAATTCGAGTTCATCAACCGAGCCCGATACCTCGGCGTTCGCAAAGGGCGGGGTGTTCTTGCAAACGGGGAGCTGGCTGACGCCGTGAGCACGCATGATCTCAATCGCCTCGCTGACAGGTGCCGTCGGGTTGACGTACAGGAGATTTTCGATTGAGGCGTTGCGGGTGTCGAGAACAGCTCCGACGCATTGCTCGCACTCTTTGATGAACCCGAAGTTCATCATCCAGCTCTCGTTGAAGACCGTTGAGAGATAGCCCCTCCCAGAATCAGGGTTGAACACAACGACCACAGCGTTGTCATCAGCTTCTCTAGCGACCTTGAGCGCAGCAGCGACTGCCGTACCGCCGGAGCCCCCGATCAGAATTCCCTCAGATTCGCTGACGTAGCGAGCGGTCAGAAAACTCTCTTCGTCACTGATCGGAATGACTTCGTCCCAGAGGTCGCCGTCGTAGGCAGCTGGATAGAAGTCCTCGCCCACGCCTTCGACGAGATATGGCCGTCCGGACCCACCGGAGAACACTGAAGTGTCCGGGTCAGCGACGATCAGCTTGATGTCTGGGTTCATCTGTTTGAGAAATCGCCCCGTGCCGGTGATGGAACCGCATGTGCCTGCCCCTGCAACGAAATGCGTGATGCGTCCAGCGGTCTGCTCCCAGATCTCGGGTCCCGTGGTCTTTGTATGGGCGATTGCGTTATTTGGGTTCGCGTATTGGTTGGGTCGGTAAGCGCCGCGCTCTTGAGTGAGTCGTTCGGCAACCGAGTAATAACTGTTGGGGTCCTCGGGGGCAACAGCGACGTCACAGACCACCACTTCGGCGCCGTATGCTCGAAGTAGGTCGACCTTTTCTTTGCCTGCCTTGTTTGTCATGACAAATACGCACTTGTAACCCCGCTGAGCTGCGACGATCGCCAGGCCCACTCCGGTATTGCCAGATGTTGGTTCAACGATCGTGCCTCCGGGTAGGAGTTCACCGCTCGCTTCGGCTGCCAAGATCATCTCGAGGGCCGGACGGTCCTTTGAGGAGCCGCCGGGGTTGGTCACTTCATGTTTCATCGCCAGCGTGCACTTGATGCCGTGTTCTTCGCTCACCCGTTTCATGCGAACCATCGGCGTCTTGCCGATGAGGTCGAGAATCGATGGCGCTATGGCCATGTCGCCAGGGTCCCAGGAAGAATCGGGAGTTGTCATCACCTCAGGTTAGTTGTCACTGCATGAGATGCGCTGTGCCGAGAGTCGGTTAGTCGTCCAGCACGCGATCGACGATCCGGTCGGCCTCGTTGCTGGATTCCTCGATTTTGTCCTGACCAGCGGGGAGGAGGTGTGGGGCCTGCGATGCAAGAAATGCCAGCAGTTGTCTTGCGGACGGATTGACCAGGCTCTGGCCGCCGATGACGACCGTCGGAACGGTTTCGTTTCCGTTTGCATGGTGGCGAACTGTCGCAGCAGCGTTCGGGTTGTCCCAGATGTTGTGCTCGACTCGTTCGATGGCGAGTTTGTCCAAGCCGCGGCGCAGGCTTGTGCAGAAGCCGCAGCCGGGACGCCAGTACAAGTCGATGTGGTCGGCTACAGAAACGGGGGCTGCACCGGTGAGGTCTGGCGTGTTCATGGGGTCAAGCTAACGACGGAAACGTCGCGTCGGTCAGGTGAAATCACGAGTTTCTCGGTTATTCACCTGAACGAAACGGCTGGCAGACTGAGCCGGTGAGAAACGCAGCACTTGATACATCCGTCTATCTAGATCGACTTGCACGAGTTCGTGCGGCAATGGCGGACCAGCAGGTTGATGCGGTCATGCTCTCGGTCGGTCATGACTTGCCGTACATGACGGGGTACACCGCAATGCCGCTCGAACGATTGACGATGCTCGTGGTGCAGCGTGACGGTGACCCAGCGTTGCTGATTCCTGGCCTCGAGGCTGCCCGTGTAGTGCCGCAACCTGGCGTGTTTGACCTGCTGCCGTGGTCCGAGACCGAAGATCCGACGGACATTGTCGGTCGCCTGGTATCGGGTGCGAAGCGCATCGCAGTCGGTGATCAGATGTGGTCGCGATTCCTCGTCGAACTGCTGCCGCACCTACCGAATACTCAGTTCACACGAGCTGTTGATGTGGTTGGTCCTCTCAGGATGAGCAAGGACCGTGCGGAGCTTGACGCGCTGGCCGCTGCCGGCGCTGCTGTCGACAAGATTGCCGGCGAACTCCAGCGCGGTGAAATCCCGCTGATTGGTCGTACCGAAGCCGAGGTGTCGTCTTATCTCGGGCATCGCATTATTGAAGAGGGCCACCAGGTTGTCAATTTTGCCATTGTTGCTGCTGGTGAGAATGCGGCGAGCCCACACCATCACCCAGGTGACCGTGTCATCCAGCCAGGGGAAATTGTGCTCACCGACTTCGGCGGCACAATGAACGGCTACTGCTCAGACACAACACGATGCGTATTCACTGGAGACATTCCGGCCGACGTTGCGGAGGCGTATGACGTGCTGTTTGAGTCGCAGGCAGCGGGTGTTTCTGCGGCGACTATCGGGACAGCATGTGAAGATGTTGATCGCGCATGCCGCAAGGTGATCGACGATGCCGGCTATGGCGACTACTTCATCCACCGCACCGGTCACGGCATCGGGCTCGAGGCGCACGAGGACCCGTACATTGTCGAAGGCAACAAGCGTCCTCTCGAAGCTGGACATGCGTTCAGCATTGAACCAGGTATTTACATCCCGGGAAAGTGGGGAATGCGGCTCGAAGATATCGCTGCGGCGACCGAAGCTGGCCCCGAGCGCTTCAACAATTCTGACCATCGTCTTGTCTCTGTCGACGCCTGAGTCGGCTTGTGTGCCGTTGTGCAAGCGGCGATGCGGCCCGGCTGTTTGGTTAGGTGCCGAATGCTGCTTCGTCCGGAGTGGAGGAGTAAGAGGTCAGCTCGACCAACAGATCGCTCCCGTCGAAAAGCGCGAGTGCCCCTGATTCGAGCGCGCAGTAGGTCTTCGTGCCTCCTGTGACCGGTACGGCTACGCACAGTGCTGGTTGGCCGCCTACGACGACGTTTGATGCGACCGGGTCACCGATGCGCCGCTCTGCGTCGACTCGTAAGCGGCTGGCCATTGACTGGGCATAAAACTCGCTTGTCAGCAGTAGGTCACTCGTACGCGCCTCGTTGATTACTGCTTCACACGTTTCGCTGACGAGGTCGCACGTGAGTGTTCTTCCGTTGTCGTAGACAAATCGGACGTCGTTGATCGTGATCGACCGTCGGCCCGATGACGCTTGGACGACCGTGGCGGCAGAATCGATGTCTCCCAGTCGGGTCAGAACGGTGTAATCCGCTTTGAACGTCGAAGTTGCGACACACTCGAAGCGGTTCAGCACCTCATCGATCTCGGTTCGTCCCGTCGATTCTCCAGGGGCGCAACCGAAGCGAGGCCGCTCGCCGGTGAAGCAGCCGGTGATAGTTGCTGCGAGCGCCAGGGCTGCAAAGGCTGAGCGAGCGAAGTGGCGAACGTAACGTGTGCCCTTGGGTGGAGAAGTGGCCATGGCGAGATCATCGTACGCCGTTACCCTCACGAATCGTGATCCGCCTCGACGCTGCAACCGTGCTGCTGCAATGGGCGGCGGGCGGAATGCTGTTCTGCTGGTTCACTACCCGTCGCAGAATCATCTCTATCGGGTATGGCTGGTTGTTACGGAGCGTCTACCTCTGCTTTGCCTTGGGGGCGCTCGCCACAGGGTTGGCGTTTGGCACCAACCCGATCCGTGAGGCGTCATCGGCAATGGTCGCCGCAGGGTGCTTGTTCGCTTTGGCTGTCTCCGTTATCCGTAAAAACGCAGGTGTCAGTGGTTATGACGCTGAATTTGACCGCCGGTCTGAGCGAGTTGCCGAGATGACAGGCATCGAACGGACGGCTGACAAAGCAACATCACGAACGGGCCCCGAGTTCAACCCAGTACTTGACCTCGTGCCTGCTGTTATCGGCTGTGTTGGTCTCATCGCAGCGTCGATCGATGCAGCAGCTGACTCGTCGACGTGGACTGTGACCGTCGCGTTGTTGCGCACGTTGATCGGCGCGGCCTTCATCGGTGCGATCAGCGACGGCATGCTCCTTGGCCACTGGTATCTCACGCAGCCCGGCTTGCCTCGTAGGTTGCTCAACGAGATGGTCACTGCGTTGGCCTGGTTGTGGCCGCTCGAAATTGCCGCTCTCTTGCTGCCGACCGGAATGGCCAGCGTTTGGACCGGTGCTGTCGACGATGGCTGGGGCGGCTTACTGGGGTGGATGTGGGCAATGTGCGCGCTCACCACAATCATTCTGGTGGCGGTGACCAAGGCGGCGTTGAAAGAGCGGTACTACTCGGCCGTGATGGCCGCCACTGGCTTGTTGTATCTCGCAATTTTGACAGCATTTGGTACAGATATCGTGGCTCGCGCCGTGCTTGACCAGACTTGATCCTCAACCCCTGTTAGCTCCGAGGTGGGCCCGGACCGCGCTGTGCCAGCACCACGGCCAGGTTGGTGTGACTCCGGATAATTTTGCTCCGACTCCGACCTCACAGGAATCACGATGGAGATCACGAGTCGGTGATGCCAGCAATTTCCGTGAAAGTTGGAGCGGCGTAGCGAGACGTGTGCGAACCGGTCCGCTGAGAGCTGCGTTGTCGAGCCCTAACGAGGATGTGCGGCGTTGCCGTCCGTTGCGCCGTGAGGTCGGCCATCATAGGAAAGTGCAGCAGAAGCGGAGTCGACGACTTATGCAACGCGCTGGCATTGTCTTCGTCGGCTTTGCGGTCGCCGCCTCCTCGTGTGCAACCACGGAAGTTCAGTCGGGTCCCGACCCAGCTTTGGTTGAGGTGACGACGGCTCTGACGTTGGTGCCCGGTACAACGACGGTTCCGACATCGAGAAGGCCGGCGACCACGTCTACGACGTCGATATCAAATGTTGCTGCAACGACGGATGCGGCAACGCCGGCGGGCAGCGTTGCGCCGTTGAGCGGCTGGGCAGCAGTGGATCAGTACCTTGAAGCCACATTCATTCGCGGAGGCTCGGCGGCAGCGTCCGTCGCTGTACTCCGCAACGGCGAACTCCAGCACAGCGCAGCGTATGGTCATCGGATCGCAGGCGAGGTAGCGGAACCCTCGGACCGATTTCGTGTTGCAAGTATTAGTAAGACGATCCTCGCTGTCGCTGCCCTCAAACTTGTCGAGGACGGAGTACTTGAACTCGACGCACCGGTTGGGTCGTTGCTCGCAACGGAGCTCGATGTGTCGAGCCCGACCGAAGGGACTGAGGTAATAACTCTTCGTCACCTGTTGACGCATCGCTCAGGCTTTCCACGGTACGAGAATCTATTTTTCCGTAACGAAGCCGCATCGTGTCCGGATGCAGCGCGAGCTGGCTTCCGGCGTTCGCTCCAGTCGGTCGCTGGCACGTCGTTTCAGTACAGCAATATGAACTTCTGTGTGCTCGGTCTTCTGATTGAGCAGGTGACTGGCTTGCCGTATGAACAAGTCGTGCAAGAAGAGGTCCTGGATCCGCTAGCGATCACATCGATGCGCACAGCTGGCACATTTGACATCGAGCCGGGTGATGTCGAACACAAATCCGGCGAGGGTCGGAACTACATGGAGGTGCTCGCTGGTGCAGGTGCATGGCTTGCTGCGCCGACCGACCTTGTCACGATTCTCAACTCACTGGACTTATCGACGCCGGGGGTCAAGGTGCTCAAGTCCGCCACGCTCGAGATGATGGCAATGATCACGGTGACGCCACCATCTGACGACGACGAGGCTCTTAGTGAGTCGGCACCGATGACCACGAGCGCATCCGCATTGCCCACTCAGGGCTACGGCATGGGTCTGCGGATTTTTGACGCGCCACCCACTGGAGGTGCTGCGACTACAACGTTCGGTCATACCGGAACCTTGGAGAGCACGCATGCCATGTTTGTGCGGCGCCCCGACGGCATCACCTGGGCAGTCGCTATCAGTGGCGACTACCCCGTGTCCACCCCCGAAATCGCAACGATCATGGACAACGCGTTGCTTTTTGGCGGATTTACCGACGATGCATACAGACCGCCACCCCCGCCGCTCGATGAGGGCTGAGCGCATGGGGGGTGTTGCCACCAATCCGGCGCAGCGGGCGGTCATCATGGGGGGGTGTGGTGGACTAAGCCCTGGCGATGTGTTGTGGCGTTCTGCGCCGCTGCACTCACGGTTGCAGCGTGTGCCGATACCGACCCGACGAGCCAGACGCCGCCATCCACCGGAGAACCTCAGGCAAGCATCCCCGCAATGGCAGAGCCGCCCATCGAACGGGCTAACGAGACGACAGCGGCTGTCGACAGCAATCCTGCGTCGGCCACTGACGATGCACTCGTAGCGCTAGTTGTCGTCGCGGACGATACTGAGACGCAAGCGACAACGACGACGTCAGTTGTTGATGCAATGTTGCTTGAAGGGTTTGAAACAGATGAACCAACGTTCGAAGTGGAGCCACTACGACCCTTCGAGGTGGAGGTCGCCGAGGACGCTCCACCGTCAGGGCCTGGTCTCGATGACGCCGGCAGCGGTCAGCCCACGGGTTGGGCAGCTTTTGATGCAAATCTTGACGCAGCGCTCCTTCGAAACGGGAATTCGGCTGCATCCGTCGCTGTGCTAATCGGAGGTGACGTGGTGCATGCAAGGGGCCTCGGTCAACGATCACCCCAGTTCAACATGGACATCACTGACCCCCAGGATCGGTTTAGGATCGCCAGTATTTCGAAGACGATCACGGCGATCACGCTGTTGCAGCTGGTTGAAGAAGGTATTGTCGGGCTCGACGAAGAGGTCGGTCAGCGGGTTGCCAACCACCTAGGTGTCACGCCGTCGAATGGTGTCCGTCGGCTCACGATCAGACAGCTTCTAGGTCATACGTCGGGCTTCTCGAAGTACGACTATGAGTTCTTCCGCGCCGGGGCGGATAGTTGCGATGATGCGGCGCGCATCGGTGTCCAACGAGGTGCAGGCGGCGGTGGTTACAACTACAGCAACATGAACTACTGCGTGGCAGGAGTCCTCATTGAGGCGATTACTGGCCGCAGCTACGTGAGCGCTGCGTACGAACACGTGCTGACGCCGCTCGGACTTTCGGGTCTGCGCTTGGCGAATACGTTTGATCCTGGACCGCAGGAGGTGCTTCACGCCACCAGCGAAGGCCGGAACTACATGGAGACCTTGGGAGCTGCAGGGAGTTGGATCGCAACGCCGTCTGACCTCGTGACCATCCTCGACTCGCTGGATCATTCGACGCCTGGATTCAAGCCGCTCGAACCAGAGACGGTGCTGTTGATGAAGACACCGACCGGAGCTGAGTACGGGCAACCAGGGTACGGCCTGGGCGTTGTTTCCTATGGCGGGGGCCGTTTCGGCCACACGGGCACGATTGAGAACACCCATGCAATGGTCCTCAATCGTGGCGATGGCGTCACCTGGGCCGTTACTGTTGCTGGACCTTACCCAGACAACACGCCCCGCCTGGAGTTGATTATTAACCGAGCGTTTGAAGCTGCGGGCTTCATTTCAGGTTGACGGAGCGAGGCTCAGGAAAGCATCTGGCCGGCAATTAGAAAATAACCCCGGCGGCGCGGAGTTCGGCAGCATCAAGGCCTAACTCCATGGCAATGTCGTCTGAGTGCTGGCCAAATGTGGGTGCGAAGTCGCTCACGCGCTGAGGGGTCTCGGAGAATCGAGCAGCCGCGCGTGGCTCACGGATGTGGCCTGCGACGGGATGTTCGCGCTCGATAAAGGTGCCGTTGGCGATCACCTGTGGATCGGTCGGCAGCTCGCCCAGGGTGCTCACTGTCGCGCCCGGCAGGTCGAATTGAGCCGATCGCTCCGCGAACTGCGCAACTGTCGTGGCTGCAGCGGCTTCTTTAAGTTCGGCGTTCAATTCCTGGCGGTTCGCCCTTCGTAGATCGGCGTTGGCGAACCGAGGATCGTCAGCGAGATCTGAAAGTCCAAACGTGTTGCACTGGCCTCGGAACTCCGACTCGGTCACGACGCTTGTTGCGGCGTAGCCGTCGGCCAAAGTGACCGTGTTGTACGCAGATGCAATTGTGGGAGCACGAGTTGTGTCGTCGTCAAGGAGAACCGCATCCATGGCCGAGTCGGGCCACATGAACGCAATGGCGGTATCGAGCATGGCGAGTTCGATGTGTTGGCCGCTCGCGACGCCCGTTGCACGGGCGTACAGCGCTGCGGTGATGGCCTGCGTTGCTGTGTACGCGGTAGCTTTGTCGCAGACCAATGTGCGGAACAACTCTGGCTTGCCCGTTGCCGGATGGGCCTGCACGCTTGCCAAGCCGGACGCCGCCTGGATCACGTTGTCGTAGGCGCGACGGCCACTGCTTGGACCGTTTGGCCCATATCCAGAGATTGACGTGTAAATCAGCTCTGGGTTGAGTTCGTGCATTGCCTTCCAACCCAGACCCATGCGGTCCATCGCACCGGGTCGGAAGTTTTGGATCAAGATGTCGGCGTCAGCAATCAGACGACGCATGACGTCAAGACCGGCTTGCTTTTTAACGTCGATGACAAGTGACCGCTTCCCGCGATTGTTGTTCACGTAGATGCCTGTCAATCCGTTCTTCGACGATCCAAGGTGACGCATCATGTCGCCCATGCCAGGAGACTCAACCTTCACAACCTCGGCACCCTGGTCGGCCAGCATCATGGCTGCCAAGGGGCCAGCGATCATGACAGACATGTCGACCACCTTGATGCCAGTCAGTGGTCCAGTGTCGACGCCGTTGTTCGTCATCGGCTGATCGTTTCACGTCGGTGGGTGCCAACATGGTGTCGTGGCATCTGCGGCACGTTCTCAGCATCAACCTGCGATTCCGATCACGGTCATCGGGGGGTACCTCGGCGCAGGGAAGACGACGCTTCTCAACCGGCTGCTGCAGAATCCGGGGGGACGCCGACTTGGTGTGATTGTCAACGACTTTGGTGCTGTCGGCGTCGACGCAAAACTTCTTGCGGCGGCCAACGACGCCGGTGTCATCAACCTCCCAAACGGATGCGTCTGTTGCACACTGGGCCGTGACCTGTTCGAGACACTCGTCTCTTTGCGGGATGCGGAGGAAGCGCCTGAGCACATCGTGATTGAGGCGAGCGGGGTGGCTGATCCAGCGGTGACTGCGGCCTGGGGTACAGCAGCAGGATTCGAGCCGGGCGGTGTGATTGTGCTTGCAGCTGCTGACTCGATTCGTCGGCAGCTCGTGGACAAGTACGTTGGCGGGGAGGTTGAGCGGCAGCTCGCTGGAGCGGATTTGATCGTGCTGACGAAGGCGGATCTGTGCTCGGGTTCGGAACGCCAAACAGCATGCAACGTCATCAAGTCGATCTCTCAGTCAGCGCTAGTTGATGGTAGCGATGTTCCAGTGGACGTCGTGCTCGGCCTGCGACCATCTGAGCGCTTCGATGTGGCATCTGTTGAGCACGACAATCGATATGTGCGATGGTCGTGGACTGGCGGCGTAATTCCCGCGGCGAGTGTCGACAACTTGCTGGCCGATCTGCCGCTTGGACTCCTGCGACTTAAGGGATGGATCGATACCGGCGAACAGCAGCTGCTCGTGCAGGTAGTGGGTCCCAGAACGTCGGCTGCTCCGAGCGCCAGCGGTGTTGCGGGAAGCCGACTCGAGGCAATTGCCGTGAGCGGCGAGTTCGAGCCCCATGCGTTCACGGCACGATTCGACGACGTTGTCGGCTAAACCCCGGTGGTGGGAACACCCCGGTGGTGGGGACTAGGCGCCGGGGTGAGCAGCTTCGTTCGCGGTGCCCCCGACGACAGTGCCCCAAACGCCGATGTCCTTGATGCTCATCGGGTCGACAGTGAGTGGGTTTTCTTCGAGCACCGTAAAGTCTGCAGCCTTGCCGCATTCGATGCTGCCAAACTCGTCATCGGCGTGTAGCTGGTATGCAGCACTCGTGGTGACGGCGTGGAGTGCAGACTGCGCTGAGATGCGCTCATACTCGCCGAGTACCCGACCGGACGGGGTGACACGGTTGACGGCACACCACATCGTGTGGAGATGGCCTAGCGGAGTGACGCTTGCATCGGTGTGGATTGAGAAAGGCACGCCAGCTTCCTGTGCCGTCCGACATGCTTCCATCCGTCGAGCCCGTTCGGGACCGACGGTGATGTTGTTGTGCTGATCGCCCCAGTACCAGATGTGATTGGAGAAAATGTTGGCGCACATGCCGAGCTTTGCCATGCGTCGGTACTGAGCAGCACTCGTGAGCTGGCTGTGTTGTACCGTGTAGCGGTGGTCAAGCCAGGCCGATTCGAGAAGCAACTGTTCAACAACGTCGATCCAAAGATCGATTGTGAGGTCCCCGTTGCAGTGCACGTGGGTGTTGATGCGGAGCTCGTGAAAAGGGCGGAGCATTTCCATCAGTTGCTCCGGTGGCACCATCCAGACGCCATGGTCCATCGGTGATATTCCGTCGGGAGCGTAGTAGCCCGGCCACTTCATCTTGGCGGTAAAGCCCTGGATGGATCCATCGAGCACGATCTTCAACCCGGCGGTCCGGAGTCGAGCGGTGTCGTCCAACTCAAAGGCCTTGATTTGCTTAGCAGCCCCTCCCCAGTCGGTTGATCCCGGCATCATGCCGATGAGATGTCGTTGATGGATACGGGCAGGAAAATCGTCGGTGACGACCTGATGCCAGATGTCTTGGCCTTCCGGGCGCGTGACGCCACTGGCGCCGAGGTCGACGAGTGAGGTGATACCGGTGTTTGCACACATCTGACCCAACGTGCGAATCGCCTCGGGATCGCCCATCATCCGCATGATGATGCGGATCGCTGACGTGGCAAGAGCGATAGCGGGCATTTCCTGCAGTTCACCGTTTGGCTCGCCGTTTCCGTCGCGAGCGACCCCAACCGTCTGGGTCTCGCGGGTGACCTTGTGACGGTTGAGCATCGCAGAGTTGACCGTGGCGAGGTGCGCACTGGCGTGGAAGACAAAGATTGGGCGTTCCGTCGACGCCAGATCCAGGTGGTCACGAGTTAAGCGTTCCTCGTCGACGAAGTAGATTGGATCGAAACCCCAAACCACGATGGGTTCTTGCGATCCTTGGCTTTCCTGATCGAGCCGTCGTAGCAGGTTGAGCAAGTCGCCATAGGTCTTTACGCCGGGAGCGGTGCTGCCGTCCGGTCGGTGTCTGGGGAACCACCCGGCGTAGGGCAGCAAGCCGAACGCCCCTTCAAGGGTGTGTGCGTGAGCCTCGATCATTCCAGGAGTCAGAACGTGGTCTGCGAAACGGTCATCGACGGTGTGCGGCCCCCAGCTGGTGCATTCGTCAACCGAACCGGCAGCGAGGATCTTGCCGTCGCGTACTGCCACTGCATCGACGGTGGGCTGGCTCGGATCCATTGTCACGATTGCGCGAGCAGTAAAAATAGTTGTCTTGGTCATGTTGTTCTCGACTCTGTCCGGTTCAGACCAGCTGAGTGGCGACGTCATTGGCGATCAGGTTGAGATGGTCAAGGTCGTCAAGATCCATTATCTGGAGGTAGATCCGTTCAGCACCGGCGTCGCGCCACGAGCGTATGCGTTCAGCAACCTCGCCCGGCGTTCCCGCGAGTCCGTTTTCGCGTAGTTCGCTCGGCTCTCGTCCGATGCTGGCTGCTCGCCGCGCGACTTCTGCCTCGTCGGCACCGCAGCACACGATAAGGGCGGCGGAGTACACGAGATCGTTGGGATCGCGATTTATTGCCTCGCAGGCAGCACCAACCCGTTCGCGCTGTTGGGCGAAGAACTCGCGGCTGACAAACGGCGTGTTGAACTCTGCAGCAAACTTTGCGGCAAGGGCAGGCGTGCGTTTTGGACCGCTTCCGCCGATGACGATTGGGGGAGACCCAGCATTCGGTTTAGGTAGGGCAGGTGAATTGGTGATGGGGTAGTGACCGCCAGGCTTGTCATAGTTCTCACCAACGGGTGTTGCCCACATCCCCGTGATGACGTCGAGCTGTTCTTCGAGTCGATCGAATCGTTCGCGAAGCTGGGGAAACGAGATGCCATAGGCCTCGTGCTCAGCAGCGAACCATCCGGCGCCGATCCCGAAATCGATCCGTCCGCCTGACATTTGGTCGACCTGGGCGACGCTGATTGCAAGTGGCCCTGGGAGACGAAACGTAGCAGATGAGACGAGCGTGCCAAGTCGTATCGTCGAGGTATCCCGGGCGAGACCGGCGAGTGTTACCCAGGCATCTGTCGGTCCTGGTAGTCCATCGCTCACGCCCATGGCGAGGTAATGATCGCTCCGAAAAAATGCGCCGAAACCGAGTTCTTCAGCGCGCAGGGCGACAGCGAGTAGATGGTCGTAGGACGCACCCTGCTGCGGTTCGGTAAAGATGCGGAGGTCAGCGAGCTGGAGTGCGGCGGTCACAGCTGGAGTTTACGCGGGTCGCCGTTCGAGAGCTGTTGCTCAACGGTCGTCGGTGACACCCGTGCTTCCAATCGAAAACGCCACAGATCGCGAGTTGCGTTGCCGTCGTTGGAACGTGGCAACGACTCGGTCGCCGCGGATAAACAGCTCTGTCGAGTGCGTGCGCGCTGCCAAAGTGGTGCCGTCGTCAAGTTGGAGTTCGTACCGGACATCGTGGCCGTAGTACTCGACGTTGGCTACCGTAGCGACCTCGCCAACCGGACGATCATCGGAGTTGCTCCATGAAGTGAGTGCAATCTGTTCTGGACGGATGAGGACCTGCACCTGACTCTCTGCTGAATTGATGCGATGATCATCGATTGGGATCATGCCGATAGGGGTGGCGGCGGTCTCGGCGGCCGTCTCATCGGTCACCGTTCCGACGACGAAGTTGGCCTCTCCGACGAAACCGGCGACCCACGGTGTACGTGGCGAACGGTACAGCTCATCAGGCGTGCCGAACTGCTCGATGCGCCCGCTTTGCATGACTGCTACCTTGTCGCCGAGTACGAAGGCTTCATCTTGGTCGTGAGTGACAAAGATTGTGGTGACACCGATGTCGCGGAGGATACGCGCTACCTCAGCACGAACTTGAACTCGCAGTGCGGTGTCGAGCGCGGAGAACGGCTCGTCGAGAAGCAGAACTTTTGGCTGCGGCGCGAGCGAGCGAGCGAGCGCCACGCGCTGTTGCTGGCCGCCGGACAATGTGCTGGGCATTCGGTCGCCGTAGCTCGTAAGGTCAACGAGTTTGAGCAGCCGATCCACGCGTGCAGTGATCTCGGGCTTGCTGAACTTTTTGCGAGTTGCTCGGAGGCCGAACACGATGTTCTGGCGGACAGTGAGGTGTGGGAACAGGGCTCCGTCCTGGAAGACCATGCCAACATCGCGCTGCTCGGGTTGAACCCATGTGCGCTTGGTTGGTACCGCAGGATTCGGACGTGAGCTGACGGTGCGCTCACCAATGACAACCTCACCAGATGATGGCTCTTCGAGGCCGGCGATGGAGCGTAGAAGGGATGTCTTTCCGCAGCCGGATGGTCCAAGGAGCGCAATGATCGAACCCGGCTCCACATCAAGGTTCGCTCGATCAACCGCAACGACGTAGTCTCCGCCGTTGACGCTGTACGCCACTGAGACTCCGCGCATTGAGACTGCTGCGCCAGCGAAGGCATTTAAGTCGCTCGCCATTTGCCTTGAGGTTATCTGGGCGGTCGGTGGTAACGCTGCGGTGACGGGCGCGGTGGGCGTTTCATTTTCTGACAACGTCGCTCCCTCGTAGTACGAGCAGCCAGGTCAACACCGACGACACCCCAATCAGCACCAAGGACGCCAGGCCAGCTGCGGCGTAAAAGCCCTCTTCGTATGCCGACCAGATCTCGGTGGACAGTGTTGAGAAATCGGGAGGCGACAACAACAGCGTGGCTGGCAACTCTTTGACGGTGGACAGCAGGACTAGTCCGGCGCCAGCGACGAGACCCGGCCGCATGAGTGGAAAGTCGACAGTGAAGAAGCGGCGCGCAGGATTGGGCTCAAGGAGCCGACTGGATTCGCGTAACGAGTTCGGAACGGAGCGTGCGGCAGATTCTGAACTGGCGAGGGCCTGGCTTCCGAAGTGGATCACGTACGCAAGGATCAGCAGGGCTGTTGTCTGATATAACCAGTTAAGGCCTGGCGTGTTGAGAGTAAGGACGGCGAGTGCGAGCGCGAGTACAAGCCCGGGGATAGCGAAGCCAACAACGACGGAAATCGCGGCGATGTTGGACGAACGGTGGGGGCGACGAGTGGTGGCCAACGCGATTGGGAGGACGATGACTGTTGCTGCAACCGCTGCAGTGATAGCTACGAGGGCGGTATTCATTGCAGGCTGTACCAATTCCCCGAAGCCGATTCGGCCGTCGGCAAGGCCGCGCTGTGCCCACGTGGACAGGCTCGCAACTGGCACGAGGAGGCCGACTGACAGGACCAGCGTGCACGCCGCTAGCGCTGGGATAGTGCCCCACCGGAGGCGGGTTGGTTGGCGAGTCAGCACCGATGTTCGATCGTCAGGCCGTGAAACCCCGCGCTGGGACCGTTCGAGCGCAACGACGCAAAGTGCGAGCAGCAGCACGACGGAGGCGGCGGCGAACGACAACGCCCGATTGGTCAGCCGGCTCGAGAAGATGACGCGTGTCAGGGTGTCGTAGCCGAGGAGTTGGACGGCGCCAAATTCGCTCAAGGTGTACAGAAAGGCGAGTAGTGCCCCACCGAAGATCGCTGTTCGGAGCTGTGGCAGCGTGACCTTAAAGAATGTGGCGGTCGACGAGAGGCCAAGCATGCGGCCACTTTCGTCGAGGCTTGACCGCAGTCTGAGTAGTCGTGCCGCAACGGGCAGGTACACATAGGGATATGTGAAGGCGCTGAGAATGAGCCAGGAAGCTCCGAGACCGCGCAATCTGCTGGGGGGAGTGATCCCGACGCCGGTCAGTGCGTCGTTGAGCACCCCACCTGGAGCTAGCCCGGCGATGAAAGCTGCTGCACCAACGAACGATGGCAGCGCGAGTGGTAGCACTAGAGCGATGCGCCAGAGTCGGCGACCGGGAAGGTTGGTTCGAGTGGTTAGCCAGGCGAGCCCGGTGCCGACGATGGCAGTCGAGGCGGACACAAGGACTGATAGTTGAATCGTGCGCCACAGTGGCGCAGGCACCTCGGACAAGACGTCGCCGAGGTCATCGCCGAGTCGAACCGTGCGCCAAACGACGAAGGCCGCAGGACCAGCAAAGAGCGCGCCGATCGTAAGGCCGATCAACCGACTTGGAGTGACCCAGCTCGTTGCCGTGCGCTGTCTGGATCCCGATTGAGGTCGGGATGGTGCCAGGGAAGCGTCGGTCATAAGGGAGGGGAATGATCAGCCGTCGAAGCCGGCGTCGATGATGAGCTCTCGAGTTTGTTCGAGGCCACCGCCGAGTAGTTCGTAGGCTATGCCGCCTACGTCGGCGAAGTCGATCGGTGGCACGTCGCCTGCTGGTTCTTCGCCAGTGGCGAGCGGGTACTCGAACGTCTCTGTGGCGAAGTACTGCTGACCAGCACTACTCAAGAGAAAATTGATCAACTGTGTGCCTGCAGCAAACTCGTCGGCTTCGGCGGTAGCGAGGATTGCAGCGCCCGTGACGATGAGGAGCGAACCGGGATCATCGGGTGCGAAGTTGTGGTTGGCTGATGGTTGGTTCGGGTTTTCGGCTAGGGCGCGGTAGTTGTAGTAGTGGTTGACTAGGCCGCTTTCGACCTCGCCGCGGCCAACGGCCTGAACAATGGCGTTGTTGTTCGCGTAGATCTTCGGGTCGTTCGCGTTGAGGTCGGCGAGCCATTCAGCAGTGATCTCGTCACCCTCGGTCACGCGCATTGCGGTGACGAAATCTTGGAATGATCCGTTGCTTGGAGCAACGCCGACCCGTCCCGACCACTCCGGGTCGGTGAGTGCAAAGACGCTGCTTGGAAGGTCGGCCGGGTTGACCTGGTCGGTGTTGTAGACCAGAACTCGTTGTCGGCCGGAGAATCCGACCCATTTCCCGCCGTCGTCGCTGACCGACGGCGGAACCAGTGCCAGTGTTGC
Source organism: uncultured Ilumatobacter sp. (assembly GCA_938091165.1). Taxonomy (GTDB): domain Bacteria; phylum Actinomycetota; class Acidimicrobiia; order Acidimicrobiales; family Ilumatobacteraceae; genus Ilumatobacter_A. The sequence goes on along the minus strand of CALKNK010000043.1, from coordinate 90,138 downwards.
AGCGGGGAGTTCGGCGAGTCGATCGTTCTGTTCGAGGAACCCGATCGAGCCGGGGCTTTGGGACAGGAAGACGTCAGCCTTTGATCCATCCGCTGCGGCTTCTTCTTCGATCAGCAGGGCGAGGTCGGCTGATTTGCCGTATTTCACCTCGACGCTGAGGCCGCTCGCCTCTTCGAAGTCGTCTAGAAGTGGTTGAATCAGCCGCTCACTGCGACCCGAGTAAATCGTGACATCGGCGCCGTCGCTACCGCAGGCTGAAGCGCTCACTGCGCAGGCCCCAACGATTGCAATGGCACGCAGGGCGACGGTGCTACGAGTTCTCATACGCGTAAGTGTAGACAGGCCTTGTCCAAAAGTGTCAAGGATGCTTAACAAGACTCTGAGATTATTGCGTCATCCATGCTTCAGCGCTGGAGCTACATTTCATGAATGAGCAAGCTGAGGCTGGAAAGGTGGTCTCCAGCGTTGGGCGCCGAAGTGCTTGACCTTGACCTAGTGTCGGCGCTTTGTGGGAATGATGAGTCGGCTGAGGCCACTGTGGATGCTCTTTATGGTGCTTTGATCGATCACCAGGTGCTCTTCTTTCGCAACCAGCCGCTTACTCCAGAACTGCATGTGCGGCTTGGGCAACTTTTCGGTGACCTGGCTCCCCGTCACCATAGTTACAACACATTGCCCGAATACGGCGATGTGGCAGTGCTCGACTGGCAGCCAGGCGATCGACCTGATGCCTCGGAATGGCACAGCGATATGACGTTTCGGGAGAAGCCGCCCTTTGCCTCGATCCTCAAGGCAGTGATTGTTCCGCCGGTTGGCGGCGACACGCTTTGGGCAAGCATGTACTCGGTCTACGACTCACTTGATCCGGGGTTTAGAAGAGACCTAGAAGGCATGCAGATCTGCCACGACCCCGGCCAATTTCGAAACGAGGCGTATGACTCCGCTGGGAACCAAGGGATCACCGACATGATGGTGTCCACTGGCTCGGCAGTGTGGCCGATCGTCTCGCACCACCCGGTCACTGAGCAGCCGTACGTCAACGTCAGCGAGTCGAACTCGCGATGGATTATGGGAATGGGCGCTGGCGAATCACAACGCATCGTCAACTATCTGCTCGATGCGATCAACCGGCCCGACCATCAGGTCAGGCTGAGGTGGAGACCGGACACAATTGCAATCTGGGATAACCGGGGTTCGCAGCACTACGCGGTCGCTGACTACCCGACGTATCGTCGCGTCATGCACCGCGTTGCTGTTGACACCGACCGCCGTCTCGAGCAACGCGTCGCTGAGCGATCCACCATCACCATGAAGTGAATCACTCAATTCAATCCGTGTGACCTCTGATGCCGATCCCACCGTCACTGAGTCGCCCGCCAACGGTGCGCGTTGATGAGTGCGCGACACTGATGACATGGCAGCGCTGGGACAGCTAGGACGACCGGTCGACGAAGTGATAGCCGAGCTCACCGACAAGCGATCGGGCGACGTGAAATGGTCCGACGGCAAGACCTTCGGCATGGTGTACGACGGCGGTCCATCGGTGCACCAAGTCGCCGAGCAGGCCGCTCGGCTGTATCTCCACGAAAACGCGTTGAACACGCAAGCATTTCCATCCTTGCGACAGATCCAGTCCGAGGTAGTCGGCTGGACGGCTGATCTTCTCAATGGCGATGAAAACACAGCAGGGTTCCTGACGAGCGGTGGCACTGAGTCGATCCTGTGCGGTGTGCTCGCTGCCCGCAAACGTGGGCTCGCCGAGCGCAACATCACCGAACCGGAGATGGTGCTTTCGGAGAGTACGCATGCTGCGTTTCACAAGGCGGCCGACAACTTTGGCCTCACGGTCCACAAAGCGCCCCTGCTTGAGAACTACGCAGCGAACGTCGAAGCGATGGCGTCGATGGTCAACGACAACACGGTGCTTGTTGTCGGGTCAGCGCCTCAGTACCCACAGGGCGTGCAGGATGACATTCCAGCGATTGCAGCCTTGGCGAAATCAGTTGGTGCAAATTGCCATGTCGACGCCTGCATGGGCGGCTTCGTGCTGCCGTTCGCCGAGCGAATCGGGCGCGACATCTTGCCGTGGGACTTTCGGGTTGACGGGGTGACCACGATTTCTGCAGACATTCACAAGCTGGGCTACGCGCCGAAGGGTGTGTCGGTGATCCTCCACAACACGAAGGAGTCACGCAGTTACCAGACGTTCGTGTTCGACGACTGGTTAGGTGGGTTCTATGCATCTCCGAATATGCAAGGCACCCGTTCGGGTCTGCCGATGGCGTGTGCGTGGGCTGTCATGCAGCACCTCGGCATCGACGGTTACATCGACCTCACGCAACAGACGCTGGTCAACGCGGACTTGATGCGGGCTGGGATCATGGCGGTCGATGGAGTACGCGTGCTCGGAGAAGGGCAGTTCCACCTCGTTGCAATGGCTGCTGAACCTGACAGCGGCATCGACATGTTCGCCCTTGGCGATGCGTTACTCGAGCGTGGTTGGTACCACGACCGTCAGACCCCGCCCGACAACCTTCACTCAACCGTGAGTAACACCAACACCGGTGTGATCGACCACTACCTGGCCGATCTGGCTGAGTGTGTCGCCACCGTCGGCACGACCGACGACCGTGGCACCACCTACGCCACCCTCGAGTGAGACGACTTGGTGTCAGGGACCAAGTCGTATGCGTTAGTTGATCTGTCTCGTAGTACCTTCCCAGAAGGGTTCGCGCAGTTTAAATTTTTGGAGCTTGCCAGTGGCTGTGCGGGCAAGTTCATCGCGGAACTCAATCTTCTTCGGACACTTGTAGCCCGCAAGTCGCTCCTTGCAGAACGCTGTGACCTCGGCTTCAGTAACGTTGCTTTCCGGGGTCGTCACAACTAGAGCCGTGACGAGCTCGCCCCACTTCTCATCCGGGATGCCGATAACAGCAACCTCAGTGATCTCGGGATGCTGGAACAGAACGTCCTCGACCTCAATCGACGAAACGTTTTCTCCACCCGAAATGATGACGTCCTTTTTGCGGTCGGAGATGACGATGTAGTTGTCATCATCGATGATGCCGCCGTCACCGGTGTGGAAGAAGCCGTCGCGGATCGCCATCGCGGTTTGATCCGGCTGTTGCCAATACCCCTCCATAATCGTGTTGCTGCGCGCCATGATTTCACCGTGCTCGTCGACGTCCATCGTCGTGCCGATCGACGGTGCACCAGCCCGGCTGAGCTTGACGGCGCGTTCGGTTGGCGACAGGTTGTCAAACTCTGCGCGGTTGCGGTTGATCGTGATCAATGGTGCGGTCTCGGTGAGGCCGTAGATTTGAACAAACTCCCAGCCGAGGTCCGTTTCGGTCCGCTCGATTGTGGTCGTCGGCGGGGGAGCGCCGGCTACGACGATACGGACCTGGTCTCGACCGGGAATCGTCTTGCCCTCCGCTGCGAGTTTGGCAGCTGCGTCGATAATCGCGCTGAGGACTGCCGGTGCGCAACAGATCAAAGTGACACCATGTTCTTCGATACGGCGCAGGATTTCGTGGCCATCAATCTTTCGGATGATGACGTGCTTGCCGCCCATCCCGCTTACGGCGTAGAGCATGCCCCAACCGTTGCAGTGGAATTGGGGGAGCGTGTGGAGATACACGTCACGGTCCGAGACCTGCATGTGCCAGCCAAACGTTGATGCGTTGATCCACACGTTTCGATGGGTGAGCTGCACGCCCTTCGGTCGAGCGGTGGTACCTGAGGTGTAGTTGATGGTCGCAGTAGCGCCCTCGTCGGGTTCCCACGGCTCGGGCTCAACGCCGAACTTCATCAGGATGGCGTCGCTCTCGGGACCAATGATCATTTTGTGCTCGCACTCAACTTCAGCCAGCGCCTCTTCGAGCTCAGGGTCGATGAGAAGAACGCGCGCACCGGAGTGCTCAACGATGTAACTGATCTCTGCTGCAACGAGGCGGAAGTTGACCGGAACGAGCACACGGCCCGAACCGGAGACGCCGAACAGCGCGGTCAGAAGGCGCGCCGAGTTGTGGCTGACCATCGCAATGCGCTCGCCCTGCTGAATGCCGAGGGCGTCCAAACCTGCAGCCATCGCGCGGGCTCGCTCGGCCATATCGCGGTAACTGATTGCACCCCATGACTCGGCGGGCTGTTCGGGCTCGTCAACCACCGCAATTCGATCGGGGTAGACCCGTTCGGCGCGATTCAAGAAATCATTGACCGTCAGTGCAACCTTCATGGGTTGACTGTATGCCGTTGGCGACTCGCCGATGAACTCGCAACTCATGTCTGCGGTGCTCATCGCTCTGTTTGCGTCACCATCTTTCGGATGCCTCGGATAGCGGGTGACCCCGAGTTGCAGGAACTCGGCGAGCCGAGCGACGGGCGGTCTCTGTTGTGTGAGCCCGAATAACTGATGTAATCACCGGCATTGATGCTGCGCGACCCATTGTGCCCGGCGGCTTCGTTTCGGGTGGCGCTGGCTAGGCGCTAGACACCAGCGGCGCTGGAAACGGCGTAGACAACGGACTTCTGAGTTGTCGGATGATGCCGTCAGTGTTGGTGCTGATAGACGCTTACGTCCATGCAGCGGAACGTAGCTTTGGCTACGGATTAGTGCACATCTTCGGAGATGTCGGCACGTTGTTTACCGCGGTCAGTCAAAGTGTGATTATTCGCCGCGGAGGCCTGAAGCCGTCGAGTCGATGATGGTCGAGCCTTCGCTCTGAGCGTGACGCACTGCGTAAGGTCGCCCGATGGCGCTTCCGCAACGACCAGGCATGTCCGTTCCGCTTCCCGGCCCACTGCACTCGCACGCCGAGAAGCTCCATGAGCTTGCCGATCTGGGCTACACCGATATTTGGTCTGCGGAGGCAGACGGGGCTGACGCGTTCACGCCTCTGGCACTCGCCGCAGCGTGGGAGCCCCGGTTGCGGCTCGGTACGGCAATCGTTCCGGCCTACACCCGCTCACCTGCATGTTTCGTGCAGAGCGTTGCATCGCTCGCCGATGCCGCGCCGGGACGATTTGCGATCGGGATCGGTTCGTCGAGCAATGTGATCGTCGAGCGCTGGAACGGTGTGCCCTTCGAGGAGCCGTACAAGAAAGTCCGCGACGTTGTCCGCTTCATCAAAGATGCTCTCGAGGGCGAGAAGATCAAAAAGAGCTACGACACGTTCGAGATCAACGGATTCCGGATGGCCATCCAACCCGAGCACAAGCCACCCGTGCTTGTAGCCGCGCTGCGCGAAGGCATGTTGCGGCTTGCCGGTCGCGAGGGCGATGGGGCAATCATCAACTGGCTGTCTGCAGATGATGTCGCCAAGGTCGTACCGATCGTTACCGATGCTGCGGGCGGAGATGATCGCGAGATTGTGGCACGCATCTTCTGTTGCCCAAGCGAGAACACCGAGGTGGTGCGAGCTGCGGCGAAGTTTGCGATTGCTGCGTACCTGAACGTTCCGGTCTATGCGGCGTTCCATAAGTGGCTTGGCCGTGGCGAAGAGTTGCAGGGTATGTGGGACGCATGGAACGCAGGAGATCGCAAAGCAGCCCTGGCTGAGATTCCGGACTCAGTGGTGGATGAACTGATCGTGCACGGTTCGCCTCAGGCATGTCGCGCTCAGATTCAGTCGTACTTCGGCAACGGTGTGACGACAAGCTCGCTCTCTATTCTGCCGCTTGACCCGGATCTCGATCATTGGCAGGCCGTCCGGGATTTGGCACCGAGTGCTGGCTGAGGAACCCCGGTGACTCAGCGCAGCCTGGGTTCTAGTCGGCAGGTCTTACACCAAGACACCCGACATGCTTGCAGTTCGCTCCCGCTTGGCCACCGTTTCAAGTGGCTTAGGCGGCTCGGTCCGCGCTAGCGGGCAGTACGAGGACATTGGCGGACTCGCGAGCAGCCTTTTGCTCGGCCAACATGTGGCGAATTTCCGCGACATGACGCATGCCGATCTCGCGAGTGTCGCGACTCAAGAGGAAACGGGCACTTACGTTCGGTGCTGGAGTGAGATCGGGCAGCAAAGTGAGTTGGTGTGCGATGTCGGTGTTCGTGCGGACGTTCTTCATGCAACCCACTGTGCACGAGCACTGTCACAGAGTTGCCAAACGCACAAAACACCAGCTCAACAACTGTGGCGTGCCTCGTACTTCAGTAGTAGGCCTCGAAATCACCGAGGTTGGCATAGATCGTCTTCCACTGGGTGAAGTGATCCAACGTCACTAGGCCATTCTCGCGACCGTAACCAGACTGCTTGTAGCCGCCGAAGGGAATTGATGGCGGGAGGTCGTTATAGCTGTTGATCCAGACGTTGCCGGCCTCAATGGCATTGGCGACGCGATGAGCTCGAGCAAAGTCGCGCGTGAACACCGCCCCTGACAGGCCGTAGTTGGTGTCGTTCGCGCGACGCAGTACTTCATCCTCGTCATCGAACGAGAGCACCGACATCAGGGGCCCGAAAACCTCCTCTTTGACGAACGACATGTCATCGTCGCAGTCCGCAAAGATCGCTGGCGTCACATAGTTTCCGTGAGCAAGCACGGCATCGTCGGGTACCGCACCGCCGCAAATGTGGCGCGCCGAGCTCGCCAACGCAGCGTCCATGTAACCCATCACCTTGCTGTGGTGCTCGCGGCTGATTAGCGGACCAACCATCACATCGGGATCGAATGGGTCTCCGATCTTCAACGCGCGGGTGCGAGGACCGAGCTTGGCCACGAAGGCGTCGTAGAGGCCCCGCTGCACGAACACCCGTGTGCCGTTGGAGCAGACCTCGCCAGCTGAGTAAAAGTTGGCCACAAGCGTTGCGTTAACGGCGTTGTCAATGTCAGCGTCGTCGAACACGATGATCGGGCTTTTGCCCCCGAGTTCCAGCGTGACGCCCTTCAAGGTGGTGGCGGCATCTGCCATCACTTTCTTGCCGGTGCCGACCTCGCCAGTCAATGAAATTTTTGAAATGGACTCATGGCGGGACAGCATTTGACCGACGCGGTAATCGCCTTGGACCACGTTGAACACGCCGTCGGGCAACCCGGCTGCGGTGTAGATTTCGGCGAGCTTGAGCGCTGTCAACGGCGTCAACTCGGCGGGCTTAAAGATGAAGGAGTTACCACACGCAAGAGCGGGTGCCGATTTCCACATCGCAATTTGCACGGGGTAATTCCATGCGCCGATCCCGGCACAGATGCCGAGCGGTTCGCGCTTGACCGACGCGAAGCCGCTGGGAGGAAAATCGAAGTGTTGCCCATGCAACATCGATATGAGGCCTGCGTAGTACTCGATCTGGTCTGCGCCGGAAACGACGTCGACCGTCGTCGTTTCCGACAACGGCTTGCCCGAATCGAGCGTCTCGAGATGTGCGATTTCGTCGTTGCGTTCCCGGAGGATCTCGACCGCCTTGAGCATGATGCGTGTGCGCTCCAGTGCTGGCATTACCGACCAAATAGCGAAACCGGCCTGCGCGGCCGTCACGGCAGCGTCGACGTCACCTTGGCTCGCCTGCTGGACTTCGCAGATCACCTGGTTCGTGGCGGGGTTGACGGTCTCAAAGGTTTCACCGGACGTCGCGTCGACGTACTTACCGCCGATGTACAACTGCTGCGTAGGAAGCGTGGTGGAGGCGTTGGAGTACTCGTTCATCGTCTCCCGACGCTACACCGGTCCTCTTTGTCCGGGGCCATAGGCGGGACAGGTGAGTCGGCGGGTGAGACGTGTGACTCAACTGTGCTGATGATGGCGATGCGGCCGAGCGACACGGGACGCAGGGTCCTGTCCGTAGAACGACCGCAACTCTTCGTACAGCGCAGGTTCGTGCTCGCACAGTTCGTGCGGTTGGTTGAAGAACACCTCAGTCGCGACAGCGAAGAACTCCGCAGGATTCGTTCCCGCGTACGGTCGCAACACCGGTGAGCCCTGTGCGCGAACTTCGTCGTATGCTGACGTGCAAATAGCGCTCCAGCGCGCGATGGCAGCCTTATCTTCGAGCGGCGGCGTACCGTCGGTGACACCGTCGAGCATGTCGAGACGATGTGCGAACTCGTGGTACACCACGTTGTGGCCGTGCTCCGGGAACCGAGCACCGCGCCGTGCAGCGGCCCACGACAGTAGCACCGGGCCCTGGTAGTGAGCTTGGCCTGAGATGATGGTCGGTGTCGACGAAAAAGTGCCGCCCCCGATCGGCCGGTTTCCACGCAGCCGCACATTTGCCGGATGGACGATGACTGAGGTCACATCGTCGTAGCCGTCGAGGTCAAGGCCGAGCAGGAGCATCGAAGCTTGGGCAGCAATTAACACCTTGATTTGATCGGTCAGTTCGAATCCGTTAGCTGCCTCCCAGTCGATCGTGGCCATGAAGCGCGTGACGAGCATTTCCATGCGATCGAGTTCAGCCTCGCTCAGAAGTGACCAGTGTTGAAAACCTGAGACGAGTTCGGGCCGCCACGATTCATCGAACTGCAGAGGTGGAGTGCCGAACAGCCGTCGTAGCCACCTCATCATTGTGCAGGCTCAGGCGAGGACGTCAGAAGGGGTCGGGCCGTTGCGAACAGCAGTCGGCACCAGGTCGGCTCCGCCGAAGTATTCGGCCAAGCGATGATCGGCGTCTTCGCCAAACAGAATTTCGGCGACCTCACGGAGCCCTGCAGAGGTGTTGGTGTCGTCGTCATGGACCACCAACTCAATCTTGGAACGCCGACGCATAAAGTCTTCGAGGCGGGTGACCATCTCGGACTCGGCGGCAGAGTACAGCTCGGCCCGGAGATAGTCAGCCGAACCCATGATGTCCTCTGCCATGCGTGGGTCGTTACGGATTTCTTCAAGCATGGCAAACGCCCGGCGACCATATCGGCGCCACAGCCGTTCGCTCAGCGGCTCGGTCTCGGGCTTCTCGCGTAGGTCGTCGAGACGCATCAGCCGGGCCTGTCGAAAGAATTCCTTGCGGGTCGCTTTGGCAGGCTCGCCGTACCAGTTGTGGAGGTCGCGTTCGAGAGGAACACCAAGCGACTCAATCTTGGCGGCGACTTCCTCACCAACGTTGAGGCAGTCAGTGAGCTTGCCACCGAAAATAGTGACAACTCGCTCGCTGCGATCCACCTCAACGGCATGTTTGCGACTGAGCTTGGTCCAGTCGACGTTCTTCTGGTCGCCTTTCCCGGCATTGACGACAAGAGGACGTACACCAGACCGCTCGGCGATGATGTCGTGCCGGTTGAGTGGCGTCGGGAGATCCATACGAGCATTGATCTGGTCAAGTAAGAAATCGATGTCGGCATCGTCAACTGCGGTGTACGGCGTGTCAACGCGTGTATCGGTGGTGCCGATGACCGACCGGCGACCCATCGGAATCACGTAGAAGAGCCGCTCGGTGTCGTCGTAAAACGCCAGTACTTTGTGGTGATTGTTCGTCGTCAGACGCGGAACGACGAGATGGATACCCTTTGAATAGACGATGCGGTGCTCGGTCGTGAGCCCCCATTGCTGATTCGTTTTGTCAACAAACGGCCCGGCAGCATTGACGATCGTGCTTGCCGTCGTTGTGAACTCTTCGCCGGTGTCGACACAGCGCAGTGTTGCCGTCCATTTGTTGTCTGATCGCGTTGCAGACACCATCTCGACGTAGTTGGCTGCCGTTGCCCCTGCCTCGATTGCAGAGCGGACGAAGTTGAAAACGAAGCGAGCGTCGTTGTCGACCAGGATCCCGTCGTAGTAGTCGATGCCGCCGGCGACATTTTTGGTATTGATCGCCGGTTCTTCGCTTTCGATGTCATCTCGGCTTAGCAATCGTGGGCGATTGGTGCCGAACAGTCCAATGATCCAGTAGCCGAGCGCTCCGAATGCAGCGAACCAGGGCTTATACGGACCCTTTTCGTCTAGTGCTGCGTAGAACCCGATCTGTTTGATGTTGTCGCGGTACGCCCTCATCAGTCGGTTGCGTGAACGGCACAGCTTGAACACGAGCCACAGCTCGTAGTTCTCCAAATACTTGAATCCACCCCAAACGAGATTGGACGAAGCTTGGCTAGTGAAGCTGGCGAAATCGCCTCGGTCGACGAGTGCAACGTTTGCCCCCCGACCGGCGAGCGATGCGGCCGTGACCGCACCGTTGATGCCGCCACCGATGATCAAGGTGTCGAAGCTGCCGTTTCGCATCCGGTCGATGTGAGTCGAGCGCAGTGACATTTTGACATAGTACGGCCGGATCGGACTTACGTCGCCGCGTGTTCGCAAACGTCCAGCTACCGCCGGTGGCTACAAAGAGATCAGGCTGCGTTGACAGTTATGACCGAGAGCACAATACAGATGATTCCAACTGCTACCGGAGCTGCATAGGTGGCCCAGGCCTGCATTGGCTTGTGGCCTGGTGCCAGCATGACGATCGCGCACACAGCGCCGGCGATGGCACCACCAAGGTGGCCGCCTATTGAGATGCCGCCAACGAAAAAGGTGAGGAACAAGTTGAGGATCAAGGTGGTCCCGATGCTCGTCGAGAACGGGTTGATCCCGCGCCGCCAAAGCCCCACTGCCGCGGCAGACATGAGGCCGAAGACTGCCCCCGACGCGCCGGCCGTCAGCGCCCCTTGATCGAACACGATCACGCCGAGGGAGCCGCCGAGGAGTGATGCCATGTAGAGCAGTAGGAAGCGGGCCCGTCCAAGCGATGGCTCTAACAAGGGGCCAAGCACGTACAGGAAGTACATGTTTAAAGCGATGTGGATGACCCCGAAGTGCATGAAGCCTGACGTGACGAGGCGATACCAGCCGCCGGGCTCGGTCACGATGGGGTCACCGCTCCCGGGGTTCCACAGAAGCGGCCGAGCCAGCACATCCTTGCTGAGGCCGAGGTTTACGTGGGCCTCGGTAATTGATCCTGTTAGTGCTCCGCTTCCGCGTGTCCAGACAAGCACGCCGACAAACACGGCAACGTTCATTGTGATGAGCAACATCGTGATGAGGTTGGGTTGGCCAGCTGACCAGAACTTCGCCCGTGTTCTTAAGTCGGGCTGCGCAGCCTTCGCACAGTCAGGGCAGTGGCTGCCAACCGCTGCGGTGGTGAGGCACTGGTTGCACGCTGGCTTGCCGCACCGAGTGCAGTGTCGACCGGTTGCGGTGTCGGGGTGCCGGTAGCACGCTGTCGATGTCGTAGGTGCTCCCATCGGAGTTGAGAACGGTGAACCTCCCGGTTGCGGTATCCCGGGAGATCCGGAGCCGGGCGGTGGTGGTGGAAGCGGCACGGCTCCAGGCTACCGATCTACCGTTAGCGGTCGGCAGCAACGGAAAAACGAGCTCAGCCCTGCGGTTCTTCGGGCCACCGTCGAGCCGGGGGCTATCCCTTGTTAGGGCGCATAGTGCTGAGTAGAGGTCCTGCACGAAGTCCTCGCTGACAGCAGGCAGATGATTTAACTATTCACACCGCTGATTCGTTCGACCCGCCTTGCACGGTAGGCGCACGAGCAAGCATGATGAACACCTGGACTCATCGACTTATGGCGTGGTCGAGGTCCCCTTCCAGGTGCCATACCCGCATGACGTGGGCAGATGTTGTCGAACATGATGGAGCAATGAACGCAGCAATACGTGCGCTGATGAGCTTCGGTCCTTCTCATCCAGGTGCGTGGCCCCGAGCGCTCGCAGAGCAACACGATTGACGGTCTAAACGACGCCCGGGCTAGGTCGGAGTGACAACCGATTCGTCGGTACCGAGTTATTCGTCGGTGGCGCTCAGGAGCAAATCGGTTAACTCGCCGGAACCGATGTGTTGAGGGCGGTCATCGTTCAAATGTTCCGGTCAGGTCAGTCGACGCGATCGCAACGGTCCGAACAAAATTCAGAAGATCGACAGCTGGCGTGCCATCGACAAGTTCGGTCTGCTGGTTGAGGGCAAAGATCGTGAGGCGGTAGGTATGCGCTGGCTCGCCAGGCGGCGGGCAAGGTCCGTCGTAGCCGACATTGCCCGAGAAATTTATACCTTCAATAGCACCGAGCGGCACCGATCCCTCAGAGAGCGAAATGTCGGCTGGGCTGAGTCCGGCGAGTACCCAGTGGATAAGAGGCAGTTCGTCATCAATCGATTCGTCCACGAAGGCGATAGCGAGCTCAACAGTGCCCTCGGGGACGGCGGTCCAGCTGACCGCCGGTGACAAGTTCGCGCCATCGCATGTGTTGATCGAATCGATGCGGCCAGCGTCGGTCCAGGGGGCAACAAAGCTGAACGGACTTGACGGTGTGGGGAGCGGCTCGATCTTGTCGAGGACCGGTGAGTCGAGGGGAAGGGAAGCAAGCGTGCCGACTCCGTCGCCCACCAACTCAGTCACTGGTGGCGCCGTCGAAGGGGCAACGGTCCCGGTCGGTTCACGCAGTGACTTGCCGTCACCGGTGTCGCACGCCCCTATCACGCTGAGTGTTAAGCCCAGGCCAACAGCAGACGCAAGTATCCGGTTTTTGGGCCGTGTCTCTCGCTTTGCCGCCGACAGGACCAGGTCTTTGTCTTCTTCTTGCTTTCTCACCGCCTAACATCGTAGGTCGCCAGCCCTGGCCTGGGGCCGCGCCGGTATCCTCGGGTTGTGGCTGATCGTCTCACGCTGTTGACCGTCCATGCGCATCCGGATGATGAGGCGTCAAAAGGCGCACCGACGCTCGCCAAATACGGCGCCGAGGGTGTTCATACGGTTCTGGTTTGTTGTACCGGTGGCGAAGAAGGTGATCTTCAGAATCCCTCCTTGCGCGAGAAAGGGCAACCGTTCTACGGCCTTGAGCCCGATGAGGAGAGGGTGCTGGTGGCTTCGATGCGGGCGCCAGAGTTGGCCGCTGCAGCGGCTGTCATCGGCTTCGACGAAGTAGAAATGCTCGGCTACCGCGACTCGGGCATGGCCGAGACGGCGCCGAATGATCATCCTGATTGCTTCCACCAGGCTGATCTTGATGAAGCAGTTGGTCGTTTAGTAGCCATCGTTCGCCGGACGAAGTCGCAAGTCATGATTACCTATGGCGATGATCAAGCTGGCTACCCGCATCCTGATCATCTGCGCGTGCATGACATTTCGGTGTTGGCCTTCGAACGTGCCGGCGATGCGGACTGGTATCCCGAGCTTGGCGAGCCCTTTGAGCCTTCGAAGCTGTATTACTCGGTCTGGACTAAGGCGCGCATTGTCGCAGTGCATGAAGCCATGATTGAGCACACTGGAGCATCCCCGTTTTCTGAAGACTGGCTTGCTCGCGATGGCCAGGACCATCGGGTGACTACCAAGATCGACTGCACCAGCTTTCAGTGGGCCCGGACGGGTGCACTACGAGCGCACGCCACGCAGGTCGACCCTAATGCCGGTTGGTGGTTCGGACTGACCGACGAGCAGTTGTCGATTGCCTATCCCTGGGAGGATTGGATCCTTGCCCGCTCGGTAGCTGGCCCCATTCCGACTGATGACGGTGAGCGTGACCTATTCGCTGGAGTGCGCGAGAGTGTGACCTCATGAGCGTGCGGTATGTAGTTGTGGTTGCCAAGAAAGACGAACGCGTCGACGGACCCGATGATGCGGACATCGTTATCACTGTGCCGCTTGTCGACGCAGCCGCAGACGATTTCAACCCCACGGTCGCTTTCATGCGGGGCAAGCTTAAGGCAGTTGGCCACACCGGCCAGATCCTTGATCTTCTGAAGTCGGGCGAGGCTGCCGCGGCCCTCGCTGCGCTCGTTGCTGCTGCGTAACCGCCGCAGCTCGGCCGACTTGCGTCCTGTCATGCCTCGCACCCTTTGAGGGCGTCACGCCCTCTGGGCAGCGCGGAGTTCTCTGAAACCAATCGTCACGGCGCCCGACGCGTTGAGGGCCGTGCGTAATTCTCCACTGGTCGCGAGCTTGAGGTCGGCGACCCAGCCATCAGCCGCGTCCCCGGCGAACGCCCGCACTTCCGGCGTGTCAATGGCTGGTTGGATGTGGATCTCGGTCACGCCTGGTTGCAACGCAGCGATGGCTTCGAAAACGCGATCGGAGCTGCCCGCACGCCAGTCGTGGTCGAAGTGATCGGGAAACACCACACCTTCATCAGCAGCGAGCTGGCGGAACGGGAATCCCGCTTGCTCGGCGGTGACCGTTGAGGGGAGGCGGATTGGCAATCGGTACTCGAACGCCAACTCGAGGTAGATGTCAAAGAACTCGGGTCGCAGGGTGATAGCCGACAAATGCGGCGCAAGGTGTGTGACGTCGATGCCCCAGGCAAAGGCACGTTCGATCTGTGCTCTGAGTTCGCGGAGAACCTCGGTGTGGTCAGCATGTTCCCAGAGGTCTTCGAGCGAACGCGGGAACCCGCCTTCGCCGGAGAACAGCGAGGGGGAGTTGGTGATCGGTCCCCAGCGGTAGCAGCTGTGTTCTGCATTAAGGGTGAGGTGCACGCCAATGTCATCGCTCGGTGTGCTGTTATCCGCTGCATGGCAGGCCCACGGTGCAGGCACCATGATTGAGGCGCAGGTGGCAGCACCTTCACGCATTGCATGAAACACGCCGACATTTGACGCGTGACTTGCGCCGAGGTCGTCGCAGGAAAGGATAACGAGCTTGACGTCAGGGGCATATCCGAGCCGTTCGGCGAGGGTGGTCACGACTTAGACGTTAACTGCTCCAGGCAGCCCAGAGACCGGTGTTGTCAGCTTCCGCAGCATTCACTGCATCGGCGAGGAGTTGGCGAAGGTCTCATCGGTTGGGGTCGAGAGCGCCGGGCGCGGGCGCAGAGTCTCATTTCGCAACCGACGAGAGTGCAGTCACCGACGTCGCCGCCGCTGACTGCGTTTAGCTGCAGTTCTCCCGGAGCTGACATGGCACTGATGGTGCCCGCGTAGAGCGTGTCACCTGCGACACTGCCTCGAGTGCAGTGACGGCGAGCCGCATCTTCACCGGATGTTGATTACTCCGAACTGCCCAGCCAGCCGTTTGTGACGGGACTCCTGCGAACTGCGTAGAAGTAAGTCCGATGCCAATAACGGTTGCTGATCAGACTCGCTCGATGATGGTGCCGGTCCCGAGACCGCCACCGCAGCACATGGAGATGAGGCCGTACCGCCCGCCAGTCCGTTCCAACTCATAGACCGCCTTGGTCAGCAAGAACGCGCCGGTGCCACCGAGCGGATGACCCAGTGCAATGGCTCCACCATTCGGATTTGTCCGAGCCAGGTCGGCGCCAGTTTCTTTCGCCCAGGCGAGCACCACAGATGCGAATGCTTCGTTGACCTCGAACACGTCAATGTCTTCGATCGAGAGGCCGGTGCGCTTAAGTAGACGTTGTGTTGCATCGATCGGGCCGGTGAGCATCAACTCAGGGTCGGTACCGACGAGACAGGTGTCGACGATACGAGCTTTTGGTGTGAGGCCGAGTCCGGCGGACTTCTCCTCGGTCATCATCAAAATTGCAGCGGCGCCATCGGAGATCTGGGACGCGTTCCCTGCTGTGTGTACGCCATCAGGTCGACCGACTGGTTTGAGCGTTGCGAGCTTCTCGATTGTAGTTTCGCGGAGCCCCTCGTCGCGGCCCACGGTGTGAGAGGCGCCAGTGGGCTCGCCTTCTTGATCGACGTCGGGGGCAACGACCTCAATGTATTGGCCAGCGAAGCGGTCCTCTTCCCAGGCCTTGATGGCGCGCTGTTGCGATGCAAGGCCGAACGCGTCGGCGTCTTCGCGGGTGATTTCCCATTTGTCCGCAATGCGCTCGGCACCTTCGAATTGTGAGGTCATCTCGTACTGATCGAAGTACGGCGGCGGGATCGGGACCCCGAGGCCGAGCTTCTTCGAGCCGCTTGCACCTATCGGAACACGACTCATGGCCTCGACTCCACAGGCCATCGCAGCATCGACAACTCCCGAGCCGACGAGTGATGCTGCGAGACCTGTGGCCTGTTGGCTCGAACCGCACTGGGTGTCAACGGTGGTCGCTGCGGTGGTCAGTGGAAGACCGGCGCCAAGCCAGGCTGTGCGAGTGAGATTAAATGCCTGCTCACCTGCCTGGCTGACCACACCGCCGACGACCTGCTCAACTTCGGCGGGATCGATGCCTGTGCGCTCGATCAGTGCTTTTTGAACAAGACCCAACGTCTCGCCCGGATGCAAAGTGGATAAGCCACCATTGCGCTTTCCGATAGGAGTGCGGACGGCATCAACGATCACGACATTGCTCATGACCTGATGGTAGGAAACCGACTGCTCCGCCCCATAGCTCGAGAGCCGAATGTGACCGACGTCAGACGACCCGCTGAAGAACTGCCGAAAGGTGATGCTGAATCGGCAGGCCGACTGCGGCCATTCGCACCGTGTACCGCATTGTGTCGCCAGTTACCTCGAAGGTGCGCTCGGTCTGAGTGACATTTTTGGCCGACGACGAGCCGGTGACTGACGTCGAGCGGAGGTCGATCATGAACGTGGCGCTTCCAGGCAGGTTGGGGGCCGCAAAGCCTTCGAGTATTTCCGTGACTCCGGTTGGGTGGGCGAGCACAAGCTCAGTCAAGCCTCGCCGGGGAAACCGCCAGTAGCCAGATTCGGCATGCAGCGGGCGACCGCTCTCGGTTGCACACGTGCGCTGTTCATAGGCAAGGAATGGCTTGCCCACATGACTAAAGGTGATGGACTCCGTGTACTCGAACGGCGCGATGGTCGGGTATTCGCCACGGCCGGTTCCCGCCCAGGTTCCAAGGAGCATTGCAACGTCGGCGAGATCGGTGTGGAGAACTGGTCCCGATGCGGCAGTCATGCTTGCGACGCTACGCCGCGCTACGTGTTCGTGGTACTAATGCCGACAATGAGCTCGAGCATGGAACTGAATCTTGTATCGATGAACACCGCAGCGCTGTACCAGCCGCTCAATGATGTGCCTGGGGAGTTCGTGGGCGAACGGCGATTCGTGCATGTCATCGGCACCACAGTCTTCGTTGACGACCGAGCTGAAGATGAGACCTGGCCGCAACATTTCATTGGCATCGTCGACGGTAAAGGATGGTGGGCAATCGATGTCCCCGATGTCGCGGGTGATCCGTCGTTTGGAGCGGCAGTGGATCTCTACCGGTACTTCGGCGTGGCTTCGCAAGCTGAGTGGCTCGCAGCAGGTCGAGCGTTGCAGGTAGTCGAGTGGGTCCGCACTCACCGATTCTGTGGCCGGTGCGCAACGCCTACAGGACTTTCTGCCGGCGAGCGAGGGCTGATGTGCCCGGCGTGCGAACTCGTTGTTTATCCGCGCGTCGCTCCAGCAATGATCACCCTGATCACTCGCGGTGAACAGGGCCCCGATCAGGAAGCCTTGCTGGCTCGTGGAGTGCGCTTCTCGGTTCCGATGTACTCGTGCCTTGCGGGTTTTGTCGAGCCGGGCGAAGACCTTGAAGGAGCAGTCATCCGAGAGGTCAAAGAAGAAGTCGGGGTGGACGTCAACGATGTTCGATACGTCGGCAGCCAGCCCTGGCCCTTTCCGCACAGCCTGATGGCCGGCTTTCGCGCAAGCTACACCGGCGGCGACATTGTGTGTGAGGAGTCCGAGATCATGGATGCCCACTGGTATCGCAAGGACGATCTGCCGATGATTCCGCCGACAATGTCGATCGCCGGCAGGATCATCGAACAGTGGATCAACGAGGTCTGAACGCACTGACTGGTCTGTAGCTCACTGACGTAATCATTGCTACCGCAACAAGCTGCAGGATCGGTGCTGCAACATGCCGGTTGACTGAGGCGGCCGGTTTTTCATCGTTAATTTCAACTTCAATGCCAACGCCATTCTACGCCTTGCGTTGGACGCAGTTTCTTACATCGCAGCAATGACTCTGAATGGCAATGGCAGTCGCTGAAGCTCAACGGGTCATGAGTAGAGAATTGTGCCCAGCGGAATCGATCACTCCTCGAACAAGGTTGGAGCTACCGGGTCGGTGCCGAACATCTCAAGTTGTTCCCACGTGACGGCCACGTCGCTGACAACACGCCACCGCAAGCGGCCTCGCGACCCGGGGCGACGGATTTCAACGACTTCGGCGCGCAGCGACCGAGCGGAGCCGTCAGGGTCTCGAAGCAAGATGCTGCCGTCCGGTTCGATGCCAACAACTTTGCCGACCACCCACCGGCCTGTCTTGTTGCGTCGGAAGCGAATCGGCTCGTCGTGGCGTAACCCGAGGCGGGCGAGGGCGGCAGGCGAGCGTTGCATAGGCGAGATTGAGGAAAGTCAGCCGCCCATGACCGAGCGCTGCAACTTGCGCATGCCACCTAGCCAACGCTCCGGATTTTCAGCTTTCAACTGCACATAATCCGCCACTTCGGGATGCGGAAGAACAAAGAACTCCTCGCGTTCAATGGTGTCAACTGCCTCGACTGCGACGTCGGCAGGCTCAAGGACGTCGCCCGCAACCTTCACTACGTTGCCGCCAGGAAGTACACCATCGCCTGCATGCAACATGGCAGTGTTGACTCCCTGAGGACAGAGGCAGGTGACCTTTACACCGCTGTCGCCGTATGTAATGGCCATGTATTCAGCAAATGCAACGGCTGCCCGCTTGGTAACGGTGTACGGCCCAGAGCCGATCTGTGCGAGCAGCCCGGCCGCTGAAGCTGTGGAACAGAAATACCCGCTGCCGCGTTCGAGCCAGTCTGGAAGGAGGTACTTGGCTGCCCAGCGGTGGGCGTGGACGTTCACATTCATCGCCAACTCCCAATCGTCTTCTGGCGTCTCGACGATGCCTGCTCCCGTCCCTACCCCAGCGTTGGCAAAAAACAGGTCGATCTGCCCGAGCTCCTTCATCGACTGCTCAACGAGCGCTTTGTTGCCACCATCGGTACTGACGTCAGCGTCAAGGGCCACGGCGCCAGGAAGGGTTGCAGCAACGTTGCGAGCATCTCGGAGGTCGGCCAACACGACGTTGGCGCCACGTGCATGAAACTCGCGGGCGAGCGCTTCACCAATGCCTCGTCCTGCACCCGTGACGACGACGTTCTTTCCGTGCAGCTCCATGGCAACGCATCGTAGGCGGACGACCGCTCACCACCCTGTTTTGTGGTGTTGTCAATCATTAGGATTCGATGCACCGAACCGTTGGAGCCTGCGCTGTTCGCCTGGCTCAAGGTTGTGTCGCTGTCGCTCCGGATCGTCGCGGATTCAAAAGATGGTGTGACAGCTTTCTGAACTCGCAGGTAGAGCACGCACGCGCGCTAATCGGCAGGTACCGTGTTCAGTAATGACTGATCAGCGCAACGCAAACGAAGCAGTTATCAACGAGGCACTCGGAGTCATCGACGGCGCACTCGCCAAGATGATGTCGCGTGAACTCGTGTCGACCGGCGAGGTTGCCGATCTTTTGCTTGATGTACGGAGCCTTCTCACCACCGAAGCTGATGTTGCTGTCATGCCGGTGATCGAGACGATTGAGCCAATCGCTACCGAAGCTGTCTGACTCGAAAGAGCCTGTTGCTAGTTCAGCCAGCGTGGGCAGTGAAGGCTGAAATCGAGTCGGTTAGGCAGGCTTTTAAGAGTTCAGGTTCTCTCACGGCCGCCACGTCAGAGTTCAGCCCCATATCGAGATGTCCGTTGTAGCTGAGCAGCGTGAGGTTGAACGCAACGCCGCTAAGCGGGCCTATCGGGACGTTGTGCAACAGTTTCGCTCCGGCGACATATAACGGGACAGGCGCACCGCGCACGTTTGAGGTCGCAAAGTCAACGGTCCGCGATTGTTGGCGCGCCAGTCGAGTGATCAGCGAGGTTGGCATCGCTGATGTCATGGCGGCGAGCGCGTCCAGGGAGGTGTTTGAGCTGGCCTCAATCGCATGAGTCGCAGCTTTTTGAATGGAGTGGAACCTTTCGTCGATTGGCATTTCGTTGGCTGGGACGAGCAGTCGGACCAGTGAAAATGCGTTGGCGCCCGACTCCTCGGTGCGAGTGCTGATCGCCATCGATGACCGAAGGAAGTCGACTGGGGCTTCGAGCGCTACGTGGTACCGGCTGGCTGCTTCGGAAGCAATGGTGATGAACGCAGTATTAAGGGTGCCCCCAAGGGCCTCGGCGGCCGCCTTTGTGCTGTCGAGCGGTGCCGTTGCGTGTTCGATTCGGCGTCGCGCGGACCGACCAGTCCAGAGAGGCGAATGCGCAGCATCGGTATCGCTGAGTTGCGAGATGATTCCGCGAAAGGTGTCGGCTGCAGCGTTGCTTGCATCAGAAAGTTGCCCAGGATCGGCAAGCAGTTCCTTGACCTGCTTCGCTACTTCGAGCGGGAAACGCAAACCGCTGCCGAGCACGTCGCGCACTGCGTCGGCGGCCTTTGTGTCGGCATCTCGGAGGTCTTCATAGGCGCTATCAATTTCATCTGGACTGGGAGTCATCGGCTGCACTGCGTTGCGCTCAAGGTCGAGGTACTCGAGCGATAGTTGCACACCGCTTTCGCCGTCAGCGATCGTGTGGTGGAGCTTCTGGATGATGGCGGCCCGGTCATTTTGAAGACCTTCGATGACGGTGAACTGCCAGAGCGGTCGAGAACGATCGAACGGGTCGGCGCAAATGAGGCTGGCAAGGTCGAACAGTTGTCGCTCGCTGCCCGGCTTGGGGAGGGCAAGACGTCGGACGTGCATATTAATGTCGAAGTCCGGGTCGTTGACCCAGGTCGGAGCACCGATATTTCCTGGGGTAGTTTGAACTCGCTGCCGTAATCGGGGCATTGTCAGCGTGGCACGCACAAGGCGGGCGGTAAGTAGCTCGAAGTCAGGTGCTCGGTCGAGAAGCGTGACTGTTCCGAACGTTGAAGACAGTTGTGGGTCTTTTTCAAGGCGCCACATCAGACCCTCGGCGTCGCTCATCTTGGAGCCGTAGACGATATCGCTCATTGGTGATCAGGGTAGAGGGCCGACGACGAGGGCGGTGGAGGATCGCCAGCAGCGCTACGGATCAGGCGCGAAGCAACTTCCGGGCGACTCGGCGCCCAAGGAAGCCGAGCAGCGTGCCAACGACGAATCCGCCGACTACGTCGGAGCCATGATGAATGCGGACGTAGGCGCGGCTAACGCCGACGATGCTGGCGACACTGAACCAGACACCACCAAGTCCTTTGCCGTCCCATGTAGAGAGCATCGTGGCGGCAAAGGCAGCGGCACTGGAGTGCCCACTGGGGAAAGACGACGTCATTGGCCGGCGTACCTTGAGGCCGTCTTCGCCGTCGGTGGTCGGCCGTGTGCGCTTGAACAATCGCTTAACGCCTTGGTTGACTACGAGGCTTTCGGCGCCGATCAAGATCGCAAGGAGGAGGACTTGGTCATACCGGCCCTTGGCGAGGCCTCGACCCAGACTGATGGCATGCCAGACCATACTGAACTCGCCGACATGGCTCGCGGTAGTGAACAGCTTGTCGGCAACGGGGTTGCCGCGTAGTTGGTCAAGGAGTTCGTCGATTCGGCGATCGAAGGCATCGACGGTGGGACCGAAGGCACCCTGGCCGGGAACCTCTGGGTCGTTGCTGAGAGTGTCGGTCATGGCGAAGTAGCGCTGAGCGTTTGCGGCGCTAGGAGTGCGTCGTAGGTGGCACGAGCTTCCACTTCGGCCAGGTCAGGGTCGCCGTCGAACGCTGGGCACCACCGCTTAAAGGAGCACCAATTGCACAGGGTGCTTTGATTGGGCCGAAAATCACCCGTGGCGCAGGCTCGCTCGACTGCTGACCAGACGGCCTTTGTGCGGGTGGTGATGAACTTGACTGATTGTGGGGTGGGGACGGTCTCGATTGTTTCACCTGACTTGAGGTACATCAGTCGAATCTTCGACGGGATGACACCGAAAACTTGCTCGCAGAGGAAAGCATAGAAATGGACGCCAGCAAGGCTCTTTTGCTCGAACCGACCAGACGGAGCTCGGCCGGTTTTGTAGTCGGTGACGACCAAGCCGCCATGGTCGTCGAGTTCGAGCCGGTCGATGATGCCGCGTAACTGCAGGTTGTCGACATCGGCGGTCATCCAGAGCTCGAGTCCGATTTCCCGGACCGCAGTCGGGTCTTCCATCGCAAAGTACTTTTCGATCAGTGTCTCGCACTCGGAGCGGAACGATGCTGCTGCCGCAGCATCGAGGTGCAGGCCGATGTAATCGGGGTGCGTCGAGTATTCGGCCAGAGCTGCGGCAAGGTCAACGGCAAGTGACGCTGGGGTGCGGTCAGTTGTCGGGCGGACGAAGAGCAGTTCGAGCGCTCGATGAACAATGGTGCCCTTGGTCGTGGCGACCCCGGGCGGTTCGGGAAGCTTCTGAATGGACGAGAAACGGAACTGCATTGGACATGACGTAAATGAGCTGACTCGTGAGGGGGACAACGTCATCGGCACGGTGTACGCCGGTATGTCGGTGTCAGCGGCAATCTCGGTCATGATGGCCACCATACCGATGAGCGCACACAGAGTCCGGGTGCTGGCGGTCCGGGAACAGGCTGCCGTGGATTGCTGGTGAAAGTTCCACAAGCCCTGGGTGAAGAGCGAAACGTCAGATGACGGAACGAATCAGATCGGCAGTTTCGTCTGGGTCGATGAACGGGCTGAGGTGGTTGCCGGCTGTGAGTTCGATGTAGGTGCCGTTGGGCAGCCGTTCGGCGACCCGTTTGGCGATACCTGCCGGGCTGCGTTCGATGTCGACCTTGCCGGACACCACGACGACGCGTGTCTCAATTTCGGGGAGTCGCTCGAAAAGGTCATGCGTCGCTCCCATCTCAAAGGTGCGCGCTTCGTGTTCTGGTGCGCAGCGCAGCGTGATGCCCGAGTCCATCGGCTCAAATCCGTACTCGACGTATGCGCGCAGGATCTCTGGCTCAAAGAACATCATGGGAGGTTTCGAGGCGTAGTTGCTGATTGCAGCCTCGAACGAGTCGAAGGTGTCTCGCCGATTCCGTGCGGCGGCAACCATTGGTGATGGGTCGTCGCCAGGCCGCCCCATAATCTGTGGAAAAATTATCGGCTCGAAAGCCACGATCACATCAAACAGCTCCGGATTGCGCAGTGCTGCCATCACGAGGCTGGCGCCGCCCATGGAGTGACCGAAGGCCACCAGGCCCTCCTCCAGAGCAAGCGCTTTTGCAGCGACGGTGGCGTCGTCGCCGTAACAATCCCAGTCGACCTTCCAGTCGGGTGGACGTGGCGTAGCGCCGTGTCCTCGGTGGTCGAGACCGAACGAAGTGAATTCGTTGCTCAGTCGCTTTGCGATTGGCTCATAGCAGTGAGCGTGGAATCCGGTCGCGTGGCTGAACAACAATCTCGGACCGATGCCTCCGAAGTCGTGGACTGCAACGTTGACACCATCAGAAGATTCGACCCGCACGACGACATCATCGCTGGATGATCCTCGCCTCCGCTAATTCTGTCGTTTCTTAGCAATATGGCGAGACAAAGGCCGCTTCTATTCAAATGTCAGTCGTCGTTCTTGCGTTTGCGGGCGCGGCGCCACCAGCCGATGACCAACCGGTCGAGCAAAATGCCCAGCCCGATGGCCATCGCAATAGCGGTCCAGATACGGCTTGAGAAATCAAAGAAGAGGAACTTGATCTCGATCTGATCGCGGTTCTGTGCGACGAACACCGCCGTGATAACGGCAACGACGATGGTGAGGATGAGAAACAGGCCGGGCCCGTTGCGGCCATTGCGAGAAGGTTGGTCATCGAAGTCAGAGTCGCTCACGCCTCCAGCATGTCAGAACCGGGCCCGTAAACGCGCCGACAGTATTCGCAGTAGGCGAACAAGGAGCGCAGCGTCCACATGCCTTTAGTAGTTCGGCGCCGAGGTCAGTCCTTGAGGGCTTTCAGGAACATCGCTGTTTCTTCGGCAATAGCGGCCGGGACTTCGTAACCCGCCTGATCAGTCACGGTGTCCCAGTTGTCGCGCAGGCTTTCAGGTGTGAGCTCGTTGCTCGTGTACCCCTGACATTCGGCAATGAAGACCTCAGCGACACGCCCGCCGCCAACGGAGTACACGCGTCCAGTGGAGTCGCACGACTCGTGGCTCAGGTAGGTGACGAGTGGCGAAACCAATTCCGGCTGTAGCTTCTCGCCGAGTGGACCGAGCAGGTCCTCGGTCATGCGAGTGAAGGCGAGCGGTGCAATGGCATTGGCCTTGACGTTGTACTTGGCGCCTTCAACGGCGAGTACGTTGGTGAAACCTACAAGGCCCATCTTGGCGGCGCCGTAGTTGGCTTGTCCGAAGTTGCCGAAGATGCCAGCGGCCGACGAGGTCGACACGATGCGGCCATAGCCCTGCTCGCGCATCAGTTTCCAAGCAGGGCCGGTGACGTTGAAAGCGCCACGCAAATGCACGTCGAGGACGGGGTCGACGAGGTCCGGCCCCATGTTGTGAAACGATTTGTCTCGCAAAATGCCGGCGTTGTTGATGACAATGTCGACCTTGCCATATGCGTCGACGGCAGTCTTGACGATGCTGTCGCCTCCCTCAGGCGTGGCAACCGAGTCGGTGTTTGCGGTTGCTTCGCCGCCCGATGCGGTGATCTCGTCGACGACGAGCTGCGCGGCGCCTTTGTCGCTGCCTGACCCATCAACCGAGCCGCCAAGATCGTTGACCACGATGAGAGCGCCTCGCGCTGCCATCATCAGGGCGTGCTGTTTACCGAGCCCGCCCCCGGCACCGGTGATGATCGCTACTTTGCCGTCGAAACCAAGATCTGTCATGGGAACCGATGTTACCGGCGGGTATGAAGGCACCGAAATCCGCGGAGCACGACACTCCAATCGGCGCGTCAAGATCCAACAGTGTGATCGCAGGCGATAGAAATGTGTTCAACTTATGAATATGAAGTCACAGAACCTCGCGTTGGTCGCCGGACTCACTGCTGTCCTGGCAAGCTGCTCGTTGTCGTCGGGCACGCCTCCTGAGCGGGCCGGCGAGGTGCTGATTGAGGAAGTAATAGGCGAGCAAGTCGGTTTCGTCTTCGCCGACGCTGCCTGCACAGCCCCCGCTGATGGCGAGGTTGGAACGCCTTTTTCGTGCACTGCAATGACCGAAGCTGGTGAAACAGTGACATTCGAGGGCGTGATCGACCCTGACGATTCGATCTTTGTTGCTCCTTCGAACATCATCGTTGCAAGCGAGATGTCTGCCGTTGAAACTGAGGCGGCTGATGTCCTTGGCGAGGAAATTGGCGTGGTCATCGCCCCCTCCGACGTCCAATGCCCTGACGAAAGCACCGTTCTGGTCGACGATCGGCTCCGCTGTGAGATTTCTGATGCAGCTTCAGGCGATCGCTACGAGATGTTCCTCACTGTGGCCGACTTCGAACTGCGTAAAGGTTTTTCCCAACGATCGTACGAGGTTGGGAACCTACTGAACTGAACCAACGCACGCTGTTCAGCGGTCAATGCGCAGCGGCTCTCCGGCAGTGACGACATGAATTTGGTCTCCTACGCCGACCGGCACCCCAAGGCCTTCTGTCAATGTCAGCGTGCACCCGCCATGATCGAGTGCGACACGCACGCGCGACCCATGTCGGGTCAGATGAAACGTGACCGATTTCCAGACCGCAGGCAGACGCGGCGCAAACTCCATACAGTCGCCGCGTTCAACCATCCCGGCGAACCCGTAAACAATTCCCGCCCACACTCCGCCTGCAGACGCGATGTGGACACCGTCAGCGGTATTTGCATGCAAGTCACACAGATCGAGATACAGAGCCTGACGGAAGTAGTCGACAGCAAGATCTTCGTACCCAACCCCGGCCGCGACAATTGACTGCACGCATGCCGACAACGAGGAGTCCCCCGTGGTGATTGGGTCGTAGTAGTCAAAGTTTCGTCGCCTCTGCTCTTCAGAAAAGTGTTCGCCACGGAGGAACATCGCCAACACGACGTCGGCCTGCTTTAAGACTTGATGCCGGTAGATCACCAGAGGGTGATAATTCAGTAAAAGCGGATACTTGTCGGCGGCAACTCCGTCCCAATCCCACGGTTCGAGTTCGAGGAACTCAGCGTCTTGCGGGTGAATTTCGAGATCATTATCGAATGGGATGTACATCGCATCTGCCGCAGCATCCCACTCGTCAAGCTCACTGATGTCGAGTCCCGTTGAACGCTGCACACGCGCAAATTGCTCGGGATTCCACTCGGCAAGGAAGCGCACGGTTCGAGCCGCGTAGCGCAGATTAAAACGCGCCATCACATTGGTGTACGTGTTGTCGTTGACGACTGTCGTGTACTCGTCGGGCCCTGTCACTCGGTGAATGTGGAAGCTTTCTGAGCTATTGGTTGCGTAGAAGCCGAGGTCGGCCCAAAGACGCGCGGTCTCGATCAACATTTCAGCTCCCTCGTGCGCGAGGAATTCGACGTCGCCGGTGGCGTCGAGATAGCGGCGCAGAGCGAAAACGATCGCGGCGTTAATGTGATACTGCGCCGTGCCAGCCGCATAATATGCAGACGCCTCTTCACCATTGATCGTCCGCCAGGGGTACAGGGCGCCGCGTTCGCTGAGCATCGTGGCGCGTCGGCGGGCAGCATCGAGCATCTTCCAACGGAAACGCATCACTTTGCGGGCCGCTTCAGGGTTGTTGTACGCAAGAAACGGGGTGACGTATACCTCGGTGTCCCAGAAGTAATGACCGTCATAGCCTCCCGCAGTGACGGCCTTTGCAGCGATTCCCTGTTCATGCGTACGCGCCGACGCTTGGGCGAGCTGGAAGAGGTTCCAACGCAGTGCCTGTTGATCGCCGTCGTTGCCTTGTAACTCAATGTCGGACGCTGCCCAATAGTCGCCGAGCCACCGGCTTTGCTCGGCGACGAGGTGTGCACCACCTTCGTCCGCGGCTCGACGTAATGTGCGCGAACACCGATCGGCGAGTTCCTCTGGCGGAACACCGCGAGAGGAGTGGTAGGACAAAAACTTGGTGATCGTCACCGTTTCTCCTGCGTCGGGTAGCGCAGTGATCACCGATTTCGCAAGGTCGTTCGCAAGTGTCGTTTCGATTCGTGTTTCGCATGCAGCGTCAACGTGGTTCCAATAGCCGCACGCCAGCGTCATGCCGCTGTTGCGGCACCGGAAGCCGAGGACAACACTGCCCTCTTCGCGTTGCTGTAGCTGTGGCTCAAGTACACGCTCATTGAATTTGCTTGCTTTTCGGGGATCTTTGCCCTCACCTAGTGCTGCGGAGCGGACGTGGTACTCGTCTTGACCGTCCTGGCGATTGAGGAGCTGCGATGACACGACAATAGGGATGGGCGCGTCAAGTGGCGTGATTTCGATTGTCACCATCGCAAGATGGCGATGGACGAGGCTGACGAGGCGAGTCGACGACACCTTTACCCGGTTGCCGGACGGCGTACGCCACAGCAGATCGCGTCGCAGGACGCCCTCGCGAAAGTCAATTGACCGCTCGTACTCTGCGAGATCTGCGGTCCCGAGCAGTAATGGTTCGTCATCCACGTACAGCTTCATCAACTTGCCGTCGGGGACGTTGACTATGGTTTGGCCCGTCGTGGCAAACCCGTATGCCTCCTCTGCGTGCTTGATTTCCCAGGTTTCGTGGAAGCCGTTCAGGAACGTGCCGTGGCTGTGCGCGTCACGACCTTCCTCAGGGTTAGAGCGCATACCGAGATAGCCGTTACCCAACGCGAACAACGACTCGGTGACCCCGAGGTCAGTGTCGTCGTATTTGGTCTCGACAAGCCGCCAGCGATCGACGGGAAACCGATGCTGGGGTAGCCCGGTTGGAGTGGGGCGGTGCTTCATCGTGCGGTGCCGTTGATCGCGGCGGCATCGTTATCGGCGCACGGAAGGAGTTCGTTGAGGTCGTTGACGACAAAAGTTGCGCCGCTGTCGAGGAGCGCCTCGACCCCTGCGCCACGATCAACACCGATGACTACGGCGAAGCAGCCGGCCTTTCCAGCGGCGACTCCCGACGTTGCGTCTTCGATCACAACTGTCCGCGTTGGTTCGACGCCAAGGCGTTCGGCGCCGAGCAAATATCCGTCGGGCGCTGGCTTGCCAGCCAAACCCTTATCGGCGACAACGGTGCCATCAACGACCACATCGAAACGACTACTCAGACCAGCAGCAGCGAGCACGGGCACGGCGTTCTTCGAAGACGACACGACGGCACTCGGAATGTCCGCTTCGGCAAGCAAGTCGACAGTGGCCTGAGAACCGGGGTAGGCCGCTATGCCGTCGCGCTCAAGAATAATGTTGAACAGCTCGTTTTTCCTGTTGCCCATCGCGCAGACACTTTCATCGCCAGGCGTATCGTGGGGTGTTCCCTCGGCAAGAGTGACGCCGCGTGACGCGAGGAAGTCACGGACACCGTCGTAGCGGGGCTTGCCGTCAACGTGGTGCAGGTAATCGGCCTGTGTGAAGTCGTAGGCGGCGAAGAGTTCGCCCCATGCGAGCTCATGAATCTCAGCGGTCGGCGTGATCACTCCGTCGAGGTCAAACAGCGCGCCCGCGTAGTCGGTCCACGTGAAGTTGGATGCCGTCACTCGATCCATTCGCTGAGGCTATGCGCGACCGCCCGCCCGCGTCATGGTGTCTGCTCAGCTGCGCAATCGGTGGCGATGCGCTTGAGGTCCTTGTAGTCGAGTTTGCCGTTGGCAGCGCGGCTGACAGAGTCGATCGTGAAGACCGCTTTTGGTGCTTTATAGGCGGCGAGATGGGCCTTGACATGGTTGCGGAGTTCAGCTGCATCAATTGTTGCGTGAGCGTGCGGCTCGACGAGGGCGTTGATCGCCTCGCCCCACTTGTCGTCGGGAAGCCCAACCACGGCTGCGTCGGCGACTGACGGGTGCAGCTTCAGGCACTCCTCAACTTCTTCGGGGTACACCTTCTCGCCGCCAGTGTTGATGCATTGACTGCCACGGCCGAGCAACGTGACGGTGGCATCGGCTTCAACGGTCGCATAGTCGCCTGGAATCGAGTATCGATCGCCATCGATCATCACGAACGTCTGCGCCGACTTGGCGTCGTCCTTGTAGTAGCCGACCGGGGTGCGCCCGCGCTGAGCGACGCGGCCGAGTTCGCCGGAGCCGGGCACGACGTCCGTTCCCTCGTCGGTGATCACGCGAGTGTTTGGCCCGAGTTCAAACTTCGCGGTCTTCCCACTCGATTCGGAGGTCGTGGTGTTCGTCGCCATGCCGATCGCCTCGCTCGAGCCCAGCGCATCGACCATGATCAGCCGGTTGTTGTGGTGGAGCAGGCCGTCTTTACTTTCCTTGGACCACATCACGCCGGACGACACGATGACTCTGAGCGATGAGATGTCCCATCGGTCGGGTTCGGCGTCAAGAGCGCGCAGAATCGGTTTGGCGAAGGCATCACCGACGATCGACGTCGAGTTGACGCCGTATTGCTGCACGGTGTCGAGGAACTCAGCTGGGTCGAAGTGTCGGCCGGTCATCGTCGTGACGCTGCCGCCGACCATCAGATTGCTGATCGCGTTGAAGAGCCCGGTGCCGTGCATGAGCGGCGCTCCGGGCATATTGCGTGGGCCTGGTCGACTCACGCGTTCCTCGATGGCATTGAGGTCCTGTTCGGGCGGCATGCGCTTGCGGTTGTTGGCATCCAATACACCGAAGAGGTCGTCCTGGCGCCACATCACGCCTTTCGGCATTCCCGTGGTCCCACCGGTGTACAAGAGCATGAGGTGATCGCCGGAACGGCCCCACGGCCCAGCAACGTTGACGTCAGTACCCGATGCTGCCGCAGTCTCGTACGGCGTTGCCCAGTCAGGGCAGGGCCCGGAGGAATCGTCAACCCACAGCCATGTGGAGATCCGAGGTACTCGGTGACGGATTGCCTCGATCTGGTCAACGAAGGTGCCGTGGAACACGACTGCAGTGACGTCTCCGTTGTCCCAGAGGTAGACGAGTTCGTCCGCTGCGTATCGGTAGTTGGTGTTGACGGTGGCGAAGCCGGCCTTGAATGCAGCGAACGTCGACTCAAGGTACTCCGGACAGTTGTAGAGGTACTGCGCGATCTTGTCTTGCTCGGCGACGTTGGGAGCATCAAGCAATGCCTGAGCTACGCCGTTAGCGCGGCGGTTCATTTCTGCCCATGTAATCTGTCGGTCGCCCTGCTGTTGGGCGAGTGCGTCACCGAGTTGAGCGGCAATGACCTCCCAGAGGTCAGCGAAGTTCCAACCTCTCGCGCTGTCGGTGGTAGTCGCATCTACGGGTCTGCTCACGTCGAGCGACGGTAACCACCCATGACGGGGGTCCCTGCATCAGACGGTCTAAGTGGCAGCCATCGGCGAGTGTTCAGACGTCGTATCTCACAGTGATTCGATCCACCGGGTGGCACTGGTGTCTGGGTGGCTACGGAGGAACGGGTCGGTCCGCTGGCCTGGCACCACAATGTCGAAGCTGTCAGAAATGTCTCAGAGCCGTGCCGGGGCAGGATCTGACGGCACGAGGTGTTTTGCGTACAGTTCAATCATGGCCACCCTCGTCGAGCGAGCACGCGAACTTCGCCCCTTAATTGAGGAACAGTCGGAAGCCAGTGAGAAAGGGCGCCGACTGGCCGCCCCGGTTGTTGAAGCCCTGACCGACGCTGGTCTAATGAGCATGTGCACTCCGTCTGCGTACGGAGGCCCTGAGGCTGACCCGGTGACGTTGATCGAGGCAATCGAGGCCGTGGCGATCGGTGATGGCGCTGCCGGTTGGTGCTCGATGATCGCATCAACAACATCTTCGATGGCAGCGTTCCTGCCTACAGAGACTGCCCAAACGATTTACGGCGACCCGCAGGTCGTCACAGGTGGAGTATTCGCACCGAACGGCGTTGGTGTATCAACCAAAAGCGATGGCGTCGCGGGTTTCGCTGTGACCGGTCAATGGGCGTGGGGTAGCGGGACGCAGCACTGCAAGTGGGTGCTGGGGGGCGCGCTTTGTGACGACGGCACGTTCCGGCTGTGCTGGTTTCCACAAAACGATGTCGACTTTCACGACACCTGGCACACCGGTGGCATGCGTGGGTCCGGGTCGCTCGACTACTCCGTGACCGACGCGTTCGCACCTGCGAGTCACACAATGCAACCTGGCGTTACTCCGCCAGTTGTCGACACGCCGCTTTCTCGTTTCCCAAACTTCACCTTGCTCGCCGCCGGAGTGAGCGCCGTTGGACTCGGAGTAGGCCGACGCGCACTAGATGAGCTGAAAGACCTTGCCCAAGGAAAGAAACCGCAGTACTCGTCGCGCACGCTAGCGCAGAACCCCTTTACACAGATCGAGCTGGCCCGCGCCGAGGCAAAGCTACGTTCAGCTAGGGCGTTCCTGCTCGACGAAGTGGGTGGTGCATGGGCAACGGTCGCTGCGGACAAAGCAGTGACGCTTGAACAACGGACTGCGATCCGCCTTGCTGCAACGCACGCAGCAACAGTCGGTGTGGCGGTCGCTGACGAGGCCTTCACGCTTGCAGGGGGAACAGCGGTTTATGACACCAGCCTGCTAGGCCGCTGCTTGCGCGACGCCCACGTCGTGACCCAACACATCCAGACTGCACCGAAACTGAACGAAAAGATCGGCCAACTGCTGCTCGGCCAGGACACTGATACGTCTATGTTCTGACCGGCACTCGTCATCGCCGCCACTGGCATCGCATGGACTGTTCGCTCCGGTACGGGCGGCCCGGAGGACCAACGGTACGTTCGCTGGCATGGGAGTCGACCTCGAAACCATCACCGTTCAACGCGACGGACACGTCGTGCTCGTCACCATCGACCATCCAAAATCGGCGATGAACGCAGTCGACGAACTGCTGCACCGGGAACTCGCAGAGCTGTTCCGCTACTTGGCTGTCGGTGAAGATGAGCTCATCGTAGGAGCGCGAGTCATTGTCATAACAGGCCACGGCCCCGCGTTTTCGTCGGGGGGAGATATGTCATGGTTCCCGCAACTCAACTCACCTGACCGCCTCAATCGTCTGCGGCGCGAAGGCAAGCAAATCATCTGGGATCTGCTCGATATCGAGCCGCCGATCATTTGTGCGCTGAACGGCCCAGCTGTCGGTCTGGGCGCATCCATTGCATTGATGTGCGATCTGATCGTCATGGCCGACACTGCGACGCTGATCGATCCGCATGTGAAGGTCGGACTGGTCGCAGGCGACGGCGGAGCGGCAATCTGGCCGCTGCTCGTCGGTCCGCTTGCAGCGAAACGTCACCTCATGCTCGGGCTTCCGCTGGGTGCCGACGAGGCCCTCCGCCTTGGTATCGCGGTTGAGGTGTGCGACCGTGCTGACGTTGTAACGAGCGCCCGGCAGTGGGCTGACGACTTGGCAGCACAACCCCCGCTTGCTGTGCAGGGAACAAAGATCAGCATCAATCAACAGATCAAACAGGCGTTACTCTCAAGCTTCGACGTGTCGATGGCATTGGAAATGACCTGCTTTCACACTGACGATCACGCCGAAGCGGTGGCAGCGTTTGTCGACAAACGCGCAGCCCGCTACACAGGTTCTTGAACTCGCGGCCATTCATACCTTGAACGACTGGCAGGCTGGCTTCTGGCTCGAGGGTATGCCGGCAACCCCAACGACGCCCATGCATAGACGCTTGCGAATAAGTCGATGTGCCGAGACCAGCGTCATTGACTGAAACGGGTAACGCGACACCCGGATCTACGTCCAACCAGCAGGGGAATTCCAGGACCGTGATCGCTCAACGATCTCTTTTGGCGAGGTCAACAGTCAGATCAGGCAGCTGACTATCGAAGCAAGAAGCGACAACATCTGCGTTGGCGTCTATTCGAATCAAAAGCAAAATGACTTCTCCCCTTCAATGGAATACGTGAACGTTGAAAGTGAAAGCACAAACGGCGAGGGGTCGGACATCATTAACGAGGAATCAAAACTTGAAATCGCCAACTCAGAAGTCATTGCAAAAGGAACAACATCAAGCGAAGGAATCTTCGTCGATACCTCTGTTGCGCAAATCCTCAACAGCACCGTCGAGTCGGACGACGAGGCGATCACCAGTGTCGATAATACAACCGTGACTTATATTCGAGACTCCACAATCATCGGACCGAACGGAGCTTTGAATAGCTTTGACAACAGCGAATTTATTGTCGTCAACTCCCAACTTCTAGGAGGGTTTCCGAATAATGGCACCGTTACGTGCGTCGGCGTTTTCAATGAGAATTTCGTAGAAGAATCCTGTCCAATTTCTTGACTCTGGCGGGAAGCTCAACCTGATCGAAACCTCGGCTGGTGTGCACACGAGATAACTCCACGTCGCACCAAAAATCATGGGGACGTTGAGAGCTCCGCTCAAGGTGTGACCAAAGCTTTGAATGACGATCGTTCAAGTTGAACGACCTGTCGCTCAACGGCGCCTAGCGTGGCGTCGTTGACACTCGTGACGAACGCATCAACCGGGTAGCAATCAGCCACTAAGGTCGAAACCATGACGGTTGCGCTATGGGCGGAACGCATACGTCACTCACATGACGCTGGCAAACGTGCTGAGTCAACCCAACGCCCGAGTCACGAACACTCAACCGCAAACACCGCACCAAACGTTGAAACGAACAACCCCACGATCGCCCAGCGGTTCCCGCTGAGGTGCAACGTTCGCTGATCGGATTCGACCCGCCGATCAAAAAATTGCACTGGGATCGATGCTGCAACCCGCAGCAGCCCGTTCAATTGCCTCGACAACTTCTGTTCTCTCGTCCGTTGACGCTCCGGCCGCAAGGCCTGCCCCAAGGGTTTCGAGGCCAAGGTCACTCACCACAGCAGTACCAAGACACGTAGTCTGAGCGTTGCCTAACACAGTTGGCCGCGACGATGACGAGAGCTGCTCGCCGATGTAACGCGCCAGATCCGGTGCAGTGTTGATGTCGAACACAGTGCCCGAAGAGGCATCTCGGAAGGCAGAAAGAGATGTCTCGAGCGCCGTGATCTCGGTAGCCAACGTTTCGTTCTCGACGAACATGTCATCAAGCGCCGCTTCGGCCTCCGCCGCTCGAGCTGCCGCCGCAGCTGCTTCGGCGGCATCGGCTTCGGTTGCATCCAACTCTGCGGCGAGTTGCTCGTTGTCCGCAAGAGCGGCTTCGAGGTCGACTTTCGTTGCCTCAAGCAAGTCCAGCGCATCAGCCGTGCGCTCCGTTTCCACCGTCACAGCACTCTGAGCGACATCACGTTCCAATGCCGCAGAATCTCGGCTGCTCAACGCTGATACCCACAGCACGGCCAGCACAGCAGCAGCAACGACTGCTAGCACGCCGATAGCTGCGAGAATCCGCTGACGATTCAGGTCGGATCCATGCTCAAACGATCCTGCGGTAGGCAACGAAATCGCCCCGTCCGTGCCTGTCTCCGGAGACGCTGCAGTGGCATCGATTTCATCGAGCCGATCCGACATAACCACATCGTATGCGTCAGTCGTACGAGTCCGAGGGACCTCACCGCGCTCGGACAAATCCAGCGTCTCAGCCGTCGGCGCCAACCTTGCCGTCAGCAACAGACGTCGCAGAGCCATCATGTGACCACGGGCGCATCGATCGTTCGGTTGTGAAACGTCGATAGCGTGATCTGCCGTGTCTTCCACCGAAACCCCCCTCACAGATTTGGGCGCTGTCTCGTCGCGTACCGACATCAGAAACCTCGCAATCGTCGCGCACGTGGACCACGGCAAGACCACCCTTGTTGACGCCATGCTGCTGCAGTCCGGTGCCTTCGGCGCACACGAAGAAGTCGTCGAGCGAGTCATGGACTCCGGCGACCTTGAAAGAGAAAAAGGCATCACGATCCTTGCTAAAAACACCTCACTGGTCTGGGATGACAAAGCCAGTGGCGAAAAGATCACCCTCAACATCGTTGACACCCCCGGCCACGCCGACTTCGGTGGCGAAGTCGAGCGTGCCCTGACAATGGTCGACGGCATCGTGCTGCTCGTCGATTCAGCTGAAGGTCCACTACCTCAGACCCGCTTCGTCCTCCGCAAGGCACTTGCCCGCGACCTGCCAGTCATTTTGGCGATCAACAAGATCGATCGTCCTGACGCCCGCACTGCCGAAGTCGTCGATGAGGTCTACGAACTTTTCTTCGATCTCGATGCCCGCGAAGACCAAGTGGAGTTCCCAATCGTTTACTGCTCCGGTCGCGACGGCTGGGCAACGCTTGACCTTGATGAAGCCCACGCGATCGTCAAGGGCGAAACCGTCGGCAAAGATCTGACGCCGTTCGTCGACGTCCTCCTTGAGAGCATCCCAGCGCCGACCTACACCGAAGGAGCGCCCCTGCAGGCGTGGGTCACCAACCTCGACTCTTCGCCGTACCTTGGTCGCCTGGCGCTGCTGCGCATCATTGAAGGCGAGATCAAAAAAGGCCAGTCAGTTGCCTGGTGCAAGGTCGACGGAACAATTGGTCGCGCCAAGATCGCCGAGCTCTTCCTGACTCAACACCTCGAACGTGTGCCAGTCAGTTCTGCCCGCCAGGGCGACCTTGCAGCAATCGCAGGCATCGAGGACATATTCATCGGCGAGACCCTGGCCGACCTCGAAAACCCCGTTGCACTCCCGCTTATCACCGTCGACGAGCCCGCACTGTCAATGACTATCGGAATCAACACCTCGCCGCTCGCAGGCCGTGAAGGCAAAAAGCTCACCGCCCGCCTGGTCAAAGCACGTCTCGACCAGGAACTCATCGGCAACGTATCGATCCGGGTGCTGCCCACCGAACGTCCCGACGCCTGGGAAGTCCAAGCCCGCGGTGAACTCCAGCTTGCGATCCTCGTTGAGCAGATGCGACGCGAAGGCTTCGAGCTGACTGTCGGCAAGCCGATCGTGCTCACCAAAGAAATCGACGGCAAAATACATGAGCCTGTGGAGCGAGTCACGATTGACGTCCCCGACGAGTACCTCGGCGCAGTAACGCAGCTGCTCGCCACCCGCAAAGGGCAAATGCAGAACATGGGGGGCTCCGGTTGGGTTCGCCTCGACTACCTCGTCCCGGCTCGCGGTCTCATCGGTTTCCGTACCCAGTTCATGACCGAGACCCGCGGTACCGGCATCATCAGCCACATCTTTGAGGGCTACGAGGAATGGGCCGGCGAGATCCGCGCCCGGGCACAGGGCGTGCTTGTCAGTGACCGCATCGGCCCTGTAACCAACTACGCAATGATCAACCTTCAGGACCGTGCGGTGATGATGGTAAAAGCTGGCGACGACGTGTACGAGGGCATGATCATTGGAGAGAACTCTCGTGCTGGCGATATGGACGTCAACATCTGCCGGGAGAAAAAACAGACCAACGTTCGGGCGTCGTCGTCCGACGAAACCGTCAAGGTCACCCCGCCGAAACTGCTCTCGCTCGAAGGTGCGCTCGAATTCATCAGCGTTGACGAATGCGTTGAAGTGACGCCGCACAACATTCGCATCCGCAAAGTAGAGCTGGATCCCACTATCCGCGCCCGTGCAGCTAAAAAGGTCAACAACGAACTCAAAGCTGAAGCAGAAGCCAAAGGCTGAACTCAAGCTGTCGCCGCTCACCGAAACAAAATGTTCGTAAAGAGTCAGGGCATACTGCTGGCGTGGCAGAGGCGCTCGAAGAACTAGTGGGGATGCCCCCGGAGCTGGCGAGCAAGGTCACGGCGCTCAACGCGCAACTGAGGGAATTCGGCAGCGTCGTCGTCGCATTCAGCGGAGGAGCCGACTCGGCGTTTCTCGCAGCCGCTGCCCATCGTGCACTCGGAACGAAAGGTACGCACTGCATCACCGCCGTATCGCCGTCACTTGCCGGCGACGAAGCCGAAGACTGCCGTCTTCTTGCTGCAGAGTGGGGCCTGCGATGGACACCAGTCGTCACCCACGAGATGGAACGCGCCGCCTACCGGATCAACGACATCGACCGGTGCTTCCACTGCAAGGCCGAGTTGATGGATGTCGTCACGCCGATCGCCAGCATCGCTCAGGCGACAGTTGTGCTGGGTGTGAATGTCGACGATCTCGGCGATCACCGTCCTGGGCAGCAGGCAGCAAAGCAGGCCGGTGCCCAGTTTCCGCTAGTCGACGCTGGCTTTACCAAAGCCGACGTGCGATCCGCGTCGCAGCACCTCGGGCTGCGGACCTGGGATAAGCCGGCCGCAGCATGCCTTGCATCGCGCATCCCGTACGGCACCGAGGTGTCAGTTGGCATCCTCAGCGGAGTCGACCGAGCCGAAGCAGCGCTACACCGGCTCGGGTTCGCCCAGGTGCGAGTACGCCACTACGGCAACACAGCACGGATCGAAGTCGAACCTGATGACCTCGCAGGCGTCGTCGCCCAACGAAACGAGGTGGTCGCAGCCGTCCAGGCTGCTGGCTACCGCTATGTCACGCTTGACCTCGAAGGCTTTCGGAGCGGCAACCTCAACGGCTGAAAACGTCGCAGAAGAGACCACTCCATCTGTGCGCGCTGATTGTTCGGGCGCGTGACTGTTCACCTATCGTTAGCGGCCATGAAGCTCTCCATGCAGATCAGCTACTCGGGCGACTTCCACGCCGACGTCGCCAAAGTTCAAGAACTCGAAAAAGCCGGCCTCGACATCGTCTGGGTGCCTGAGGCATACAGCTTTGACTCGGTCTCACAGATGGGATACCTGGCAGCCAAAACTGACACGATCGAAATTGGTGCCGGCATTCTCAACGTCTACTCACGCACCGCAACGTGCATGGGCCAAACGGCTGCAGGACTTGACTTCGTGTCGAGCGGCCGGTTCGTACTCGGCCTCGGTGCCTCCGGCCCGCAGGTGGTCGAAGGCTTCCACGGCGTTCCGTACGAAAAGCCGATGCCGCGCATTCGCGACTACATCAACGTTTGTCGCATGGTCACCAAGCGTGAGAAAGTCGTCTACGACGGACCGACAGTCCAGGTGCCGCTGCCCGACGGCCAAGGAACGGGCCTCGGCAAGCCGCTCAAGCTCATCAACCATCCTGTACGCGAACATGTCCCGATCTTTTGGGCCAGCCTGATGGGCCTGTCGGTCACGGCCACCGCCGAGCACGCTGACGGCTGGCTACCGATCTTCTTCGATCCCGAGAAGTTCCACAACGTGTGGGGCGAGGAACTGAAGAAAGGGACTGCCAAACGTGACCCGTCGCTCGGGCCTGTCCAGATCTCAGCTGGTGGCATGGTGGCAATCGGCGAGGACCTCGTTGGAGACAAAGCCAATGCCATTCTCGATATGGCTCGCCCGAGTGTGGCGCTCTACGTCGGCGGCATGGGCGCACGCGACAAAAACTTTTACAACACGATCATGCAAAAATACGGCTACGTGGACGATGCGATCGGCATTCAGGACAACTATCTGTCTGGGGAGAAAGACAAAGCAGCGTCGTTGGTGCCCGCCGAGATGCTGGCCAACACCAACCTTGTCGGCCCTGCGAGCCATGTGAAAGAACGTATCGCTGCCTACAAGGAAGCCGGCGTGACTCACCTTTCAGTGAACCCCGTCGGAGCCGACGCCACGGCTACGATCGAGCAACTCAAAGAACTGTTCGACTGACCGCTGTCATCACAACATCACAACACAGCAGAGCAGCACGTGACCGACACCGACATGACCGTCGAGGACCGCGAAGCGTTTCTCGCTGCAAACACGTTGGGATGCTGTCGATCGCACGTCAGAACAAAGGCCCACTAGCACTTCCGATCTGGTACCTGTACCGAGGTGACAACGTGATCCTCTCCATGAATGGGGCATCGCTGAAAGCGGACTTGGTCCGCAAGCGCAGGATAGCCACGCTCACCGCAACGCGGGAAGAGCCTCCCTGCCAGTACGTGATGGTCGAAGGACCGGTGACCGTCAACTACGAAGACTTCGATATCGCAGAACTAGCGATCCGTTACCTTG
This sequence comes from uncultured Ilumatobacter sp., assembly GCA_938091165.1. GTDB lineage: Bacteria > Actinomycetota > Acidimicrobiia > Acidimicrobiales > Ilumatobacteraceae > Ilumatobacter_A. The sequence continues at coordinate 51,368 of CALKNK010000043.1, read as the reverse complement.
GACCAGCAATAGGCGCCTCGTACGCAAAGAAAAATCCGCCCAGCTCTGATTCAATCGTAGTTTGACTTCGGCCAGAACAGTGGCTCACCGTCGACTACGGCAAAACGATATGACCGTTGCTAGCTGAAAGCGAGTCAGACCATCCCGCGTAGCCACCAGAGGCTGAGGGCCCACGCAAGCGCAAGAACAAAAAACGCGCCCAGCGCCCAGCGCCAGGTGAGTTCCTTCACGATCTCAATCTCTTCGCCTAGCGTCTCTCCGAGCGACATCTGAATTTGATCGTACGCTGCGGCGAGTTCACCTCCGGTCTCTGCCACGAACGCAGCACCCCCCGTGGTTTCTGCGACTAGCTCGAGGTCAGCAGGACGGACGGGAACCGGAACTTCGTCGCCGCTGACTGGGTCAGTAATCACTCCCGCATCAGTTCCGAACGCAATGGTAAACACAGGCACTCCTGCCTCGGCTGCCTCCTGCGCGCCGTCAGAAGTGAGGCGCCCGACGGTTGTCTCGCCGTCGCTGAGCAGCACAATGACGCCAGGAGCGACATCATCGTCTTGCTGATCAACTTCATTGTCAGCAGAACTGAGGAGAAGGCGAGTCGATACCGACAAAGCGTCTCCGATAGCTGTTGACTCATCGAGCTCCAAGCGGTCAAGGCCGCGGTTGAGCGCAGATCGATCCAGGGTCGGATCGACAGCAACATCGACCACTCCCGAAAACGAGACCAGGCCGACCTCAACATTGTTGTCCACCTCTTCGATGAACTCTCTTGCAGCAACCCGCGCCGATTCAAATCGACTCGGATCGACGTCATCGGCCTCCATGGAGAGCGACACGTCGAAGGCGACGAGGATTCGTCCTTCGCTCTGAGTCCGCTCGGTAGCGCGATCCACAGGACGAGCGATAGCGACAACTGCTGCTGCCAGTCCGACGAGCTGGAGCACAGCGACCACATGGCGTCGCCAGTTCGGGCGTTCGGGCACGATTTCATCGAGGAGATCTATTTGCGTAAAACGAATGGAAGCCGTGTTTCGCCAGCGCAGCACCGCCACGTAGAAGACCGCCAACGTGGCGACAATGAGCAGCAGCCATAATCGACCAGGTTCGAGAAAGTCAAGATTCATCGCGTGAGCACTCCGCCACGGACGGCTTGGGTGCGGCGACGTTGAACGTAGGCGACGACGCTGCTGAGCCAGTCTCCGTCGGCGGTCAGCTCGATTGTGTCCGCACCGGCCCGCCCTAGCCCGTCGAGGCGTGTTGTTCGTTGCTCGGCCGCAGCGGTGATGAACTTGCGTTGCACCGACTCCGTCACTCGCACTTCGCGAGTGCGCCCCGACGCTGGGTCGACCATTTGAACCAGCCCAATCGGGGGAACGTCGTATTCACGCGGATCGTGCACGGTGATCGCCAAAAGATCGTGGCGGAGACTCAACCGCCCGAGCGCTCCTGTCCAATCCGATCCAGCGAAGTCAGAGATAATCGCAATAAACCCTCGACGTTTCGCTAACGCCCCAACACGGTCGAGCGCACCTGATAAATCCGCTCTTCCGTGGCCGTCCGAAACCGGGGGAGCGGCGAGCATTGACAGAACGGCGCGAATCTGATTTTTGCCGGAACGGGGTGGAACAGAGCGGATATCTGAGCCTGCCACCATCACCGCGCCGACTCGGTTCTGATTCCGAGCAGTAAGGAACCCAACTGCTGCGGTTGCTGCCAATGCTGTTTGGGCTTTGGTGTTGGTGACGGTTCCAAACTGCATTGTTGCGGACGCGTCGATCACAAGCCACGCTGTGAGATCGCGGTCGGCAATCTGCTCGCGGATATAGGTCTCCTGGGTCCTCGCCGTGACGTTCCAGTCGATGCGGCGAACGTCATCTCCGAGCGCGTAGGGACGTGACTCTCCGGGTTCGGACCCGTGACCCGGTGTAAGTCCTTGATAACTGCCATGCAGAGCACTATCGAGCCGTCGGCTAACCGTGAGCTCAAGAGTACGGAGGAGCTCTGTCACCGTGTCGGCCGGTGGCCCTTGCGTCCAATGCGAGCCCAGCACGGGCGAGTCGCTGCGATCGACGGAAAAATCGGCCAATGTCAGCTCCGGTTAAAGACGGCGTTTGGCTTGGGCGAAACCCAGTTAGCTGGCACGGTGGCGAGAATGCGCTGAATAATGTGATCGGCAGTGATGTCGCGCGCAAGAGCGTCATAGGTCAGGAGCAAGCGGTGGCGAAGAACCTCTGGCGCCAAGTCAAAGACATCTTGTGGCGTGGCGTAGGAGCGTCCACGGAGCATCGCCATCGCCCGCGCGCCCTTGACGAGGTTCAGTGAGGCCCGTGGGCTCGCACCGAGACCGATCATCGGCCCGAGATCAGCAAGCTTGTAATGGTCTGGGTAACGGGTGCACTGCACGACATCGACGGCGTACTGCATCACGGACCGATCGACGAACACCTGGTCGGCGCGCTCCTGTAAGGCTATGAGCTCGTCGAGACTGATGACCTGATTGGGTGTCGGAGCGGCTGAGGCGACTGCCATTCGGTCGAGAATGGCCATCTCGTCGTCAGCAGTTGGGTGGTCAAGGACGATCTTCATCATAAAACGATCACGCTGCGCGTCGGGGAGTTGGTACACACCCTCGGATTCGATCGGGTTCTGCGTGGCGACGACGAAGAACGGCGGCTCGACGGGGTGCGTGATCCCGCCGATAGTGACCTGCTGTTCAGCCATTACCTCGAGCAACGCAGATTGGACTTTGGCTGGCGCTCGGTTGATCTCGTCAGTCAACAAAAAGTTGACAAAGACCGGCCCGAGCTCCACGTCGAAGGTCTCTGAACCTGCTCGGTAGATCCGTGTGCCGACGATGTCAGACGGAAGCAGATCAGGGGTGAACTGGATGCGAGCGAAAGATCCGCCGACGACGTTGGCCAACGTCTCTGCCGCCAATGTTTTCGCTAGACCCGGAACTGACTCCAGCAGACAATGGCCGCGGCACAGAACCCCGACGAGGAGACGCTCAAGCAGTCGTGATTGGCCGACGATCACCTTGCGTAGTTCGAAGAAAATCTTCTCGAACGTCTCAGCTGTGGCCAGATCGTTCATCGTCATGCTGTTGGCGCCAGTCGGGTTTATCTGTTCCGCGGCGGGAGGTCCCGAACTCGCTTGGCCTGCCATTTCGGAGTCACTCATTCAACGAGCAAACTACTCCGCACCGAGCCATCCGTCCCGTCGCCTGCCCATCGACTCTCGCCGCAGATACGTTGAACACGTGACGAAGAACAACCCAGACGGAGTGCCGTCCGTCGATGATCAATTTGATGCGGTCGCAGCTGACCGCGCCGAGCGAGCCGAGCGCGCCGCAACATTGAGGCTCACCACGATCGAAGCGGGTCGCCGCAAGGGCGGCATCGCAGGAGCGGCGATGGCAGGGGCAATGTTCGCTGTCCAGGAGATCTACGAGGGGCCACCTCTCGACGCTGACATCGTTGAAGTAGCAGAAAGTCCTGACGAACCTGGCGACATCGATACTGACGGCATCGAAGTGACTGTGGGAGGCGTGGACGTGTGGGCGCCGCCGCCGGGCGGCGCTGCTGACTCTGAGACGACCTGAGTCCGCGCATGGACCACTGAGCCCCGATAAATGACTGGCAGTAAGTTAGCGTTATTGACTACGCACGGTCATGCACGACTTGCTTGACCGCTCGTATCCTCCCCGCTGTGAGCAGCACGGCCGACATCGCAAACCTTGCGACAGACGTCTTGATCGTTGGCGGTGGGCCAGCGGGGTCAGCTGCGGCCATTGAGCTTGCTCGGACGGGTCGGTCAGTTGTGCTCATCGATCGGGCGACGTTCCCGCGAGACAAATGCTGCGGTGATGGTCTAACCACACTGGCATTACGCGAACTCCAACACCTCGACTTCGACCCCGCCTCGGTGATCGACTGGTTCGATGTCGCAGGCGCATCGTTGCGATCCCCGTCAGGCCGCTCGGTTGAGGTCCCCCTCACTGGACCCGGCCGATACGCCGCAGTAGCGCCGCGACAGCAGCTAGACAACGCACTCGTCGATCTTGCCCGCAATGCCGGCGTTCAGGTGCACGATGGCATTGCTTTTATATCGATCGAACAACAGGACGACCATGTGGTTGTCGCTGCTGATGGCCTGAGCGTCCGATCTCGGTACGTCATCGCAGCTGATGGAATGTGGAGTCCGGTCCGCAAGTCACTCGGTCTGAACGAATCCGGATACTTAGGGGAGTGGCACGGATTCCGGCAGTACGCCACCGGCGTGACTGGGACCGCATCGACTCAACTGCATGTGTGGTTCGAGGAAGATCTGTTGCCTGGCTATGCATGGTCATTCCCACTTCCGGACGGCCGGGTGAACATCGGTTTTGGGTTACTGCGCGACGGCGACCGCAAAACCAAGGACATGAAGCCACTGTGGCTTGATCTGCTCAACCGGCCTCACGTGGTCGAAGCGCTTGGTGCCGGCTTCAAGCTCGAGGACCGGCATACGGCTTGGCCGATTCCGGCGCGGATAGATGAGGCGGTGCTCACTTGTGGCCGCGTGATTTTTACCGGAGACGCTGCCATGGCGACCGACGTGATGACCGGTGAAGGCATTGGGCAGGCGCTGCTCACCGGCCGACTTGCGGCTGAAGCGATCGTCGCAGGGGGTGCAACGCAACCTGAAGTCGCCGCAGGCATCTACGAACGCGAAGTTCAGCACCACCTTCGTGCTGACCACAAAATGTCGTTCGCCCTTGGCAAGGTGTTAGCGAAATCATGGGGCGCCCGCGCAGCGATCCGAGTGGTCGCAGCAAGTGGGCCATGGGGCCAACGTAACTTTGCCCGTTGGATGTTCGAAGATGAACCACGAGCGATAGCGCTGACGCCCAGCCGCTGGCACCGAGACTTCCTAAAACGGCCAGGCCCTGAGCTGTGAACTGGTGCTGCTTGGGAAAGAAACAGTCCGGTTCGGGCCGCTCGCGTTGGTGTTCGTACGTTGGGGAAATGACACGACTCTGTGAAGGTAAGATCGCAATCGTCACCGGTGCAGGCCGGGGTATTGGGCGCGAGCATGCGCTGAGCCTTGCGAGGCACGGAGCGAAGGTCGTCGTCAACGACCTGGGTGGCGCACGGGACGGGACCGGCGACGATGTTTCTCCTGCTCAGCAAGTCGTCGACGAGATCGTGGCCGGCGGTGGCGCGGCGGTCGTCAATGCCGACAACGTCGCCGACTGGGACGGTGCACAGCGCATGGTTGAGACCGCAATCGAGACCTTTGGAGGTCTCGACGCAGTGGTCAACAACGCCGGGATTCTGCGCGACCGCATGCTTGCCAACATGACCGAAGATGAGTGGGACGCCGTCATCAACGTGCACCTCAAGGGAACCTTTGCTCCCGCTCGTCACGCTGCCGCATACTGGCGTGAACGGTCGAAGGCAGGCGACGAGGTGGCCGGTCGCATCATCAACACCACTTCGGTGTCGGGTATCTACGGCAATGTCGGCCAGTCGAACTACGGCGCGGCAAAGGCGGGTATCGCTTCGTTCACCCAGATCACTGCCATGGAACTCGCTCGCTATGGCGTCACAGTCAACGCGGTGGCGCCGGTTGCGCTGACGCGGATGACCGAAGATCTCGGCCCAGCCCCGGAGACCTCCGATGAGGCCGAGGCGCGGTCGCCGAAATGGATCGCGCCGATCGTCACGTGGCTCGTTTCCGACGAAGCTGCTGGCGTCACCGGTCGAGTGTTCGAGGCGTCCGGTGAGTTTCTCGCGGTCGCTGAAGGCTGGGTCCGCGGTCCGAGCACGGCGCCGGTCGACGATCCAGAGGCGCTCGGCGAGATCGTTCAGTCCTTGCTTGCTGATGCTCGCGGACGTACTGGCATGAACGGCAAGCCCGTCGAGCGCTGACTCGCCAGTGCCGGCTGGCCTCGACCCCGAAGTAACTGAGTGACACCCGATCCAAATGAAGGCGCACCACCATGCCGTTGAATCCTGATGCAGTCGGCTCAAAGAGCGAGCCGGTCGAAGTGAGTTGGACGTCGAAGGATGCGCTGCTCTACGCGGTCGGCATCGGTGCGGGCCATGACGAACTTGCGTTCACCACCGAGAACAGCAACGAGATCCCCCAACTGGTGTTTCCGACCTTTCCCGTCGTCGTCGGGTGGGGACGCGGTTCGGCAATGGGGTCAATCGGCACCTTCGACCCTGCGCTGCTCGTTCACGGTCAGCAGTCGGTGACGCTTCACCGCCCAATTCCTATCGCTGGGACCGTGACACTGACGAGTGAGATCACTGGCATGTACGACAAGGGCAAGGCGGCGGTCGTGGTGTCTGAGACCAAGGCACTGATGGACGGCGAGCCGCTCTACACAAATACCGGGTCGTCGTTCATGCGCGGAGAGGGTGGCTGGGGTGGCGACCGAGGGCCATCTGGGCCGAAAAACGTTCCACCCAAGCGGTCAGCGGACCATGAGGTCACCTACGTGACCGACCGCGACCAAGCGTTCGTCTACCGCCTGTCCGGCGACCGGAACCCGCTCCACACAGACCCGGCCTTCGCCGCAAAGGGCGGCTTTGACACGCCGATCCTTCATGGGCTTTGCACCTATGGGTTTACGGGTCGGGCGCTGCTGCACGCAATCTGCGAAAGCGATCCGGCGAACTTCCACCACATCGAGGGACGCTTTGCCTCCCCGGTCGTTCCTGGAGAATCACTGATCATTCGAACGTGGTCGATCGGCGATGATGAATCCGTGTTCACCACCAGCGCAGCTTCGTCAGCAGACGGCGAAGAACGAATTGTCATCGACCAAGGCCTCCTGCGTCACGCCTAAGGGCGACTCGAAGCCGAGCGACAAATGCCGTCTCAGCTGCAGAGAGCGACGAGGTGCTCCACAATCGAATCGTGTGGAATATCTTGGCGTTCACCAGACCTGCGGTCCTTGACCTCGATGGTCGGGTTCTCTTCGTCGGCAATGCCGCGACCGACGACCACGATCGTGGGAACACCGATTAATTCAGCATCCTTGAACTTCACGCCGAGCGACGCTTTGCTGCGATCATCGAGCAACACGCGCAAGCCAGCTACTTCGAGTGACGTGGCGAGGTCCTCCGCGGCAGAAACCTGAGGGCTTCCGTCTTTGCCCGCAATAATCACGTGAATATCAGCTGGGGCAACCTCGCGTGGCCAGCAGAGTCCGCTGTCGTCGAGGGTGGCTTCAGCGATTGCTGCGAGACAGCGCGAAACACCAACCCCATAGCTGCCCATGGTTGGGGTGACAGGCTGATCGTTCTCGTCACGGAGGGTCAGATCAAGGGCCGCAGCATATTTGGTGCCGAGCTGGAAAATATGCGCGATCTCGATGCCGCGCGCAATTTCTACTTCTGACCCGCATGACGGACAATTGTCGCCGTCAAGCACTTCGGCAGCCTCGATTGTTCCGTCTCCCACAAAATCGCGACCGGCGGTCAAATGCAGGACGTGCTGGTTGTAATTATCGGCGCCAGTGATCCACTGCGTCCCATCGACGATGCGCGGATCGAGGAGATATCGAATGCCGGACTCGTTGGTGGTCCCAAGGACACCTGGGCCGATGTAACCCTTCTTCAGTGACGGGTATTTCTTGAAGTCGTCCTCGCTGAACGGCTCAACCTGTGCCGGCTCGACTTGGGCTCCGAGGCGTTTCATGTCCACCTCGCGGTGCCCTTCGATGCCAACCGCAAGGGGTTCAACTGTTCCATCGGGGTGCTTGATGTTGACGACGACATTTTTCAACGTATCGGCGGCTGTCCAATCGCGGTCAGGGTGACGCAGGGCCGAATCAGCGTTCACGTAGTCGACGAGGGTCGAAATAGTGGGGGTCTTTGGCGTGTCGTGAACGGCGGCAACAGGCAGACCCGTGAACGCTTGGGCCTCCGGGACAGGCGTGTGGACAGCCTCGACGTTGGCGGCGAAATCGCAGGATGTGCAGCGAATAAAGGTGTCCTCGCCGACCGGGAGTGGAGCAAGGAATTCTTCTGACTCTGAGCCTCCCATCGCGCCGGACAGTGCCGAAACGATGACGCACGGCAGCTCGAGCCGTTCGAACAATTTGATATAGGCCGCACGGTGAGCGTCGTATGACGCTTGCAAGCCGGCCTCGTTGAGATCGAAGCTGTAGGAGTCCTTCATCGAGAACTCTCGGGTCCGTAGCAAGCCAGCGCGCGGACGTACCTCGTCGCGGAACTTGGTCTGGATTTGATAGATCACCAGAGGCAGATCCCGATACGAGCTGAACAGGTCTTTGACGGTGAGGGCGAACATTTCCTCGTGTGTGGGAGCCAAAAGAAAATCGGCGCCGTGTCGATCCTGCAGTCGGAACAGGTTGGGCCCGTATTCCTCATAACGATTCGTCGCCTGATACGGCTCAATGGGCAACAAGGCCGGGAAGTGGACCTCTTGAAAGCCCGCGGCGTTCATCTCCTCGCGCACGATGCGCTCGACGTTGCGGAACACCTCGTACCCAAGGGGCAGCCAGCTGAATCCACCTGGAGCAGACCGCCTGATGTAACCCGCCCGGACAAGGAGACGGTGGCTTGGCACTTCGGCGTCCGAAGGATCGTCACGTAAGGTTCGCAGGAACAAGTTCGACATCCGATGCACGGGACGAAGATACCGGCTTGAGACCAGCTGGCCCGGTTCTCGTCTTACGGCATTGAGTTGATCCTGCAGCCGGAATTGATCAGTCCCCGCAATGACAGTGCCTGCTGATGCTTTGCGTTGACTGCACGTCGGCGCTCTCACGAAATCGAGCAGAGCCTGCTACGATTAGCGTTCGCAATTTGGTTCGTGACCAAGGCGTGGGGCTCAGCCTCACGCCTTGTTTCTTGAACGGACACAGAACGTGGCAAACCAAAATAGAAGATTGAAGCGGAGAGGAGGCAGATCGATATGACTGAAAGCAACGAGCTTGCGCGAGTACGAGCGATTGTTGAGCCCATTGCCTCTGACCTTGACCTTGACGTGTACGACATCGATCGACGTGGGGCAACCGTCCGCATCACGCTCGACACTTTCGCTGGCTCCGACGGGGGCATTACGCTCGACAATCTGTCGCTTGCCACCCGTCTTATTTCACGCGAGATCGATCACGAGGATCCGATAAGCACCAGATTCACGCTCGAAATCACCAGCCCCGGACTCGAACGTCAACTCCGTACCCCAGCTCATTTCCAGCGTGAGATTGGCAAAGACATCACCGTGCGTTTCCGTGATCCCAACGCCGATCCGCGGCGCGTGGACGGGCAGCTGATTTCGGCTAGCGAAACTGTTGCAAAGTTGTTGCTCGCCGACGGCTCCGAGACCACCTTCGACTTAGACGGTGTCGACAAAGCGCGAACCGTCTTTGAGTGGGGTCTGGCTCCCAAGCCCAACACGCCAAACAAAAGCGCAGGCAAGAAGTCTCAGCAGTCGAAGAAACCCAATGCGAGGCAATCTGCGGCATCAAAGCAGGCTCGCTCCAAGAAAGCTGACCCGACGCCGCCAGAAGTAGACCTCCCACAATTGAACAAGGAGAAGCAGTCGTCATGACCAACATGGACATGAGTGAAGCCATCGGAATGTTGGCCCAAGAAAAGGGCATCTCCGAAGAAGCATTGCTGCACGTGCTCGTCGACGCGCTCGCTTCGGCGTACAAGCGCCGCGACGATGCCGCCGACGAAGTGGTCGTCGAGGTGAACCCTGAGACGATGGAGTTTTCTTTCATCGCCTATGACGTTGACGAAGATGGCAACTGGGTCAACGAGCGAGACGACACGCCGCGCAAAGAAGAGATGGGTCGCATTGCGGCTGTGACCTTCCGACAGGTGATGAGTCAGCGCATCCGAGAAGTCGAGTCTGACCGCAAGTTCGAGGAGTATGCGAACCGTGAGGGCGACATCGTCACGGGTATTATCCAGCGCACCGACGCTCGCTACACGCTTCTCGATCTGGGTCGTGCCGAGGCGCTTCTTCCCCAAGCCGAACAAGTCCCGTTCGAGCGTCCAGCGCAAGGCGACCGTCAAAAGGCGTACATAGTCGAAGTCCGCCGGACACCGAAGGGGCCGCAAATCGTTGTGTCTCGAACGCACCCGGGCCTCATCAAGCGTTTGTTTGAACTCGAAGTACCCGAGATTGCCGAAGGCATCGTCGAGATCAAGGCCTGCGCCCGTGAACCCGGCCACCGCACCAAGATCGCTGTATGGTCGAACGACAACAACGTTGACCCGGTGGGAGCGTGCGTAGGGGCACGAGGCGGCAGAGTCCGAATGGTCGTCAACGAGATGCGTGGCGAGAAAATTGACATCGTCCCGTTCAGCGAAGACCTCGCCGACTTTGTTGCTAAGGCACTGTCGCCGGCCAAGGTCACCCAGGTCAATATCTCCGACGACGGCACTGCCGCCGATGTCATCGTTCCTGATCACCAACTCAGTCTGGCCATCGGCCGCGAAGGCCAGAACGCTCGACTATCTGCACGTCTCACCGGTGTGCGCGTCGACATTCGTTCCGAGACACAACTCGCTGAGGGCATTCCAGCAAGCCACGGGCGAGATTCTGATGTCGAGTACGCAGTGGGTGAATGGCGCCCCAACCCGGAGTCCGGCGAGAACGAGTGGCACGCAGCCGATGGCAGCGTCATCTCAGAGTCTGAGTGGAATAAGCAAGCGGCAGAGGCAGAAGTTCTGGCGGCACAAGCCGAAGCCGAGGTTCCTGAAGTCACCGAAGAACTCGTGGCTGGTCCGTGGGCCGGTTCTGTGCAACCGATGTCGGATCCTGATCAGGTGCCGCCCGGCTTCGAAATCAAGGCCAACGAAGACTCTGACCTCTACCACGTGCCGGGCTCGCGCTACTACGACCAGACCAAAGCCGAGTTATGGTTTCGTTCGATCGATGCCGCCGAGGGCGCCGGTTTCTCACCCGCAGGCGGCTCTGATGACACAACCGATGACGACGTTGCTGGCGTGGCACCTACAGGCGACGCAGCCGTTGAGGCACCTGCAATAGTCAACGAAAGAGCGGAGGCCGACGAGGCAGCCGATACCGAGACGAGTAGTGAGGCAAACGACTGAGCGCCCCGAACCTGTTCGCAGCTGCATCGGCTGTCGCACAAAGCGCTCGCAGTCCGCTCTTATGCGGATTACGAACGCCGCAGGCGACATTCAGATCGATGGCCCGAGCCGCGGACGAGGTGCATGGATCTGCGCAGACAAGACAACAGAACGTCAGGTTGCGGGGGAGTGTCTCGAGACCGCAATCACCAAGCGAGCATTCGCTCGGGCATGGCGAATCGACATCGGTGCTGACGACATCACAAACATCAGAAGACACACCGGTCGCTTGTGAAGCCGGTGCGATGTGCATTGATTGGCACATCGGCGAGGGAATCCCGACTGGGAAAGGTTGAATCGAAGCGTGGCAGCAAAGAAGATCAGAATCCATGAGCTTGCTAAAGAGCTCGGGATGACAAACCAGGAGGTCCTTGACCTCTGTGGCGTACTCGGAGTTGCCGCGAAAGGGCCTTCGTCCTCACTTGCGGAGGCATACTCCGACATGGTTGCCCGTCGCGCCGAGCGCGACGGTTTGACACGCGACGAACAGCCCGAAGAGCCAAAGCCGGTCAAAAAGACCGCGGCGAAAAAGGCGCCAGCAAAGGAAAAGACCGCAGCCAAAAAAGCGCCAGCCAAGAAAAAAGCTGCGGCCAAAAAAACGCCAGCCAAGAACGCAGCGGCAAAGAAGCAGTCTGCCAAGACCGACGCTCCAGCGGCCGTTGAGGCGCCGGCCGACCCTGATGCCCTAGCTGTTGGCGTGGAACCTGCCTCGGAGCCGCCGGCGTTACCAGCGGACGAGCCGGCCGCAGAAACTTCAGAGCTCACGCCGACAGCCCATCCTGCACCTCCCGTGTCGAAGCCCGTCGCCCCAGCGCCCCCTGACGCTGCGCCGCCTGTGTCGACGCCAATGAGCGCTGCGGACGCCGTCGTCGCAGCTGCGGAAGGTCTGCTCCCGGTCGGCGAGTCGCCGACGGTCTCTTCGACTCCCCCTGCTACTCCGGCGTCGCGCGCGCCAGAGCCTGAACCCCGTTCGGCTCCTGTTGCCGCCGAGCCAGCAGCACGCAAAATTTCGAGCGCACGCCCGGACGCAGACGGCCGCCCGCCCGACCCCGCCCCTGGATCCGCCGCATCAGAAGCTGCCGCCGGTGGACCGCCGACCGCCCCGGTCCGGCCTCTGTTTCCCAGTGGTAACCCTGTTCCACCCCCGCCCGGACGCCCGTTGTCGCCCAGCGGCAAGGTCATTCCGCCGCCGCCGGGGTCCGCGCTACCGCAGCCTGGTTCAAACACTCGTCCAGGTGGTCGCCCAGGTGGGTACACGCCCCGTCCCGGTGGTGGCCCTGGTGCTGCTCGGCCCGGTGGCAGTCCCGGTGGCGGCCCCGGAGGCGGCCCGGGTCGTGGTCCAGGTAACCGGCCAAGCGGCCAGCGCAGGCCCCCGCGTCGTACCGGCCGACGCCGCCGTCGCCGCGACCAAGACGACCTGCAGCCGCAAGACATGGGCTACACGTCATCGGACGTCCCTGTCCCCGAGGGCGAAATTGTCATCGAGCGTGGTGTCTCGGCGCAAGAGTTCGGTCCCAAGCTGAACCGCACTTCCGCCGACGTCCTGCGTTTCTTATTGAACAACGGCGAGATGGTCACTGCGACCATGACTCTTGCGGACGAGCAGATGGAACTCTTCGCGCTCGAGGTCGGCGCCGAGATTCTGCTTGTAGAACCTGGCCAGCAGGAAGAAGTCGAGCTGCAGAAGTTGTTCGACGACTCCGACGATGAAGAGGATCTTGAGCCTCGCCCACCTGTTATCACCGTCATGGGCCACGTCGACCATGGAAAAACCACCTTGCTGGACCACATCCGTGGTGCAAACGTCGTCGACGGTGAAGCCGGTGGCATCACCCAGCACATTGGTGCCTACACCGTCACCAATGAAAACGGTTCAGTCACGTTCCTTGACACCCCAGGCCACGCTGCGTTCACCCAGATGCGTGCCCGAGGTGCCGACGCGACTGACATCGTTGTTCTGATGGTTGCAGCCGACGACGGCTTGATGCCCCAGACGATCGAGGCAATCAACCATGCACGAGCGGCCGAGGTTCCGATCGTGGTGGCAGTCAACAAGATCGACAAAGACAACGCCGACCCGCAGCGGGTGCTGACTCAGCTCGCCGAGTACGAACTTGTTCCCGAATCGTGGGGTGGTGACACGATCGTCGTCGAGATGTCAGCACTCCAAGGTGTCGGCGTCGAAGAAATGATTGAGCAGCTTCAAGTTGTTGCTGAGTTTGAAGACTTGCGGGCAAACCCGAACGGACGAGCCAAAGGCATCGTCATTGAAGCGCAGCTCGACAAGGGCCGTGGCCCCGTGGCAACGATCCTCATCGATAAAGGTACTCTCAAGGTCGGAGACCCGATTGTGGCTGGCGGTGCTTGGGGCAAAGTCCGAGCGATGATCAGCGACAAAGGCGAGCAGGTCAAGACCGCTGGTCCATCAACGCCTGTCCAGGTACTCGGCTTGTCCGATGTCCCCGAAGCCGGCGACGAGTTCCGTTCGGCACCCAACTCAAAGGTCGCCCAGGCCGTCGGCGAGGCTCGCGCCATACGCCTCAAGGCACGACATCTGCGCGAAGACAGCCGTGTCAAGACCGGCACAAAGCTCGAAGATCTGTTTGCCCAGATTCAGTCCGGTGAGAAGGCGTCGCTCAATATAATCCTGAAAGCTGACGTACAGGGATCGCTCGAAGCGGTCACTGAGGCGATGCGTCGCCTTGAACGTGACGAAGTCGACCTGCAGTTCGTGCACCGAGCGGTCGGTGGAATCACCGAAAACGACATCTCGTTGGCCAACACGACCAACTCAACGATCCTCGGCTTCAACGTCCGTCCGGATGGCAAGGCCCGCAAGCTGGCCGAGCAGGAAGAAGTCGAGATACGCACGTACGAGATCATCTACAAGTTGCTCGAAGACATTGAGCAGGCAATGGTCGGCATGCTCGATCCAGAATTCGAAGAAGTGGTCACCGGCGAAGCCGAAGTCCGCGAGATTTTCCGGGTCCCCAAGCAGGGTGCTATCGCCGGTTGCATGGTGCAATCCGGCGTCATCACTCGCGGGTCAAAGGTTCGTTTCCTGCGCGACGGCACAATTATCTGGAAGGGTGCCATCGCCACCCTGCGTCGTTTCAAGGACGATGTCCGCGAAGTCCGCGATGGTTTCGAGTGCGGTATCGGACTAGACGATTTCCAAGACTTGAAGCCGGGCGACATCATCGAAACCTTCGAAGACCAAGAGATTTCGAGGAGCTAACGACTCCGGTCATCAGCAACCGAGTGCCCTGCTGAGTTTTCTCACTGCAAAGACAACCCGGTTTTCCACTTCCTGGATAGGTTCGTTACATGGCCCACCCCGACGCAACAAAGCAGCCGGATCTCGACTTCTTCTGGGATCCTGTTTGACCGTGGGCCTGGATCACCTCCCGTTGGGTGGTGGATGTACAACAACAACGCTCGTACGACGTCGACTGGCGATTTATCTCGTTGTGGATTCTTAACGAGGACCTCAAGGCTGACTGGTACACGCCGCAGTATCGGGCGGGTCACTATCTCGGCCATAAAGGCCTCCGCATCGCAAACGCAATCCGACTGCAGGAAGATGGCGAAGCAGTTGGGGCCTGGTACACCACCCTCGGTGAAGCGCTGCACTTAAACAACCGCCGTGATGAGGCGCGTGCCGACAACGAGGCCTTTCTGGAAGCCATGCTCGATGAAGCCGGATTTTCCGCGGCCTATCTGAGTGACGCTGACGACGACAGCCATGATGCTTACTTACGTGCTGAAACCGAACTGGCATTAAGTCGCGCAGGGAAAGACGTCGGAACCCCAATCCTCACGTTCCGACCGGGATCTAATCGCGAAGGCAGTTTCTTCGGTCCAGTTATCTCAAAGGCACCGAAAGGCGAGGACGCGTCCGAGCTGTGGGATGCCATCGAGAAATTGGCGACATCCGGTGTCGCCGAACTGAAGCGATCAAACCGAGCGGCCCCCGACTACACCTGATCAGCTACGTCTGGATCCGCCTCAAAATTACTCCAGTTACGGTCGGTGCGGACCCAAAGTAACTCTAAAGATTGAAGAAAAGACATGGCACAACGACGTAGCCGCAACAGCGGTGGCCCGAAGTATCCGCGTAGCGCCCGCGTCGCAGAAACCCTGCGCGAGATAATCGCCGAAGACCTCGTGCGTCTCGATGACGAACGACTTGCCTTCGTCACCGTCACCTCGATAGACGTCGATCCGGAACTTAACCGTGCCGTTGTCTTCTTCGACTCGCTCACCGGCGAAGATGGAGACGACGAGATCGTGATCGCTCTGGATGAACATCGAGTCCGATTGCAGGCATCAATTGCCCGCCAGATACATGCAAAAAAGACTCCGATCCTCAGCTTTCAGCCGGACATAGTGATTCGTTCCGCTGAACGCATCGACACCATTCTGAGGGCTGATCGCGAGCGCGACAGCTACCGATCAACCGAAACCACCGACTGACACCGCCGATATATCAATATGGCACGCAAGAAGCCAGCAACTACTCACGGGATTGCCGTGGTTGACAAGCCCACAGGGGTTACAAGTCACGACGTCGTCGGGATGCTCCGCCGGCGTTTCAACGAACGCCAGGTTGGTCATGGCGGCACACTCGACCCGAGTGCCACCGGTGTGCTCGTGGTAGCTGTCGGTAAGGCAACCAAATTGTTGCGATTTGTCGAGAAAACAAAAAAAGCGTACCTCGGTGAAATTGTGCTGGGAACCGAGACCGACACGCTCGATGCCGACGGTGACATCACCGCGACCTACGACATGACTGGCGTAACGTTAGAAGACGCGCAGGCGATCGTGGCGGAGCGCTTTACGGGAGAGATCAAGCAGATTCCGCCGATGGTGTCCGCAATCAAAATCGGCGGCAAGCGCCTCCATGAACTCGCACGTGAGGGCATCGAGGTTGACCGTCCGCCGCGGCCAGTCTCCATCTACTCGTTCCAACTGATGCCCACTGATGAACCGCACGTTCTCTTGGCAGCAGTGGAATGCTCATCGGGAACCTACATACGGACCCTTGCCGCCGATCTGGGCACGCTGCTCGGTGGCGGAGCTCACCTGCGCAACCTCCGGCGCACGGCCGTGGGGCGTTTCACGATCGGCGAGGCTCAGGCTCCCGCTGACTGTGAGCTGCTCCCCGTTGAAGAGGCGGTTCGGACACTCGATCGCATCGACATCAGCCGTGACCTTGCTGAGCTGGTAGCTAATGGCCGCGTCCTCCCCGCATTCGAGGGAAATGGCCCGTGGGCGCTGTTCGACCCGGACGGTTCGTTGGTCGCTGTATACGAGGCGTTCGGCGGTGAAGCGAAGCCAGCCGTCGTCGTGCCACAGAACTGATCTGACGGAGTCTTCCCCCGGCCTCGAATGGCTCCGCATGGGTTGTCACGGGTAGCGTCGCCATCGTGCAGATAATTACTGACCAGTCGTTGCCTGCGTTCCCTGGCGAACGGACGGTCATCACGATTGGCGCCTACGACGGAGTGCACCTCGGCCACCAAGCCGTTATTTCGCATGTTCGACAGCAAGCAGCGGATCTCGGCGCTCGATCAGCGGTCGTCACGTTCGATCGCCACCCGGCGTCTGTGGTGCGGCCTGAGTCAGCGCCGCTTCTGCTCACTGCACCCGATCAAAAGATGGAGCTGTTGGAAGCGACCGGAGTCGACGCCGTCATCGTCGTGCCGTTCAACGACGAACAGGCCGCCGAAAGCCCTGAGTCATTCGTCGACCGAGTCTTTTTACGATGTCTCAACACCCAACTCATTGTCGTCGGGGAAGACTTCCACTTCGGCCGCCATCGCGACGGCAACGTCGATTTGCTGCGAAAAATCGGTGCCGAAAGTGACTTCGACGTCAAGCCACTCGAGCTAATCCCGAGAGTTGACGGGGTGGGCGAACCGGTGAGTAGCACCGCCATCCGCCGTGCGCTCGCTGGTGGGGATGTAACACGGGCTAACGAGATGCTCGGCCACATCTTTGAAGCACGCGGTTCGGTTGTCACTGGAGATCAGCGCGGCCGATTGCTCGGCTTTCCAACCGCCAACGTCGAAGTACCAAACACTATTTCGCTTCCGGCCGACGGCGTGTACGCCGGCTGGTATGAGCGGCCGTCCGGCGAGTCGCATCCGTGCGCGATCAACCTGGGGCGCCGCCCGACGTTTTATGAGCACGCCGACAGCTCACTACTCGAGGCCCACCTGCTCGACTTCGACGACGATCTGTACGGCGAGCAGGCGCGAGTCAAGTTCACCCACTTCTTGCGCAGTGAGCGCAAGTTCGATGGCATCGAAGCACTCAAAGAACAGCTTGACCTAGATACGGCCCACGCCACCGAGCTACTCCGGTAGCTGCGTACCACCACCTCGTCTTCGGAACTGTTTCCAGCCGCTCAGGTTGCAGGATGGATGGACCGCCGTAGTATTGCGAAGTCCGTCCAGGCTCCGGCGTGGGCGCGATGCAGGCGTTCCGATCCCCGGGACGGTTGCGACCTCCAAAGAACACGGAAGGCAAATCTTCATGCTCAACAAGGCTGAGACCATAAGCAAGAACAAGATTCACGAATCTGATACCGGGTCGCCCGAGGTGCAGATTGCGCTCATGACCGAGCGCATCACCCACCTTACTGAGCACCTAAAAATGCACAAGAAGGATCACCACAGCCGTCGCGGTCTGCTGATGATCGTCGGTAAGCGCCGTCGCATGCTGGACTACGTCAAGGGCATCGACGTTGAGCGCTATCGCAAGATTGTCGCCGACCTCGGCTTAAGAAGGTAGTCGAGACGAACTCTGACTTAAACGGCTGTCCGCTTCGGCGGGTGGCCGTTTTGCGTTTTCTAAGTATCCGCCTGAAACTCTCGACATTGGGTACACTGAAGTTGTCCGGATCGTCCGGTCGACGGAGTCTGGCGCTTGTTGCCGGTCGATGACTCCGAGGTGTCGTGTGGAGTCTCTGATTTCAAACCGTCGATCTCGGGTCAGACCTGGGAACCGGTTTCTACTCCGATCAGAAGCCACGCGACAGGGTGTCGCGTGATCGAAAGGAGCCCCTGTGGCTGAAGCAATTACCGTGTCCGGTCCGATTTCCGGAACCGACAAGACACTCACCTTAGAAACGGGCAGGTTTGCCCCCAACTCGATGGGTGCCGTTGTGGCATCGATCGGTGCAACACAAGTTCTAACCACGGCCAATGCCGCAAAGAGCGTGCGCGACGGCATGGACTTCTTCCCGTTGACCGTCGACGTTGAAGAGCGCGCCTATGCCGCTGGCAAGATCCCCGGCTCGTTCTTCCGTCGTGAAGGCCGCCCGACCGAGGACGCCATCCTCACCTGTCGCCTCACCGATCGGCCGTTGCGCCCGTCGTTCCCCGACGGATTCCGCCACGAGACACAAGTCGTTACAACTGTCATCGGCGCCGACCAGGAAAACCCGCATGACGTACTGTCGATCAACGCTGCTTCTGCTGCGCTGATGATCTCGGGTATCCCGTTCGACGGCCCGCTCGG
The DNA here is from genome assembly GCA_938091165.1 of uncultured Ilumatobacter sp. Taxonomy (GTDB): domain Bacteria; phylum Actinomycetota; class Acidimicrobiia; order Acidimicrobiales; family Ilumatobacteraceae; genus Ilumatobacter_A. The sequence continues at coordinate 32,712 of CALKNK010000043.1, read as the reverse complement.
TACCGTCCGTATGGCCTACAGCCAGGAAGGCGAATGGATCCCGCATCCGACCTACGAAGAGTCCGAGAACGGAACCTTCGAGATTGTCATCGCTGGCCGCGAGCTAGAAGACGGCGACGTCGCCGTGATGATGGTTGAAGCCGGTGGCTCAGAGAACGCGTTCTACTACTACGACGATGGAGCCAAGAAAGTCACCGAAGAAGTCCTCGGCGACGCCCTCCAGGCCTGCAAAGTGTGGATTAAAGAGTCAATTGCACTCCAGCGTCAGCTCGTTGCCTCGGTCATTGCCACGCACGGTCCAATCGAGCCCATGTCGTGGACCCCGGTTCTCGACTACACCCCCGAGATTTTTGATGCTGTCGAGAAGATCGGTACTGAGGGCATGGCCCCAGCTGTCAAAATTGCCGGCAAGGGTGAACGCAACGCCGCTGTTGACGCTGTCGCCGCTGACTGTGTGGCTCAGCTCTGTGGCGACGACGGTGACTTCCCTGGGCAGGCGAAGATGGTCAAGGAGGCTGTTCGCTCCCTCATGAAGAAGATGGTCCGTCGTCGCGTGCTCGACGAAGGTGTACGCATCGACGGTCGTGGCCCGGCCGACCTCCGCCAGGTCAGCGCAGAAGTTGGCGTGCTCGCAAGCGCACATGGTTCGGGCCTGTTTCAGCGTGGTGAGACCCAGGTCATGAACGTTCTCACGATGGCAATGCCGCGAATGAACCAGATGATCGACTCGCTGTCGCCGAACGACACGAAGCGTTACCTGCACCACTACAACATGCCGCCATGGGCCAACGGCGAGACCGGTCGCGTCGGTTCGCCGAAACGTCGCGAGATCGGCCATGGAGCCCTCGCTGCTCGGGCGGTCCTGCCGGCCATCCCGAATCAGGAAGACTTCGCGTACACGCTGCGCCTCGTCTCTGAAGTCATGGCCTCCAATGGCTCGACCTCGATGGGTTCGGTATGCGCTTCCAGCCTCTCGCTGATGGACGCCGGCGTGCCGGTCCGGAGCCATGTGTCAGGAATCGCCATGGGCCTCATCCACGAAGACGGCAAGTACGTCACGCTCACCGACATTCTCGGTGCTGAAGATGCCATGGGCGACATGGACTTCAAGGTTGCTGGCACCGAAGATGCCATCACGGCACTGCAGCTGGACACGAAGATTGATGGCATCCCCGCCGACGTGCTGTCCGCAGCACTGGCGCAGGCTCGCGTAGCTCGCCTCGAGATCCTCGAAGTGATGAACGAGTGCCTCCCGGCAACCCGTGATGAGATTGCCGAGACGGCGCCGAAGATCAGCACGATCTACATTCCGCTGGACAAGGTCGGCGAAGTCATCGGCCCGAAGGGCAAGGTCATCAACACGATCCAGCAGGAGACCGGAGCAGATATCGGCGTTGATGATGACGGTGCCCGCGGCATTGTCACCATCGGTGCGGTTGAGGCATGGCGCATGGAGGAAGCCAAGATGGCAATCCTCAATATCGTCGATCCGCCAAAAGCTGAACTCGACAAAGAGTACGACGGACGCGTCGTCAACATCACCAAGTTTGGTGCGTTCGTCAATATCCTCCCGGGTCGCGACGGCCTGTTGCACATCTCGAAGATGGGTGGCGGCAAGCGCATCAACTCGGTCGACGACGTGCTCGAACTCGGCCAGGTTGTCAAAGTCAAGGTTGAAGAGATCGACGATAAGGGCAAGGTCAGCCTGATGCTCTCCGAAGAGCTCGAGATCCCAGAGGGTGCCACGGGCAGCTCGGGCGGCAGCGGCCGTGACGATCGTCCACCGCGCCGCGAGCGCAGCGACCGTGGATCACGCGAAGGTGGCCGTGACAGCGCCCCCGCAGCTGGACCTGCGAGCGACATTGTCGAGGTCAGCTTCGAAGACAGCTTCGACGCTGAGCTTGCTGGCGAGCTTGGTGACCTCGGTCCGAAGGGTGAACGCCCGGCCGAGCGCGACGGCGGCAACCGCCGTGGCGGCGCACGTCGTCGTCATCGCTGACCTCCTAGCACGACGCTGAACATCTGAAGGACGCCGTGGCCCAGCGCTGCGGCGTCCTTCGCTGTTTTCGGACGCCAACCATTACCTGGAACGAACTCGGAGCGCGACGCTGACACACACGTTTGTGAATGTGCCCCTGATAGGGCTCTTCCGGAACGTTACGGTGAGGTCGAGCTCAGCGGTTGAAGTCGTGGACAAGACCTGCCGAACGACTTTGATCCATCATTTTTCTCGCAGTCTGCGATGATAGGGACATGCGTGTCGGTGTTAACGGAGCGGTGGGTCAGATGGGGCGGGCGGTGTGTGCTGCGGTCGCGGCCGATGCCGACCTTACGTTGGTAGCTGCGGTCGATCGTCGCAGCGCCGGTGCAGAGATCAACGACATGGTCGTCTCTGACCGGCTGCAGGCCTTTGCTGACGCCGAGTGCGACGTGGTCGTCGACTTCACCGTCGCAGAATCTGCACGGACGACGCTGCCCTGGCTTGGGATGCATGGCATCCATGCCGTCGTAGGGACGACCGGATTCACCGATAACGACCTGGCGTTGTTCGAATTGACCTTCGGTGCTTCCGACGGGCCGAATTGCCTGATCGCGCCGAACTTCGCCATCTCTGCGGTGTTAATGATGCGTTTTGCCGAGATGGCCGCCCCCTGGTTCGACACCGCAGAAGTGGTCGAACTGCACCACATGCGAAAGATCGATGCGCCATCCGGTACAGCAGTGAAAACGATCGAGCGCATGGCTGCCGCACGGGACAAGGACTTCGCAGATGACCCAACGGAGACTGAGATCTACCCTGGGGCGCGTGGGGGAAAGGGGCCACGCAACATTCGGGCTCATTCGGTGCGGATGTCGGGCACCGTGGCGCATCAGGAGGTCATTCTGGGCGCCGAGGGCCAGACGTTGACGATCCGCCAAGATAGCTACGACCGCTCAAGCTTCATGCCCGGTGTCGTGCTCGCTTGCAGGCAGATCGACTCGCGACCAGGTCTTGCTCTCAGTCTCGACTCATACCTTGGCTAACACCAAGCGTGACAGAGGCAGGCAGTCGCTACGCACAGAGCACGCAAGATCAGCATGCCCTCGCTGAGTTGCTCAGGACGTATCGATCAGAGTGCGCTCAGCGCAGCGTCGTAGTTCGGTTCTTGGCCGATTTCGCTGACAAGCTCGGTGTGCTTGACACTGCCGTCCGGGCCGATGACGACGACGGCACGCGCGAGTAATCCCTTGAACTTGCCATCGATGAGGTTGACGCCGTAATCGTTACCGAAGCTTGACTTGAAGCTCGACGCTGTTTTTACGTTCGCAATTCCTTCGGTGCCGCAGAATCGGCCCTGGGCGAACGGCAGATCCGCAGATACGCAGAGAACGGCGGTGTTGTCGAGATCTGCGGCGCGTTCGTTGAATGTGCGAACGGTCGTGGCGCACGTCGCGGTTTCGACGCTCGGAAATATGTTTAGAACAACGTTTTTACCGGCGAGATCGGCGCTCGAAATATTGCCGAGATCAACGGCGGCGAGGTCGAAAGATGGAGCTGAAGTCCCCACTGCGGGGAGATCACCGGATGTGTTGACGGGGTTGCCGCCCAAAGTGACTTGAGACATGGCCGAAGTTGTATCAGATCAGTGTCAGTCATTCCTACGTGGCTCTCTACGAAAGAATCAGTTTTACGTGAAAGCGGGTCTGCCAGCTCGGCTAACGGCGAAGGTTGCGGCTATTAACTAGGACGACTAGTCCGACTGAAATGCCAACGGCCCACCATTGGTAACGCTGCAGAAAGCCGAGGAAGTCAACGAGTTGGTTCTCAAACGTCCGCGCCAACCACCACAGCAATGCCAGCCGAACGCCAATGCCGATGGCTAACAGTGCGACCAACTTGCCTGGCGGCGTCTGCCGGACGCCGCTCAATGCTGCGACGATATTGGATCCGGCGAAGAACGGGATCAACGCCCACTCGGCCTTGTCGAAACCTCGTTCGAAGGCGGAGATCGATTCCTTGGTCATGCCGAGGTACTTGGTAAACCATCCGGCAACGTCGTAGCGGTAGGCGCGGCCAACGAGATGGCACACGACAAACGCAGACCCAATGCGAAGAAATCCGATGGCCAGATAGAACGGGAGCGACACGCCCGCAGCAAGAGTGAGCGCGAGATAACGGTTTCGCGATGAAAGAAGAAGCAAGCCTTCAGGATTGGTGTTGACCCATCGCGCCCACACCGCACTGGCGAGATTGGAACAGATCACCAGTGCGACGAAGGCGGCAAGCGTAAGCGGCGCCCAGTTGGGGCGGACGTGTGGTGCAGGTTCGGGTTCAACAGCCACCGCATCGGTCACGCCGTGGAACGGTAGCGCCAACACTTTGAGTTGCGATAGCGGCGAGGGTGAACGGTTACATTCGAGTAGATGCTAGGGCTGATGCAAGATGTTCCGCTAACGATCAACCATCTCTTTGATCGAGCCGAGCGATACCACGGTCACAAGGAGATCATCACCGCTGCGGCGGATGGCATTGAGCGCACGACGTACGCCGATTTTGCTCGGCGGACGCGCCAGCTGGCGGGAGCGCTCGACACCCTCGGGGTCTCGGCTGACGGGCGTGTCGCCACGTTTGCCTGGAATACGTCGCGTCATCTAGAGCTGTATTTCGCCGCTCCATGTACCGGCCGAGTGCTGCACACCCTGAACATCCGGCTGTTCCCTGAGCAGTTGACGTACATCGTGAATCACGCCGATGATGAGGTGATCTTTGTTGATCGCTCGATCATCGCGTTGCTCGCCCCGCTGCTCCACACGTTCACCAACCTCAAGCATCTGGTGCTGATGGACGACGGCAAAGGGGACATTCCCGACGACCTCGGTGGACACACCCTGCTCAATTACGAAGAGCTCATCGCAGCCGAGCAACCTAGGGGCCTTCCCGAGATCACCGACGAACGTCGGGCTGCAAGCATGTGTTACACCTCAGGTACGACCGGCAACCCCAAGGGTGTCGTTTACACACATCGGTCAACGTTCATGCACACAGCCGGAGCGATGATGGTTGACAGCCTCGGTGTCCGAGAAGCTGATGTGGTTCTGCCCGTCGTGCCAATGTTCCACGCAAACGCATGGGGGCTGGCACACGCGGCTGTTGCGACCGGAGCGACGCTTGTGATGCCTGGTGCAGACTTGTCTGGCCAGGCGCTGGCCAATTTGATTGTGGACGAGAATGTGACCGTCGCCGCTGGTGTGCCAACGATCTGGATGGCGGTGTTGCCAGAGTTGAAGGGCCGTGACACTTCGTCATTACGATCGATCCCCTGCGGCGGCTCGGCTGTGCCGCGTTCGTTGTCTGAGGCCTACCGGGAGCAGACCGGCCTGCCGATTCTTCAAGCGTGGGGGATGACGGAGACCAGCCCGATCGCGTCGGTATGTCAGCTCGATGTCGATCAACAGGAACTTTCCATCGATGAGCAAGCCGATCTGCGCACTCAGGTTGGGCGCATCTCCTTCGGAGTGGAGGCCCGCGTTGTTGAACCCGGTTCTACCAACCCCGTTTCTTGGGACGGCGAGGCGAGTGGAGAACTGCAATGCCGCGGTAACTGGATTGCTTCGGACTACTACAACGACCCGCGCTCGAGAGAGAGCTTCACTGACGATGGCTGGCTGAAGACTGGCGACGTTGCAACGGTTGACGCTCGCGGTCGGATTCGGTTGGTCGATCGCACCAAGGACCTCATCAAGTCAGGCGGTGAATGGATTTCATCGGTTGAACTCGAGAACGAAATCATGTCGCATCCCAAGGTGGCCGAAGCGGCTGTGATTGGCATTGTGCACCCAAAGTGGGGCGAGGCAGCGCTCGCTTGCGTGGTGCGTACCGATGATTCGCTGACCGAAGAAGCTGTGATCGCCCATCTCGATGGAAAAATTGCCAAGTGGCAGATGCCTAAGGGTGTCGTCTGGATTGATGAAGTTCCAAAGACCAGCGTCGGCAAGTTCTCCAAGAAGACGTTGCGGGACGACCACGCAGACCTCTTCATGAACCAATGAGCTTGTCAAGCCGTGTATTGGCTCGCTTTCTGGGTGGTCTGGTCAGCCTGATCAGCCTCGTGGCATGCGCGCCTGATGGGCCTGACTCCTATTCGGCTCCGGTGGACGACGCTGTTGTCACGACTGAGCGAGTGCTGCCATCGACCACCTTGTCACCGCCCCCACCGGAGTCGGGTGTGACGCTGCCGCCGCCGATGACAATCGCTCCAGTCGCACCGAACGGCGAGGTTCTACAGGTCCGCTCTCTCGACAACTCGTTTCGGCTCCCGGATACTGAGGTCTTGGCGGGTACCGAAATTTGGTGGACTAACAACGGTCGCAACGACCACAACGTTCTGCCGGTCAACGACGATGAGGCCTGGGGCGTTGACACCGAGGACTTCGCGCCGGGCGACGAATACCGCCGCGTCTTCGACACTCCCGGCATCTATTTTTACTACTGCTCGATTCACGGTACGAAGACCGCCGGCATGATCGGCTCGGTCACAGTTACGGCAGCGGGCGCCTGACCTGTCAGTATTCGTCAGGTCGTAGGATGTAGAGAAGACGGGCACCAGCTTGTCGCTGACACTAGGGGGAAACGTGAAACGCAAACTTACCGTCGCGCTAGCCGCTGTAATTGTTCTTGCTGCGTGTGGAAGCAATGACGCAGCGCCAGCGGCGGGAATAAGTACAGCGGCTGCCGAAACTGAGGCGCCGGCCGTGACCGATGCTCCCGTCAAGACTGATGCACCAGCGGAGACCGACGCCCCGGTCGCGACCGACGCACCCGTCGAAACGACTCCTCCCGCCGGCGCCGATGGTGTGCTTCGGGTGCCGAAAGAGTTCGGCGCAATCCAGGAGGCGGTCGATGCAGCGGCACCAGGTGACCTTGTGCTCGTCTCGCCCGGCACGTATAACGAAGCCGTCAACGTTGTCACCGACGAGATCACGATCCGTGGCACGGACCGCGCTGGCGTGGTGCTCGATGGCGAGTTTGAACTCGACAATGGTATTCGCGTCCTTGGAGCCAAGGGGGTCGTCGTCGAAAACCTGACCACGCAGAACTACACCAGCAACGGAGTGTTCTTCACGTCTGCGATTGGCTACCGGGCCTCGTACGTTACGGCGATCCGCAACGGCGACTACGGCGTCTATGCCTTCGATTCGATCAACGGCCAGATCGACAACTCGTACGGATCGGGCAGCCCCGACGCAGGCTTTTACATCGGCCAATGCTTCCCTTGCGACTCGCTCGTCGACAATGTCATCGCTGAGCACAACGGGCTCGGATACTCCGGGACTAACTCTGGCGGCAACCTCGTCATCAAAAACTCAACGTTCCGCAATAACCGTGCTGGCATCGTACCGAACTCGGGCAGTTACGAGCTGTGCTACCCGGAGCGAGACACCACGATCGTCGGCAACATCGTGCACTCCAACAACCAGGCCGACACGCCAGCTATCGATGTGGCGATTCTCGCCATGGGCAATGGCATTCTGGCGCCGGGCGGCATCGACAACACGATCACGAAGAACCTCGTGTTCAATCATGACAAGACGGGAATCGGCCTGGTCCCCTTCCTCGAAGAGGGCGCGAACGATGACCTGCCCACCCCTGACGAGTGGGAAATCGGCTGCGCTGAGCAGCGCGAGCAGCCGCCGGCCGACGAGATCCCTGGCACGCTCCTGTGGGAAGCACAGAACAACCGTGTGACACTCAACGACGTCAGTGACAGCCGCGTTGCTGACATTGCTGCCGAGGGTGTTGGCATGGCGACCGAGGAACTCGGCAACTGCTGGGCCGGAAATATCTTCACGACGTCGGCGCCGCAAGACCTCGAGAACCTCGCACCGTGTGAGGGACAGGGAAGTGGGGACTGGACGCTTGGTACGTTGAATGTGCTCACCTGGCTGGTCGACATCGAGACCGCACCGCCTTCGGTCGACTACAAAGACGCAGTCATCCCGGACCCGCCGGAACTACCGAACATGCCTGACGCCGAAACTGCACCTGTCGACCCGGCTACCAACATCATCGTCGACGTCGACCTTGACGCAATGGTGGTGCCGGACATGCCGGCCTAATCAACTCGACACCCGGGATCGAACAGATGATGAGGCAGTGGTGAACGTTGCCCTACCGTCGCTCGGCAGGGCCGAGTGGTCTCTACGCTGTGCGCTATGACGTCTTTCCGATCAGCGGTGCTGATCGCCACATTGCTGGTGCTGGCGGCCTGCGGATCGAGCGCGCAGCCCGGCGCCATTGACGATCCGGACCCTGAACGCCGCGGCCCTCAGGGGCGGCTCGCGCAGTTCGTCGTGCAGTGCGACCCGAGCCACGCTGCGTTCGACGACCCGCTTGTGCTGCCGTGGCAGCCGGGCAAGAGCCATCTTCACCTGTTCTTCGGCAACAATGCAGTGGACTCGAACCCGGTCTACGACGATCGACTTCTGAAGGCCGGCACGTCGTGCGAGCAGCGCAGGGACACAGCGTCTTATTGGGCGCCGGCCCTTCTCGATCAGATGGGGAGCACCATCGAGCCGATCAGCATGACGGCCTATTACCGGCCGGGTCAGGGCGTCGACTACGAACAGATCGTCGCCTATCCCGAGGGATTGATGCTGATTGGTGGCAACTCCTCGTCACAGCACCCCCAGCCGACCGACATCGTTGCCTGGTCGTGTGGAACGGGGGCAGTTCGAGAACCCGCTCCGCTCCAGTGCGGTGAAAATTCGACGCTGCGAATGATCGTCACGTTCCCCGATTGCTGGGACGGCGTACAGCTCACAGGCTTCGGATCGTCGGCGCATGCCAGGTACAGCAGCATCGAAACCAGCGGCTGCCCTGCAAGCCATCCGGTGGTGCTGCCACAGTTGATGATCGGGATCGATTATCCGCCTGTTGATCCCACCGACCTGTCGCTCAGCTCGGGTGGGGTGGAGACGGCACACGCCGACTTTTGGAACGTTTGGGACCAGACAAAGCTTGAAGGCGAGGTGGCCAACTGCCTGAACCGCGGTCTCGTCTGCGGTGTTTCGAGCTGACCCCGACGCTTAGAGGCGGCCAGAATCGATCACGCGCTGCAGGAACTTACGGGTGCACGGCTCTTGCGGTTCGCCAAAAATCTGCTTGAGTGGGCCATGTTCGCGGATGCGGCCCTGGTTGAGAAAGCTGCTCAGATTCCCGTGGCGCAGCGTGTCAGCCGGACGCAAGGTAGGTTCTTCGCCCTATGTCGACGCCTACCGCAACGCAGTTCTCGATCACACTCGACGTCACACTTGACAATGTTCCCGGTGTTCTCGGCCGTCTTTGCTCGGCAATCGGTGAGGCAGGTGGCAACATTTTCGCAATCGAAGGGTTCGTTGCCAAAGGCGAGGAACTTGAGCGCGACATCGTCGTCAACTGCAGGAGCATCGAACATCAACAGGACATTGTCGACGCAGTTGTTGCGACCGACGGTGTCACGTTGGAGGCATGGCACGATCGAACATTTCGGATGCACGAAGGTGGCAAGATTGAAGTGCTTTCGCTGCTCCCAGTTGGCGATCAAGACGATTTGTCGATGGCGTACACCCCCGGCGTAGCTCGGGTGTGTAAGGCCATCGCTGCCGACGAGCGTCTTGCTGATGAGTACACGATCCGCAAAAACACTGTCGCTATTGTTTCCGACGGCACGGCCGTGCTTGGTCTTGGCGACATCGGCCCCAAGGGTGCGATGCCGGTGATGGAAGGAAAAGCGCTGCTCTTCAAGGAGTTCGGCGGAGTAGACGCTTTCCCGATTTGCCTCGATGTGTCATCGCCAGAGGAGATTATCGAAACTGTCATCCGGCTCGCCCCGACCTTCGGCGGCGTCAACCTCGAAGACATCGCTGCTCCAGGCGCCTTTCAGGTCGAAGAGGCGCTGAAGGAAGCCCTCGACATTCCGGTGTTCCACGATGACCAGCACGGCACAGCTGTTGTCACGCTCGCCGCTGTCGAAAATGCGTTGCGGATCACCGGCAAGAATATGGCCGATCTATCGATCGTCATTTCAGGGGTCGGCGCTGCAGGCGTTGCAATTGGTAAAATTTTGCTCGGAGCTGGCGCAACAAAAATTGTTGGCGTCGATAGTAAGGGCGCGGTTTACGACGGGCGCGACGGCCTCAACAGCTGGAAACAGTGGTTTGCTGAGAACACCAATCCAGATAGCAAGCAAGGCGAACTGTCCGATGTGATGCACGGAGCAGACGTATTTATCGGCGTGAGCGCCCCTGACGTGTTGACCGTCGATGACATCGGCAACATGAATGTCGACCCAATCGTCTTTGCCATGGCCAACCCGGACCCCGAGATTCGTCCCGAGTTGGTCGGTGATCTCGTCCGCGTCATGGGAACTGGTAGAAGCGACTATCCGAACCAGATCAACAACGTGCTTGCGTTTCCCGGCATTTTCCGAGGTGCCCTTGATGCGCAGGCCACCGACATCACTGAAAACATGAAGCTTGCGGCTGCGAAAGCGATTGCCGAATCCGTGTCAAACGACGAACTCAATGAAGACAACATCATGCCATCGGTGTTCGACCGCTCAGTCTCGATGGCCGTGGCCGCAGCCGTCGCAAAGGCAGCTATCACTGATGGAGTAAGTCGTTTGAGCTGAGCTGAGCTGAGCCTTAGCGCCGTCACTGTTGAGGTCCTGAGAACAATCAGCGCAGCGTTGAGCATCCATGCTGCCGGGCTTATACCTTCGAACTAGTGCGGCGACTGATAGACGAGCCACGGATCAGAAAGTGCGCAGTGCTGCTCGTCGCGCTGGTCCTGGTCACTGCCGTCATCTTTCAGCGGCAAACGATTGCGCAAGCACTCAAGGAGATCGGCGAGCTGTCCGCGGCGACCGTGGTCGTCTTAGTGCTGCTCGGAGTGCTTGATCGAGTGTCGCGTGCGGAAGTGATCCGCTCACTGCTTCCTGAGCTGACGTTGACGCGATCCGAAATGATCAGCGATGTTGGCGCTGCGGCGAGTAAGGGCATTCCGGCCGGCGGTCCGCTTGCCACCGTGCTTCGCTGGCAACTCGCCCGAGAACGGTGTGTCCCCGGGACAAGATTCATTGTGATGCTGGTCGCCTCAGGCGTCGCAACAGCATTCGTGAGCTGGGGGTATCCGCTGGTCGCTACTGTTGTCGACATGGCGGGCCGTGACTCCGACCTCGCCGACTTAGCGATTGTTTCCGTCTGTGCCGCCGTGCTCGGTGGCGCAGCGCTGTTTTGGCTGCTCATGCTGAGGTCTGAGCGGGCTCACCTTTTTGTGATCGCTCGCAGTGAGTGGGTCGTGGCGCGCTGGCCGGCGGTGCTCGGCGATGTCGACTCTGCAGCTTCTGACCGGGACCTCGCTGCTTTGGTCGTTGACGAGATTCGCAACGGGCTCCGGACAATTGCGGGTCGTCCAGTCGGCTTGCTTCTGCGCACGCTGGTGGCACAGGGCACTGGGGCAGTCATCTTGTGGGTGGCCTTGCGTGGACTGGGGGTCGGCGATGAACTCGAGGTACCGGAATTCGCTCGTGTTTATTTTGTCGCCCATATCCTCGGGTCACTCGCCCCGACCCCCGGCGGAGTTGGTGTGATCGAAGCCGGAGTGACCGGTGCGCTCGTCGCAGCCGGTGTTGATACTGAACTAGCACTCGCCGGTGTTCTCATCTACCGACTCCTCACCTATGTGATGCCAATCATCCTCGGCACAGCGTGGTACGTGTGGTGCCGCTGCCAACGCTCCGCAGGGCTGCCACAGGAGTTGGGCGTGTCGTCCGTTCCGTCTGCTCGCGGAGCGATGCCCCTCACACGTCGCGCCGGGATGTCGAACAGTTCGACACCTGCATTCCAGACATTTCACGCTCTTCGGATCAAAAGTTTCGCAACCGTTGACACCCTCAGTGAGATGACTGCGCTGCCACCTGGCGGTGTACAGCCAAACCTGATGAATATGCTCGAAGCCGACCAGGTCCAGTTCTGCGAAGCCAGCGATTTGTGGCAGCTCACACCAGATGGTCGCCTGGCCTACCCCGACCTACTCGATGCCGAACTCGTTAGCGTTGAAACCGCTGATCTTGTGTCGTCCTACGAGAAATTCTTGGCAACCAACTCCCCTTTTCATGCTTTCTGCGGCGAATGGCGGCTCCGCGAAGGCGATGTTAACGACCACAGGGATGCGGCTTACGATGAGAACGTGATCGACCGTCTTGCCGCCCTCGACGCAGCAGCTCAGCCTTTGGTGGTACTGCTCAGCGGCGTGCTTGAGCGGCCTCAGCCGTACGCAGAGCGTCTTACGCGGAGCCTCACATGCCTGCAGCAAGGTGAGACAAATAAGTTCGCCGGGGTGATGTGCGGCAGCCATCACGATGCCTGGGTGGAGCTCCACGAAGACCTTATTCTCGCCCAGGGCATCAATCGATCGGCAGAGAGATCGTTTTAGTCCGACACGGGCGCATCAACTGCCGTTCAATGCAATAGGTTCTCAGAGGTGATAGGTACGGAGATGTTCAGGCCCGCGACCAAAGGAACGCGCTGATGCCGCACTTTGGTCGTGTATCAGTTGCGATGGTGACACCCTTCGACGACACTGGCGAACTTGATATCGATGCCGCTGTTGCTTTGGCGAAATGGCTCGTTGCCGAAGGGAACGAGTCCCTCGTTGTTGCTGGCACGACCGGAGAGTCAGCAACGTTGTCGGTCAATGAGAAGCTCCTGCTGTTCGAAGCTATCGCTGCTGCTGTCACCGTTCCAGTCATCGCAGGAACGACAGGTTCGAACACGCGTCAAGACATCGGTCTCACATCTGAGGCGAGCAAGCACGGCATAGCAGGAGTCCTCGGCGTCAGTCCCTATTACAGCTGCCCATCGCAGATTGGCATCGAAGAGCACTTTCGGGCGATCGCGTCAAGCACCGACCTTCCCATCGTGGTCTATGACATCCCTAAGCGAACCGGTCGCAAGATGTCGACTCCGACGCTGATCCGTCTTGCCAATGACGTCACCAACATCGTGGCCCTCAAGGACGCCGCCGGCGACCCGAGTGAAACCGCCAAAGTTATCGCGGCGAGTCCAAACGACTTCCAGGTCTACTCAGGCGACTCGCCGATGAACCTTCCGCTACTGGCGGTCGGTGCGGTTGGGGCAATTGGCGTGTGCACCCACTGGGCGGCGCCCGAGCACTTAGCGATGTTCAACGCATGGAATCGCAACGACATTGATGAGGCCCAACGACTGAATCGGTTGCTTATCGAAAGCTACGAATTCGAAGGCAACGACGATGCCCCAAACCCGGTGCAAACAAAATCAATGATGCGCACGCTCGGTCACCCCGTCGGATCGTGCCGCCTTCCTATGGGCCCCGAGCCCGAGGGCACCGAGGAAGCGGCGCGCGCCGTGTACGAACACCTGGTAGCAGCACGCGCCGCAACACACTGAGCTGCCCACCTGATCGCCAACGAATCGAATCGATATGACCCAGATCTACACCGCCCCGCTCGACCCGACTGTGCCCGTGCGAGTCGTTTTCCTCGGTGGGCTCGGTGAGATTGGCCGCAACTGCATGGCGATCGAGCAGGGCGCAGCCGACGACCCAGACCGCACGATCATGCTCATCGACTGTGGGTTGATGTTCCCCGATGCAATTCACCACGGGGTCGACCTGATACTCCCCGATTTTACGTACTTGCGCGAAAACGCAGCACGAATTCGAGCGATCATCCTCACGCACGGCCATGAAGACCACATTGGCGCTATTCAGTATCTGATGCGCGACGGCGACGGTATCGGCCACCTATGCAATACCCCTCTGCCGGTCTACGGCTCAGCGCTCGCCCTCGGCCTCGCTCGGAACCGCATCGAAGAAGCCGGCCTGATGCCGAAGATCGACATGCGCTCGGTCAAGGACGGTGAACAGATTGACGTGGGAACGCTACTCGTGGAGTTCATTCCTGTCACCCACTCCGTGCCTCATGCCCACGCCATTGCGGTCCACACCGCACAGGGGGTAGTCCTGCACTCCGGCGACTTTAAAATCGATCTGACGCCAGTCGACTCTCGGCGCGCCGACCTAGCCCGCATCGGCCAACTCGCAAAAACTGAGGGCATCCGGCTTTTGATGAGTGACTCGACAAATGCCGAGGAGCCGGGTTACGCCTCAAGTGAAACCAACGTCGGCGGAGCGCTCCGTTCCCTTTTCGCCCAGCAACGCGGCCAGCGGATCATTACAGCGAGCTTTGCCAGCCACCTGCACCGCATTCAACAAATCGCTGATGCTGCCGTCGGCGAGGGCCGTAAGGTCGCCACGCTGGGGCTCAGCATGAAAAAGAACATCCGCCTTGGCCTCGACCTTGGAGTGTTCAAGATTCCCGAATCGTCACTGATCGACATCGAAGAAATCAACCAGCATGACCCCGGAGATATCTGCATCATCTCTACTGGATCCCAAGGTGAGCCGATGTCGGCCCTCGGCCTCATGGCCCGTGGCGAAAACCGTTGGCTCAAGCTCAACGAAAGTGACACTGTGGTGCTGTCGAGTCATGCCATTCCCGGTAACGAAGGCAGCGTCAACAAAGTGATTGACGGGTTGCTCCGCCTCGGCGCCCAGGTGGTTCACTCCGGGATCATGGACGTTCACGCCACCGGACACGCGAAAGCCGACGACATTAAGACCTACCTCTCGATCGTCAATCCTGAGTGGTTCGTACCGATTCATGGCGAGTACCGCCACATGGTGGCCAACGCCAAGCTTGGTGAACTGATGGGCGTGCCCGCCAACCGAATTATCCAATGTGAAGACGGCGATGTGATTGAGCTCGCCGATGGAGGTCTCACGCAGGTCGGACGAGTGCCTGCCGGATACTTGTACGTCGACGGCATCGTCGGTGACGTCGGACAGGGTGTCCTGCGCGACCGCCAGAAGTTGGCCGAAGAGGGAGTCGTCGTCGTGGTCGTCACCGTCGACATTCAGACCGGCAAAGTGTTAGTCGGTCCCGAGATCATCACCCGCGGCTGGGTCTATGCGCCTGAGGCCGAAGATCTCCTTGATGAAGCCTGTGACGCGGTTGCCGCAAAAGTCGAACTCGCCCTGAGCGAAGGGGTGCGCGACGTCGAGCAACTTGAGCGCGAAGTGCGCCGAGCAGCGGGCAAATTCGTGAGCGAGCGCACCAAACGCAAGCCCATGATCGTCCCCGTCGTCATGGAAGCCTGACGGTTACTACCAATCGGCGCCTAACCTGCGCGGCGATGGAAATCATGAGCGTAGTCGGAAGACTCATTGGGCCGGAGTCTGTCAATCCACTGACCGACGCACTCTGGTCGGCGCTTCGCCAAAAATGGACCACCGGCACTGTCGGTGAGCTACTTAGCGAGTTCACAAGCGTTGGCTTGGGTGGTCGGGTCAACATTTGGGTTGGGCTCCGACACAACGAGATGCCTTCGCCTGACGATGTTGAGCAAAAGCTTCACAAGTCCAAAGTTGAACAGACCGTTGCTCAGGCGGACCCGACCCGCAACGAGGTCAAGAACAACTCGGCTAGCACACTCCCCGGTCTGCTTGGCAAGCTTCCACACGCTGAATCGCCCCCGACCGGCGACCTCCAAGCTGTGATGAAGAATTTCGACTTCACCCGGAAACGTCAACGCATGAACGCAGCGCGATGACCCTCAGTTCGTTGCCCCGATGCTTAGCCACCGTCGCTGTGCTGTGCGTATTTCTGGGTTGCAGCGGTAGTGCGGACTCTGACGCAGCGCCGAGCGGACCACCCTTTGAGTTCGAGATTCGTGCAGCTGTGGCCGCAATCGAAACAGAGCTCCAAGGAAGCCAGGAGTACTTCGAGATCACCGCAACGCCCCAGCTCACCAACGTCTTCGTCGCCGTCGATGACGGAACTGCAGCCGTGCCCTACGTCTACCTCGCAGGCGAGTTGCAGGCGCCAGGACCGAGAATCGACGGGGCCGCTGGCCAAACTTTTACTGCCGCAGCTCTCGATTTCGATGACAAGAAAATTCTTGCAGGCGTCGCTGCCGACCTTCCGACGGCATCAATCGATGCCCTCAGTATCGAAGGTGGGCCTGGTGGATTCGTCCGCTACGTAGTTTCCGCCCGGTCGGCTCAGGGCGGGGTTCTCGACATCGTCGTGGCGCCATCCGGCGCAGTGATTGAGGTCCGTCCACTGTGACTTGACCAACAAGCGGGCAGAGGCCGAACGGGCGTTCTTCGCCGGGTCGCTGACCGTCATGACACTGGGTTGGTACGGTGGTATCTGCCATGTCCACCTGGGGTCCGTCCAAAAAAAAGTCCGCCAAGAAGGCGCCTGGTAAGCGTTCAACGAGCGTTAATGCGTCGTCTCGGTTAGCCAAGACCACTCGGTCAGCCGGTTCGAACAAATCGCAGAGCGCTGATCCCACCGAGGTGATGCCGGCCGGTGAGCGTCAGCGGACCGCATCAGTGCGCGACCAGACCCCGCTGGGGCTGACGCGCAGCGATCGCGCCGCTGCCGAGTTGCGTGGCGCTGTCGACGGTCGTGAACACGAGTTGCTCGGCCTCGGCATGATTGGCGCCGGAGTGCTCACCGCGCTCGCCGTCTATGTGGATCTCGCCGGTCCGCTCGGCCGCGGTATTGAAACAGTCATTGGGTGGTTTTCGGGTCTCGGACGTCTAGCCGTGCCGCTCGTGTTGATCGCGGCGGGAATCGCTGTTGTCAAACGCGGTCGTTCGTTCAGTCCGATCCGGCTGATGCTTGGATGGGCTCTCGTTGGAATTTCAATTCTCGGCCTACTGCATATTGTGCGCGGGCCGGACAAAATCTCCGCCGACGTTGACGATCTCGAAACTGCGGGTGGCTGGCTTGGCGCGTTAGCGGCCGAGCCTCTGAGCGCAGCGCTAGCTGCGCCCGGTGCTGTTGTCGTCTTCGTGGCGTTGCTGATCGGGGGACTGCTGATTGTCACTCAGACGTCACTACGCACGATGGCGACGTCTACCGGCGGATTTTTATCGACAGTGTTACGCCCGATGGCACGCGCCGCGCGGTCGGGTCTCAGCAACATCTCCACGCTCAGCAGCGACCGCGACGAAAGCGGTGAGCTTCGCAGCTACGACTCATCGGGGCATGGAAGTTCTGGTGAGACTCCTGGTCCTAGGGTCGCCGGCGAAGCAATGACTTTGGGCACGGGAGCAGAGGTGTACGACTTCGAAGTTGATGGCGATGAGTGGGTCGAAGATGCTCCGGCGAAACCAAAACGAAAGCGAGCTGCAAAACCCAAGGTCCACAGCGGGTCCAAGGCAGGTGACATTTCACCTGATGGAACACACGTTGGCGACTGGGTGCTTCCGCCGACGTCGTTTCTCGACACGGCGGGCGAGCAGAAAATGGACCTCAAGGCCATCGAGAAGCGTGGCGAGACGCTGCAGGAATCGCTGGCATCGCACAACGTCGATACTGAGCTGATCGGCATGACCGTCGGCCCTACCGTCACGCGATATGAACTTGAGCTCGGTGCTGGGGTCAAGGTCGCAAAAGTCACCAACCTGCAGAAAGACATCGCATATGCGATGGCGGCAACCGATGTGCGAATTCTCGCCCCGATTCCAGGCCGCTCGGCCATCGGTGTCGAGGTTCCGAATCAACAACGTCAACTCGTTGCGCTCGGCGATCTGATGGTGTCGCCCGAGGCGTTGACTTCGAACAACACCCTCGACGTGGCCGTTGGGAAAGACATTGCCGGTAAGGCGGTGTTCCTCGATCTCGCTGCAACGCCTCACATGCTTATTGCTGGTGCTACCGGAGCCGGAAAGTCCTCTGGCATCAACTGCATCATCACATCGTTGCTGATGCGCACGACACCGGATGATGTGCGGCTGATACTGATTGATCCGAAGCAAGTCGAGATGGGGCAGTATCAGCGCCTCCCGCATCTGCTGACGCAGCCGGTTACCAATCCGAAGAAGGCGGCGAACGCGCTCGGCTGGGCTGTGAAGGAAATGGAGCGCCGCTACGACGTGCTCTCTGAGGTCGGATACCGCGACATCGGTGGCTACAACAAGTCGTTCAAAAAGGGTGATATTGAGCAGCCGATTGGCTGGAACCCTGAAAGTCCTGCCGTCTATGAGTACATGCCATACATCGTCATCGTGGTCGACGAACTCAATGACCTCATGATGGTCGCAGCGCGCGACGTCGAGGAGTCAATCACCCGCATTGCTCAAAAGGCACGCGCTGTGGGGATTCATCTCATCGTGGCCACGCAGCGTCCATCCGTCAACGTCATCACGGGTGTGATTAAAGCCAACATCCCTGCGCGAATGGCCTTCGCCGTCTCGTCGCTCACTGATTCGCGAGTCATACTTGACCAGCCCGGCGCCGACAAGCTTGTTGGCAAAGGCGACATGCTGCTTTTGCCGGGCAACTCCTCAGTTGCCAACCGCATCCAAGGCGCGTTCATCACCGAAGAAGAGGTTCGCAAGGTCGTGGCCCACTGGCGTGCTCAGGCGCCGGAGCCGATTCACTCTGCAGCGGTCGAAGATGGTGAAGACGCCCCAACCGCTGACGCCAACGGTTTTGCAGGCATTGATCAGGCCGCTCTGGTGCCGCCAGCGCTCGGAGCGCCGGGGGTCGCTCCAATGTCGACGGGAACAATGGATCTCACCTCCGACGCCAATGCATTCTCCGCAGGCGAAGAGGACGAGGACACTGTGATGATGCGCCAGGCAATGGAGCTCGTCGTGCGCAGCCAACTGGGGTCAACGTCAATGTTGCAACGAAAGCTCAAAGTCGGCTTCGCTCGGGCAGGTCGCATTATGGACCTGCTCGAAACACGTGGCGTTGTCGGTCCAAGTGAGGGCTCAAAGGCCCGCTCGGTTCTGATGACGGTCGAAGAGTTCGAACTGCTGCAGCAAAATGGCCAGCTCTGACGGGTGAGCGTCGGCTTGCGCCAGTGTGATTGGCTTCAGTCATGGCACATATCGACCTGAAGCCGGAACTCACCGAGATCACAGCCGGTTTACGCTTTCCGGAGGGCCCGATCGCAATGCCGGATGGCTCGGTGATCGTGGTTGAGATGTTCTCCGAATGCCTCACTCGTGTCTGGCCTGACGGCACCAAGGAGCGCGTAGCGGAAACGCCTGGTGGTCCAAACGGCGCAGCCATCGGACCCGACGGTGCGATCTATCTGTGCAACAACGGCGGATGCTTTACACCGATCGAACGCAACGGACGCTCACAGCCTGGGTCGTTCGACCCGAGCCGATATCTTGGTGGCAAAATCCAGCGCGTTGACCTGAGCGACGGGACCGTCACCGATCTATTCACTGAGTGTAATGGCCGACCACTCCGTGCCCCAAACGACCTAGTGATGGACGGTCACGGGGGATTTTGGTTCACCGATCACGGCATCCGCGACAACAACGCCAGAAAAGCGGATCTAACAGCGATTTACCACGCAGCTTGCGACGGGTCTGAGATTACCGAGTCGATCTTCCCGGTAAACAGTCCGAACGGCATCGGCCTCTCGCCGGAGGGAACGGCGCTCTACTGGGCCGAAACGCATACGGGCCGCGTGTTCGAACGTCAGCTTGAGCAGCCGGGGCGCCTTGTCCCGAGTCGGCGTACTTCGGTTCTGCACGGATTGCCTGGGCATCAACTCCTTGATTCGCTCGCCGTCGATCGCGACGGCTGGGTGTGCGTTGCCACGTTGTTGAACGGTGGAATCACGGCAATCTCCCCGGACGGTCAACACACCGAGCACCACGCCACCGGCGACATGTTCACCACCAATATCTGTTTTGGCGGTGACGATATGACCACCGCGTTCGTCACGTTGTCAGGGACGGGCAAGCTGGTTTCATTCCGCTGGCCGCGTTTGGGGCTGCTACTCGCACATCAGTAGTTGTCCGATGCGCTTACGGGCCTCGGCAAGACGGCATGCCGCTTGCGTTGGGACCCACTCAGCGAGCGAGCACCAGGGCAGATAACGTCGCGGGGATGGCGCAGCGGTTCTATGTCGAGACCTTGGGCTGTCCGAAGAACGAGGTCGACTCCGACAAGCTTGTCGGAGCGTTGCTCGCAGACGGCATGGAGCCGACTGATGACGCAGGTGCGGCGGATCTCGTCGTCGTGAACACATGCGCTTTTATCGACGAGGCGCGTCGAGAATCAATTGACACAATCCTTGACCTTGACGAGCAGCGCCTTGACGGATCCAAGCTGGTGGTTACCGGCTGCATGGCCGAACGCTACGGAGACGAACTCGCCGCCGAATTGCCAGAGGTCGACCAGGTTGCCGGGTTCGGTCAGGCATTCAACATTGAGACCACTGAACGCGATGGCCGAGAAGTGCCGAGCCGAGGTGCTGGCTCTCGCAAGTTGATCCCAGTGTCGGAAGCGCCGCTGCCGAAGTTCGATTTACTCAACTTGCCGCGACCGAAGTCCGCAGTCCCGTGGGCCTACATTAAAATTGCTGAAGGCTGCGACCGCTCGTGTGGGTTTTGTGCAATTCCGAGTTTCCGAGGTCCGCAGCGCAGCCGTGACGTCTCTGCAATTCTCGCTGAAGTTGAGCAGTTGCAAGCACGCGAAATCGTGTTGGTCGCCCAAGACCTAGCGTCCTACGGCAAGGACCGTCCCGATGAGATGGGCGCTGGCTCGATCGTCCCGCTGCTCAATGCCGTGGCCGCCAAAGTCGATCGAGTCCGATTGCTCTATCTGTACCCGAGCGATCTCACCGACGGATTGATCGACTCGATCTGTCAGACAGGCGTCCCGTACTTCGATCTATCACTGCAGCATGTCAGTAAGCCGCTACTGCGAAAGATGCGTCGTTGGGGTGATGGCCAGCGATTCCTCGACCGTATCGCTGACATCCGCAAACGTGAGCCAGACGCAGCGTTCCGCAGTAACTTCATTGTCGGGTACCCCAGCGAAACAGAAGAAGATCACGACCAGTTGCTGCGCTTCGTTGAAGAGGCGCAGCTCGACTGGTGCGGCTTTTTTTCCTACAGCAACGAAGCTGGCACCTATGCCGCCGACCTAATCGCCCATGGTGAAGGAGTCGTCCCTGACGGTTTGATGCACGAGCGGCTCGGCGAGCTGAGGTCTCTTCAGGACAACATCACCGCAGCCCGTCGAGATGACCTAATTGGCTCAACGATGAACGTGTTGGTCGACAGTGAGGGTATCGGCCGGAGCCATCGCGAGGCGCCCGAAATCGATGGCATCGTGTACGTCGGGCAGAATGTCCCGGTGGGAGAGTTTGTCGACGTCGAGATTGTCGATGCGTTGGGACCCGATCTCCTAGCCGCCGGAGTCGACGTTTCGCTGCTCGACGAGTGCGAGGCTGGCGAGCGCTGATGAACGCGATCCCGGCGGCGCCGAGCGACGGGTTGTCAATCGCGAGTTGGGCCAACGCGATCACGACCGCCCGGCTTCTGCTTTCGCCGGTGATGTTCTGGATAATCCCTGATCACCCAGGCGGAGCCTGGATCGCATTTAGTTTTTGGTTTTTGCTGTGCTTCAGTGACGGCATTGACGGGTTCGTTGCTCGACGCAGAGGCCCCACCGCGGCCGGAGCGTTTCTTGATCCGCTTGCGGACAAAGTGCTTGTGCTCGGGGCAATGTTTACCTTGGTCAGCACAGGAGTGTTCTGGGTGGTGCCAGTCATCATTATCGCTGCGCGGGAGCTGATCATCAGCGTTTACCGCGTCGTGGTAAGCGGCAAGGGCATCAGTGTTCCCGCGTCACAACTGGCGAAGTACAAAACGTTCGCTCAGCAGCTCGCTGTCGGGTTTGCTCTGCTGCCGTGGACGGCGTTGAATGCCACCTGGCTTTGGAAGAGTCTGCTCTGGGTGGCGGTCGTGTTGGCTCTCGTCAGCGCTGCGCAGTATCTCCATTCTGCACGTAACTCAAAGAACGCGTCGTCAGTAACACCGATCAGTACCTGAGACGTGGCGTCAACCACGTCACAACCAGTCCGTTAATCCTGACACACTGAGTCAATGCGCTGTGATGTCCTCGCCGTCGGTACCGAACTCCTTCTCGGCCAGATCATCGACTCGAATTCAGCGTGGATCGGCGGCGAACTAGCTGCAAACGGCATTGATTCACTTGTGCAGGTCAAGGTCGGCGACAACGTCAACCGCATTGAGGCGCAGCTCAGTGACATGCTCGTCGACGCTGATGCAGTCATCGTGTGCGGGGGCCTGGGACCAACACACGACGATTTGACTCGTAATGCCATCGCTAATGTGATGGGCGTTGAGCTGGTCGAAGATGCGATCGTCGTCGACACGATTCGACAGATGTTTGAGTCCCGCGGCCGGAAGATGGCTGAGAACAATCGCCGCCAGGCCGAGGTTCCGGTCGGGGCTGCGGTCATTGCCCAGACCCGAGGCACTGCGCCGGGGCTGATTTGTCCGATTACTCATCAGGGCTTCGACAAAGTGATTTATGCGGTCCCTGGCGTGCCGCATGAGATGCGCGACATGCTTGAACGCGCAATCGTCCCTGATCTGCTTGAGCGCAGCGGTGAGACGGCGGTCATTGCCTCGCGAGTGCTGCGAACCTGGGGTGAGAGTGAGAGCGGTCTAAACGAGAAACTTGAGCAGGTCATCGAGCAGCTCGAAACGTCAGATACTCCGACGTTGGCTTTCCTCGCTAGCGGTTGGAATGGTCTAAAAGTTCGTCTGACTGCGAAAGATGCAACGCGTATCGGTTGCAGTGCGCAACTGGATCAGTGGGAGGCGGTGGTTCGTCATGAGATTGACGACCTGATTTTTGGAACGGACGATGACACGATGGAATCGGTCGTGCTTGACCTGTGTCGCGAGCGGGGTCTGACTCTTGCAGTCGCCGAATCCGTTACAGGTGGTCTCGTTGGTGGACGACTCACTGATATCCCAGGTGCAAGCGACGTGTTCCGAGGTGGAGTCATCAGCTACGCCACGGAAGTTAAGCAAAGCCTGCTTGGTGTAAGCGAGGGACCAGTGGTTAACGAAATTGCGGCACGACAGATGGCAGTGGGTGTACGCAATCGATTGGGCGCCGATATCGGGCTGTCGTTGACTGGCGTGGCTGGCCCTGCAGAACAGGATGGACAGCCTGTCGGAACACTCTTTGTCGGTATGGTCGGGCCGGGCTTCGAGGAGGTCAGGCAGGCCAACATGCCGAGTGTACGCGAGTTGATGCGGCAGTTCTCTGTCATCACGGCACTGGGATTTCTTCGACAGCAGCTCATCTGAGGGCGCAGGCCGATTCTGCCTTGCCACTTACACCTGTTGAGGACATCTCGTGGTTACCGTTTGAGAACGCAGGAGACTGACGACAATGACAAAAGACTGGAATGCAGAACGGTCAGCGGTCACCGACGGCCCCGCTGGTCGGCCGCCGGTCAGAACGCAAGAAGAGCGTCATCGCAATGTTCTGATTGCGTTGAGCGTCACTGCAGTGCTTGTGTTGATTGCTGGCATAGTCACGTTCGTCACTTCTCAGGGTGGCAACGGTGTTGCGCCATCGTCAACTGTGCTCCCGGCAGCGCAGTCAACCAGCAAACCAGTGACGACCGTGACGCAAGCCGCGGCGACCACCACTGCGTCTGCGACAACAACAACGCCGTCAACCACACTGCTGCTGCCAGCAAACGCAGAGGCGGGAGAAGATCTGCTTGTCGATCGAGCGGCCGAGTTCGTGCTGACCGCTGAGAATCTCGCCGAGGGAACACCAGATGGAGCTGTTCGTTGGACGCAAACTGCTGGCCCGGACGTCACAGCTGGCCTTGGCAGTTTGCTCGGCATCGAAGTGGCCGCGATTGCGCCGCTGGATGTTTCTACGCTTGCGTTCACGCTTGAGGTTGCCGGCACCGATGGAGTCGCAACAGACGATGTCATTGTTCGAGTGTTGGAAGACGTAGATCAAGCGGTGTTCGTCGACGGTGAACGTGGCGACGATCTGGCTGCTGGGTCGATTGATGCCCCCATGCGTAGCTTGGCCGTGGCCGTCCAGTTGGCCCGAGGAAGGGACGTTTACGTGCGCAGCGTGGGGACTTATGACACGACGGCAGCCTCCCTCGAATTGAGCGATGGGATGAGCCTCTACGGGGGGTTCGATGAGGATTGGATGCGCAACGTGAATCAGCGTGTTGTCATTGATGGAGCAGCGATCGCGATTCGTGCAGCAGGGTCGTCCGAGCGCTGGCTGTCGGCGATTGAGGTCACGGCTAGCGACGCTGCAGTGGGCAGCAACTCAGCGGGTGTGCTGGTCCAAGATGCGGGCGCGATCAGCGTGCTCGACAGTCGGATCGTCGGTGGTGACGGTGGCGGCGGCGTGGATGGAAGTTCAGGCGGCATGAGCTCAGGCATCTTTGTCAGTGGTGCGACCGAGGTACGGATCGAACGATCGACCATCAATGCCGCACGTGGCGGCGGTGGTGGCGATGGCATAACCGTTGGGGCCCCAGCCGACACCGCATCGGTCGGTGGGAACGCAAGCGGCCGTGACGCCGGTGCTGGCGGTGGTTCTGGTTCCACCGGTGGCGGTCGTGGTGGCACGGGCGGGAATGCCGGTGGCGGAGCCAGCGCTCCGAATGGTGGTGCGGGCGGGTTAGATGGCTCGCCTGATGGTCAGGTAGGGAGCGGCGGCGCAGGGGGCAACGGAGGATCGGGTGGCAGTGGCGGTGTCGGCGTGGCCCAGTCCGATGAGAATGCGACGGTGCCGGTTGGGCGCGGGGGCGTCAGTGGCGAAGCTGGGTCGCCTGGCTCAGGTGGATCGGGCGGCGGTGGTGGCAACGGACCGCTTCTTGTTAGCGGCGGTGGCGGCGGCGGGGGCGGTGCCGGTGGCGCAGCCACTGCGGGTGCAGCGCCAGGTGGCGGCGGTGGAGGATCGATTGGACTGTGGACAGTCGGCGTTGAACGTTTGGTCGTCATTGAGTCGCTGGTCGCTGGCGGGCGCGGGGGAGACGGCGGCTTAGGGGCATTTGCGACCATCGCTCAAGTCGGTGGTGGCGGTGGTGATGGCGCCGAAGGTGCTGGCGGACTGCTCGCCGACGGTGGTGGCGGTGGTGGTGGCGGTGGTGGCGCTGGCGGAACCGGTGGCCAGGGTGGCGGCGGAGCGGGGGGCCCCTCGTTGGGCATGTTGACCACTCGGGTCGTTCTCGTTGAGGTAGCGGCCACCACGGTGCGCGGTAGCAACGGTGGTAAGGGGGCTGATGGGGGCGTCGGTGGCGCGTCAGGCCTCGGCGGTTCAGATGGGGACGGGCGGCGTGGTGGCGCTGGAGGGATGCCCGCCAACGATGTGAACGCCAACGCTGGTGCCGGTGCCTCGGGCGGCTCGTCATATGGATGGTTCGACGACAGTACTGCGAATCAGGTTTTAGACGCCGCTGAGTTCGTCGCAGGCACTGCAGGTAGCGGTGGCAACGGCTCGACTCCAGGGGACGCAGGATTCCAGATGTCGGCCAACGTCTGAGGTATCGGCTTTCGTTTTGACGGAACGAAGTGCATCAGCGCAGTGCAGATACAGTTGACTCTGCTACGCCTCCGTAGCTCAGTGGATGAGAGCAGCGGGTTTCTACCCCGTCGGTCGCAGGTTCGAGTCCTGCCGGGGGCGCCAATTCGTGAGTGAACACCTAGCGACGTGAGTTGGGCAACGTTGCGTACCAGGCCGGAGTTCGGAATGGGGCCTGGTGCCGTTACCCTTGCGATCTAGATGTGGGGACCGGACTCGCCGTGTTGCCACTCATTGACCCCCAAAGAGGTTCTGCGTGAAATACAAGAAGGGCGAAGTCGTCATCTATCCGCAGCACGGCGCGTGCAAAGTCGAGGGGACCAAGAAGATGGAGTTCCTCGGTGAGAAGCAGGACTACCTGATCCTCACCACGGTTATCAACGAGATGACCTTGCGTGTGCCTGTCGACAAGACGGACGAAGTCGGTGTGCGGCCACCCGTATCGGCCGACGAACTAGAGGACCTCGTGTCTGTGCTTGCGAAGCCCGATCCGCGCGTACCGAGCAACTGGAGCCGCCGCTTCAAGAATCACCAGGAAAAGCTTAAGAGTGGTGACGTGTACCAGGTGGCCGAAGTCGTTCGAAACCTTGCTGCTCGCAACCGTGACGCATCTTTGTCTGCTGCTGAACGCACGATGTACGAACGGGCTCGTGTCAACCTCGTGTCCGAGATCTCGCCCGCCCTCAAGGTCTCAGCCGAAGACGCAGAGATATACCTTGACGAGGCGCTTGCCAAGGGTGTTCTCAAAGACGGCGAAGAAGAGACACCGAAGAAGAAAAAAAAGTGACGGAGCGGGGCGAATGCGCCCCGCCTCACTCCAACTGTGATTCAGGCCGGACACGGCGAAGTGGTAGAGCTGTGGTTGCTTGAACTTATGTTTTCGGGGCTCGCTTTAATTTTGGTCACGGTGGTAGTGACGTACGTGCAGTTGTGACCTGAAAGACTGAACGAATATGAGCGACATCACCGCAGCTGCCTCCGGTCAGAACCCCGAAGACGACCGGAAGAAGATCGCCTTCCTCGGTACCGGCGTAATGGGGGCTCCGATGGCCCGTCATTTGAAGCGGTCTGGTCACAACGTTGTTGTCTTCAACCGCACGGCAGCAAAGGCGTTGGCGTGGGTTGCGCTAAATGGCGGTCAGGCTGCGCCGACTCCAGCTGAGGCCGCAGAAGGTGTCGACATCGTGATGATGTGTGTCGGTAATGACGACGACGTGCGTGAGGTTGTGTTCGGCGAGACGGGTGCGTTGTCATCGATGGCGCCGGGATCGATCCTCGTCGATCACACCACGGCCTCTGCAAGCCTCGCCCGCGAGTTGTCTGCGGCGTGCGAAGAGCAAGGGATCGGGTTTGTCGACGCCCCCGTCTCCGGTGGACAGGCTGGCGCAGAGAACGGACAGCTCACCGTGATGTGTGGCTGTGACGACGTTGAGGTATACGAACGAGCGATTCCGGTGATCGGTGTATTCGCCAAGCAGTGTGCGCTCCTCGGGCCATCAGGGTCTGGTCAACTCGCAAAGATGGTCAATCAGATTTGTATCGCTGGATTGGTGCAGGGGCTCGCCGAAGGATTGAACTTTGCGGAACGCGCCGGCCTGGACATCGCAGAGGTCGTTGGTGTGATCGGAAAGGGCGCTGCACAGAGCTGGCAAATGGACAACCGTGCAGGAACCATGGCGGAGGGCGAGTTCGACTTCGGATTCGCTGTCGAGTGGATGCGTAAGGACCTGGGCATCTGTCTCGAAGAAGCTGAGCGCAATGGTGCCCGTTTGCCCGTAACCGCCGTAGTCGATCAGATGTATAAGCAGGTAGTCGCCCGCGGCGGCGACCGCTGGGATACCAGTAGCCTAATTGACCTCCTCCGCAACGCCTGATTGGTCTATCTGGGCCCAACGCAGCTTGTCGTAATCCAGGTGTGGGCGTGTCAGGCGACCGCTTCGGCTAGCACGTCGACAATGGTGTCGATCTGTTCGTCCGTCGTGACCAATGGCGGACAGTAGGTGATCGTGTCCGTACCGATCGCCCGGGTAATCACTCCGGCTTTCAACATTGCGTCGCGCAACTGCACGGCATTCTGGTCGTCGCGGAGACCCACTGCGAACACGGCCCCAACGCCGCGGACGTGATCGACGCCTCCGTCAGCGGCAATGGCTCGGAGCCCGCGCTCGAGGCGGTAGCCCATTGCACTGGCTGCCCTTAGGAGCTTGTTCTTTTCGAGGATCTCGATGTTCTTCAGGCCGGCAGCGCAGGCTGCGGCGTGGCCGGAATAGGTGTAGCCGTGGCGCAGGATAAAGTCGCGGTCTGATTCGAGTGCTTCACCGACTCGCCGTCCAACGATGACACCACCGAGTGGCATGTAGCCGGAGGTGACCCCCTTGGCGAATGCAGTGAGGTCGGGGACAACGTCGAAGTGTTCTGCTGCAAACCAGGTTCCAAGACGGCCAAATCCGGTGATCACCTCGTCAAAGATCAACAGTGCGCCATGCTGGTCGCAGAGCCGACGGGCTTCGTCGAGGTAGCCATCGTTGGGCGGGTAAACGCCCGCTGCGCCTTGAACAGCTTCAGTGAGAACGGCCGCGACGCTGTTCGAGTGTTCCGCCATCAGCATCGACAGTGCCTCGATGTCATCGGCCGGTACCTGCACCACGTCATCGAGCAGCGTCCCGTAGCCCTCCTTGTTGAGTGGGAGGCCCTGTGCGCTGGTTCCTCCGTAGTTGGTGCCGTGGTAGCCGCGGACGCGAGAGATGATCAAGCGGCGTTCAGGCTGGCCGTCGAGGACTTGGGTCAGCCGGGCCAACTTCATCGCCGAATCGATTGCCTCTGAACCAGAGTTGGCGAAGAAGACTCGAGCGTCGGGCATCGGGGTCAGACTGGCGATTTTCTCGGCCAGTTCGTCGGCGGGACCGTTGGTGAAGGGGTCGAAGCATGAGTAGGCCTCGATCTGACGAATCTGACCAGCGATTGCGTCAGCCATATCACCGCGTCCGTGACCGATCTGGCAGTACCAGAGACTCGCCATCGCGTCGATCATCTCGTGGCCGGTGTGATCCCAGACAAGTGATCCCTTGCCGTGTGTGATCGAGGGGAATCGCTCACGGCTGGGCTTGGCGAATGGATGCAGAAAGGCGCCGGGCATGGCTCCATTGTGCCAGTCTGGGCCGATGAACACCGGTGGGTGTACATGAATCAGCACCAACAATTGGTCTTGGGTCGACACAGCGACCGGCCACTAGCCTGCACTGCCATGCAGAAGCCTGAGATCACCATCCCCGCCGAAGATCCGCCCGCAGAGCTCGTCATCGACGACATCACCGTGGGCGACGGCGACGAAGCTGCCGCCGGCCAAGGCGTCACCGTGCACTACGTCGGTGTGTCATGGTCGACCGGTGCCGAGTTCGACGCATCATGGAACCGCATGGAGCCATTCCGCTTTGGCCTCGGCCAGAGCCAGGTCATTCAAGGCTGGGACGAAGGCGTGCAGGGGATGAAGGTCGGTGGCCGTCGCCGTCTCACCATTCCACCACATATGGGTTACGGCGATGCTGGCGCTGGTGGTGTCATCGCAGGCGGCGAGACCTTGGTCTTTGTTGTTGATCTTCTTGCTGTCGGCTGACTGAACTCGACCCGAATCAGCGCAGGGTAGTCTCGTGCCGGAGTGGCGGCCGGAGTGCCCAAGTGGCTGTTTTCTCATCGACCCAAGATTCGTTGATGTCATCGACCTTGCGGTTGGAACGATTGATTTTTCCGAAGGAGCAGAATGATGAAGTTCACGCAGTACTACCTCGATTGCCTCTCGCAGGCGTCGTATCTGATCGGTGACGAATCGTCAGGTCGAGCAGTGGTGGTCGACCCACGTCGAGACATCAACGAATACGTCCACGACGCAGCTGAAGCCGGTCTTACGATCGAATTAATCATTGAGACGCACTTTCACGCCGACTTTTTGTCCGGGCACCTTGAGCTTGCCGCAGCCACCGGCGCAGAGATCGCGTTCTCGTCGGTTGCCGAGACTGAGTTTTCGTCGCGGAAACTTGCCGACGGCGAGCGCATCGAACTAGGAGAGGTGGTCCTCGAGATCCGGCACACGCCCGGGCACACGCCGGAGTCAGTCAGCATTGTGGTGTGGGAGCACGCCGACGATGTCGAGCCCTACGGGGTGCTGACCGGCGACACGCTGTTCATTGGCGACGTCGGCCGGCCCGATCTGCTGTCGTCGATTGGATTCACCCGCGAAGAGCTGGCCGCTCAATTATACGACAGCCTGCACGACAAGCTGCTCACATTGCCAGACGCCACCAAAGTGTTTCCAGCACACGGAGCGGGGAGTGCCTGCGGTAAGAACCTGTCGACAGACACGTGGTCGACGATCGGTACGCAGCGCACCACGAACTACGCGCTACTCGCTGATGGCAAGCAAGCCTTCTTCGATCTGGTGACTGAGGGTCAGCCTCCAGCGCCGAGCTACTTCATCTATGACGCTGTGCTTAACCGACAAGACCGGGAGCTCCTGGACGAGCATGCGCCGCCGAAAGCGGTGGACCTCGATGGCTTCGATCGTCTCGTCGGGGGTGGGGCAATGATCATTGACGGGCGCGATCCCGATGAGTTCGCCCGTGGGCATCTCGCCGGTTCGATCAACGTTGGACTTAGCGGTCGTTACGCCGAGTTCGCTGGTTCAGTCGTCCCGAGCGATGTCGACATTTTGTTGGTTGTTGGTGATGGATTCGAAACTGAAGCCAAGAATCGTCTCGGCCGTATTGGTTTCGATCGTGTCGTCGGCTTTCTCGAGCAACCGCTCGCTGTGATGACGGCAAATCCTGATCGAGTTGAGCACGCCTCGCGGCTGAATGCAGCCGAGTTTAGCGAACAGCGCGATGGCATCGAAGGTCTGCAGCTTGTCGACATCCGCAACCCGGGCGAGCTCGAACATGGCTCCATCGAGGGGGCTATAACTATTCCCGTTGGTCAACTTCCAGTGCGAAGCAGCGAACTCGACCCAGTAGCTCCAACTGTGGTCTATTGCGCTGGTGGATACCGTTCATCGGTAGCAGCGAGCGTGCTGCGCCAGGCAGGCTTCGCTGACGTGTCCGACATTATCGGTGGATACGGGGCTTGGCAGAAAGCAACAGCCTTGACATCGAGCTGAGCGTCTGGTGTCGCCCTCAGAGACGCGACGCGCTCTTGAAATGACCAGCCATCACACGTTCCTCGTCACTGAGGGATACGGAGAACACCACATGGGTTTCCGTTTTCTCCACGTTCACCCGGACTAAGGCGGCGTTAGCCGATCCGAACACAAGGAAGCCCAACGCCGCGAGCAAAAACCCGACTCCCTCATCCTCTACGTCCCCACCAAGCAAACTTAGGATCGGAATGAGGTCGACCGACACCAAAGCCAATGTTGCTAGCATCTCTCTGCAGCGCATTTTCCCGTCCCTGCACCAGCGGATCATCACCCAAATCGTTGGCGCTGTGCTCCAGCTTGCTACAGTGAATCTGCTGATCGAGGGCTTAAGTGGTCTCACCCGCCAAGATCAGAGAACGACATCGGAGTCAGCAGAACCCGGTCGATTCCTACAAGAGAAATCGCCGAACTCTACGATTCCCCCTCTGGAGCGGATACGGGGAATCGAACCCCGGTCAACAGGTTGGAAACCTGTGGCTCTACCATTGAGCTACATCCGCAAAATAACGTCCCTCATCGTAGCGCCGCGGGCACACGTGACGCACCTGCGTGGTCGAGATCGTGCGCATTGTTTGGTTCAATGGTTGAGATGAGCGCGACGACTGAGAGTGACTTACTGGTCAGAGTCCGCAAGTTGCTGGACAAAGCTGAGAGAACAGTCAACACCCACGAAGCGGACGCATTTTCTCGCAAGGCAGCGGAGTTGATCGCTGAACACCGGATAGATCCTGAACGTCTTGCTGCAGTTGAGGCATCTGACGATTTAGGGGTGACGGAGATCGAACTGGGCCGTGGCGCTTACGTACGGGCGCGTTTGTCGCTACTGCAGGCTGTTGCTGAGGCACATGATGTTCGGGTGGTGTTTCAGTCGCGTCGCCATGGCACGGTTGCAATGGCGGCGGGATTTCGAAGTGACCTTGATGTCGTTGAAGTGATGTATACGTCACTGCACCAGCAGGCCGCCTCGCAAATGGCTGCCGAAAGGCGTCAGACGGGAGCGGCGACGCAGCAGTTTCGGCGGTCATTCTTGTTTGGATTTGCGGAACGTATTGGTGAGGTGCTCGGCGAATCACAGCAGCGTGCGGAGCAACTCGCCGCTGATCAGCCTGGACAAGGAGCGGGACGCGATGCGCGGGCGCTGGCGACACGTGACCGGGAGCAGCAGATTGATGACTACGCCGCTACAGCTTTCGGTCGGGTTCGAACGGCTCGCATTCCTAGCGCAGCGCAAACAGGCGGTTGGGGCGCAGGCGCCAAGGCTGCGGGCGGCGCTGATGTCGGGCGCGATCGGCTGCCGGGCCGCAAGGCAATTGCGCGTTCGGCCAACGGATGAGTGATCCTGACCATTCCGCGGTGTACGCAGCGGAACTTGCAGCCTTTGATGGCACCGACCTCGAGGAGATACAGCCGTTCGAGATGATCCAAGGGGCACTGGAGCGTGTGGTGAGTGGATCATGGTGGCCAGGCGGTGTGGTCGATGTTCGGCAGGCTCGTTCCGACGCTTCGTCGTCAACCACGCGATGTGCTGTTCGCACGCAGGGCTCCGCTGCAACCATCAGGCTGTCGGCCCCACAGATGACGCTCGCGACTGCAGCCCACGAACTCGCACACGCATTGGCCGGAGCGGGGCGAGGTCACGACGCGGTCTATCGACGGGCGTACCTTGATGTTGTTCGGGTCATTACAAACCTCGACACGACCGACCGCCGTCATGACACCCACGTCTCGCAACTTGCTGACGCATTTGCACGAGCCGGGCTGTTGGTGGGGGAGCGTGCCTGGCAAGCGCCCCCCGACGCAATCGGTGGAGCATTTGCGCTCTGAACCTCAGTAGGATCACCGGGCCTAATAGGGCGGATACGGGGTGTAGCGCAGCTTGGTTAGCGCGCCTGCTTTGGGAGCAGGAGGCCGGGAGTTCGAATCTCCCCACCCCGACGAGGCAAAGCCGGGGTCGGAAACTATTTCGGTGATCGGCCTGGGCCACCCAAACTTTTAAAAATGGGGTCGTGCGGGTCGAGCAGGGGGTGA
>CALKNK010000042.1 GCA_938091165.1 uncultured Ilumatobacter sp. | reverse complement strand
GCCCCAATAACTTGCACGCCCTTCATCATCTGGCCGAGGGCCTGCTTAATACCGCGCTCGATCATGTAGTTGTCTTCCCGTTGTGACGTCTTCAGTTAAAGATGGCGTTAGCGCTTGCGAACTCGTCGGCTTCAAACACGGCAAGTTCTGCCACCTGTGCTCGAAGCTTCATCACCAGTGCGAATCGCACCTCATCTGAACGTCGCGCAAAAACGCTTTTCAAGTTATTCAGCATACGAATGACAATCGCACGATTCGGCGTGGCGTCAAGATGCGAGTCACTCCACGGAACCTGACCACGGGTAATGATCTCGAAGAGTGCACGGGCGTCATGGCGGGTCAGTGCACGACCACCATCGAAGGGATCAAAGAACACTGTGTTGTCCTCTACCGATCGAACGAGAAAGTGCGCTGGCATTCCGACCCCAACCAAATTCACCCCGACCCGACGACCAACTTCGATCATCAGAATTGACAAACTGATGGGGATGCCAGTCCTCGTCTCTATGACGCGATCGAGGCATGAATTACGCCAGTCGTAGTACGCGCCCCTGTTACCGGTAAAGCCCAATTCATCGAAGAGATAACGGCTGACACCTTCAGGGGTGGCAGTCGGGCAGTCGCCAGCGATGAGATCCAAAGCAGCCAGCCATTCGATTTCGTCGAGATCCGGTTGCAGCACAGCTGACATGACAAGCGATACCTCATCGAGGTCAACAGAATCGAAGTCGTCCGACATCAACTTCCCAAACCGGGCCAATGTCATTGCCCCTCCGGAACGACCGTCACCGAATGCACGACGTCAAGGTATCGGCGACTACCTTCGGCCCCATGATCCCAGGTGTACATCTCGCTGAACACGGTGACAAGCCCGCCATCATCATGGCTAACTCCGGCTTTACCCAGACGTACCGAGAACTAGACGCTGCAGCTAACCGTCTCAGTCGGCTTCTGAGATCAGCGGGCCTTAACCCTGGTGACCATATTGCGATTTGTATGGAGAACCACGATCGGTATCTCGAAATCATCTGGGGCTGCCATTACGCAGGTCTGGTCTATACCGCTGCGTCGTCGCGTCTACAAAGCGCCGAACTTGAGTACGTCATCAACGACTGCGGAGCGCGTGCTTACATCACCTCGAAATACAAGAGCGATCAAGCCGCAGAGGTGCTGCCGACCACACCGAACGTCGAACTTCGCTTAATGCTTGACGGTTCGATCGACGGCTACGAGGCCTATGAGTCCGCAGTGGAAGCACAGTCGCCTGAGCCGCTTGATGAGGCGCGAATCGCCGGGATGGACATGTTGTATTCGTCCGGCACAACCGGCATGCCCAAGGGGATTACTCGAGCATTCCCGAACGAGCCGCTCGAAGAGTGGAACAACGGTGTAACCGGGCTTTGTCAACTCCTGTTCGGCGTCAATGACACCGCCGTCTACCTCTCCCCTGCTCCCTTTTACCATGCAGCTCCGCTGCGCTTCTGCATGGCACAGCACGCTTTGGGCGCGACCATCGTGGCAATGGAAAACTTTGATGCTGAGCGCTACCTGCAGCTCGTCGATCAGTACGCCATCACCCACAGCCAGGTCGTCCCGACGATGTTCGTGCGCATGCTCAAGCTCGATAGCGACACGCGAGCCAAGTACGACGTGTCATCTCTGGATTACGTCATTCACGCAGCTGCGCCGTGTCCAGTGCCAACCAAGAAGTTGATGATCGAATGGTTTGGGCCCGTTATTCACGAATATTACGCGGGGTCTGAGGGCAATGGCTTCGTGTACTGCAACTCAGAAATGTGGCTTGCGCATGAAGGCACCGTGGGGTCGCCCATTGGTTGCACATTGCACATCTGCGGCGAAGACGGCGCAGAGGTGCCTCAAGGACAACCAGGCACTGTGTTTTTCGACGGAGGCGCCGAATTTGAGTACCACAACGATCCAGCCAAGACGAAGGACTCGCGCCACCCCAAGGGATGGAGCACGCTGGGAGATGTCGGTTACCTCGACTCCGACGGATTCCTCTACCTCACGGACCGCAAGGCGTACATGATCATCTCGGGTGGAGTGAACATTTATCCGCAAGAGGCCGAGAATGTCTTGGTAACCCACGACAAGGTCATCGACGTCGCCGTGTTCGGCGTCCCCAACGACGATTTTGGCGAAGAGGTCAAGGCCGTTGTGCAACCACGAGTGATGCCGACAACGGCCGATGAAGCTGCCTCATTAGCCGGCGAACTCATCCAGTTCTGCAAGAGCCAGATCGCAGATGTCAAATGTCCGCGATCGATCGACTTCCGTGAAGAACTCCCCCGCCATCCAACCGGCAAGCTCTACAAGCGACTACTCAAAGACGAGTATGCCCGTGCTGCAGGTCGTGACGCATTCGGAAACACGATCACCTAGAGAAAACGACCACCACAGCGGTGGCCGACACAACGCAACCACCAAGGAAAGATGCCATGACGAAGAACGAGGATCCCAGAATTCCTGCGGGATGGATCGGTGGCTTTGCCGAATCGGACGAAAGATTCGCGTATCCGACGCGCGATCTGGGTTCGCTGGACATGTTGAAAAACATGGACAACATAGGCCTGCTCCGGCGTCAACAAGCCATCCTCTGGCCGGAATTCAGCTGGAATACCAAGCCCAACGCCGCCGACCCGAAGCGGTGCTTTCAGATGTTCGCACCAGACATCTCACGCGTGGGCTACACCGACCAAGGGCGCGTGTACTCGATCATCTGTCCGCAACAAGGAATCGAGTCACCATCACTTGGCAGTATCAACGTGGAAATCACGGTGACGGGCCAGCGTGGCTGGGTCGATGAAGACACTAAGGCGCTGGCCTGCGACATGTCGGTGGAGGCAAGAGTTTGGTTTGGGCACGGATACCACGAAAACAGCACGGTCAAGCTGCTTTGGAAGGTGCTCGAGGGCTTGGGCCACGAATTCCCGATCGGCAAGGACAAAGCAATCGTGGTCAGCACTCACGAGCCAGGACACCCTGACCAACCGATCTTCCAACTGTCGAAAGGTGAGACTTCTCGATTCGACGCGCCCGCATTCGCCCGCCATGCCGACGAGGCGTGGTCGGTCGGGCACATTGAGGTCGAGGTCGGTGCCATTAAGCAATCGAGCAGCCCTGTGGCCAACGAATTCAATCGACTACTCATGGAGGTTTTGAACATGAGCAGCGGCAACATGTTGAAAGAGGGCAACGTTTTGACGTGGAACGTGTGGGTAAACCATCCAGAACTCGTTGACCAAGAAGAATGGCAAGAGCATGCCGAGAAGTGGCGCAAGTCGATCGACGTCAATCACATCAGCCCTGAACGTTGGGTCTCGCCCGCTCGCTTTCACGATGGGACCCTGCTCCCTGTGCCCAAGGATCTCGTAGCTCGCGAAGTCGCCAAGATCCACGAATTCAGGGAAAGTGTTACTAAAAGTGCCTACAGGAACGGAGACGGTTTGCGTCAAAGGCTTATCAACCGACTGCGCAGAACAGTCTCTTAGCCCGCTCAACGCGCCCCGATCCTCGTGGTGTTCTTTGCAACCGAGAAGTTCTCCTTAAGAGGGTTGCCGAACACTGGATGCTTTAAAGACGAGTATTGGTTGCAGGCAAGCCGAAAGATCTAGCAATGAACGCAAACGAGCCGCCACCGGTGCTGTCTCGGAGAGGGGAACGGCAGCCGGTGGCGGCTCAGATAA
>CALKNK010000041.1 GCA_938091165.1 uncultured Ilumatobacter sp. | reverse complement strand
TTCACGGTGTCCCAGCCGGTCGCGTCGATCAGGTTCGCTTCGCGCAGGTCGGCGCCGGTCAGCTTCGCGCCTTCAAGGTTCGCCCGCGCAGCCCTGCGCCACGCAGTTTCGCGCCACGTTCCGGACCATCCCCTCCGGAAGAGCTACGAGTCGAGAGCCTTGGTTATGTCACCGGACTTGAGAGTGCCGGAGCCTTGGTACAAGTTGAGCTTGTTGCGAGTGTCGGTGATGTCGAGGTTGCGCATCGTCAACTGGCCAATGCGGTCAAGCGGACCGAACGGCTGATCTTCGACCCGCTCCATGGAGAGACGTTCCGGCTCGTAGGTCAGGTTGTCTGAGACCGTGTCAAGAATTGAGTAGTCGTCCCCGCGACGCAGGCGCAGCGTGACTTCGCCCGTGACCGCTGAGCCGATCCAGCGCATAAGGGGCTCACGCAACATCAAGCTCTGAGGGTCGAACCAGCGTCCCTCGTACAGCAGGCGGCCGAGGCGACGGCCCATGGTTCGATAGTTCTCAATTGTGTTCTCGTTGTGGATGCCGTTGACCAACCGCTCGTAGCAGGCGTGGAGGAGCGCCAAGGCGGGCGCTTCGTAGATGCCTCGCGACTTTGCCTCGATGATGCGGTTCTCGATCTGATCGCTCATCCCGAGTCCGTGGCGACCGCCGATGCGATTTGCCTCATCAACCAGATCGACCTGCGAGGTGAAGCGGTTGCCATTAATGGACACAGGCCAGCCCCCCTCGAAACGCACCGTCACATCCTCGGTCTCGATCACGACGCTCTCGTCCCAAAAGGGCACGCCCATAATCGGCGTGACAATTTCCATCGATGTGTCGAGTTCTTCAAGCGCTTTCGCTTCGTGAGTGGCGCCCCAAATATTGGCGTCAGTGGAATACGCCTTCTCGACCGAGTCGCGGTAAGGCAGATCGCGAGTTTGCAGAAATTCGCTCATGCCTTGGCGGCCGCCCAGCTCCTCCACGAACGAGGGATCAAGCCAGGGCTTGTAGATTCGCAGGTTCTCGTTGACCAGAAGGCCATAGCGATAAAAGCGCTCGATGTCGTTGCCCTTGTACGTCGAGCCGTCGCCCCAGATGTCAACACCGTCGTCGGCCATCGCGCGTACGAGCAATGTGCCTGTCACCGCGCGCCCGAGAGGAGTTGTGTTGAAGTAGGTCTTACCGCCTGAGCTGATGTGGAAGGCACCGCATTGAATTGCGATGAGTCCCTCCCGAACCAGCTCATCCCGGCAATCAACAATTCGTGCCTCCTCGGCGCCGTACTGCACAGCGCGGACCGGCACACCTTCAAGATCCGGCTCATCAGGCTGGCCGAGGTCGGCGGTGTACGTGTACGGAATGGCACCACGCTCGCGCATCCACGCCACAGCAGCCGAGGTGTCGAGGCCACCAGAGAAGGCAATGCCGACCCGCTCGCCCTGAGGCAGTGACATTAAGACTTTGGCGTTAGATGCGCCGTCGAGCGGCGGAGTGTGAGCGTCGGACATAGTTGCACGACGATACCGTTCCGCAGGAGCGCTCTCAGCGAACACCATCGTCAGATGATGTAAAAGCCACCTAGACCAAAACACAGACCGAGGGAGAGGTTCATCTATCGTCTCCGATGTGGACAGTCCGACCGTGACAAAAGCCGACGAAATGGACGAGCGGATACGACATTGGCAGCGACGTAGCGCTCCGTTCCTCGTTGTTGCTGCACTGTTACCGCTCGGGCCCACGCTGAGCGACGGCGATCCCACGTCTGGGCCCAACCCGGCCATTTACATCCTGAGTTGGTTGGTATTTGCCGTTGATTTCACAGTTCGTTACCGCAACCAGGATGCCATGTTGGCGAGATGGCGAGGCCGAGTCCACCTTGTCGTTGTCCTTCTGACGTTCCCGATCTACATCTTCGTTCCGAGACTGGAGGATGCCGATGTACTGATTTTCGGTCTGACCGGGTGGGTCGTCGCGCTCGCTCTGGCAGGGTTGCAGACAGCTCGTGATGCCAGTCGAATGCTACGCCGAGTAGGGGTAGCGGTATTCTACGGTGGCGCTGCAGTAGTCACGTCCGCAATCATCGTGAACCGAGTTGAGGATGCTGACAGTGGCTTTGAGAAGTTCGGCGACAGTGTTTGGTGGTCAATCGTGACCATCACGACCGTCGGCTACGGAGACACAGTGCCTGAGACCGGAGTCGGCCGAGTAATCGCCGCTTTTCTTATGCTCGCCGGGTTAGCGATTCTGGGTGTGCTTGCTGCCAGTCTTGCCTCCTATTTCGGTCTGGAAGATGCCGAACAGGGAGACCAGGAAGCCAGTATTCAGGATCGCTTTGACGAACTTCTCTTGGAAGTAAAGGCTCTCCGAGCCGTGATTGATGATGGCCGCTTCTTAGACGAGCCTGAAGGGCCGAAAAATTAGGCGGCCACACATCTACGGTGTCAAATCCAGCTTTTATCTTGAGCTGGCGGCTTGGCTAGAACTTGCGCATGGATGTTCTCGCGCTGCCTGCAACATTACCGCATCTTGGATGATTGCGATTGCAGGCGGAAAGCCGCCCGGCTTCCAGAACGATGACGACTCCGTCACATCAAGGGCGCGGTGGATGACGGTAATGCCACCTGGTTTCCTCATGATCGCGGGTGGATTGATGCATACGGTGATTACCTGCCGAGGTAGGTGCCTGTGCTGATCGCCAGAGAGTTCTTTCATAACCTCGCCGCCCGCGGTTCACCTGGATATTTCATGACGAATCGCCCGAAGAGTTATGTGGCGATCAGTCCGGAGGCGCTGGCACGGGTACCCGTCGTGCTGATGCAAGAAGTGCACCACATGAGACGAGGAGCATCGAACCGGCAATGGCAAACTCGACGGCTGCGAGTCCACCGGATCGTGTCATGTCGAAGACCGCAATTCCGGCGATGGTCAACGACCCGGCGATGCTCGCCAGTGCAACACGGCGCGTATTCGAAATTGCGAGAAACCCCAACGACAAGGTGATGGCGAACGGCAGAACGCGGACCAGGATGGGCTGGGGCTGAGCGCGGGGCCCGAGCCACCAGGTACCAATCCCGATCTCCTCGCTGGTTTTCCAAACCGCAAGGAACGCGAAGAACGCAGCCCCCCAGCAAACCGCCAACATGATCTGCCAGGCGACAGTGACTTGGCCGGGCCGCAGTGGTTGCACCACCGCAGCAGACGGTAGCGGTGACGTTTCGCCCAAAGCCGACGAGACGGAAGGCTTTGCTAGCGGTGGTGAAGAAAGCGAAGAGCCAGGAGGGGGGAATGTACTTCCGGAATTCGGCTCTTTGGGGACGCCCGACACAGTCAGAAGGGTAGGCGCGGCGGGGCCGACTTCCCCGGCAGCTACCCTTCGGCACCGATGACGAATTCGAGTGCACCATTCGACAAGCTCTCGATCTTCTACCCGATGTGGAACGAGGAAGAGTACGTAGAGCGGGCGCTGCAGGCAGGCCGTCGAGCCTGTTCGGTCCTCGTTGAGGCAGGTGACATCGCTGATTACGAACTGATCATCGTCGACGACGCTTCAACAGATGGCACTGCCGTAATCGCTGACCGGATCGTGGCAGAAGACCCACACGTCCGGGTCGTGCATCACGCCAAGAACCGCAAGCTGGGAGGAGCGATCAAAACCGGATTTGCCGCTGCAACCGGTGATCTCATTTTGTACACCGACGCAGATCTTCCGTTTGACATGGCGGAATTACCGCGAGCGGTGCGCCTCATGATCGATTACGACGCTG
The DNA here is from genome assembly GCA_938091165.1 of uncultured Ilumatobacter sp. Classification (GTDB taxonomy): domain Bacteria; phylum Actinomycetota; class Acidimicrobiia; order Acidimicrobiales; family Ilumatobacteraceae; genus Ilumatobacter_A. The sequence goes on along the minus strand of CALKNK010000041.1, from coordinate 20,222 downwards.
ACATCATTAGCGCGTATCGATTTGACCGCACTGGAGAGGGGTATCTGCGCACCATCTATACCTTCTGGTACAACCTCCTGGTTCGCAGTCTGTTCGGCGTCAAGGCTCGCGACATCAACTTCGCCTTCAAGTTGTGCCGAGCCCGGGTGTTCGAGCACGTGGAGCTGAAAAGCGAGGGCTCATTCATTGACGCCGAGCTCGTCATCCGAGCCACTCGGCTCGGTTACGAGATGCTGCAGCTTGGCGTGGACTATTTTCCCCGGACGCGCGGCGAATCAACACTCAGTTCTCCTGGGATCATCCTCACGATTCTCCGGGAGATGCGCCAGCTGCGCGGTGACCTTGATGGCATCACGTCGATCGTTGATCGCAGCTAAAAACGGTGTAGAGATGAGAAAGGAAACTCCCGGCGGATATGGCAGGGGCGACGATTCAGGTATGGCGTTGGTCGGTACCTTTGCCTCGGACAGCAGTCGCTGCTGACTGTTAAATCTCATTTCGACCGGCAACCCCGTCACCATGAACGAATCCTCCTTCACGCCCTCTTGGCGACCTCCGAATCACGTCGCGAAATGGCTTCCAGCTGTCACTGCAGTCGGCCTGCTTGGCATCGTCGTCGCGGTAGGTGTCGCTCTTAGCGGCGGTGGTGACAGCAGCGTGGAGCAGATGGAACTCGCGGATTCGGCGTTTGCCGTCGACACGGACGTCAATGTGCCGGCGGTCCCGAATTTGGTTTCGGACGCGATTGGCGCAGTCGAGACATCACTTCCTGTCAGCAAAACTGTGCTGCAGCGAAATCTCAGCAAAGGCCTGGCTGGCGATGACGTGAAGCAGGTTCAACTGCGTTTGACTGATCTTGGCTTCGTGCCTGGCCCTGCCGACGGCATTTATGGCGATCAAACAGTCAAGGCTGTGTGGGCGTACGAGAAGTTGGTCATGAAGCGTCCGAGTAACGGTCCCACTGGACGAGTCACGCCCGAGATGTGGGACACGATGCAGGAGCCGTTCGTCATCCAACCCCGAAGACCCAACGCAACACCGAATCACACCGAGGTCTACTTACCTGAGCAAGTGTTGGCGATTTTCCACGACGACAAGCCGACGATGATCACGCACATGTCAAGCGGGAGCAACGAGCAGTGGTGCGAAGAAGTCACGATCAGCCCTGGCGAGTACGGCAACCGTCAGGGCACCGAGCCGTTGGTGCGTGGTGAATGTGGTGTCTCAAACACGCCAGGTGGCGTCTTCACCGTCTATCGCAAAGTGAAGGGGATACGCGAAAGCGCGCTCGGCGGAATGTGGAATCCGGTCTACTTCAACTACGGCATCGCCATTCATGGTGCGCTCAATATTCCGTTGCGGGGAGCCTCGCACGGCTGCATCCGCATCCCGTTGAACATTTCTGAAACCATGCAGGAACTGATGAGCAACGGCGATCAGGTCTTTGTGTGGGACGGTGAGAACGAGCCCGAGGCGGTCGGATCACCACCGCCAACGTTTAACTGGCCTGATCCTGACTATGAGCCAACATCTACCACCACTTCAACGACGACTACCACCACCGTTGCATCAACCATTACGGCTAAATCTGTAGCAGACACAACCATCGCGAGTATTCCGCCCGTAACTACCGTCGCTTCGACAACGACCACAACGGCTGTTCCGGATATCACCGCCACTACACCGCTAGCCGAAGGCGAAAGTAGAGTCGGGTCCATGGGCGGTGGTCAGGCCGACGCGGCTGTAGCCGGCTGATCAACCGGGAGCGTCCGCTGAGCGCTCCAGCATCCTTGACCAGTACCTTCGAACTCGTGATGGATTCCTCAGATGATTCCGCTGTAGCTCCGTACGACGAGTTCGGACTGTTCGAAGAGAACATCGCTGAATTCGGTCTTGACGTACCTCAGCTTCCACAGGTGGAACGCCGATCGGTTGCTCTTGATGACGGTCGGTTGCTTAGTCTGCTGGCGTGGGGGGATCAACCCGCTGAGATCGTCTTCGTCCACGGTGGAGCTCAGAACGCACACACCTGGGACACAGTGGTGCTTGCGTTGGGTCGATCTGCGCTCGCGGTCGACCTTCCTGGCCACGGCCACTCGTCTTGGCGTAACGATGGGGCGTACTCGCCGTCCAACTTGGCCGACGACGTGGCCCGTGCCGTCAAGATGCACGCACCGGACGCACAGCTTGTCGTCGGCATGTCGCTGGGTGGACTCACTTCGATGATGCTCGCAACGCGTCACCCCGAACTTGTCCGCCAGTTGGCGATGGTCGACATCACGCCAGGCGTCAACGGTGAGAAGGCAAAGGCGATTATCGACTTCGTCAATGGGCCCCAGTCGTTCACGAGTTTTGACGACCTCCTGACTCGCACCATTGAGTTCAATCCAACTCGATCGGAATCCTCCCTGCGGCGCGGGATCCTGCACAACGCACATCAGCTCCCTGACGGGTCGTGGCAGTGGAACTACGACCGGACCAATCGGCAGACAGGCCAAACAACGAAGGGCAACGGTTCCATGCCGGAGGCAGATGTGACCCCTGTTTCAGGAGATCGCAACCCCCTCTGGGATGATTTCGCAGCCATCGCCTGCCCACTCACGTTGATCCGGGGATCGCTCTCACCGGTCGTCGACGACGCCGACGTCGCCGAGGCACGTCGGCTGCAAGCCGACATCGACGTTCACCTGGTCGACGGATCAGGCCACAGCGTGCAAGGCGACCGCCCAGTCGAGCTTGCTGAGCTACTCAACGCCCTTTTGGACTGAGTTCGTTGCGACTTCTACGGCATCAAGCTCCGCAGGCGTCGATGCCGCCGACGACGCCGTCGCTGAAAGCGTCGATCTTTTCGAATGGGCTGCCAAGAACATTGTCGTCATTGCCACTATCCCCGATGATGATGGCAGTGCGGATCGCCTCGTCGAGGTCGCCGGGGGATACTACCGAGGTTCGGCGTTCGTCACGAGGCTGAGGGAGCTCTCGGTTGACGGGGATCACGGATCGAACCCAAGCACCGGTGAGGCAGTCGTTGACCAGTTGGCGATCTTCGCCCGTGCGCGTTGAGCCCAGCGCAATCTGCGCTGCCTCGGCCCAGGCCAAACCAATGAGGTAGCCGAGTGAGAAGTCACCAAACGTCTGCTGCTGGTAAAGGTCCAAAGCGACCGGCTCATTGAGGTAAACGGTATTTTCGGACGGGCACAGGGCCGCTCCGTTGTGGAATCCTGGCAAAAGATTGTCACACGTGGCGTCTTCAATTTGCTGGACCGGGACGAGAGTCAAATCGGTCCAACCAGGAATCGCGACATCGACACCCCAGAACAGGTTGAGATCAGGCACAAGGAACCCGAAGAGCTCGGCGTTACGCACACCAGGCTCGCCAGCGTCATATCCAAACGGTGCGTTACCCTCATTCTGTTGATCCGCGAAGTCGTTAAATTGATTCGGGACCAGGGGTAATGGGTCGTCAATCAAACCACTGCAGCGGATTGGGCCTTCGACGAAGCCAGCCTGAAATGCGCCGACTCGATCGAAACCCGACCCATGACCGCCGGGACTGAACTGGTCAAGCCCGACCGGGTCGCGAACTTCGAGCATTGCAATAAGACCGGCGCCCACATCGGCGTCGGTGAATGAGACTGCCCCTTCGTTACGGGCGGCGCGGCCTGCCCAGGCGCCGGCGAAGCAATCAGCTTGCTGTTCGGTGGTGACGGTGGGCAGGTTCTGGTCCAGCACGCCGCTGCGCTGCTGGATGGCGTGCCCGTATTCGTGTGCAAGCACGATGCCGATCGTCGCTGCGCCAAGGTTGTCAGCGAGATCGGCGAGAAGTCCGTCCTCGCCGTCGTCGTAAACAATGAAGTCACCGAGACCGCAGTAGAACGCTACAAATTGTTGAACGTCGTCATATGAAGTGCGCGGCTCGCCGCAGCCCGGTAAGTCGTCGGGACGCTCGGGGTACGCGGCATACACGTCGCCCTGCAGCGGCTGCCATGGCGCACCGTAGATCTTCGGATATGTCAACTCCCACCAGCTGTCGAGGTCACTGACTGTTGCCAGCAGGAAGTCGTCGTAATCACGAGTGGGCTTGTTCGGGCCAAAGTTGATGGCGTCGGCGTCAACCAAGATGGGTGCGGTGATTGCAATGTCCGGTTCTTCGGTCGGTGATGGGTCAACGGCTGGCGCAGAATTGCTGTCATCGGGAACCGGCTCCGTTGACAGCGAGGTCGTCGTCGAGTCGGATTGCTGTGAACGCGTCGCGGTTACTGCTACGTCGACTCCGCACGCGCCAGCGGTGACCGAGACAGCGAGCAGCAGTGCAAAAAACTGACGATGGCCCACCTCCACGACTCTAGGCAAGGCAACTCGGTGACTTGCGACAGGTGAAATCTATTTCCAAGCTTCTCACCTATTCCCCAAGCGTCCTTGCCAGGTGCAAGGGATAGCTCGACGCTTCGTGTTCATTTCGCTGCGATATCAGGTTGGTGTTTGACTGACACAATTCTTCCTGACTTCGAATTGGTGAGAGGCGAGGTGCTACGTTCCGTCACCACAACGGCGAACAGAGGGGGTTTGCGTCGATGGCACTACTAGAAGTGAACGATGTGGAAGTCAGGTTTGGAGGCATCGTTGCCCTCAGCGGCATGACTTTCGGCATTGAGGAAGGCCAGATCTGCGGCCTTATCGGGCCCAACGGTGCGGGCAAGACAACAATGTTCAACGTGATCAGTCGTATCTATGATCCGACGGCGGGGACACTGCGCTTCAATGATGTTAATCTGCTGCAGACGCCGCCCCACCTGATTGCTGAGACCGGCATCTTCCGGACGTTCCAGAACCTGGCGCTCTGGCCTCGAATGACCGTTATAGAAAATGTGATGGCCGGTGCCCATGTGCGCAGCAAGCAGAACTTCGGGTCTGCGATGCTCAACGTTGGCCGGAAAAAAGAAGAGAAGAGGCTGGCCTCAGAGGCATTCACGATCCTGACGGACCTCGGACTTGCAAACGTTGCATTCCAGCAATGCGCCGGCCTGCCGTACGGCACGCTCAAGCGCATCGAACTCGCCCGTTGCCTGATCGGCCACCCCAAACTTTTGATGCTGGACGAACCAGCAACCGGTCTCACCCACAGCGAGGTCGACGAATTGTCCATCGTGATTCAGAAAATTCGAACTGACTACGACCTGACCATCCTTCTCGTTGAGCACCACATGGGACTCGTGATGAGCATCTCTGAGAACGTTGTAGTTCTCGACTTTGGTCGCAAGATTGCTGAGGGGCTTCCTGCTTCTGTGCAGGAAGATCCCGCTGTGATCGAGGCCTACTTGGGGGCACCCGCATGAGCGACAGCAGCACAACAACCGACCTTGTCCTTGACGTCAAGGGTCTCAGGGGTGGATACGGCCAGATCCAAGTTCTGCACGGATTGGACTTTCACGTTTCAGACGGTGAGATTGTCATCATTCTTGGTGCCAATGGTGCCGGTAAAACCACAACGCTGCGGGCGGTGTCTGGCATGATCCAGCGGAGCGGCTCGATCGAGCTGAGGGGCGAAGATATTAGCAACGCCAAGGCTCCCGACCTCGTCCGCAAGGGCGTGGCCCATGTGCCGCAGGGACGTGGCACGCTCCCTGAACTGTCAGTCGAAGACAACCTTCGAGTTGGCGCCTACATCCGCGACGACAATGAAGTCGACGCCGACATCGACAAATGGTTCGGCGTCTACCCTGTTCTAGGGGAACGCAAAAATCAGCGCGCTGGTTCGCTATCGGGAGGCGAACAACAAATGCTCGCAGTGTCCCGAGCGCTGATGTCACGCCCGAGTCTGCTGCTTCTCGATGAACCCTCCCTGGGTCTTGCTCCAATCATCGTCGCAGAATTGTTTGAGCGCTTTGCTGAAATCAACAAAGAAACCGGCACGACGATGTTGGTCGTTGAACAGAACGCCCAGTTGGCGCTCGGCATTGGTGACCGGGGTTATGTCCTGGAATCAGGCGAGATCTTCACCGAGGGTCCAGCCGATGAACTGATCAACGACGACGCTATTCGCAAGGCCTACCTCGGGGTCTGACGGGAGACATCACATGGAACTCTTTCTCAATCGCATCTCAGATGGCCTGTCGAACGGTGCTACCTACGCATTGATCGCCATGGCCCTTGTCATGATCTTTAAAGCAACCACGCTGATCAATTTCGCCCAGGGTGAGTTCGCAATGTTCGGTGGGTTTATCGCCCTCGTGCTGGCGACCGAACAAGGTATTCCGATGTGGGGGGCCGTTATCGGTTCGATGGTTATCACCGCCGTGTGTGCGGCAGGCATCGAGCGGACGCTCATTCGGCCTTTTGATCCTGCGGATCACCTTCCGCTGGTCATCATCACCCTTGGATTGTTTTTAGGGATCAATGCGCTTGCTGGCATTGTCTGGCGCTTTGACCCACGAGCCTTTCCCGAACTCTTCCCGTCAGGCAACGCACTGACGTATGGCAGTGCGACACTTTCTTGGTACACAGTCGGCACCATGGCAACCATCATGGTTGTTGCTGGAGGCCTTACCTTGCTCCTTAACAAGACGAAGGTCGGGCTCGCTTTCCGCGCCGTGTCTTCGAATCTCGAGTCGAGCGAGCTTGTAGGAATCAAGGTGGGACCAACGCTCCAATTCGGTTGGGCGATCGCTGCTGCAGTCGGAACCCTCGGTGTATGCGTGTTCGTGGCATCGCCGTTCCGTCAACTGGAGCCGCAGGTAATGGTGACTGGGCTTATTTTCGCAGTTTCGGCTGCTGCACTTGGTGGTCTCGACAGCCTCGGCGGCGCGATCGTTGGTGGTCTGGCCATCGGTCTTGTTCAGTCGATTGCCGTTCCGTATCTCGGCGTTCCGAGCGAGCTCAGCTTGATGGCCGCAGTGGTGGTACTCATGTTGGTCTTGCTTTTCAAACCTTCGGGGCTCTTCGGAACGCCACGGGTTGAACGGGTCTGAGGAAGGAAGCCATGGCTACATCATCACCGAAATTCGTATTTACCGAAGGAACTGGCAGCTACCGAATCTATAAGTTTTTTGGTTTTGCGGTCCTCGCATTGCTGATCGTGATCGTTGCATTTGCGTACAACGACACTGGGTCACTTACCCTTTTCGATAATGACTACAAGTTGAGTATCACGCGTGTTACCAAGTCGATCTCGTTCATGGTCGCGATTTTGGGACTCCAAGTTGTGGCGGGATTCACTGGCCAACTTTCGCTTGGCCAAGGGTTCTTTTTTGGTACCGGCGCTTATATCGCAGCCTGGTTGGTCGCCGACCACAACTGGGCGTGGTTCACCTCGCTGCTTGTGGTGGTTCCGGTGTGCTTCCTGTTCGGGTTGCTTTTCGGTATCCCGGCCCTGCGCATTAAGGGCCTGTACCTGGCTCTGGTCACGTTGGGTCTGGCGGCGATTTTCCCGTCGTTGATCAAACTTGACGTGTTACTTCCGTACACCGGTGGTGCTGCGGGCAAACAGGTCGACTCAGACTTCATTCCGCCCAGCTGGTTGCCGCTTGATGCCATCGTCGATGCGCTTCACACGATTCCGCTCGTTGGTCAGTACTTTGGCGATGGAGAGGGGCTGTCCAGCAAGCAGGAGCAGCGCGTCTGGACGTTCTTCTTAATGACAATCCTCGCCGTCATTTGCTTTAAAATGGCGAGCAATTTGATTAAGAGCCGGCCGGGCCGGGCCATCCGAGCCATCCGCGACAACGAAACGAGCGCTGCAGTTAATGGCATGAGCTTGGCGTTTAACAAGGTGATGTCATTTGGTGTGGCATCAGCTCTTGGTGGTGTGGGCGGCATGATTTACGTCGCTGAGCTCGGGATTGCGTCTGAAGGTGACTTCACTCAGCTGATTTCCATTCTGTTCGTCGTTGGTATGGTCGTTGGAGGTGTTGGCACCTTGTCAGGAGCGGTTGTCGGTGGACTAGTCATCGCCTTTATTCCAGACTGGGCCTCTTCAACTCAAAATCTTCCGTTGGTGCCGGAACGCTGGTTGCAGGGTCCGACTGGCGGGTTAATCCTTGGCATTGGTCTGATTGTGGTGACCTTCGTTCTGCCGGGCGGTGTTGTCTCCGGCATTCGACAGATACGCGGTCGCATCGTCCAGGTCATACCGCAGACCCCGGAGCTCGCTATGTCGGCTGGCAATACCGCACCGCAAGCCGGATCAACGGACGCAATCGAGGCCCCAACAACTGACGGCTCGACGGCCACTCCAACCACCGCAGACGACGGCTGAGCGACTACGGTCACATCTGAACATCGAATACAAGTTCTCGGTGATTAGGAAAATAACAGTTGCGGCTTCGCAGCCGGAATTGGTTTTCCTGTTTCGCCGAAAAATGCCGAGCAATCGGCGCCAACCAACAACTAGGGGAGAATATGCGAACATCACGTATCAAGCGCTCCGTAGCAGGACTCATGGCCGCTGGCCTGATCTTTGCGGCATGCGGCAGCGACGACGAACCGGCCTCCACCGAGGCACCGGCAGAGGCACCGGCTGAAGAGCCTGCTGAAGAGCCTGCTGAAGAGCCTGCTGAAGAGCCTGCTGAAGAGCCTGCTGAAGAGCCTGCTGAAGAGCCTGCTGAAGAGCCTGCTGAAGAGCCCGCAGCAGAAGCCCTGGCACTCGAAGGAGACGTCGAGGTTGCTGCTGGCACCACGCTCGCACTTGGCGACTGCCCGGACGACTGGGACCCGCTGCAAGGTGTTGATGGCGACGAGATCCGTATCGGCCAGACACTGCCGCAGTCAGGTGCACTCGCTGCATTTGGTGCCATCGGCGAAGGCATGAAGATTTACTTCGATTACATCAACGCCACAGACCCGATCGAAGGCAAGGACCTCGTGTGGGTTGGAAAGGACGACGGCTACGAAGCTGGCCGCGCCGTGGCAAACGTCGAAGAAATGCTCGACTCCGATGACGTGTTCGCCCTGGCGCACAACATCGGTACGCCGATCAACTTTGCCATCCGTCCGATCACCGATGAGGCCTGCGTGCCGCAGTTGTTTAACTCGTCAGGCTTCCCCTTCTGGGGCGATCCGGCAGAGTTCCCGTGGACTGTTGGCAACATCTTGAACTACGTCACCGAGACCGAGATCTGGTGCGCCGACGTCAAGGCCAACATCGGCGAGGATGCGACCGTTGCGGCGCTCATCATGAACAACGACTTCGGTAAGACCTACCAGCAGACCCTCAATAACTCAGAGTCATGCGCCGGTCTTAACGTCGTCTCCGAGCAGCTCCACGACCCGGCCGGAGCTGACGTCACCAACGAAATGACCACGCTCATCGCCACCGGTGCTGATGTGTTCCTCGCAGGTACCACGTCGAAGTTCTGCTCGCAGTCAACAGCAGTGCTCGCTGGATCTGAATGGCGTCCGACGACCTACATGTCGTACACCTGCAACAACTTGTCATCGTTCTTCGCTCCTGTTGAAGACGCTGTGGCGACGCTGAGCGCAGACGACGCAGGTCCGATCATGGCCAACTCAAACAAGATCTGTGGTGACCCCGTGTACGCCGATGATCCGAAGATTCAGGAAGTGGAAGCGATTCTCGCCGAGTATGGCGACGTGACCTGCGCCGACGGCTCGTACTCGACCGGCATCCTGTACGGCGAGTTCCTCGTCGACGTTCTGCGCGATGCAGCGGCGCTGGAAGGTGGACTCAACCGGGTCAACCTGATGGCGGCGGTTTGGAACGCTGACACCACGAATGACACCCTGCTCGGTGGCACGCTGAAGCTTGACGGCGTCAACGATGCTTACTGGACAGAGGCTGCACAGCTGCAGCGAGTCGCGATTGTCGATGGTGCAATCGCTTTCGTGCCGACCGGTGACCTGGTCGACTTCGAAGGCGCTGGCGGTTCCTTCTCCAGCTGAGTAACCCGCTGATCTGATCAGCTGAAAACGTGACGAGCCGGTCGCTCTCTCGGAATATCGAGAAGGCGACCGGCTCGTTCGCGTCTGGGGGGACCTAGCTGGGTCAGCTAATCAGTGTGCAACTGGGCCGCCTACACCCTGTTGTCACATCAGCTGCGGAGGTCTGTGCACGAGAGAAGCTCGGTCGCTAGCGAGACCGAACGTTCGTCGTTCCCACCCTCTGAGAGTGCCTTGATTTCCCTATCGCTGTAACCCGTGAACACTTCGTCCACGCAGTCACTGTCAACGGTGCCGCCAATCATTTCAATGTCGGCGATGAACTTTTCTCGAGTTCCATCACGATTGACCCCACCGCAAGCTGTCAGCGCAAGTGTGCTGAGGGCGATAGCGGCAGCAAGTTTGCTCTTCATTAGGTTTCCTTGTTCGGTGGCGACGGAGATGTCTACTGATGTGGCGTTAAGAGGCTGACCGAAGCCAGCGTCACGGCTCAGGGGCGGCGGGAGATGTTTACCGTGAACTTGCCTTCGGCTTCGATGACGTTGTCAAACTCCCAGACGGCACCGGCTTCGTCGACGGCCTGACAAGTGAATCTCGTACCAATGTCTCGGTTAATGGGTGCAACACAGTTGACGTTGGTCAAAGTCGTCTCAATCTGTTCGGACACCTGCTCGGCTATAAACGATTCAGCTGCGGACTTGAAGTTGGCCGTTGATGTGAAACAGCTGGCGAGCACGACCACGGACCCAGCTCCGCACAGAAGACGAACGACGTGCCGTGAGTTCATCAGGCCAAAGCTACTGGGCTGTGACCGGGGTGTCGCCGACTCGAGAGCGACGGTGGGCGTCGCGGACTCGGCTGGTCATCACAACGAGCAACGCCATCCACACGAACGCAAAGCCGATCAGCCGGTTGAGTGGCATCGGTTCGTCATAGATGGCCCAGCCAAGCCCAAAGTTGATGACGGGCACCAACAGGTTCAAAGGTCCGAGGAGGGTGAACGGAATTGATTGGGCGGCTGATGCAAACAACATGAGGGGAACGGCGGTGATCAATCCGGTGCCGAGAAGGAACACCCACTCGGTGCTTGATGCGATGTCAATGGCACTGCCGCTGCGGCTTGACAACGCAATGACGAGACCGAGGGCAGGGAGGAACAGAACAAGGGTCTCACCGGTCAGACTGTCGATTGCTCCAAGTGGGATGTTGCGTTTAGCTAAGGCGTAGCAGCTCCACGTCGCAGCAAGGACGAGAGATATCCAGGGAGGTCGTCCGGCGCCCACCGTAAGAATCACGACCGCAACCGATGCGCAGCCAAATGCGATGCGCTGCGCGTTGTTGGGGCGTTCCCCCAGAACGAACACGCCGATCGCCATAGTGGCAAGTGGCGCGATGAAGTAGCCCAGCGCTGTTTCGATCACTCGGTCGTTGACGACCGCCCACACGTAACTTCCCCAGTTGGCGCTGAGGAGCAGCGCTGCGACCACCAGACGTCTGATGATCGCCTTCGAATGGAATGCGACGCTTAAAGCGGACCATGTTCCACGGACCGTTGTGATCGCCACCATCACGACGGCGGCAGTGAGCATCCGCCATCCGATGAGCTCAAGTGCGTCGAAAGCATTCAGCTGTTTCCAGTAAACGGTAAGCAAGCCCCAGATGAGGTAGGCAGCGATTCCAACGCGCACGCCGTTGCGCTCTCGGTCCTCGCTCACCGCCACACCGTATTAGCCAAACCCTCATTGCCACCAGTCAGTGTCCACCTAGCCCAACCAACTCAGCGGTAAATGCCGAATCTGCAGCGTCGGTCGCAGATCGTGCTGTGCATCTCAGACGAGTGTCGAGGGTCTTGCTTAAATAAGCATGAGAATCGTCATTGAGGATTGCAGGTTCAACATGGTCGATCGGTTTCGGTCGAGGGGATTTTGGACGTTGGCAGGGATGAGCGGACTAACTCGAACTACGGTCAAGACGTGGCAGCTCGCGTGCAGGTCGTGAAGTTCGGAGCCGTGTCGGTGCGCATTTCCGAAGACCCGGCTGGCGACGTCGCTCGGTCGCTTGCTGTGCGACTACGCGTCGCAACCCGTCGCCGAGGCTCGGCGTCACTGGCTGTCAGCGGAGGCTTGACTGCACCGTCCATGCTCGCAGCACTGGTGCACGAGGACCTCAACTGGGGTCAGCTGACGATTTGGCAGGTTGATGAGCGAGTAGCCCCCGACGGACATGAGGATCGCAACGCAACGCAACTGTGGTTTGTTCCGGGTAGGACACAGCTCATGCCAGTCGGGGGCGATGACCTTGCGATGGCCGCCTTGCGGTACGCCGACGGTTTGCCCGCACGGTTCGACGCCGTCCACCTTGCCTTAGGCCATGACGGCCACACCGCTTCGTGGCCGCCTTCGCCGCATTGTGATGCCACCGTGGTCAGTAGCCAGAATCCGGTGGCAATGGTCGGTGATTTCAACGGTCGTGGCCGAATGACGCTGACCCCGGCGCCAATCAACCAGGCGCGCAGCCGATTGATTCTGGTCACAGGAAAGGCAGAGTCGGCAATGGTCCGGCGATGGCTCGATCGGGACCGATCTATTCCGGTAACTCACGTCCGTCGCTCGGGGACGACCTTGTTTCTCGATCACGCGGCGGCGTCGAAACTGTCGCTCTAGGGTGGTGAGCGATGGAACTCGCTGACCTTGCCAACCTTGCGCAACCACCACACTTGCGCACGCTGTTTGCTAACGATCCGACACGCGCCGAGCGTTACGTCTTTAGGGTGGCTGACCTCTGGGTTGACGTGTCGAAGCAGCGAATCACCGATGATCTCGTCAAGTCGCTGATCGAACTTGCGCAGAGTGTTGGCGTGGAGCAACGCCGCGATGCGATGTTCGCTGGTGAGCACATCAACATTTCCGAAGACCGCGCTGTTGGCCACACTGCGCTTCGGCTGCCCCCTGAGTCAAGCTTTGAAATCGATGGCCTAAATGTCGTCCCTAACGTGCACGCAGTGCTTGGCGCCATGGAAGCGTTCGCGGATCGGGTTCGAGCGGATGACCGGATTACGCACGTAGTGAACATTGGAATTGGGGGATCCGACCTTGGACCGGCGATGGCCTATCAAGCCCTCAACGCGTTCCGTCACCGTCGTATCCGCTGTTCGTATGTATCGAACATCGATGGCGCAGACATCGCTGGCGTACTCTCTGGCGCCGACCCGGCATCTACGCTGTTTATCGTCGCATCGAAGACGTTCGGCACGATTGAAACGCTCACGAACGCTCGGACAGCGCGCCGTTGGTTGGTCGACGCACTCGGAGAGGAGGCGGTGTCTGATCACTTTGTTGCCGTTTCGACTAATTCTGAGCGCGTCGCCGAGTTTGGTATCGACGCTGACAACAACATGTTCGGGTTCTGGGACTGGGTTGGCGGTCGCTACTCGGTGGGTTCGGCGATCGGGCTGTCACTCATGATCTCAATCGGCCCCGACCAATTTCGTGAGTTCCTCTCGGGTTTTCATGTGATGGACGAACACTTCAGAACGGCACCGCTGACAGAAAACGTTCCGGTGCTGCTTGCGCTGATCGGTGTATGGAATTCCAACGGCCTTGGTTTCGACACTAAGGCCGTGCTGCCGTATGCCAACGAGCTCGCTCGTTTTCCGGCTTATTTGCAGCAGCTTGACATGGAGTCGAACGGTAAGTCGTTCGGCCTTCAGGGTCAGCGGATTGACCACAAGACCGGCCCCATTGTCTGGGGTGAACCAGGCACCAACGGGCAGCACGCGTTTTATCAGCTCATCCACCAGGGCACCCGCATCGTGCCGGTCGATTTCATCGGGTTCGCACGAGCACACCATGACCTCCAAGAGCATCATGATTTACTTTTCGCGAATCTCGTTGCGCAGTCAGAAGCACTAGCGTTCGGTCGAGAAAAGGTGTCTGCGCATTGGCGCCAATTTGTAGGCAACAGACCCAACACGGTGATTCTTGCCGATCAGCTCACCCCGTCGGTGCTTGGCCAACTGATCGCGCTGTACGAGCACATTGTGCACGTACAGGGAACGATTTTTGGTGTCAACAGCTACGACCAGTGGGGTGTCGAATTGGGCAAGGAGCTGGCCAATCAGATCACCCCTGAACTAACCGGAAACCCCAACCCGGACGTCCATGACAGCGGCACTAACGCCCTCATTGGCTGGTATCGGGCGCACCGCTGACGCCCTGTCCACAAAATAGTCGGGTAACTAGTTCGACCGATTGAGCTGGAGTCGGTCAGACTGCATAAATGCGTAACTTCGAGAACATATATATCGATGGTGCTTGGGTTCCCAGCAAAGGAAGCGGGACCATCGAGGTCATCAACGCTGCCACCGAGCAGGTGATGGGCTCAATTCCCGAGGGAGTGGCGAGCGACGTAGATCGCGCTGTCTTAGCTGCTCGTACTGCGTTTGACGCCTGGTCCCAAACGCCAGTCGAAGAGCGGCAGAAATACCTCACTCGCCTCAACGAAGCACTTCAGGCCCGCTCAGCCGAGATCGCAGAGACCATTGCCGGCGAGGTCGGCATGCCGATCACTTGGTCGACGATGATCCAGGCGGGTTTACCCGTTGGCAATATGGCGACCTTCGCCACCCTGCTCGACAGCTTCGAGTTCGAACAGGAGATTGGCAACAGCCTTATAGTCAAAGAACCAGTCGGTGTTGTCGGCGCAATCACGCCGTGGAACTACCCGCTGCACCAGATCATTTGCAAGGTCGGCGGCGCGCTCGCTGCGGGCTGCACCATTGTGTTGAAGCCAAGTGAAATCGCCCCGCTCAACGCCTTCATGCTTGCTGAGATCATTCACGAAGTCGGTCTGCCTGCTGGCGTGTTCAATTTGGTCAGCGGCAATGGCCCCACAGTTGGGGCGGCCATCTCGGCCCATCCGGGTATCGACATGGTGAGCTTCACTGGCTCGTCCCGAGCTGGCAAGCAGGTTGCGGCGTCCGCTGCCGACTCAATTAAGCGTGTGGCGCTAGAGCTTGGCGGCAAGTCGGCGAACATCGTGCTTGACGATGCTGATTTCGCTGCTGTCATTCCGAAGGGCGTTTTTGCGTGCTTTCTGAATTCGGGCCAGACATGTACGGCACACACCCGAATGTTGGTGCCGAACAGCCGTTACGACGAAGCGGTTGAGATTGCCGCTGCTGCGGTTGCCACCACACAGGTCGACGATCCAACGAAAGAAGGTATGCACCTCGGCCCGTTGATCAGTCAGGCGCAGTGGGACCGGGTGCAGTCCTATATTCAAAAGGGGATCGACGAGGGTGCAGTGGTAGCAGCAGGGGGTCTCGGTAAGCCTGAGGGAAACGAGACCGGCTACTTCGTTAAGCCGACTCTGTTCGCCAACGTCTCCAACGACATGACCATCGCCCAGGAAGAGATCTTCGGCCCGGTGCTGTCGATCATTGGTTATGACGATGACGACGACGCTGTGCGCATTGCCAACGACAGCCTTTACGGCCTAAGTGGTGGAGTGTGGTCTGCAGATCAAGACCGAGCGATGAGCGTCGCCCGTCGCATGCGCACCGGTGCTGTTGACGTCAATGGCGGAAGTTTCAACATTGCCGCCCCCTTCGGCGGCTACAAGCAATCCGGCTACGGTCGAGAGAACGGCCCGTACGGTATCGAAGAATTCCTCCAGACGAAGTCGATGCAACGCTGAGTCCGGTCTGGGTTAAGAAGGTGAATGATGGCCGGCGCTGCGGGTACGGTGGCGACGATGAGTGAGACAAGTAGGCCTGATATTCAACGTGTGGGAGTCGTGGGTTGCGGCCAGATGGGCGCCGGGATTGCCGAGGTGTCTGCTCGGGCTGGACTCGACACAATTGTGCACGAGATCGATGCGGCATCAGCTGAGCGTGGACGGAATCGTCTCATCGGCTCCTTCGACAAGGCTGTCGCTCGAGGGAGGATGACGGAGGAAGACCGTGATGCGACCCTAGGACGGCTTACGTTTACGACCGACCTTGAGGACATGGCTGATCGCCGAATGGTAATCGAGGCCGTTATTGAGGACGAACCACTGAAGACAGAAGTGTTTCGAACTCTTGACAGGGTCGTCGAAGCTGACGATGCCATCTTGGCGAGTAACACAAGTTCGATCCCGATCATGAAACTGGGAATCGCCACTCAGCGGCCCGAGAACGTCGTTGGCATTCACTTCTTCAATCCGGTTCCAGTACTCAAGCTCGTTGAGTTGGTCACCAGCTTGATGACCGACGAGGTAACAGTGAAATCTGCAAACCATTTCGCTGAGGAGACGCTCGGCAAAATCGTGATTCGCAGTCAGGATCGAGCTGGATTCGTCGTTAATGCGCTGCTCATTCCCTACATCCTTTCAGCGATTCGGATGATGGAGTCAGGATTCGCCACGGCAGAAGATATTGACCACGGCATGGTCGAGGGGTGCAATCATCCGATGGGCCCGCTAAGTCTGGCTGACCTGATCGGGCTCGACACGACGCTTGCGGTGGCAGTCAGTATGTACGAGGAGTTCAAAGAGCCGCTCTACGCCGCCCCTCCAATGCTCTCGCGAATGGTCGAGGCAGGCCTGCTTGGTCGAAAGTCCGGTAGGGGTTTTTACGACTACGGCGAGCGAGGCTGATCGCATTGGCAGGAGAACGAGTACTGGTTGCCAAAGTTGGTCTCGATGGCCATGACCGCGGCGTTAAGGTGGTAGCCCGTATTTTACGCGACGCTGGCTACGAGGTCATCTACACCGGATTATTTCAGACACCGGACACCGTGGCAGCTGCTGCAGTCGATGAAGATGTGGACGCCATTGGGTTGTCAATGCTGTCGGGCGCACACATGACGCTGGCGCCACTCGTTGTTGAGAAGGTCCGCGGGCGGGGCGCCGACATCCCCGTGGTGGTTGGCGGCATCGTTCCTAATCGTGATGTTCACGAGCTTGAATCAGCTGGTGTGGCGAAGATCCTGACTCCAGGGGCCACTGCAGACGAAGTTGTCGAGGCGATTCGATCGGCGATTCATCCGGACGAGAGCGAGGACTGATCCACCGTGTCAGCACGGCGGGTTGACCGCGTCGAGCGACTCACCAATTTGCTGGCGCTGCTGCTCGAGACGAGTCGACCAGTAACGATGGTTGAAATCGTCGGTGCCCTCGTTGGTCAATACCCAGATGGTGAACGCAACCAGCGCGCAGCGTTTGAGCGTGACAAGGCAGCCTTACGTGACTTAGGGGTGCCGATTGAAGCCAAGTCTGAGCTGGGCCAAGGGTCTCCGGGTAGGTATTGGATCGACCGCCGTGCGTATGAATTGGCGGATCTCGAACTTGACGGGGACGAGCGGCGGGCTCTTCAGGTCGCGGTCGCTGCGGTCCGTACTGGCACATCGGCAGGCCGTGATGCAATGTGGAAACTTGGAGGCTCAGCAATTGGTGAGGTCGGCACGGTGTCAGCCGTGATGCCCGACCGGCCGGAACTGCCTGTGGTGCGCGCCGCCGTTGCTGGCCGTTCGCGGATTAGCTTCGGTTACCGCAGCGAACGACGGCACATCGAACCATGGGGCCTGCTGCTACGCGGCGGGTTCTGGTATGTCATCGGCTTCGACTGCGACCGTAATGCTCAGCGCACTTTCCGCATCGATCGGTTTGACGGCACACTGGACAACGTCGAAGTTGGCCCACCGGGCGCATTTGAGCGTCCCTCCGCATTTGACCCGCGCAACGCATTTCCGGCAGACCCGAAACAGATCGGTCATTCTGCAGCTGACGGCGCTGTCGCTGTAGTACGAATCGACGCCACTCGAGCTGCTGCAATCGAGCGCGAAGTTGGCGTTGATCGAGTCATCCAACGCCATAGTGACGGAAGTATTGATGTCGAGGTCGCTGCATCTAATTTTGATGCCTTTCGATCTTGGGTGCTGGGCTTGCTCGATCATGCTGTGGTTGTCGGTCCACCCGAAACGCGGAAGGCAATCGTCGGCTGGTTGTCAGCAGCGGCAGCTAGGAGTTCGGAATGAGTGGGCCCCGCAATGCCGAGGATCGCCTGGCCCGTTTGCTGGTGATGCTGCCCTGGTTGATGGAGGTCGGCGAGGTGCCGCTTGCTGAGGTGGCCGCTCGGTATGATCTGACAGAAGCCCAGGTTCAAACGGACCTGGAATTGGTCGCAATGTGTGGGTTGCCGCCATTCGTTGACGAAATGATCGATGTCTTTGTCGACGATGGCCTCGTGTTCGTGGGCGTTCCCCGGCTCTTCACGCGTGCGCTTCGCCTCACCGCTCCAGAGGGCTTCTCTTTGTTAGCTTCGGCGCGAGCTGCAATGGAACTTCCTGGGGCTGATCCGGAGGGTCCTTTGGGCCGCGGGTTGGCCAAGCTCGCTCGTGCGCTCTCCGAGGTGGGGCTTGATGCCAATGTCGGCAGTAAGGACGACAATGCAGGCGTGGCGATCGAACTGGATCGTCCGCTGGCGACCGATGAGTTGGCTGAGGCTGCGACAAACGGCTGCGAAATGGTGGTCACGTACTACTCGCCAGCGCGTGATGAACGCACCGAACGAGCGATCGTGCCGCGCCACGTTTTCGTTGACGGAGGGAACTGGTACGTGGTTGCCGATGATGACCGCTCAGGCGAGCGACGCACGTTCCGGATCGACCGCATTGACACCATGACGGCGACGGGTCGAACAGTGCCGAGTGTAGATGTCGTGTCGACGCCGGGGTCATTCTTCGATGATGCCGATTTGCCGGTTGCTGTTTTGCGATTGGCGCCGGCCGCACATTGGCTGCTTGACCGGTATCCGATTACAAACCAGGTTTCCCTCGCCGAGCCTTCTGGGTGGATTGAGGCCAGGCTGCCGGTTGCAAGCAGTCGGTGGTTAGCGCGTCTTCTGATTCGCCTTGGGCCTGACGTGGAAGTGGTTTCGCCCAGCGATGCTGCAGCGGAGGCCGCGGAGCTGGCAACAGCGGTCCTCGCCCAGTACTGACTCAGCCGTCGGTGGGCTCAGAGCATCAGCCTTCAGCGGTCGAAGAATGCGCTGAGCTGTGACGCGTCGGTGATGCCGTGCGCAGCAAGCAGGTGAGGGAGCACCCCTGCGGTAGCCGCAGCGTCAGCCAGGGCATCGTGGGGGTTAAGCAGCGGAATCTCAAATCGGTCGGCGACATCAATCAATCGGTGCGACTGCTTGCGCTCCGGGTCGAGACGACGTGACATGCGAAGGGTGCAGAGGCGCGGGCCGAGATCGAATCCGGATCGGCGCCTGGCAGCGCGCTCGATGAAACCAGCATCGAATTGCGCATTGTGTGCGGTAAATACAGCGCCTTTGATCCGTTCGATCAACTCATCGAGTGCGGTCGACATCCGGGGTGCATTGCGCAGCATCGGTCGGGTGATGCCATGAATATCGGTAGGGCCGACTTGTTGAAGTGGCCAGCGCAGTCTGACCAGAGTGCTCCAGCAATCAATCACTCGTCCATCGCTTTCGACAATGACAGCACCAATTTGCAAGATTCGATCATGACGTTGGGAGAGGCCGGACGTTTCGATGTCGACTGCAGCGAATCTTGGGAGTGACACAATGTCCACCTTAGACAGCCATGCACACAGCGTTGCCGTGCAGCGTCGATACGGCTTGGCCTGGACGAGAGCCAGGTGCGAATTCGAGCCGGACGACGAGATCAGGGCTGTGGCATTGATGATCCATCCTCAACGGATTTAGCTGCGGATCGCATGTGATCGGGGGTAAGGATCTGACTGAGCACCTTCACGCAGGGGTTTTACGCGCAAAGCTGCATCGAAACCCACAATCGCTGGGGTCCAATAAATCATCTCGTTGCAAATGCAACGTGTTTGATCCTTGAATGAATCGTCCGCGGTAAGTCACATGGTTGTTATTCCCGCTGTTAATGGCGGGATCGGACTGAGCGCAGACTGCGCTGAGTTGAATAGATCCACACCATCCGAAAGAGGACTCAATGACCAAGGCAGAAATGATCGACGCAGTGTCCGCTGCTTCAGGTGTTTCGAAGGCTGACGCAGAGCGCACGCTCGGTGCGTTCTTTGACTTCGTCGTCACCGAGGCGAAGAAGGGCGAGAAAATCGCATGGGCCGGCTTCGGTTCGTTCAGCACGACTCAGCGCGCCGCACGCGAAGGCCGCAACCCGCAGACGGGCGAGCCAGTACAGATCAAGGCATCGACCGCCATGAAGTTCACCGCTAGCTCGACGTTGAAGCAGGCGCTCAACGGCAAGAAGAAGTGATCTGATGGCAGCAAAGAAGCCTCCGGCGAAGAAGAAGGCTCCGGCCAAGAAGAAGGCTGCAGCTAAGAAGGCTCC
>CALKNK010000040.1 GCA_938091165.1 uncultured Ilumatobacter sp. | reverse complement strand
GTCGAAGTCATCCCAAACCGCCTTAAAGATCCGCCGCTGCTCTATTCCAGCCGGCTCGGTTGGCGAGCAGCGGGGGCCAAGGCTCGTGAGCCAGGGATGAGCATCCGCGACCAGCTACTCGAACGCGTTGAGGCCGAAGGTTTCGACACCGACAGTAAGTGACCAGCCTTCGCTGAGCTGGGACGCGGTTGTCTAGTTTTTGGCAATGACAGTGATCGACGCGATTTCGACCTTCACCGCTGATGAGCAACGGGTGATCGACTTGACTACAGAACTCCTCGATAGCTTTCCGCCGGCCAACACGGATCCGCAAGTCTTCCTCGGTGAGCAATTCGACCGAGGCCTTGCGTGGGTGCACTTTCCTGAGGGCAACGGTGGGCTTGGACTCAACCCAAAACTGCAGCAGCTCATTAACGAACGGATCTTTAGCGCCGGCGGTCCAAACGCGATGTACCGCAACCCGATTGGTCACGGCATGACCGGGCCGACCGTTGTTGCGTGGGGAAGCGAAGAACAGAAACAGCGTTACCTCCGTCCGCTTTTTACTGGTGAAGAAATTTGGTGTCAGCTGTTTTCTGAGCCTGGCTCGGGCTCAGATTTTGCGGGCTTGTCCGCCACGGGTGTCCGAGACGGCGATGAGTGGATATGTAACGGACAGAAAGTGTGGACGACCTTGGCCCACCTCTCAAAATGGGGTCTCCTAGTCGTGCGCACCGATCCGCAAGCTGTCAAGCACGCAGGACTCGCTGCATTTGTTGTCGACATGGAAGACCCGACGGTCGATGTTCGTCCGCTTCGCCAGATGACTGGTGAGGCAGAGTTCAACGAAGTCTTCTTCACAGACACGCGCATCCATGAGAGTGAGATGCTCGGGAAGCCCGGGGATGGATGGCGAGTTTCGCTTACGACTCTGATGAACGAGCGACAGTCGATTGGTGGAGGTATGCCAGCCCGCGGCTCAGGCACGATTGCTGCGCTGACCGATGCGTGGAGCAATGCGCCGCGTGAAGCCAGAACGCCGACTGCCCGCGATCAGGTGACCAAGCTGTGGTGTGAAGCCGAGGTTCTTCGCCTCACTAACGTCCGCGCAAATCAGAACCGCCGGATGGGAGATCCAGGGCCCGAAGGTTCCATTGGGAAAATGGCGGGTGCTATTTTGAACCAGAGGATTTACGAAGGCGTCATGGATCTCCTTGGCGCTGACGCAATGCTCTACGGCAGTTACGAAATGATCCGGCCGGAAACTGCCATGAGCGCCGACACTCTCCAGAAGGCATTCCTGCGCAGCAGGGCCAATACGATTGAGGGCGGCACAACTGAGGTCATGGCAAACATTTTGGGTGAACGTGTGCTTGGGCTGCCTGGCGATGTGCGGGTCGATCGGGATGCGCCGTGGGCTGAGGTGCCGCGCAACTAAGCCGGTTTATTTCGAGAGGCTGGCGAGAACGTCGCTAGCGCCGAGGGCGCGGTCGTCCATAACTGGTCGGCTGAGAAGGGTGCCGCCGAGCAACACCGTTGACGCCATCTCGATCGACGTCTGCAGGTCCCGAATGTTTCGGGGTGGGGGAAAGTATTCGTCTTCATCAGTGACGTGGACCAATTCGACGCCGTTGAGAGGCGCAAGGAATTCGACAACCTCGGTGACCAGCTCCTCAGGAGCAGAAGCACCCGCCGTAACGCCAACGATGCCCTTCAAATCGTCGGGTAGTTCTTCGACGCTGTTGATTCGGTAGACGCGTTCGCAGCCTTCTTCTATGGCGAGCTGCTGAAGCGCCCGCGTATTCGACGAGTTGGCCGACCCGATCACGACAATGGCATCACAGCGATGAGCTAGAGCCATCAGAGCGGCCTGCCGATTTGTTGTTGCGAAGCACAGGTCGCTGCGGCCCGGCGTCCACACGTCCGGGAACCGTTCCTTGACTGCAACTGCGACGCCTTCCCAGTCTCGATGGGACAGCGTGGTCTGGGCGAGCAGCGCAACAGGTTCCTCGATATTTCCGAGAGCCGCAACCTCTTCGATTGATTCGACGCGATCGATGGCGTCTGGTGCCACCGCCATCGTGCCAACGGCCTCTTCATGACCTTCATGGCCAACGTAAACGATGCGGTAGCCCTTGCCTGTGCGTACTTTGACCTCGTGGTGCACCTTGGTGACAAGCGGACAGACTGAATCCACAACGTAGGAACCGCGAGCGCGAGCCGCTTCAAGAATTGCCGGAGGGGAACCGTGCGCTGACAGCATGATCGGACTGCCAGGAGGCACTTCATCGATGGAGTCGATAAACACCACGCCTTGCGCCTTGAAGCGATCGACGACCAACTTGTTGTGGACGATTTCGTGATAGCAATAGACGGGTCCTGAGAACGATCGGACCATCCAGGCCAGCGCCTTGATCGCCATCTCGACTCCAGCGCAGAAACCGCGAGGTTCAGCGAGGAGGACGGTGTTGATACGTCCCGCTGGGGTTGAAGTTTCGAAGGCTGGCTCCGCGGTATTGCTCATCCAGGTCAAAATCTACCGGGTGAGGGCGGCGGTAGCCTGACTGCTCCGATGTCCAGTAATTCTGAATCTTCTGCCGGCACTGCCACGATCGGCCTTGCGCCCACCGTTGTGGCGGTGGCGCCGGGCTCACCAGCCGACCTGGTGGGCGTAGAGCCAGGCGACGAGATCCTGAGGGTGAACGGCAACGTTCCTCGCGACATCATCGAATGGCAGTTGGCGACGGACGAAGCCGACGTGGAACTTGATGTCAGCCGCGGCGGTCTTGACCTGTCGATAACAATTGAAAAGGTTGCGGGTTCGTCGTTAGGAATTGAAGTATCGAGCGCCGTTTTCGATCGTGTCAGAACCTGTGACAACCACTGTGAGTTTTGCTTTATATATCAACTACCCAAGGGGATGCGTCGCAGCCTGTACCTGAAAGACGATGACTACCGGTTGTCATTTCTCTACGGAAATTTTACGACGCTGACGCGCTTCACCGAAGCCGATCTTGAGCGGGTAGTCACCGAGCGGCTCTCGCCACTCCACGTCAGTATTCATGCAACCGATCCCGACATCCGTAGTGCAATGTTGAAGAACCCACGTGGCGGAATGAGCTTGCGGTGGCTCCGAGCACTTCTCGACTACAACATTGCGGTCAAGGGCCAGATCGTTGTCTGCCCTGGCGTCAACGACGGCGCTGTCCTCGACGACACCCTCGCTGGAGTCCTCGACCAATACCCTGAACTCGAATCAGTTGCAGTGGTGCCTCTCGGGATCTCGAAGTTCAACACCGAGTCAGCAATGCGCTTCCATACGCTCGCCGAGGCTCAGTCAGTCGTCGACACCGTCAATGATTGGCAAGACATCTTCCAGACAACGCTCGGCAGACGAATGGTCTACGCCGCCGACGAGTATTACCTCATGGCTCAACGTCCGTTCCCTGCGGCCGAGCGTTACGACGACTTCGCAATGCATGAAGATGGCATCGGTATGGCTCGAACGTTTGAAGCCGAGTTCAACGGAGCTACTACCGAAGCCACGGGAGTGCAGCGCGGCTTTTTTGCTGCCGTCGACGCTCCACCGAACCCGGCCGCGTACACCGGTTTACGACAGAACGGCTGCGGCTCGTCCACAGCCGCGTCGACCGATCTGACTTCGACCAGCATCCAGCTCCGCCCGGGACTTTCTGCGCCGGTGGCTGTGCTCACTGGCGCACTTGGCGCCCCGGTCATTTCTCCCTTGATAGATTCCCTGGATCGCTCCGACGTTCGAGTGCTCACGGTCGAGAACCACTTTTTTGGTGGGAATACCGGTGTGACCGGATTAATGACCGGAGAGGACGTCAGGAATGTGTTGATGACTGAACCTCACGGTCACCGGTACCTCATTCCAGATGTGTGCCTTTCCGACGACGGTCGATTCCTCGATGGATTGGGCATCGCGGACCTTCCGCGCCCCGTCGAGATCATCCCCACCGACGGCATTGCATTGCGCGCCGCCCTCGAGACAGCAGGAACAACATGAGTACTGATCGCCCCGCATTGCCCGACGATCCGCTCGACCTGGATCCGGATTCCATCACAGATTTGGGCGAGATCGTTCCGGCGGATCCTTCAGCCGATCTGCCGACTGTGGTTATCATCGGCCGGCCCAACGTCGGCAAGTCGACGTTGTTCAACCGAATTGTCGGTAGCCAGCAGGCAATTGTCGAGGATCGGCCGGGCATCACCCGGGACCGCAAAGAACTTGAGGCCGAATGGCTTGAGACTCCATTTCTGATCGTCGACACCGGAGGCTGGATGCCGGGCGGCGATGCACTTGACGAGAAAGTCACGCGACAAGTCGAAGAGGCAGTAAAAGAAGCGGACGTGGTGTTGTTTGTTATCGATGCTTCCGTGTCGTTGACCGATGACGATCAGCTCATTGCAAACTGGGTTAGACGATCCGGCACTGAGGTGCTCGTCGTCGCCAACAAAGCCGACAACCAGCGCCGAGAGAATGACATTTGGGAGTACATGGGTCTGGGGCTGGGCGAGCCGATGCCCACGAGCGCGCTCCACGGGCGGCGTGCTGGCGACTTGCTCGACAAGATCATCTCGTTCTTTCCCGAGCGGAGCGAACAGCCGGAGGAAGAAGAGGCGTACGACGAGGATCAGTTGGCCGTTATCGAATCGTTGATTGACCTTGATGGCAAGCCGCCCCCGCGGGTTGCGATCGTCGGAAGACCAAATGTCGGTAAGAGCACGCTGTTCAACCACTTAGTGGGCACTGACCGGGCAGTGGTCCATGACCTAGCCGGGACCACTCGCGACGCAATCGACACCCTCGTAGAGACTGAGGACGGGCCAATCGTGTTCGTTGACACTGCAGGTATGCGCAAGCGCGGCAAAATAGATGACTCGGCGGAGTACTACTCACTTGTCCGTGCCCTTCGCGCTATTGATGACTCTGACATAGCACTACTGGTTATTGATGCAACGATTGGGGTTACCGGTCAGGATCAACGCCTTTCTGAGCGGGTGGATGCATCGGGCTGCCCGATCATCATCGTGCTTAACAAGTGGGAGCTGGTCGGCTCGGATGCGCGTTTGGAAATCCAATCCGAGGTGAGGCGCAAGCTGGCCTTCCTCGGAGATGCTCCCGTCCTCAAGATCTCAGCGCTGTCCGGAAAGAACGTGCACAAGCTGCACCCGTTGTTGCAGGACTCGATTCGTCAGTATCACAAGCGGGTGCCAACCAAGAGCGTCAACAAGATCATCGGTGCGGCCCAGCAAGCTCAGCCAGCAAATGGAGGAGCAAAAGTGCTGTACGCGGTGCAAGGTGCAACTGATCCACCGACTTTTACGCTGTTTGTCAACCGTGAGCTGGACCGCACCTACCTCCGATACCTCGAGCGTCGGCTGCGTGAGGACCTCGTACTAGGTTCGACCCCAATCAAGATGCGCGTTCGCAAACGGTCCTGATCTATGCCTTGGTGTGAACCCTGCGCGAAGTACTGGACTCCGAACGCAATGAATAACGACGGCACCTGTCCTGCATGTGACGAGCAGGTTGTCGAAGCTCGTGAGCACGCTGGCGGCGACGTAGCGACAGATGAGAAGGCGCCATGGCACTTCAAGTTGATGATCTTCGCCCTTGCCCTCTACCTGGTGTGGCGTCTCGTTGCTGTCTTCGTCTGATTCGGCGCTTAGTTGCAGTGGCGGCGGCCGCCAAAGTATTACGTTTGCCGTTTGCTCATCGATCAGCTTCGGCGGCCAAATCATTCCGCGTCTCGCAAATATGGAAAGTGGCGGCTGGTGACCTACCCGTCTAACCCAGATCACCCGTGATGTGAGATGCCCTGACTTGCGCAATCGCTCTGAGCCCGGAGCGCTGACAGAGTTTGAAAGGCAAAGGCACCATCATTGGCCCTGAGACAGTGACGGGATTCCCAGGCGACTAGACCTCCAGTAACGACGACACCTAGCGAGTTCGCGGCGTCGGCGATTTCGGTCGTGACGAGGTCACAGAAGCCTGAGTTTCAAGGTCCGGCATGCGCGCGAGTAGCGGCATCCGCTAGAACAACGCCATGGCATTTGTGCAGATCATGTCGTTCGAGATGGACGAGGCAGAAGCTGTTCGTCTTCTAAACAAATACGCAGAGGAGGGACGCGGGGAAACGTTCGCACGTCGAGCGGTTATCGGCCGGGACCGGTCTCAAGAGGGCCGCTTGGTGCAGATCGTCTTTTTTGACTCTGCTCAAGAGGCAGAGGCGAACAACGAACTTGCTGTAACACAGCGCAGCGGCGCAGAATTCAACAAACTTGCTTCAGAAATAAAGTTCGTCGACGTTGACGTTGTCGCTGACATCACGATTTAAACCAGTTCTGCGACGACCTAGGCAAAAAGGAAACAGACCCGCCGTAGCCCGTTGACCAAAGACATGGCTCAGCAGATCACTCCAGCACCGGCCTCGGCTAGCCAATCTGCTGCAACAGAACTGCGCGAAGCGCACCGTTGGAACATGCGAGTTGGGGCCTCTAAGCGCGGCCAGTGTTTGCCAGTGTTTTGCCAGTGCATTAACGGGCGAAACGGGAAGGTAGAATGAGATTCAATAACACATCTGGCCCATATATTTACTGGGTCAAAAATGCCACGGGCTGTGGCGCAGCTTGGTAGCGCACTTGTCTGGGGGACAAGGGGTCGCAGGTTCAAATCCTGTCAGCCCGACAGAAAAAGCCCTGGTCAGAGACGGTTTCTCTGTCTGGGGCTTCTTTCGTTTTCGCTCACTGGGGCTCACCGTGGTTCCGGTAGCGAAGTCACGCGTTGGGCCTTAGGAGCATGGGTCGATGCCCGCAGTTCACCTAACTTAGGTGGGTCGCTTGTCAGGTAGAAACGCCCGCCCGACCACACAAAGCGACCGGCCTGTTCAGGCAGCAGACCCAACCGTTTTAGTTAACCAGTTGTTCACCTCACCGCAACAGCGGCGTCATTCTCCTGCCTTACATTCCTTTAGGATATAAGCCAAATCGGATTCTATTAAATCAAAAAAGGGGCGTCACCATGACCTATTTATATTCAGTGCTCGCTCATGTAGGCGACAAAAAAGCTTTCTCTGAGGCAAGCCAAACATGGGTTAGCGGGAATCTCGAAAAACTTGGAGTGCGCTCATACTCGGCGACCGAAATCGTCATGGGTGGCGAGATGGCAGGCATGTGTGTGATCGGCTTTGAGTACGACTCAGTTGATGCGGCAATGGCTGGACAAGCAGGGTTCTATCAAGACAGCGAATTAGTCGGAATGATGCAGGACACACAGGTGCAGGTCAACCGACGGATTTTGTTCCGGGTGCAATCTGAGCGAGGTGAGCGCCGAGGTCAATACGGAACGATCCTGTACATGGCAGGCCGTCCTCTCGATGACGCAA
This sequence comes from uncultured Ilumatobacter sp., assembly GCA_938091165.1. Lineage (GTDB taxonomy): Bacteria > Actinomycetota > Acidimicrobiia > Acidimicrobiales > Ilumatobacteraceae > Ilumatobacter_A. The sequence continues at coordinate 1,804 of CALKNK010000040.1, read as the reverse complement.
CCATGGAAAGCAACATGGACCACAACTGGTCACATATCCAAAACGGAGCAAACGGTTTGACGTCGCTCATGTCGGTAGCCGCCGGCCCAGCACCATTCAATGCAACGGCCGTTACATGGACAGATTCACTCGATGATCTCTTGTCCGCATCTAACAAAATGTTTGCTGATCCGAAAACGATGCAGATCATGACTGACTCTGGTACTCAGGTACTTGGTCGTGTCATCGGTCGCAACATGCTCTGAGTCGACGGCATCGATGACATACGCACAACTTATGGAGTTCGACATGGACTCCGCCGAAGCGGTTGAGTTGCTGAACAAGTACGCAGAGGAAGGCAAGGGTGTCTCGTACGCCCGCCGTGCCATCGTCTGCGCTGATCGGAACCGACCGGGCAAAATCATCCAGATTGTCTTCTTCAACTCTGTTGAAGAAGCCGAACTCAATAACAACCTCGACATTACGCAGAACGCTGCAGCTGAGTTCTCAGCAAAAGTCGGTGACGTCCAATTCACCGACCTCGACGTCCTCGCCGAAGTCTCTTTGTAAACGACTGTTCAAAAAGGATCACAACGATGAACGAATCAACATATTGAGAACTTGGAAAGCAAATCTCTGATCGCCTGAGATCGTCCCAACTCACCTATTTGATTGCGGTTTCCGCAATCAAATAGGTGATCGTGTTTGACCGAGGCGACGACGTCATCCTGTTATTGACGACCCCAGCGACCGGTATCGGATTGTTCGGCACACTCTCGTTCGACGCTGCACAGCAGGACTACATCATGCTGAACAAGTCGGTGCTAGAAAACATGGGGCGACACCGATTGGCGATGCAACCAAAAACCCGGCGCAGCTCCAGTTCCATCGGGCAACGAATGCCATCTACATTTCACTCATCGCAGTCATACAAGTCACAACTATTTACAACTAGGAGATCATCATGAGTTACACATCTTTCTCAATCGGCCGACCTGGTCGCGCTTACGACGGCGTTGCCATGGGTTCTGATCAATGGAACGCCCTCATCACCCGGCAGTTCGAAATCCTCGGCGAAGGCAATGCTGAGACCATCGTCGGAGGTTTCGCTGCAGGAATTGGCAAATTCATCAATGTCAACACCTATCCAGATGTTGAATCATCATCTCGGGTCATTGCACGACTCGCGGCGGAACAACTCTTCGAAGTCGAGTCATCCGGCCCATTCGTGTCCACTGAGGACATGATGAAACTGATGGCGAGTTAAAGGGGACACATGTCAACGATTTCGGTAGCTACATTTCGGTGCAACCCTGAGGGGGGAGTTGCCCTCACCGTCCCTCTAGCAGAAGACTGAGGCGGAGGTGGCGAAGTTCTTCGTTATGTTCTCGACCGATCCGGATGTTGATCCGCGCAAGTGTGTCGTCGGGTTGGCGTGCGCCGCGCAAGCGGTCAGCGATGGCCATCAGGTGCAGACGTTCTTTGCCTCGCACTCGGTCAAGTTGCTGCACGCCGACTACATCAACGCGATTGACTTACGGGTCGGGATGCCAGATGGTGCCTCAAGGGCAATGTTGGATCAGTTGGCGTCAGGGGCATCGATCGCATGCTCGACCGGATCGCAGGCTGTGGTCGGGGTCACTCCGGACAATGCCGACGAGGTGCTCGCCGGGGGTCTGGACCTGGAGTGGAGCGGACCGCCTGGTGTGGTTGCGATGAGCGCCCTCGCCGACACGACACTGTCGTTCTGAAGCATCGCAAGAACTACGTGGTTCGGCATCGGAATTCACTGTCGACCTGCTTTTATAGGCGTCGCAAAAATTTG
>CALKNK010000039.1 GCA_938091165.1 uncultured Ilumatobacter sp. | reverse complement strand
ACTCAAGAGCACACTCTTCGTGCGGACTCATCGTGTGACCAAGGTTGGTCGCATCGACAGCCTGGCCATCGTCGGTGATATTGATCTTGGCGCCGGGCGCCGGCACCCGCTTCACACAAACAAGAACCCTCATATCAGCCCTTGAGGCGTGAATCAGTCGGGTCGAACGGGCCGTCGGTACCGACGACGGTGACCGGGAAGAACTCGTTCATGTACACCGTCTGCAGCTTCGTGCCAGGCACGGCCATCTCACGCGGGACGTAGCCCATCAGGATCATTTTCTCAACCGAGGGGCCGTAGCCCGCCGTGGTTACCCGACAAACACGCTGGTGTGAGTCCATGAGCGTGTTGCCGTCAAGATCGCAGATCGGCTCGTTACCGCCTTGCATCCAACGGATGCGGCCATGCGCGTCGGTCTGGTCATCCACGGTCATTGTTACCATCAGGACTTCGGGGTCGCCCGCCTCGCGGGCGGCGAGGTAGGCGTCCTTGCCGATGAAGTCCGCCGACTTCACCTTGGGACGGGCGAGGCCAGCTTCGAGCGGGTTGTACTCGCTCTCGAGCTCGGCGCCTTGCAAGCGGTAGCCCTTCTCGATGCGACCCGACGTGCCGTACACGCCGCCGCCGGTGGCGCGAATACCGAGGTCAACTCCTGCCTCCATCAGCGCATCCCACAGCTTCGGGGCATCGTCCCACGCCACGTAGATCTCCCAGCCGGAGTCGCCGACATACGAAATGCGGAACAGTGTGGCATCGATTTCACCGTCGCTGACACGCAGTTGGACATTTCGGAGCGAGCCGTACGGCGAGCCGTCGAACGTCAGGTCTGCATCAGTCAGCTTCGCAACGACCGCAGGAGCATTTGGGCCCCAGACCCCAAGGGTCGAGGTGTCTAGCGTGCGGTCAGTCACCGTGACCGAGCCGTCCTTCGGCATGTACTTCTTGATCCAGGCAAGGTCACGACCACCGTCGAACACCCCGGTCACAACGTTGACGATGTCCTCACTGATGCGGTGCATTGTGAGGTCAGAGTGAAAACCACCGTCGGGCGTGAGCCACGGTGTGTAAGTCGAGCGGCCGGGAGCTGAGATCTTGTTAACCGAGAGATAGTCGGCGAACTCGACCGCACCGGGTCCGGACAGCTCGAAGATCTGAAACGCTGACAGATCGACAACGCCGCAGTTCTCGCGCATGTTGAGGTGCTCGCCAACGGTGATCGGACTCCACCAGCGATTGTCCCACTCGACCTCGCGTTCTTCGACGCCATAACGCTCGACGAGGTCGGCATTGATGCCGTACCACTGTGGGCGCTCCCAGGACCGAGCCTGGAAGAAGAAGGCGTCGAGCGCTTCTTGACGCGAGAAAAGGGGGCTGACTTGCAGGTTGCGGCGATTCTCCCATTGCTCGGCCGGGTGCACGATGCCGTAGGTCTTGTTGAAGTGTTCTTCGGCCCGCGACCAGATGTGATCGTCGTTTCGCTCGTGGTCGTAGAACCGTGCGATGTCTGCGCCGTGCGCGTCGATCACTCGGGGGTAGCCGTAAGTCATCCACTCGGCGACGACTTGCGCCATGCCCGGGCCTTCCTTCACCCAAACGGCAGCCGCCGACCAAAGGTTACGCACTTCGGTGGTCTCGCCGAGGCACGGCATCGCGTCAGGCGTGAGCGAGAGTAAACCGTTGATCGCGTATTTAATCTCGGCGTCGCCAAGCATGTCCATTAACTCGATCGCTTCTTCCATCTGCTGGTCGAAGTCATCGGGCGTGAACGGCATCTCGGTCGGGCTGAGTGCCGCTTCCTCGTTCGAGGGGATGTCGTCAGGGTGATGCAGAATCGGACGGTGGGCATATGAGCCCACTTCCATCGAGCCGGAAGACTGCCGTTCGTAACAGAACGTATCCATGTCGCGGACAATCGGGTAGCTGATCTCGCTTTGCGTTTCGGCAAGCACGTCCATCGGGCCGACGTCAGCCATCTGGTGCACAGCAGGCACGAGCGGGATCGTTGCGCCAGCCATGTTCGCTATCCGGTTCGACCAGACACCGCAAGCCACGACGACATATTCGGCCTCGATCCGGCCCTTGTCCGTGACGACGGCCGTTACCTTCTGGAGACCAGTGCCGGGCTCGTCCTCAGTCTCGACGTCCAGCACCTCGGTGTTGGCGAACACCTTGAGCCCAGTCTTGACTATGGCCTCGTTGCGGAACAAGGTGCCGGTGTCGAGGGAGTCAACAACGCTGACTGTCGGGCAGTGGAAGCCTCCAAGGATCACATCGTCGTTGATGAACGGGACGAGTTCTTTAACCTGCGCTGGCGTTAGTAACTCGGCTTCGACACCCCACGCTTTCGCGGACGTCATACGACGATCAAACTCGTCCATCCGCTCTTGGGTCCGAGCGACCTCGATACCACCCGAGTCAACGCTGCGCTCGACATCGCGGTACTGGTTGGCGCTCTGCACTCCGAGGAGCGCCATCTCTTTGTTGTGATCAACTGGGAAGATGAAGTTTGACGCGTGCCCTGTCGATCCACCTGGGTTTGGCAGCGGGCCCTTGTCGAGGAGCACCATGTCGGTCCAGCCAAGTCGAGCCAGGTGGCCGACCAAGCAGTTTCCGACAATGCCGGCGCCGATAACGACGACTTTGGCGGTGATGGGGACAACTTGTTCGCTCATGACATGCTCTTTCCAAGGCGGAGGTCGAGTTGGTCCTGGCACCAACTTCACTCTTGACAGTGGTGATATATCAACAGAGTATGAGGTCCGTGTCAACAGCTTTGTCGATTGCAGAACCGTTACCGCTGTCTCTCGCCGAGCGCGCCTACGACGAAATTCGACGGAAGATCATACGCCTCGAACTCGCGCCTGGTGACGTCGTTCGTGAAGCAGACCTTCAAGTTGTGCTCGAAATGAGCCGGACGCCGATTCGCGAGGCACTCCAGCGGCTCGCGCGCGACCACTTCGTCACCGTGATTCCGCGGCGCGGCATGTTCGTCAGTTCGATCGATGTTGACGAACTCTCGATGCTCTACGAGACCCGCGCCGTCATGGAGCCTTATGCGGCCCGACTCGCTACCAAGCGCGGCACCGCAGCCGACTGGGCCGAAATGGCTGACGTGCTCGCCAAATTACAGCAACCCGGCAAGGCGCCCGCCGAGCTTCTCCAACTCGACCGACGCTGCCATGAGATCATTTGGCGCGCCTCGGGCAATCGGTTTCTTACTGCCAACCTTGATGTCTTGTACGCGCAGAGCGATCGGCTTTGGCATATGTACCTCGCTGACGTTCACGACATGGCCCACGCTGTCGACGAACACGCCGAGATCCACGATGCCCTACGCAGCGGCGATGCTGAGCAGGTCGCTGAGCTTGTCGAAGCACACGTCAACAGCTTCGACGCACAAGTCCGCGCAGCGGTGACCGCCCGCCTGACTTCACCGCTGGGATGACTCTGCTGTCCAGTCGAGCGGTGCGACGCATCGAGTGGTGGTCGTTACCCATCCTGCGAGACTGGCCTGATGACCGAACTCGAGTTCATTACCGATCACTGGTACCTCGAGGATCTGCCCGGCGACCCTGACGACCGAAATGTGCGCCGACAGGTAAATGGCGCTGCGTGGTCTCGTGTAGCTCCAACTCCGACAGCTGATCCAACGCTCATCGCGCACTCTGCAGAAATCGCCACCGAACTCGGCATCAGCGCGACCGTTGTGGCCAGTCAGCAGTTCACTCGCGCGTTCTCCGGCAACGAGGTGCCCGCCGACATGATGCCGTTCGCTATGACCTACGGTGGGCACCAGTTTGGAAACTGGGCCGGACAACTCGGTGATGGACGAGCGATTGTGCTCGGCGAAGTGACCACACCGAGCGGCAGTCACCAAGTTCTCCAATTGAAGGGTGCCGGACCTACTCCGTACTCGCGCGGCGCCGATGGCCGCGCCGTGCTGCGCAGCTCGATTCGCGAGTTCCTGTGCAGCGAGGCCATGCACCACCTTGGGATTCCAACCACGCGGGCACTCAGTCTCATCCTCACTGGCGATGAGGTCGTGCGCGACATGCTCTACGACGGACATCCTGCACCGGAACCTGGAGCCGTTGTTTGTCGCGTTGCGCCGGGCTTCGTCCGGTTCGGACATTTCGAGCTGCCGGCCTCCCGCGGCGAGGTTGACCTCCTCCGACAGTTGGTCGAGCACACCGTCCAGCGCTATTTTCCCCACCTTCTGGTGGGGGAAGCCGGCGGTGGAAATGCCGGGATGGAACCAATCACTGACGATGTGATCACGGCATGGTTCCGCGAAGTTATGGAGCGCACTGCCGATTTGATGGTCGGCTGGATGCGCGTCGGTTTCGTACACGGCGTGATGAATACCGACAATCTCTCGATTCTCGGGCTCACCATCGACTATGGCCCTTACGGATGGCTCGAAAACTTTGACCCTGGCTGGACACCAAACACCACCGATGCAGGCAGCAAGCGTTACCGCTACGGCAACCAGCCCAATATTGGGCAGTGGAATCTCAGTCGGCTCGGCGGAGCGCTTGCATCGCTCATCGACGACGTTGCCCCGCTCCAATCCGCGGTCGACGATTATCCCACCCGTTTCGGCAACGCCTGGGATGCCGCACTATCTGCAAAACTCGGACTTACGGACGTTGCGCTCAACGTTGACGTGCGCCGCGAACTCGCGAGCGAACTCCTCGAGATCTTGCCGCTCGTCGAGACCGATATGACGATCTTTTTCCGCACACTCGGTGACATCAACGTCACCGAAATCGATACCACAGTCACCGACGACGTGCTCATGCAGCCGCTGCACGGCGCCTACTACACCGTTTCAGAACTCAGCGGCGAGGTTCTGGCGCGAACGGCTGACTGGTTCCGGCGCTATGTCACGATCAGCGCAACGACCAACCGCTCACCGGACGAACGCCGCGCTGAAATGCACGCCGTCAACCCGAAGTACGTCCTGCGCAACTACCTCGCTCAGTTGGCAATTGACAAAGCTGACGCCGGGTCGTACGACATGATCGACGAACTCCTCGACCTGTTCCGTCGTCCATATGACGATCAGCCAGGCCGCGCCGAGTACGCCAGACTTCGCCCCGACTGGGCCCGTGAGCGCGTCGGTTGTTCGATGCTGTCGTGCTCATCGTGACCAAGGGACATGACGTCCGGCGGTTCGCCGGCAATTTCAGACCGTGTGTCACACTCTGTGCATGACCGACAACGGGAGTGACGGCGAGCCGGATCTCTGGGCCAACACGGGAAATCTCCCCCCGGTTCCGCCGATACCACCAACAAAACCGAAACCAGGACGCCCGGCGTGGCTCATTCCCGGCGCAATTTCATTGAGCGTCGGAGCGCTCGGCGCCCTTGCGATCTTTCTCATCATTGGGAGTGGTGATGACGACACGATTTCGACCGACGTGTCCACGTCCACGACGATCGCCCCCGAAACGACCGTAGTTCCTGAGACTACGCCGGCGAGTGAGACCACCGTCGCGCCGGAAACGCTGGTGACTCCGCCGACCACGGTTGGCAGCGAGACCACCATCGCACCGGAGTCAACCGGAACTCCAGAGACGACGGTTCCTCCGGCCTCGGTGGCCCCTACTACGACCGCACCATCAGAGGGCACTGCACCTGCCGCTCCCGGCACGGCTCTGGTCGCTGGAACCGAGTACAAAATCGTTCACGCCTGCACCACAAGTCCAGTTCCGGGATACCAGGTCACGAGCTTTGTCGCCGCTGCTGAGTTCGGCCCGTTGGTCATTGAGCAAGGCATTGATGAAAGCAATGCTTTTGGTCTGTACTCCGAGGCAGGCATCGCGCTTGACACCCGCGAGTACACCGATTTGGGTGACGACGGGTTTGCGATGTTGGTGCTGGGCGGTGACGGCTCCTTCGAAGTCTCCGCAAATCCCAGCGGTCTCACCACTGTGGAATGCGCAAGCCTTGGTACGGTTCGCCTTAGCGACCCGGCATCGCCTCAATTCAGTTACACCCATGGCATCGTCAATTTATGTGCGACCAACTCCCCGTTCCGGGCCCTCGGTTACCTCAGCGAAGGAGGCACCATCGGCATCGTCGACAACGGGGATGACACTGCGCAGATCACGTTTGACTCCGCCAACCTATTCTCCGCGACCGACCCCTCTGCCACCATTACCGCCGGTGAACGTCTACAGATCGACGGCACGGTGTCCGGCTCTACGATCGAAGCCGACACCACGCAAATAATCAGCATCGAGCTCGACGACACCCCAGAACGCGACTGCTTGGATAACAGGAACCCATAATCTCGGGCCCGCGTCGCCAACGGGCTCACACCTCAACTCGCTCACTGCCATCCGCTAGGTCAGGAGCGACCGGCTCGAGCGGTGCTGCCAACGTCTCGGTCAGCCACTCGATGCGTTCACGCATGAGATCGATTCCTGGCGACGGTTGCACGTTCTCAACACCTGATTTTGGCCGACCGAAAACCATCTGCTGTGGGCTTTCGGGGTCGTACGCCGGCCAAGGCTCGCGTCCAGGCGAATCCGGTGTTCCTGCCGCAGCGAATGCAAACCAGCGGTCACCCATGTCGCGGACCGTGAGATGCGCATCGTCAGCGACCGGAACCCTCGGAAACTTGGTGTCAAAAACGTAAAAGATTTCCGCAGCGTGGAACGCTCCAGCAGTCTGCTTCTTCGACGGTGGCGTAGCAGTAAAGTAGTAGCGGAAAACCTGCTGCCCACTTGCCGCATGTTGCCGCGCTGCATGATCGACGTGGACACCGAACATGTGGTCACCACCGTGCTTAGCGACAGCAGCACTGTCGCTCGTTGCCAGCCCTGGGTAGGCCGACATCAATCGGTCGACGTGGCCGGCTGTTGGATACGACCGGGCGAACGCTTCTCGAGCTTCACCGGCTGACATCGGCTCAACTGAGCCTTGTCTTACGTCACGGTAGAACTCTCCACCGGCCGGGTGCATGAGGTCTGCGAACAGTGTCGCCTCATCACTGTTGTAGCCGATCATCAAGGGAACCGATGCCTGCTGCTGCGCACTGAACGCCGACATCGGTGTTGTCGGCAGTATCACGCCGTCGACGACCGGGTAAAAGTGACGTCCAAGCAACGGGAGCTGCTGGTAGTGCGTCGTCAATTGTTCGGCAGACATCTCGCGTAGGCGGGATAGTTGATCACCAGGCGAACCCACAACTTCGTTCGCGAACTCGACACCTGCATCTTCGGCAGCTGAGAAGTCGAGTGCTGGTCGACGCAAATGCAACCAGCGTCCGCTGTCACTCGGGCTCTGAGCGATCGCGCGATGAAACAGACCACGAGCGCGCGGTGCGGTCATCAAGTTGAGCACCGCCTCGCCACCAGCCGACTCGCCGAAAATGGTGACGTTGTCAGGGTCGCCGCCGAAGACGGCAATGTTGTCACGCACCCATTCGAGCGCTGCAATCTGATCAAGAAGGCCGTAGTTACCTGACACGCCATCAGCCGACTCCGCTGCCAGTTCTGGATGGGCGAGGAAACCGAACATGCCGAGCCGATAGTTGATCGTTACGAACACAGCGCCGCGCTCAGCAAAAACGTTGCTGTCATAAAGCGGCTCCGTGCCACTGCCATCGGTGTGATCGCCGCCATGGATCCAGACCATCACCGGAAGCTTGCGACCAAGCCGATCTGCGTGGGCCGGCATCCGCACGTTTAACTGGAGACAGTCTTCGCTTTGCTTCACCTTCGCAATCTTGAGCGCGGCTTGCAGTGATCGCTTTCGGACAGCACCGAGGCCAAGCCCCTCAATCAAGGTGTTGAAGAACAGCTCAAAACCAGCGGCCCGCTGGTATGCGTGGGGGCCAAATTTTGTGCAATCCCGAGTACCACTCCACGGCTCAACAGCTGCCGGTGGCCTCCAGCGCAACGCTCCAACTGGTGGCGCAGCAAAGGGGACGCCGCGGAAGTTCGCAAGCCGACCCGACGAGTCAAGCTTGCCTTTGATCTTGCCGGACGAAATGTTGGCGGTGACGGACTTCGAAGCCATGCCGCAGTATCGCGTGTCAGCAGTCCAACGCTCTGCTTGAGCGCAACACGGGTCAGAGGTAGAGGACGCAGCTCTGGACACGACCCCACCTGTTCTATATAGTGGAACCGTTCCACCATGCGGAATCAAATGGTGGTGGACATCAATGGAAACCTCGGTTGAGCCGGGCCTTAACCCATGATCGCTTCGTGCATTCTTGCCGGGCAGAACGGACAGACACCATGGGATTTCCCTCTGACCTTGAGATCGCGAGCAAAGCGCAGCTCAAACCGCTATCCGACATTGCCAGCGAATCCAGCATTCCACTCGAATGCCTTGAACCTTACGGGTCCGGCGCTGCGAAGATTGGGCTCGACGCAATCGCAAAGTTGTCGAATCGGCCCAAAGCTAGGTACGTCGTGGTTTCGGCGATCACACCGACACCGCTCGGCGAAGGCAAGACCACCACGACGGTTGGCCTCGGGATGGGATTCAGCCACATCGGCAAACAGGGCGTCATCGCCGTTCGCCAGCCATCGATGGGTCCGACATTCGGCATCAAAGGTGGCGCAGCCGGCGGCGGGTACAGCCAGGTCGTTCCGATGGAACTCCTCAACCTGCACCTCACCGGCGACATGCACGCCGTCACTGCTGCTCACAACATGTGCTCGGCCGCACTCGACGCTCATCTGTACCACGGCAACGAGTTGGGCCTCGACATGCACAACATCACGTGGCGGCGCGTCATTGATGTCAACGACCGTTCGCTTCGCAACACTGTGATTGGCCTTGGCGGACGTCTCGACGGAGTGCCCCGCGAAACCGGATTTGATATCACGGCTGCGTCTGAGGTCATGGCTACGTTGGCGCTTTGCACATCGCTGCAGGATTTACGCGAACGCCTCGGCCGGATCGTCGTCGGCTACACCAAGTCCGGTACCCCAGTCACTGCCGAGGAGTTGAAGGTGGCTGGCTCGATGGCAGTCATTTTGATGGAGGCCATCAAGCCCAACTTGATGCAGACCCTGGAGAACACTCCCGCGCTCGTCCACACCGGCCCGTTCGGCAATATCGCCACCGGCAATAGCTCGATCGTTGCCGACCGCATCGGGATCCGAATGGGTGACTACCTCATCACCGAGGCCGGTTTCGGCGCCGACATGGGTGCCGAACGCTTCTTCAACATCAAGTGCCGAGCCTCCGGACTCGCTCCCGATGCTGCCGTACTGGTCGCGACGGTACGGGGCCTCAAGGCACACTCCGGCAAGCACAAGATTGTCGCCGGCAAGCCGTTACCTGAAGATCTCCTCAAAGAGAACCCCGAAGAAGTCCACCAGGGCGGCGACAACCTCCGTAAGCAACTTGAGAATATGCGAATCCACGGCTGCACTCCGGTTGTAGCCATCAACGTGTTCCCTGGCGATCACGATGGCGACATCAACGCGATCAAGGAAATCGCCGAGGAGTTCAACGCTCGCGCTGCGGTGTCCATGCACTTCACAGAAGGCGGCGCTGGGGCAACCGAACTCGCCCATGCTGTGGCTGAGGCAGCCGAAGAGGAGAGCAATTTCCAGGTGCTATACCCAGACGAAATGAGCCTGCGCGACAAGATCACCACCGTGGCCACCAAGGTCTACGGGGCAGACGGCGCCGAATTTTCGCCACAGGCCAAAAAGCAGATCGACAACTACGAAGCAAACGGGTTCGGCAACCTCCCGGTGTGCATCGCCAAGTCGCACCTTTCACTCAGCCACGACGCAAGCCTCAAAGGAGCCCCTACCGGCTGGACATTGCCGGTCCGCGAAGTCCGGGCGTCGGTCGGCGCCGGGTTTGTCTACCCGATCTGCGGTGACATGCGCACCATGCCGGGCCTCGGCAAGACACCTGCACTGCAACACATCGACATCGACGCCAACGGCGACATCGTCGGACTCAGCTGAACAATCATCACACGAGGGTCACACCTCCAGTGCGACCAATCAACCAAGGAACGAGGGCCACCAATGTCTGCCGAAGCAAAGACGCTGCACACAGAGAAGCCGACACGGGGTCGGCGATTGATGAGACGCGGGCTGCTGCAGCCGGGTCCGTCGCACCTGCGATCGATGATTCGCGATGCCAAGGTCGAACTCATCCCCATGAAAAATCTTGAACGCGCTATCACCGAACTTGCTCCGCACTCAAACATCTCGATGACCTGCTCACCTGCCAAGTCGATCGAGACCACCTTGGACGAAACGGCTGCGCTCGTCGCCGCCGGCCACTGCGTCACGCCACACCTCTCTGCCCGGATGGTGCAGAACTCTGAACATCTTGTTGCGATTCGTTCCCGTTTGGTTGAAATCGGTATCCGCGAAATCTTTGTCGTCGGTGGCGACGCCGACCCACCGGGCTGTTTTTTCGATGCCATCGAATTCATTGAGGCCTTTCTCGCACTCGACGACGCCGAAGGTCCCGAGCATCGTCAAATCGACCACATCGGGTACACCTCTTATCCCGATAGCCATCCGCTCATTACGTCAGAGCAACTCCACGACGCGTTGCATATGAAGCAGCAGATGATTCTCGGCTCTGGCCGCACCGCCCACGTCAGCACGCAGATGTGTTTCTCCGCGGACCAGATTCGCACCTGGCTGCGCGGCGAACGCGCCGCTGGTCTAACCGTTCCGGTGCACCTCGGCGTGCCGGGCGTGATCGACAAGGCCAAGCTGATGACCATGGGTGTTCGCCTCGGTGTCGGTGCATCGCTCCGCTATCTCTCAAAGAACCGCAAGGCACTCGGCAAAATGATGACCCAACGGTCGTTCGAACCCGATCAGTTACTCAAGCCGCTTGCTGGCCAGTTCACCGATCTCGGCATTGAGGGCATCCATCTCTACACGTTCAACCAGGTCGCCGCGACCGAGGCCTGGCGCACCAAGACCCTCGCCTAGACGCGGCCCCGGCGCAGTCTCCGAACTGCGCCGCCGTGGGTTGCGTCAGTCGGGCTTCTTGCGGCGGAGCGCCGCGCGAGAAGCTTTGAGGGGCCGCGCTGTGAGGCGGATGGCCAGCTCGGTCGACCGGGCGGGAAGCGCCACGAACTTGCCCTGGCGCTCCATCGGGAGGGCATCTGCCGACACGATCCGGTAGCCGACATAGGCAACGATGACGCCGTGGGTGACCGCCAGTACCAAAAAGAATGCTGTCGGCCCCGTCGAGCCCATGAACGAAGATGCGATCACGGGTCCGATCACCGCGCCGGCGCCGTTGACGCGCAGAAGGGAGCTGCTTGCACCAATCGCCTTGCCGGGCGCAGACCAGTCGAGTGTGTACGTGAGCAGGAGCGAGTAGAGCGGAAATGTCATCCCGCCCAGCAGGAACATCCCGACCAGTACCAACGGACTGCCGGACGGCAGCACAGCCATCACCCCACAGACAGCGACAGCGCCCAGCGCGACGACAAAGATCACGCCACGTCGCGGCAGATGATCCGAGATCAGACCAATCGGCCACTGCATCAACAACGAGCCCACCGTCGGCAGGACGAGAAACGCCGCGAGACGGCCGGGGCTGAACCCCACTCCAGCGGCATAAACGGCACCTAAACCAAACAGCACGCCGATGGACATACCGGTGAACAGCATGCCGACGAGGCCAGTCGGCACTGTGCGGTAGAGCTCGCTCAACCCGAGCCGTTCGGCTTCGCGAACCGGTGGCGCTTCCGTGGTTGCTGCCAACGTGACAGGCACGACCGCGAGCGACACGAGCACTGAAGCCAAGATGAAGAGTGTGTAGCCCGCGGTATCGACGAACGCAATGATCAGCTGACCGATCGCGAGTCCACCCATCGAGACGACCATGTAGACCGCGAGGGTCCGCCCGCGCGTCGTTGGTGTCGAAGCATCGTTCAGCCACGACTCGAGCACGATGAACAGTCCGGCCATGCAGAAGCCGAACACCAACCGCATCAGCGCCCATGTGATCGGCACGACGGAAATCGAGTGGATCAACACCGCTCCTGACGCCATCGATGCCAGCCCTGCGAATACACGAATGTGACCAACCCTCGAAAGCAGACGCGAGATGATCGTTGGACCGATCAGGAAGCCTGCGAAGTAGCTGGACATCACGTAGCCGCTGGTCCGCACACCGAAGCCCTCGTCGACGACGCGTACGCCGAGCACCGCCAGGTTGAGGCCGTTGCCGACCATCAACATGCCGAAACCCAAGAAGAGCGCCCACAGCGCCATGCCCCCGCGGACCGCCTGCTGTGGAGCAAGCACCTCCTCGTTGCCGGAGAGCGCTGGGTCAGGGACGTGTTCGTTGATATCTGAGTTCACTGCGCATCCTCAACGTGTTCGATCACTTCGGCCGCGGAGTTCGTCGAGGCGTCGCCGGTCGCGTTTGGTCGGGCGACCCGCGCCTCGATCGCGCTCGAACACGGGCGGCGCGAGCGAGCGTTCCGGCGGCGGCGGGCTGTGGTCGTCGAAACACTCGATAGCCACGGCAGCACCGACGCGTTTGCTGATCAGCTTCGTTACCACGACCACTCGTTCAAGCTGGTGAACTCGCGTCTCGATCCGGTCGCCCACGACAAGTTTCGCAGCCGGCTTGACTGTCTTGCCGTTCAGCTTC
>CALKNK010000038.1 GCA_938091165.1 uncultured Ilumatobacter sp. | reverse complement strand
ATTTCCGACCCTGAATTGTTTCAGACTGGCGCCGGCACGCCGTCGGGCGAACTGCTGCGTCGCTATTGGCAGCCTGTGGCGTTATCGAGCGAGGCGACGTCCATCCCGCGCGAGGTGCGGCTGCTCAGCGAAGACCTCGTGCTGTATCGATCCCTCGATGGAACGCCAGGCCTGCTCGAACCTCGATGCTGTCATCGCGGCACGAGCCTCTTTTACGGCCGCGTCGAAGAGGATTGCATCCGTTGCCCATACCACGGGTGGGCGTTCAGTGCTGATGGAACCTGCACTGACCAGCCGTGCGAGCCGGACCGTGGTCGCAACAGATCTTCGTATCGGCAGCCCTGGTACCCGGTTCAAGAGTTTGGGGGGGTGATTTTCACATACATGGGTCCGCCCGAGAAGCAGCCTGACTTCCCTCGTTACGACATCTTCGAAGACATTGGCAACGACGAAGAATTGCACGTCGTGGATCACTTCGCATTCGGTGGCCCAAACGTGGCGCCATGCAACTGGTTCCAGACCCACGAGAACGTAATGGATCCGTACCACGTGTTCATCCTGCACAACGCGATCAGCGGACCGCAGTTCGATCCACGTCTTGAGATCTGGCCGCGCATCGACTGGCAGCGTCATGAATGGGGGGTCACTGCCACGCAAGATCGTGAGCTACCCGATGGCACCACACTGCATCGCATTACCGAAACGCGTCTGCCCAACATCCGAGCGGTTGCGACACCAACGCTGGCGTATCTCGGCAAGACGAACAACATGTCGTGGGCACAGCCGATCGACGACACACACACGCGGGTGTTCTGCATCCTCCGCATCCCGAAGGGTTCACCACCGCAAGGACTCGGTACATACGGTCCCGACGCCAAGGGATGGTTCGATCTCACGGATGAGGAGCACCAGACCTACCCCGGCGATTACGAGACACAGGTCGGTCAAGGGCCGATCACGCTGCACTCCGAGGAGCGACTGTCGTCAAGTGACCGGGGAGTGTCGATGGTGCGCCGGCAATACAAGGAGCAGATCCGCATCGTTGCTGCAGGTGGTGATCCAATGGGTGTGACGTTTGCTGATGCCGCGCCCGTTGAGTTGGTTGCCGGCAACTACGTGATCGACGACGACACCGATCTCTCCGTCGTTCCGATTGCGGAGACCTTGGACTCGTAACGTTTCTGCCGCGAAGTTACCGACGTGTGGAAAGTTTGGTTACCCGCCGGTAACTTAAAGACATGACTGATTTCTCCATGAAGCTCAATGAGGATCAACTCACCCTCCAAAAGTGGGTGCACGACTTCGCCGAGAACGTCGTTCGTCCCGCGGGTGAAGAGTGGGACGAGAAGGAAGAGTTCCCGTACCCCATCGTCGAACAGGCCAAAGAGATTGGACTGTACAGCTGGGAGTTCATGGCCGAAGCCATGATGAACGACCCGACCGGCTTGTCAATGCCAATTGCTATCGAAGAGCTTTTCTGGGGCGACGCAGGCATCGGTATGGCGATCATGGGCTCCGGCCTCGCTGCTGCAGGCATCGCGTCGTCGGCCACGCCCGAGCAGCTGATGGAATGGGTACCGCAGTGTTACGAGAACGCCGACACCGGCAAGTTAGCCCTCGGCGCGTTTTGCGCTTCAGAGCCTGACGCCGGATCTGATGTCGGTGGCTACCGCACATCAGCTAAATACGACGAAAAGACCGACGAGTGGGTCCTCAACGGCACCAAGGCGTGGATTACCAACGGTGGCATCTCTGACATTCATGTCGTCGTCGCCGTCGTCGATCCGGAGCTGGGATCCAAGGGGCACGCATCGTTCGTCATCCCACCCGGGACCAAGGGTTTGTCGCAGGGCCAAAAGTACAAAAAGCACGGCATCCGCGCCAGCCACACCGCAGAGGTGGTCCTCGACGACGTACGCGTTCCAGGCCGTTGCCTGCTCGGTGGCAAGGAAAAGCTGGACGAGCGCATCGCCCGCGTCCGTCGCGGTGAAAAAGGCAACTCGCAAGCAGCAATGCAGACCTTCGAGGCCACCCGTCCGGCTGTTGGCGCTCAGGCGCTCGGCGTCGCCCGCGCCGC
Source organism: uncultured Ilumatobacter sp. (assembly GCA_938091165.1). Classification (GTDB taxonomy): domain Bacteria; phylum Actinomycetota; class Acidimicrobiia; order Acidimicrobiales; family Ilumatobacteraceae; genus Ilumatobacter_A. Next base: position 10,216 of record CALKNK010000038.1, on the reverse strand, counting down.
CTACGAGTACTCACTAGATTACGCAAAAGAACGCGAAGCGTTCGGTCGCAAGATCATCATGAACCAGTCGATTGCCTTCATGCTGGCGGACATGGCGACAGAGATTGAGGCCTCGCGCCTCCTGATCTACCGGGCTGCTTGGCTTGGAAAGAACAAGGGCTTCAAGAACGCCGAAGGCTCGATGGCCAAGCTCAAGGCTGCACGCACCGCCACCTGGGTGACCGAACGAGCCATCCAGATCCTCGGAGGCTACGGCTACACCCGTGAGTACCCCGTTGAGCGCTGGCACCGTGACGCCAAGATCCATGACATCTTCGAAGGCACCGAGCAGATCCAGCAGCTCGTCATCTCTCGGGCCATCTCTGATCTTCGCATCGAATGACCTCTGAGCTGGGGTGATGCAGCGCTGACGGTCCGTTGCTGCGGACTTGTGAGCTGCGTTGCAGCGGCACCTGATGACGAGTTTGTGGTCCAAAACGGAGGGTTTGTGGTCCAAGCCGCCTGCGAACCGTTTTTGACGGTCGTCGCGCAGCCACCGGGTCGCTGAAAATCACTCATACAAGTGACCATAACGGCGCAGTGTCACACGCCAAGGCGGATCCAGCCTTGCCGCCGGTCAGCGGCGTCGCAGGGCTTGTCGGATCAGTCCGGTCACGATCTTGCGGCTCGTGTCGACCGGAAGTTTCTGCCACACGTGGAGCCGGTCCCACGTCTCCCAGCTGGTGTGGAGATCGAGGAGTTCGAGGACCTCGGCGGCGACGTCGTCGTCGAGTGTGGAGAGTTCGTGTTCGAAGGTCCGGGTCAGCTGCTTGCGGAAGTGTGCGGCCAGAAAGGCCTGCTGTTGCTGAAGTTCGGGCGAGCGATGTATCCGCACGAGCGTGGAGCGGCGTACCGGCGCGACGGTCTCGTAGAACTCGGCGCGGTGGGCAGCAATGCCGTCGATCCGTTCTGTTTGAGTGCCGGTCAGCGGGCGAGCCCGGAACAGCTCGCCGTGGAGCTCGAGAAGTCGTTCGGCCATCGCGACCGCCAGCGCTTCTTTGTCCTGGAAATGGGTGTAGATGGAACGGGTCGTCCGTCCGACACGACTGGCGATGTCCTCGATCGTCGGGGTGAGGTTTCCTTCTGCGTAGAGGTCGAAGAGCGCGTCGATCACGGCCTCGCGGGTGCGTTGACCGCGTGCGAGGCGCCCGTCGTCGCTCGTCTCCGTCATGCGGTACCGACGGTAGCGACCAGTGCAGTTGTCAGTTGGGTGAGCGCATCGCTTGAATCAGCATGCTCGACGAGGTTGGTCGTCTCGTCGTGGTCGGCGTCGAGGTCGAAGAGTTCGACGGCATCGCCGGTGTCGGCGTTGATGGTGGCGCGCCAATGGCCGTCGGTGATCGCGTGCCACGTCGGCAGGTCCGGCCGCATCCGGATCATGCTCGCGACGTGGTCGCGGGTCGGTGCGCCATTCCCGATCACGAACGGCACGAGCGACTGTGATGGTGCGCCGTCGAGAGGCCTGGCGTTGCCGGCGTCGAGGAGCGTGGCGGCGACGTCGAATGCCTGCACCGGAGCCGACTCGACCCGGCCGGCGATGTCGGAAGTGCCAGCAGGTGGCCGCACGATGAGCGGGACTCGGACCGATGATCGGTAGAAGTTCATCTTTGCCATAACGCCGTGGTCGCCGAGCATCTCGCCGTGGTCGGACGAGTAGACGATCCACGTGTTGTCGAGTTGGCCACGTTGTTCGAGGAGAGCGAGGAGGTCGCCGATGCGCTGGTCGATCAACGAGACCATTGCGTAGTACTGGCGTGCGCCGGCCAGCACGAACTCGTCGGTCAGCAGTTCGCTGTGTGAGTGCATGCGCAGGAACTTGAGTTGTTGGGCCCAGTCGTCGGTCGTCGCGACGGGCTTGGACCGCGCGGTGCGTTCGATGTGGGCGTTGGCGTAGTGCTCGGCCCAGATCGGGTCGCCCATCAGCGGCACGTGCGGTTGCACGAACGAGAGCTGCATGAACCATGGCCGGTTGGCTGGTTGGCGGCTGATCCACTGTTGGGCCTCGTCGGCCAGGAAGCAGGTGAGGTCCAACTCCTGGGGGACGGGTGACGTGATGCCCTTCCAGTGGCCGTCGCCGCCGCGGAAGTTGTCCCGCACCACCTGCTGGTACGCCTCGAATGCACCGTGCTCGCGCAGGAACGTCATGTACGGGGTGTCGATGTCGAAGAGGTGGACGTACTTGTCGAACTCCTCGACGACGTGATCGAACCCGAAGCTGCCGATCCACTCCTCGGTCGGCAGCGGCGTTCCAGGCTCGGCGCCCATTGGCCAGGCGTCGAAGTGTGTCTTGCCGACTGAGGCCGTGGTGTATCCCGCCTCCTGCAGACGACGGGGGAAGGTGTCCCACTCCGGCCTGCAGTTGCCGGCGAAGTTGCCGAGCACCCCGTGGTCGTTCGGGTATCGGCCGGTGAGCAGCGACGCACGGGCGGGCTGGCAGATCGGGCTTTCGGTCCACGCGTGGTCGAAGCGCACGCCTTCGGCTGCGAGGCGGTCGAGGTGTGGCGTGACGATGACGTCGTTGCCGGCGCAACCGATCGCATCGGCGCGGTGCTGATCGGCGTAGATGAATAGGAGGTTGGGTCGGCTCTGGTGGTCTGGCTCGCTCATTGCACCACACCCTCCCACGAGATGATCCCCTGCTTGAGACGGATGCCGCTTGACTTGTACAACCCCTTGCTCGGATACGGGGCAATCTCTTTGGAGCGAGCGCGGCAGAGGTCGGACTTGATCTTTCGTGCCCGGATGACCGCTGGTTCGTCGTCGGGGCCAAGAGCGACGAGGTCGATCACGTGCATCGCCAGCTGTGGGTCCCCGTCGGCGGCCAGCGTTTCGGCTCGAGCGATCACGGCATCAGGGTCGGCGATGGCATCGAACGTGACGCGAGCCACCTCGGCCGGTGCTGATGGGTGCAGCGAGGTGGGGTTGCGGTCCCACCAGCCGCTCTCCTCGCGGATCAGGTCGCGGACGATGTAGTCGGGGCTGCCGTAGGCGTGGCTGAGCCATGGGTAGTCGAAGATCTCGGGCGGGTAGGAGATGTCGGCGAGGATACCGCGCTCGTTCATCCCATGGTTGAGGCGGTCGATCACCTCTGCTCGGAGCCAGCGCAGTGCCCGTGATGTGGTGGTCATCCGTTTGAGGTTGAGTTCCGCGCCGACGACGAAGTCGCCGAACTCAATCACCAGAATCTCAGGTCGCAACTCGGCAAGCCGGTCGATCGTGTCGGCCCAACGTCCGGTCAGGCGCAGCGACCGCTGTGGGGTCCCGACGTTGGGGATGAACTCGGCGGGCACGGCCGCGCCGGTGAACAGCGTGCTGGTCTCGGGCAGCCACATCGCCAGAGCGTCATCGGTCTCGGAAGGCACCCACAGCAGCTCGATGCGCGGCTCGGCTTCGCGCAGCACTAGATGGTCGTCGAACGTCTCGGTCGGATCGTGCCGCACCGGGTCGAATCGCGCCGAGATGCCGGGGAACTGCATTTCGTTGAGGATCATCTGGTAGCCCTCGGTCTCGCGATACCGCTCGTAGCGCAGCGGCAAATTGCGGTGTGCGATGAGCCGGGGTGCCGCGTCGCCACGCTCTGCGTTGTGCTCGAGCCACTGTGGGACGCCGAAGTTGTAGCCGAAGTGACCGTGCGAGTAACAGATCGCGCTCACCGGCGAGTCGGTGACTACCCGCAACGCAGCGATCATGTTGTCGGTCTTGCGCCCGCCCGGCCCGGTGTCGACCACCACCACGCCGTCGGGCGTGTCGACGGCGAATCCATTGCCTTGCGACGGCAGTACCCAGACGCCGGGCGTCACCGGAGTTGCTTGCGGAGTTGCTGCACTCATCAGGACCAACCTCCATCGTGGGCGACGAACTGCCCGGTGACGAATCCGCACGTGCCGTCGAGGTATGCACAACACAGCGCCGCGCATTCCTCGACCGAACCCAGGCGCTTCATCGGGACTCGCGAGACGACCTTCTCGAGCCCCTCGGGCGTATCGGCCCCGTTGGCCGCGATGAACCCGTCGAAGTCCATGAAATTGGTGCCGAGCGCATTGACCTGAACGCCGTGGCGGGCCACATCTGCGGCGACATTCTTCACGAGGTGGGTGGCCCCTGCGCGCAGCGCCGAGTAGAGCGGCGCCGCCGGCAACACCCGATTGCCGGCCGAGCTGGTGATCATCAGCACCTGTCCTTCGCCGCGCTCGATCATCGAGGGCAGCACCGCCTTCATGAACTGGTACGGGGCGTCGATCAGGCCGCGTTCGAGCTTGTGGAGGTCGGCCGTAGTCGACTTCAGTAAGCGACCGGTGACGATCTCACCAGTGAATGCAGTGGCCGCGTCAATACGACCAAATCGATCGAGGCCGGTCTGCACGAGCCGCTCGGCGACCTCCACGTCGGCGAGTTCCCAGACGTGCTCGGCGACCGCAACGGTGGCACCGAGGGCCTCGAGCTCGTCGACGAGACCGGGCTCCGGATCCCCGATGACCAGGTCATGGCCCCGCCGAGCGAGTTCACGCGCTAGGGGCGGGCCGACGTAGAAGCTCGTGTTCGCGATGAGTGCGACACGGCGGCCCATCTCATGTGGGGTGGTGGTCATACGGTCTCCGGTTCTGGTTGGATCTTGAACACACCGTCGCGCTCACCGCGGATACGCACGACTGGGGCCAGCTTCTTCCCTGCGAAATATAGTTTCATATACTGTGAAATTAACATGCTAGGTTCCGCGTTGATGGAAATCATCCTGACCGGAACCGGATCGCCGTTGCCCGACCCAAACCGCGCCGGCCCATCGAGTCTCGTGAAGGCGGACGGCACGCACATCCTTGTCGACGCAGGTCGAGGTGTCGTTATGCGCCTGGCGGCAGCAGGGTCAGATCCCGCTCTGCTCGCGGGTGTGCTGATCACCCATCTGCACAGCGACCACATCTGCGCGCTTAACGACGTGATCACCACGCACTGGGTCAGAACCCGCGAAATCACACCGTTGAAGATTTTCGGACCGGTGGGCATCGCGCGGTTCGTCGAGCGGCAACTGCACGCACTGGAGGACGACATCGGCTACCGGGTGGAACACCATGACCCGCTCGTGCGCGGCCCGCAGGTCGAGGTCACCGAGCTGCAGCCCGGCGACGAGTTCCGCATCGGTGACGTCGATATCATCACCGCAGCGACGCAGCACGCGCCGGTCCACCCGACGATCGGATTCCGACTCAAACACGAGGGCGCAGTTGCGGCACTCGTGGGCGACACGATTCCGTGCGACGGCGTCGATCAGCTCGCCGCCGGTGCTGACGTCTATGTGCAGACCGTCCTCCGCAAGGACATCGTCGAACTGCTGCCAGGCGAGATGGCCCAGGACATCCTCGAGTACCACTCGGGTGTCGTCGAAGCGGCACAGACTGCGGCGCGTGTCGGCGCGAAGCGACTCGCACTGACCCACATGGTCCCGGCGCCGACGCCCGAGCAGTACCCCGAGTGGATCGCCCTGGCCGCCGAGCACTACGACGGTGAGATCGTCATCGGCAACGACCTCACCACGATCATCGTTGAGCACCACAACTGAGAGAGGGACTTCGCATGAACGACTTCAAGGGAACCATCGGCCGCACGTTGGCCGATTCTGTTCCGCACTTCGACGAGCGACCCCATCCCGGTCGTGGTGCGCCCAACGTGGTGATCGTGCTGCTCGACGACCTCGGGTACGCACAGTTCGGCTGCTACGGCTCGGACATCGACACACCGAACATCGACGCACTCGCAACCGGCGGCGTGCAGTTCACCAACTTCCACGTGACGCCAGTGTGCTCGCCCACGCGTGCAGCGCTCCTCACCGGTCGGTCGCAGCACGCGGTCGGGATGCGTGGCCTGTCGGGCTGGGTTACCGGGTTCCCTCACGCGACGGGCCACATCTCGAACGCTGCGGCAACTGTCGCCGAGGTGCTGCGCGACGAGGGGTATGCAACGTTGTGTGCGGGCAAGTGGCACCTGATGCCGGGCACGCACATCTCTGCAGCGGGTCCGTTCGACCAGTGGCCGTTAGGCCGCGGGTTCGAGCGCTTCTACGGGTTCTTGCCGGGCGAGACCGATCAGTTCAACCCTGAGTTGGTGCGCGACAACAGCTTCATCGATCCGCCGGCTAGCGCGGACGAGGGATACCACCTCTCCGAAGACCTGGTTGATCAATTACTGCTGATGGTCAACGACAACAAAGGGTTGCGCCCCGATCGGCCATTCTTCGCTTACCTGCCCTTCGGTGCGACGCATGCGCCGCACCAGGCACCCGATGCGTACCTGCAGAAGTACCGCGGCCGGTACGACGAAGGCTGGGATGTGGTGCGCCAGCGCTGGTACGAGCGTCAGGTCGAGCTCGGCGTGGTCGAGTCGAATACCTCGCTCGCGCCACGCAACCCAGGTGTCGAGCCGTGGGACGACCTGTCGGACAATCAGCAGCTGCTCGCCGCTCGCCTGCAAGAAGCCTTCGCCGCGTTCCTTGATCACACCGATGATCAGATCGGCCGGTTCGTCGATGGGCTCCGAGCGATGGGTGAGCTCGACAACACGATCTTCGTGCTGATGTCCGACAACGGCGCTTCCCAGGAGGGCGGTGCCGCGGGGACGATGCACGAGATGAAGCACTTCCAAGGCATCGTCGAATCGCCCGACGAAGCGGTCGAGAAGATCGACGACATCGGCAGGCCGAACAGCCACACGAACTATCCGTGGGGTTGGTCGCAGTGCGGCAACTCTCCGTTCCGTTGGTACAAGACACATACGCACGAGGGCGGCGTGCACGTGCCGATGGTCGTGCATTGGCCCGCCGGTCTCGGCGAGCACGCCGGCACGAAGCGTAACCAATTCACCTACATCTCCGACGTGGTGCCGACAATCTATGAACTGCTCGGCGTGACGCCACCCGAGGTGTACCGAGGGGTCGAACAAATGCCGGTGACCGGACATTCGTTTGCGTCGATCCTCGACGATGCTGACGCCCCTGCGACGAACACGCTCCAGTACTTCGAGTTCGCCGGGAACCGCGCTCTCGTTGCCGATCTCGATGGTGTGCTGTGGAAGGCGGTTGCCCGGCACTTCCCCGGCGCCGACTTCGAGACCGAACCGTGGGAGTTGTTCAATCTCTCGGCCGACCCGTCGGAGTGCCACGACCTTGCGGAGGCCGAGCCAGATCGCTTGGCGCAGCTGATCGAGCTGTGGTGGCAGGAGGCGGAGGTCCACGGGGTGCTTCCGCTCGACGAGCGTCGCATCGAGTTGTTCATTCCCCGCTTGGACGAGCACTCGGTGCATCGACCCGACCGTCGGTACGTGTACCGGACGCCGATGACCCAGATCCCCACGCGAACCTCCGCCTCGCTGACTGATACGCAAGTCGACATCACCGCCCGAGTGACCGGGACGGCTGACGCAGCGGGAGTGCTCATCGCGACGGGCAACGAGAACTCCGGCTGTTCGGTGTTCGTGCAGGACGGCAAGCTCATCGTCGACTACAACGCGTTCGGCGACCACACGATCGTCGAGTCAAATATCCAGGTGCCTGCGGGTGATTGCACGCTAGGTGTCCACCTCGAGCGCACCGGTATCGACGGGTTCGTCGAGGTGTTGATCGACGGGCAGGCCTGTGGTCGAGAGACGGTGCCGCGGTACTTGGTGACGTTCACCTCCGTTGGGATCAGCGTCGGCGAGGACCACCGATCGGCCGTATCGGCTCGATACTCAGCGCCTTTCGCTTACAGCGGCACGCTGCACGACGTCTCCGTCCAACTCCCTGACGGGCGCGACGCTGACGCCGATGAGGTCATCGCCGCTCGCGAATGGTCGCGCCAATGACGAAACGCACAATCTCGACTGGAGCTCCCATGACCAGAACACGACTTCCACTGGCGACGATGGCCGTTGCCGCGTTCGCTTGTTTGGCGGTCGTCGCCGCAGCGTGCAGTGGTGGCTCCGCGAGCAGCGACAGCGCATCCGAAGGCCCGCGGGCGACGGTGAGTGGTGGTGGCGAGCCAGCGGGGAGCGACGACGTGGCTGCCACTGATGCGCCAGCCGCAACCGTCGCTCCTGTCGTCAGCGAGGGGCAGATCGTCGAGGACGTTGCCGAGGACGAGGACATTGATGAGGAGGCCGGACCGATTCCGGGTGGCACGTTGCGGTTCGCCCTTGAGGCCGATGTCGATGGGCTGAACCCGACGACCTCGTCTCTGTCGGCACCCGGCCGCATGATGGCCCTCGCGGTGTTCGACACGCTGACCGCGTTGGACGTCGACGGCAACGTCGTGCCGTATCTGGCCGAGTCGGTCGAGCCGGTCGACGGCGACCTGACGAGGTGGCGGGTCGTCGTGCGGGAGGGGATCACATTCCACGACGGCGCGCCCCTCACCGCCCAGGCGGTGCAGGCGAACTTCGATGCCCAGCTGGCGAGCCCGATTGTCGGGCTGGCCCAGCGCCCGTTCTACCCGGCCGAAGGACCGTCGACCGTGGTCGACGAGCGGACGATCGAGTTCTCGATGCTCGAGCCGAACGCAGTGTTCCCTGCCTGGTTGTCGACGCAGCTCGGCATGGTTGCTTCACCGGATTGGCTTGCGGCGGCCGCCGCAGATCCGACGCTGAACCAGGAACCGGTCGGCACCGGACCGTTCGTCTTCGAGTCTCGCTCGCTGGACTCGGTCACCCGGCTCGTCCGCCACGGCGGATGGTGGGGTGGCGACGTCCACCTCGACGCGTTGGAGTTCCGACCCATCCCCGACGCATCGACTCGCGCTGATCTCTTCTTCTCGGGCAACGTTGAAGGCCTCCACACCACGGACCCCGCCACCGTGGGCGATCTACGCGACGAAGACAGCGCGCAGAACATCGTCGACGAGACCGGTCAGGAACAGTTCGTCCAACTCAACACGTCCTCGCCGCCGTTCGACGACGTGCGGGCTCGGCGGGCCTTGGCGCTCGCAACCCCGTTGCGGGACTACCGCGATCTGATCGGGTTGGGCATCGCCCGCGACGCCGACCAGATGTTCGTTCCAGGGAGCGACTTTTACAATCCCGACGTCGTGCAGCAGGGTGACGATCCCGCCGCAGCGGCCGCCCTCTCCGCGCAATACTGCGCCGACGTGCCCGACGGCTGCTCCGACGGACGGATCGACGTCGAGTTCCAATTTCCTGCCGCCGGGGTGGTCGGGGCGCGCCAGGCCGACATCCTCGACCAGGGGTGGAGCGCGGCGTTCAACGTCAACTTCGACGAACTCGCCCAAGACCAACACATCGTGCAAACCGTGTTGGGTCAGTATCAGGCAACGCTGTGGCGAGGGTTCGGGTCCCTCGAGCCGGCGACGAACCGCCAGACGTTGATGTGTCGCACGATCGGCGAAGGCATCTCGCTCAACGGGACAAGGTTCTGCTCCGAGGAGCGCGACGACCTGATTCTCGACGCCCAGGCCCAGCCCGACAAAGCGGACCGCGCCGCTAATTGGCAGGCGATTGTTCAGGACATGAACGACGCCTCCACCCGCATTTTCCTCGTCCACACCATCTGGGACAACGCGTTCAGCGAGTCGGTTCGCGGTGTGTGCGAGCGCACGTCACCCGACGGTGTACCACTGCGGTGCGTCGTCAACGGAGTCAACTGGTTCGATTCGGTCTGGCTCAGCGACTGACCGATCGTCGTCATTGCAAAGTTGAGGCGATCCTGTTCAGTTGCTGCGGACTAGTGAGCTGCATTGCTGCAGTACTTGATGTCGAGTTCGTGGTCCAGAAACCCCGGTCCTGTGGCCCACGAAAATCCTCTGAGCAGGAGTTTTGTAGTCGAATCTCGATATCCATGACATCTTCGAAGGCACCGAGCAGATCCAGCAGCTCGTGATCTCTCGGGCCATCTCCGGTCTTCGCATCGAATGACCTCTGAGCTGGGGTGATGCAGCGCTGACGGTCCGTTGCTGCGGACTTGTGGGTTGCGTTGCTGAAGTACCTGATGTCGAGTTTGTGGTCCAAAACGGAGGGTTTGTGGTCCAAGTCGCCCGCGAACCGTTTTTGACGGTCGTCGCGCAGCCACCGGATCGCTGAAAATCACTCATACAAGTGACCATAACGGCGCAGTGTCACACGCCAAGGCGGATCCAGCCTTGCCGCCGGTCAGCGGCGTCGCAGGGCTTGTCGGATCAGTCCGGTCACGATCTTGCGGCTC
>CALKNK010000037.1 GCA_938091165.1 uncultured Ilumatobacter sp. | reverse complement strand
GAGTCATCAATCATTCGGCCGACCTTCGTGACCGGACACCCGGTCGAGATCTCGCCGCTCGCCCGCGTTGATCGCAACGATCCGTTTCTGACTGAACGGTTCGAGTTGTTCGTCGACGGCCGCGAGCTTGCCAATGGTTATTCCGAGTTGAATGACCCCGTCGAGCAGCGTTCCCGGTTCGAGGACGAACAGGCCGCCAAGGCGGCTGGCGATGAGGAGGCTGGCAGCCTCGACGAAGATTATATCCGAGCGCTCGAGTACGGCATGCCACCCACTGGCGGCCTCGGCATCGGCATCGACCGTCTGGTCATGCTCCTGGCAGGCGTCGAATCGATCAAGGAAGTCATCCTCTTCCCCACCCTCCGAGCCGAGGTTCGCTGACTCCGGATGGCTTCAAGGTTGGGATCAGGCGCAATTCGTTGCGGCTGAGGCAAGATCAGTCATTACTTACCGTCTGAAATTTTGGAGATATCAATGACACGCATGGCGTGGGGCGCTGGCCTCGCAACTATCGACTCAGCAGGCAACACGCTCGACACCTGGTACCGCTGGCTTGGCTGGGGCGAGTACGGCAGCGACCCCGGCGACAATGGCTCCGGGGGTGATTCTGTGCATTGGAACACGATCGAATCAAAGCTCGGCATGCGCGATCACCGTGACGAATTACGTGACGTAACGATCCGTCCGGTCCGAATTTCGGTTGATGTCGACGCACCTCCCGCCTCATCAGAGGATGCGTACCTTCGGCTGCACTTGCTCTCTCACCGCCTCACGCTCCCGCACTCTTTGAACATGGACGGCACCTTCGGGGCTCTCAACAACGTTGCTTGGACTAACTTTGGGCCGGTCGCTGTCGCTTCTCTTGATGACGTTCGACTCAAGGTAAAACTTGACGGCGGCGTACTGAGCGTGCACGGTCTCGACAAGTTTCCGCGCATGACCGACTACGTAGTACCCACCGGCGTCCGCATCGCTGATGCTGATCGTGTGCGACTCGGCGCCCATCTCGCCGAAGGCACGACGGTAATGCACGAGGGCTTCTGCAACTTCAACGCAGGCACGCTCGGGGCATCGATGGTCGAAGGCAGAATCTCGGCCGGCGTCGTTGTCGGTAACGGTTCCGACGTAGGTGGTGGCGCCTCGATCCAGGGGACATTATCCGGTGGCGGTACTGAGACCATCTCGATCGGTGAGCGTTGCTTACTCGGAGCGAATGCCGGTATCGGCATCAGCCTCGGTGACGACTGCGTTGTTGAAGCCGGTCTCTACATCACCGCCGCCACGCCAATTCTGACTCCCGACGGCGTCGTTAAGGCCCGGGAAATCTCCGGCGTTAGCGGCGTTCTGTTCATTCGTGACGGACAGACAGGACAGGTCATCGCACGCGCGCGCGATAAGAGCTGGGGTGAACTGAACGCCGAACTACATTCAAACCAGTAGCAGGGGGGTACGTCTCCGACGTTGTAGAGCGCCTACCAACGTTCCATGATGGTGCAGTGAAGAGGATCGATGCATTCGCCCAGCTTGCGCGCAGCCGTCGGACGTCATTGGCAATGGAGTCGAATCGCTCCGTCGACCACGACATCATCGACCAGCTCTGCGAACTTGCTTCGTGGGCGCCGAGCCACAAACGAACATGGCCGTGGCGTTTCGCCTCGTTTACCGGCGATGGTCGCTTGCGACTCGGAACCACGATGGCAACCGATATGGCCGACGCCCATTTCGGTGACGAGACCAAACGCGCGAAAACGCAGAGCAAATACCTCAGAGCACCTGCCGTCGTCGTCGTCGGCTGCGAACCACACCCCAATGAAATGCTGCACCTCGAGAATCGTGATGCCGTCGCCGCTGCGATTCAGAACCTCTTGCTCGGTGCAACGGCGTTGGGACTCGCAAGCTTTTGGTCAACCCCAGCGCTCACGCGCCCACCCAAGGTGCTCGACCTCTGCGGCTTCAGTCCCGACGATCGAATCGTTGGCGTGATTTATCTCGGATGGCCCAGCGGCACAAGTTCAGTGCCCGAACGGGACCCCGTCGAGGTGGTTCGGATCGAGCAATGATTGAATGCGGATCGTGCCCGCACTCGACACTGCAAGTCAGACAATCGTTACGCTCGACCTCGAAGGCGTGTTGATCCCAGAGATCTGGGTTGCCGTTGCTGAGCAAACCGGCATTCACGGTCTACTGCGTACGACCCGCGACGAGCCTGACTACGACGTTCTGATGCGATATCGCCTTGGACTTCTCGTCGAACACGGCCTCACAATGTCGTTGATCGAGGACATCATTTCCGGTCTCGCTCCTCTTTCGGGGGCCTATGACTTTCTTTCAAAACTTCGAGCCCATACCCAGGTGATCATTCTCAGCGACACCTTCGAAGAATTTGCTCAGCCCTTCATGCGCCAGCTCAATTGGCCAACGGTCCTCTGCCATCGGTTGGTTGTTACCAACGACCACATCGTCGACTATCGGCTGCGCCAACCTGACCAGAAGCGCAAGTCCGTTCAAGCCTTCCATCGGATGAATTATCGCGTCGTCGCCGCTGGCGACAGCTACAACGACACGACGATGCTCGGCGAAGCCGACGCCGGATTCTTATTTCATGCTCCAGCTAACGTGATTGCCGAATTTCCACAGTTTCGTGCGCTCGACTCTTACGACGAACTCTTCGACGCAATCACCGCCCAGCTCTACTAACGAGAGCCCCTCGCAACCAGGCGTCTAAAGAACTGGCCGATACCGCCTGGACGTCACCTGATTTGCGATCAGGGTGTGTAAACGCCGAAGACCTCGCGCAGGCTGTCACTGATCTCACCAAGTGTGCAATCAGCGCGGAGCGCGTCTTTGATGCTGTACATCAGATTGGCAGTTGTCCCGGCTGTCGCCTTAACCCTTCCAAGCGCTGACTCGACCGCCGCAGCGTCACGGTTGGCCTTGTACTGCTTCAGGCGCTCGATTTGGCCGGGCTCCAACGTGGGGTCGATCGGAAAGACTGCCGGCTCGGGCTCGTCATCCATCGTGAACTTGTTAACGCCAACGATGGTCCGGTCGTTGTCGTCAATCGACTTTGTGTACTGGTAGGCCGAATCCATAATTTCGTCCATTTGATAGCCCTGCTCAATCGCAGTGACAGCTCCGCCCATTTCGTCGATGGTGGCGATGTAGTCCCAGGCCAGCTTTTCGACTTCATCGGTGAGTGACTCAACTAGGTACGAGCCCGCCATGGGGTCCGGTGTGTCGACAACCCCTGACTCGTAGCCGATGATTTGTTGAGTTCGAAGCGCCATGCGGGCGGCGTTCTCTGTCGGCAGGCTGAGTGCCTCATCGAAACCATTGGTGTGCAGCGACTGCGTTCCGCCCATCACGGCGGCGAGCGCCTGCAGCGTGACGCGCATGATGTTGTTCATCGGCTGCTGCGCGGTCAGCGTGGACCCACCAGTCTGTGTGTGGAACCGGAGCATCTTGCTCTTGGGATTTTTTGCATTGAATCGCTCAGTCATAATTGTGTGCCACATCCGTCGACTGGCACGGAACTTCGCGATTTCCTCGAAGAAATTATTGTGACCGTTCCAGAAGAAGCTGAGTCGCGGGGCGAAGTCGTCGACGTCGAGGCCCGCGTCGACTGCTGCCTGGACGTAGGCGATGGCGTTCGCCAGCGTGAATGCGATTTCCTGCACTGCGGTCGATCCAGCTTCGCGAATGTGATAACCAGAGATCGAGATCGTGTTCCAGTTCGGAACGTGGTCAGCGCAGTACCCGAAGATGTCGGTGATGATCCGCATTGACGGGCGCGGTGGGTACACATAGGTTCCCCGGGCGATGTACTCCTTGAGCAGATCGTTTTGAATGGTGCCGCTGATCTGGTCGGCTGCGACACCGTTTTCTTCGGCGACCAACTCGTACATCAGCAGCAGAATCGCCGCAGTCGAGTTGATGGTCATTGACGTCGACACCTTGTCGAGCGGGAGACCGGCGAGGAGTAGTCGCATGTCTTCCATCGAGTCGATGGCCACGCCAACTTTTCCGACTTCGCCCTCGGCCCGGCCGTGGTCGGAGTCGTATCCCATCTGCGTCGGCAGGTCGAACGCGCAGCTCAGACCAGTCTGGCCGGCGTTGAGCAGGAATTTGAACCGTTCGTTGGTCGCCTCGGCGTTGCCGAAGCCCGAGTACTGGCGCATTGTCCAAAGGCGTCCGGTGTACATCGACGAGTAGACACCTCGGGTGTACGGCGCTTGCCCTGGTGCTCCAAGTTGGGTTTCAGCATCCCAATTCGCAAGGTTGGCCTCGTCGTATAGCCGTTGAATTTCGATACCGGAATCAGTGTGCGGAAGGTTGGGCGCGTCAGCCATTCATTGATCGTAGGACGGCACGATGCCTGACACCATGTCGTCGTCTGTCAAGTAGTCGTCTGTCAAGTAGTCGCATGCGGTCAATTCGCGGCCACGACGGCGACTTCCATTCGCCATTGAGGCTGCGCGAGTTGAGGAACCGTAACGAGTGTGCTTGCAGCCCGATGGTCGCCAAGAAATGCGTCTCGTGCAGCCATGACTGGGCCCAGCGGTTCGCCGCTCACCACATACGTGGTTACCGACACGATATTGAGCGCCAACATGTCAGCGGCTGCGAGCATTGCTGCAATATTGTCCCACACGACTTTCGCTTGAACCTCCAACGTGTTCGGCGTCGACCCATCCGGTGCGGTCGGCACGACTCCGGACGTGTGGAGCCAACGAGTTGGATTCTCCACCAATACAGCGTGGTGATAATTCGCCGCAGGATCGGCGATGGACGACGGATTCACGGACTTTTGCACTCTTGTAGTGTCGCGTAGCCACGCAAGATAAGCGGGGTTTGACCCCTTTTGTGACGATTCGGCCACACTGACGAGATGCAGTCGTCAACGGCAACCCCGGCATTGGGCGGTCCAATCGCCCGTTGGCTAAGTAAAGCGCAGCCCGAGGCGCTGTTCGTGTTGTCGGCTGTGGCGCAGTACATCGGCGCGGTAATCGCCGTGCTTCTGTTTGATCAGGTCGAACCGCAAACCGTTGCATGGTTTCGAATCATCGGCGCATCTATTGCGCTACTTGTTGTGTCGCGCGGCTGGCGCTCCGGCTGGACTCGTCCACAGTTGATCAGCGTGGCGGTGTTCGGTATCACAACGGCGTTGATGAACATTTGCTTTTACCTTGCAATCGATCGCATCGATCTCGGCAAGGGCGTCACCATAGAATTCATTGGCCCCATCACAGTTGCAGCAATAGCGACACGGTCCATCCGCAATGGTGTCGCGCTCGCCTTTGCGATTGTCGGCGTTGTCGTTCTCGGCGGCGTTGAGGTCGCCGACAACCTCGACGGATTGTTCTTCATCCTGTTGGCGTCAGCACTCTGGGCTGGCTACATCGTTTTCGGCTCTCGGGTCGCACATGTTGACCGCGGCGTCGCCGGCCTCGGTCTCGGCTTATGCATCGGCGCGATCGCGACCACTCCGATCGGCGCTCCGTGGAGTGGCCCGGTCTGGCTCTCCCCCACACTTCTCGCGGCCTGTCTCCTCGTGGGTGTCTTCTCGAACGCGATTGGATACGGCATCGACCAGTTCACCATGCGTCGGATTCCCATCCGTCGCTTTTCACTGCTGTTGGCCCTCCTGCCCGTTACCGCATCAGTGATCGGCTGGACCGCCCTCGACCAACAGCCGTCCGGGCTCGACATCATCGGCATCGCATTGGTGCTGGTGGGCGTCGCTGTCCAAGAGCGCGACGAGATCGAACGCGTCGAGCGGGTCGTCCGCACCGACCCGGCTTGACCTCGGGCGTTACAATTCAAACATGACCGACACCGTCGAGGAAACACTGTCCGCAATCCAGAAGCAGGCTGCTCCGGAGATCGAGGACATGGAAGCCGAGCGTCAGCGCCGCAAGGAGCGCCTCGCCTGTGGGCTGCGCACCATGGGTCGCCTCCATCTCGCAGAAGGTGTTGCAGGCCACGTCACTGTTCGCGACCCCGAGTTCACCGACCGCTTCTGGGTCAACCCGTTCGGCCACAACTTCAAGCTGATGACCGTGAGCGATCTCATCTGCGTCGACCACAATGGTGATGTCGTCGTCGGCGACCGACCCGTCAACGCTGCGGCGTTTGCGATCCACAGCGAACTCCACAAGGCACGGCCCGACGTCATGGCCGCCGCACACTCCCATTCGATGTATGGACGCACGTTCTCCACGCTCGGCAAACCACTGAAGATGATCAGCCAGGACGCGACAATGTTCTACAACGACATCGCGCTCTGTAACGAGGGCAGCGGTGCCGTGGTGCTCGACACCTCAGTCGGTCGGGCAATGGGCGAGGCACTCGGCACCAAGAAGGCGCTCATTCATCAGAACCACGGCCTCATCACCACGGGCGGTTCAGTCGATGCGGCCGTCTGGTGGTTCATCGCACTCGAGCGCCTCTGTCAGAGCCAGTTGCTCGCCGAATCAGCAGGTGAGCCCATCGAGATTCCGGACCACCTCTGCGAGGATGGTTACAAGGCTCAGGGCAACGACATCGCCGGCTGGTTCCAGTTCCAGCCGTTCTGGGACGAGCTCGTTGCTCGCGAGCCCGAATTCCTGACCTGACTCGCTGACTCAGCCCACCACGTGGCCCCAGTGGTCTCAATGGTCAGCAGCCAGGCCAGGCGCGCAGAGGCCGTCGAGTTCTTTGATCTCGATGCGGTCACGGTTCGCGTAGGTGACTTCGTTCTCGGGGTCGGGCTTCAGGTTGAAGACGCGGAACTCCATGTCGTTGGTGTCGACAGTGAGGATGCGCCCAATCAACGGCTCGCCCAGATCGAGGATGACCTTGATCGTCTCGAGCGCTTGGATCGAACCGATGATGCCAGGCAACACGCCGAGCACGCCGGCCTCGGCACAGCTCGGCGCGAGTTCGGCTGGCGGCGGCTCGGGCACCATGTCGCGGTAGGTCGGTCCTGCGGTTGGGTGGAACACGCTGACCATGCCTTCGAAGCGGAAGATCGATCCGTGAACGACGGGAATACCAAGCTTCACGCTCGCGTCGTTGAGGAGGTAACGGCTGGGGAAGTTGTCGGCGCCATCGACGACCACGTCGTAGCCATCAAGGATATCCATGATGTTTGAGGCGTCGAGCCGCGTGTCGTAGGTGACGACGTTGACGTCCGGGTTGAGCATCGTCAAGGTCTTCTTCGCTGAGTCGACCTTGCGGTCGCCGATGCGGTCGATGTTGTGGAGGATCTGTCGCTGCAAATTCGACGAGTCGACGTCATCCATGTCGACGATGCCGATCGTTCCGACGCCTGCAGCAGCGAGGTAGAGCGCTGCTGGCGAGCCCAGCCCACCTGCGCCGAGCATCAGTACCTTGGCGTCGAGCAACTTTGTCTGACCTGCGACCCCGACCTCGGGCAGCAGCAGGTGGCGCTTGTAGCGGTTGTTCTGCTCGGGAGTCAGCGTGACGGGCTTCTTCCAGTCGCGCCCCTCGTCCTTCCACCGGCCGTAGCCGCCTTCCATCGAGACGACGTTGGAATACCCGAGTTCGCCAAGGGTCTTGGCCGCAAAGGCCGAGCGGACACCACCTGCGCAGTACGCCACGATCGCAGCGGACTTGTCGACGATGCGTCCCTCGATCTGCGCCTCGAGATGACCACGCGGAATGTGGATCGCGTTCTGCAACGCACCTTCCTCAAATTCGTCGGGTTCGCGGACGTCAAGGACGAGCGCTCCGCCGGCGATCGCAGCCGCTGCACCGTCGGTGTCGACTTCGTTGATTTCGGACTTTGCGGCGGAGAGAAGGTCTCGGAACGTTGCCATTGAAAAAGCCTACCGCCGATAGTTGACCTGTTGGGTCGGGAATGAGCGGGTACCGCGCCGCAACCACCGTTTGTATGCCGGTGGCATTTCGCCGGCGATATGCCACGGGTACGCAAACGGATTAGGTCAGGCGAGGAGTGCCGGGAGGACGGCGCCGATCTGGCCAACGAGCAGGTGATCTGCAAACCGGTCCATTCGGGTCTCCTCACCGTTGACAATGATGACTCGAGCATTCGCTGCTTTGGCACGTGGGACGCAGTTGGCCACCGGAAAGACGCTGAGTGTCGAACCGACGGCGAGCAGCACATCGCACTCTTCGCTGACCTGGAGCGCCCGATCGATGACCTCGGGGACAAGCGCCTGTCCGAAGCTGATCGTGTCGCTCTTCAGGATCCCGCCACACTCCAGACATGCCGGATCGACATCGCCCGCACGCACCCTGGTCAAGCTTTGCGCCATCGGACGTTGATCAGCACAGTCCCAACAGCGCGTGAACCACACGGTGCCGTGCACTTCGACCACCTTGTCGGGGTCGGTCCCTGCCTTCTGATGCAGCCCGTCGATGTTCTGCGTCACCACTGCGTGGAGTTGACCACGGCGCTCGAACTCGACAATGGCAGCATGACCCTGGTTGGGTTCTGCGGTCCACGCAGGTGTCGTCAGTCGGTTCTGCCATGCGACTTTGCGCAAGTCCGGATCGGAAAGATAGTTCTGCAGGTTCGACGCCTTCTCCGCTGCCGGGTTCTTCGTCCACACGCCGTTCGGCCCGCGGAAGTCGGGGATCCCGGAGTCCGTCGAGATGCCCGCGCCTGTCAACACAACGATGCGCTCTGCTGCCGAGATCAGACTCCGAGCGGTTTCGGTTCCTACCGGAAGCTCGGAAGATGTGTGGCGGGGTTCGACTGACACATAGTGATCTTGACCGATCAGCCCACTCCAGGACTACTCATGCGGAACGGTCGCAGGTCGGCCCGCTGGCCGACGTCGGAGGAGCACCTTCTACGATCGATTCGTCCCGACGCGCACGTCAACCGACGGGACCTCGTTCTCGAAAGCGAACCCATGACTCCCAACATTGTGCTCATCAACTGCGACGACCTCGGGTACGGCGACCTCGGCTGCTACGGCTCCGAGCTCCATGACACACCAGCGCTCGACACCCTCGCCGCCGAGGGGGCTCATTTCACGGACTTCTACATGGCCTCGCCGGTCTGCTCTCCGTCCCGAGCAGCGATGTTGACCGGCAGTTACCCGACACGAATCGGGTTCGGCGGTGAACCGATGAACAACATGCGCGTGTTGTTCCCCGGACAGGGTGTCGGTTTGCACCCCCACGAGGTGACCATTGCGTCGATGTTGCGTGACGCCGGATACGCGACGCTCGCTGTCGGCAAGTGGCACTGCGGCGATCAACCTGAATTTCTCCCGACGAATCATGGCTTCGACGAATGGTTCGGGCTGCCGTACAGCAACGACATGGGGCGCCAGGCCACAGCCGCCGGCCAGCCAACGCTTGACGAACTGAACCAGCGCATTCAAGCCGCGGGGATGGACTTCGAACTCAAGTGGCCCCCGCTTCCCCTCATGGAGGGCAACGAACTCATCGAGTGTCAGCCCGACCAGGCATCCCTGACCCGGCGCTATGTGGAACGGTCGACGCAGTTCATTCGCGAGCACAGCGACACTCCATTCTTCTTGTATCTGGCGCACATGTACGTGCACGTCCCGATCTACGTAGAGGAGCAGTTCCAGGAGCAGTCCCGCAACGGAGCGTACGGGGCCGCCGTTGCCAGCATCGACTGGGCGATGGCAGTCATCGTCGAGGAACTCGAACGACAGGGCCTCACCGACAACACGCTCATCATCTTCACCAGCGACAACGGTGCGCTCGCCCCGGGGCCAGACGGTGCCGGTAGCAACGCTCCGCTCCGAGCTGCGAAGGGCACCACCTGGGAGGGCGGCCAGCGCGTACCCTGTCTGGTCCGGTGGCCGGGGCGAATCGCTCCCGGCACACGGGTCACCGAGATGACCTCGGCGCTCGACCTCTTGCCCACGCTCGGTCGGCTCACTGGCGCGCCGGTTCCTGTCGACCGTCTCCTTGATGGCGCTGACATCTCAGAGTTGATCGGTCTCGACGGCCCGCCTGTTGACGCAGATCGCTGTTTCTTCTTCATTGGTGGCGCAAACATCGAGGCGGTGCGCGTCGGCCGCTGGAAACTCCATGTCCGCAAGGGCGGGACCGAGCTATTCGAGCTGTACGACCTGGCCAGCGACGTTGGCGAGGTGACCGACGTGTCGGACCATCACCCCGACATCGTCGCCGAGCTGCTCGCGCGTGTTGAAGCGGGCCGAATCGACCTGGGCGACCAGGCCAGCGGCATCGTCGGCGTCGGAACACGCCCCATCGGACGCGTTGACGACCCCGTCACGCTCTCCGACGTTGACCCCTCCGACCCAGCGACGTTGGCCGAGTACGACCTGCCCTACCGCGGTTGATCCGGTCCTCGATTCGCACTTCGCAATCGAGCCAGTCGATTGGCTCCGCAGGTCTACCTGGGCAAGTTACGAAGGCGCCCGACCCCATTGGCGGCGCGGTCGGTAGCGTGAACCGCCGTGTCTATCCAGGTCGTGAATGAAGCGAGTAAACGTCGAACGTTTGCCATCATCAGCCACCCTGACGCGGGCAAGACCACGCTGACCGAGAAGTTTCTCCTCTACGCCGGGGCCATCACCTCAGGCGGTGCCGTCAAGGCGCACGAAGGTCGCCGGTCGGCGACATCGGACTGGATGGACATGGAGCAGAAGCGCGGCATTTCGATCACCTCCACGGCATTGAACTTCCCGTACCGCGGCTACGAGCTCAACCTGCTCGACACGCCGGGCCACCGGGACTTCTCCGAGGACACCTACCGGGTCCTGTCTGCTGTTGACGCTGTAGTGATGGTGCTCGATGCGGCGAAAGGCATCGAGCCGCAGACGTTGAAATTGTTCGAGGTGTGCCGCTCACGCAACCTCCCGGTCATCACGTTTCTTAACAAGCTCGACCGGCCCGGCATCGAGCCACTCGAACTCCTCGACATGATCGAAGCCCAGATCGGTCTCCGCCCGACGCCGGCGACATGGCCTGTCGGCTCCTTCGGTGATTTGCGCGGCGTCATCGATCGCCGCACGGACATCTTCACCCGTTTCACCCGCACCGCTCGTGGGTCCCAGATCGCCCCGGAGGAAGACGTCCCGGCTGCGCGCGCTGCGACCGAAGAAGGCAAGGAGTGGGGAAAGGCTGCTGAGGAGACCGCGCTGCTGAGCGCAATGGAGGCCGTTGTCGATATGCCATCGTTTCTCGCCGGCGAGTCGACACCGGTGTTCGCCGGGTCAGCCCTGACCAACTTCGGTGTCAGGCACCTGCTCGACGCCATCGTCGACCTCGCACCTGCGCCGACTCCCCGCCTCGACGTCAACAATGAGCCTCGGCCACTCGACTCGCCGGTGTCGGCGTTCGTGTTCAAAGTGCAGGCCAACATGGACAAGAACCATCGCGACCGCATTGCCTTTGCCCGGATCTGCTCGGGCCAGTTCGATCGTGGCATGGTCATGACCTGCGAGCGCACCGGTAAGCCGTTTGCCACGAAGTACGCGTCGACCGTGTTCGGTGCCGAGCGCACCACCATCGACGAGGCGTTCCCCGGCGACGTTGTCGGTCTGGTCAACGCCACCGGCCTCAACATCGGCGATTCGCTGTTCGACGAGACCGGCCCCAGGGTGAAGTTCCCTCCGATCCCCTCGTTCGCCCCCGAGGTGTTCGCCACTGCCCGTCCGGTCGACACCGGCAAGTCGAAGCAGTTCCGCAAGGGCCTTGCGCAGCTCAACGAAGAGGGTGTGGTCCAGGTGCTGAAGGATCCGGACTGGGGTGACGCCTCACCGGTGCTGGCAGCAGTCGGTCAGCTCCAATTCGATGTGTTTGCCAATCGACTCGAGTTCGAGTTCAACGCTCCGATCGAGATTTCACCGGCCCCGTATCAGGCGATCCGAGTGACCGACAAAGAGTCGGCTGACAAGTTGCGCGAGAAGCCGGGCGTTCGCATCCTCGCCCGATTCAGCGGCGACATGGTCGCGCTGTTCGAAAACAAGTATGCCCTGCAGCGCATCGAGCAAAATGAGCCAGAGCTCACGCTCGAACCCATCGTCGCCGGCTGATCAATCTGTCGCGGCGGGATCTTTTTCTCCGTCGGCTGCATTCAGACCGCAGGTCGGGCCCGGGCTCAGCGATCGCGGACGAGTTCGACGAAAGACTTTCCGGTGTTGAGCGGAATGACTGCCCCGTTGGCGTCGCGTAGCGTGAACGGGTCGTACGCAGTCGTGCGTTCCTAAGTTCCTGGGATGCTCTCGCCGTTGCGGTGCACCACAGCCGCGGGCAGTCGCCGAGCAAGTCACCGACAACGCGACTCGGCTCGATACGACGTGACGCTCACAAGCTGATCGTTCGCCGTTGACGAAGCACCCGAACCGTCAGGCAAGAAGACGATCGAGTTCGGCGTCGGCGTTGGCGTGGGGTTCGTCGCCGAGTTCTGTCTGCAGGCGCCGAAGCTCGATCTGGAGTTCGCGAGCGACGGCGCCGTAGGCCGAGTCGGTGATCACGTTGCGCATCTCTGCTGGGTCCGCCAACAGGTCGAAGAGTTCCCACTCAGGCGGCTGCACCGGACCCTCGGCGCCCGCTTGGCCGAGCGGGTCGTTGTAGTAGCCGATCAGTTTGTGCGTCTTGGTCCGCACCCCGTAGTGCGCTGGCACGTTGTGCGCCCAGTCGCCGTGCATCCAGTACCGGTAGTACATCGACTCCGGCCAGTCGTCGGGCTCGGCATCGGAGAGAACCGGCAACAGGCTGCGGCCCTGCATTTCTGAGGGCACATCGGCGCCGGCCAGATCGAAGAATGTCGGAGCGAAGTCGACGTTGACGGCCATGGCGTCGCTGGTCGAGCCAGCTGGGATGACCCCGGGAAGTCGAGCGAGGAACGGCATGGCGAGCGATTCTTCGTACATCATGCGTTTGTCGAACCATCCGTGGTCGCCGAGAAAGAAGCCCTGATCAGAGGTGTAGACCACCAGGGTGTTGTCGGCCAGACCGTTGTCGTCGAGCCAGTCAAGCATCCGCCCGACGTTGTCGTCGATCGACGCGATCACTCGGAGGTAGTCCTTGATGTACCGCTGATATCGCCAGCTGATGTCATCTCGTTCGGACAGATCTGGGGGTACCAGTGCCTTGAGGTCGATGATCGGATCGAGGTCCATGATCCTCATCTCCATCGCTTTGACCACGTCGGCGCGGCCCTCGTGATCATCCCAGAGCGTGCGCGGTTCAGGAATGTCGATGTCGTCGTACATCGTGAAGTGTTTGCTGCTCGGTTCCCACGTGCGGTGCGGCGCCTTGTGGTGACACATCAGCGCAGGCTGTCGTCGGTGATCAGGTCGGTGACGTAGCCACCTCGTTCGATCACCTCGTGTCCGCGATCATCGTTCCTCGGCTCCAACATCACAGGGTTGTGATAGTGGCCTTGTCCAGGCGAAACGCGCCACTGATCGAACCCCGTCGGATCGCGCTCGGGTCCATGGACGAGGTGCCACTTGCCAAACATGGCGGTCTGGTATCCCGCCGCCTGCAGTCGCTTCGGAAACGTGTAGAGCGTGTTGTCCATACGCGTGTCGAGCGTAGTCACGCCGTTCACATGGTTGTAGGTGCCGGTCAGGATTGAAGCGCGACTCGGCGTGCAGATCGAGTTGGTGCAAAAGCACGCGTTCAGCCGCATCCCGTCCGCAGCAATGCGGTCAAGATTCGGCGTTTCGTTGATGCTCGACCCATACGCCGAAATCGCATGCGCGGCGTGATCGTCTCTCATGATGAAAAGGATGTTCGGTTGCTTCATGGACGACACAGACGATATGGACGACATGGTGCCAGGCACCAAGTGGTCTTAGGCGGTGTGGGCGGCGCCTTCGGCCGGCGGAGTGAAGTTGCAGGCGAGATCGATCAGCAGGCGCGTTCCGAACCCGCTTGCGCCCTTGGCCTGGACGCCACTGTCTGCCTGGTTCTCCATCGGGCCGGCGATGTCGAGGTGGGCGTAGGGCACATCGCCAGTGAACTCTGTCAGAAAGATTGATGCCGTGATCGTGCCGGCGTACGGCCCTCCGATATTGCGCATGTCAGCGACGACCGAGTCGAGTAACTTGCGATAGCGCTGTGTCTCCATAGGGAGTTGCCAGACCGGTTCATCGACCTCTGCGGAACTATTCTTGACCTGCTCGACGAAGTCTTGATTGGTGCCAAGCAGGCAGGCGATCTCAGTGCCGAGAGCACCGAGCGCAGAGCCGGTGAGGGTGGCGATGTCCACAATGCCGTCGGGCTTGTCTTCCACGGCGAGCGACAGACCATCGGCAAGCACAAGGCGACCCTCAGCATCGGTGTTGTGGATCTCGACGGTCTTGCCATTGCGCATCGTGAGCACGTCGCCCAGCTTGAGTGCGCTACCCGACGGCATGTTGTCAGTGCACATCAGCCAGGCGGTGACCTTGGCCTTGCATTTCAGCGCCTTGAGCGCCGACATTGCCGAGAGCACCGCTGCCGCGCCCGACATATCCATTTTCATCGCAACGTGGCTCGGGTTGCTGGGCTTCAGGCTGATGCCGCCCGAGTCGTACATCACACCTTTGCCGACCATCGCGAGGTGACCGGTCGGGTTGCGCGGCGAGTACGACAGCTTGACCATGCGCGGCGGCTCAGTTGAGCCTTGATTGACGCCAATCATGCCGCCGCAGCCCATCTGCGTCAGCTGATCCTTGTTGAAGACTTCGACATCGAGACCGGTTGCTGCCGCGATCTCAACGGCCTTGACCGCGATGTCCTTGGCATTCAGGTACGTGGGAGGGGTGTTCGCAAGCTCGCGGGCCAGTGCCGCTGCACGCGCGACGACGACACCGTCGTCGGCGCCCTGCCGAACGCCCTTGCTGCGCTTGTCGCCAGCGACCAGGGTCAGGTCAGTCAGCTTCGCCCCGCCGCTCTCGTCATTCTTGAGGCCGACGTACCGATAGCTGCCGAGCAGGGCGCCTTCGGCGACAGCACGTCCAGCCGCTTTCGCGTCAAGGTGACCGAGGTCGGCAAGGTTGATTGCAAGGTGGGTGTGCTTGCTCGCAGCGCGGGCAAAATTGGCAGCAGCGGTGCGTACCGCTGCGAGGTCGATCGAGTCGGGGTCACCGACACCAACCGCATATGCCACACCCTCGCCGTTCGGCACGGCGAGCATCTGGCCGACCTTGCCGTCAAAGTTGTTCGCAGCGAGACCTGCCCGGTTGACACCGAGCTGCCGCGCCACAGTGCCCTTGGTCGCCACCGCGTAGGCCACGGCAGTCGTCCCCTTTGGCACGGACTTGGTCACGGTGACATTGACGTTGACAACGGATTGGCTTGCATCGAACATTGTCATAGTCTGCCCAACCGATCGGAAACTTTTTCGACCAGAGACGGTCTCGCTGAACTCGGACGCGTAACAATAGGCCGATTTTCCATGTTAGCGTCCCACAAATCGATGGTATTCGACCGCGTCGGACTTCGGTCAACAGCATCGTCATCACATCAACCCGGCAGCGTGAAAGCTGACCAATTTTAGGAGAAACACATGATTCGTAGGGGGAATGCGCTGAAGCGCACTGCGGGTGTCGTCATGGCACTCGGACTCGTCGCAACTGCTTGCTCATCGAGCAGCGACGGCGACGCGGACGCAAACACAGGCGACAGCGTCGCAGTCGAAGAACCGGTTGACACCGAAGTTGTCGAGTCGACCCAGTCCGAAGGCGGCACGCTCGCCGCCGTTCAGGCTGCTGGCACCCTCGAATGCGGCGGCAACGACACGCTCCCGGGCTTCGGTATCATCGACTCCGACGGCGCATTCAGCGGCTTCGACATCGACTTCTGCAAGGTCATCGCCGCAGCGGTGCTCGGCGATTCCGAGGCCATCAACGTCACTCCGCTCGTTGCGGCACAGCGTTTCCCAACGCTGCAATCCGGCGAAATCGACGTGCTCATCCGCAACACCACCTGGACGGCATCGCGCGACGGCGCCGAGCAGGCCAACTTCCTGAAGACCACGTTCTACGATGGTCAGGGCTTCATGGTGCGGTCCGACAGCGGCATTGCATCACTCGAAGACGCTGCCAACACCACGATCTGTGTGCTCCAAGGAACGACGACGCTGTTGAACCTGAACGCTGTGTTGGGCGACCGGGGCATCCCGTTCACCCCGCTCGAGTTCGAGTCGAACGACGAACTGCAGCCCGCCTTCGTGGCCGAGCAGTGCGAAGTGTGGACCTCCGACGCCTCGCAACTCGCTTCGTTTGCAGCAACGCTCGACATTGACACGACGGTGCTCCCCGACATCATCTCGAAGGAGCCGCTCGGCCCCGTCGTTGCTGATGGTGACACCGAGTGGGCCCAGGTCGTCAACTGGGCAGTCATGGCCACGATCCAGGCTGAGGAATTCGGCATCACCTCCGCCAACATCGACAGCTTCGCCGACAGCGAGGATTCCGGCATTCGCCGCTTCCTCGGGCTGCCGATCGAAGACGACGACGGCAACTCGGTCGTCGCAGAAGTCGGCTTGGGTCTGCCCACCGACTTCGCCACCAACATCATCAGCCAGGTCGGCAACTACGGCGAGATCTTCGAGCGCAACCTGGCGCCCCTCGGTCTCGAGCGTGGACCCAACGCCTTGTGGACCGAAGGCGGGCTCATGTACGTGCCTCCGTTCCGCTGATCAGATAGCTCCGAACTGAGGGGTCGGTTGCCGCAGTTCTGCGGCGACCGACCCCTCGTCTGGTCTTATGCTCGAACGGTTACTCCGACTCATCCTGATCCTGGCGATCTTCGCCGGGATCTACATCGCCGTCTGGTCTGCGCGCCGGTCTGCGAAGGGCAGCGCCGGCGGTCCACCACCGTGGCGCGACACCAAAGTCCTCGTCATCGCGGCACAGGTCGCTGCGCTTGGCGTCATCTTGTCGGTCGGTGACTACCTGTGGGCCAACTTCCGTGCTCGCACCGACGAGATCGGCCTCGAACTCAACTTCGACTTTCTCGATCAACCGAGTGGCATCTCGATTGCTGACAGCCCACTCGACCCCAACTCGTCAATTCAGAATGCTCTCATCGCAGGTGTCAAGAACACCTTCCTGATCTTCATCGTCGGCATCCCATTGGCCGTCCTGCTCGGGACGTTGATCGGCATCGCCCGGCTGTCGACAAACTGGCTGCTCACCAAAATCGCCACGGTTTACGTCGAGTTCTTCCGCAACATTCCGACACTTCTCGTCATCGTTTTCACGTGGCAGGCCTTGCTGCTCGGGTTCCCTCGCGAGCAGGATTCGTGGCTGATTCGCGGCAGTTCGACTGCAGCCGACAGCGGCCCCCCTTCTCTCGAAGGTCTCTTCATCTTCAACAACAAGCGATTTGCCTTCCCGTCGATCGGCGGTGGCGAGAACTTCGGTGCTTTCCAGGTCGTTTTTCTCGTCGGTGTGGTCGCTGCGGTTGCGGTGTGGGTTTTGCGCACACGCAACTTCGACGCCACCGGAACGCCCCACCGTCGAGTGCTGTGGTCGTTCGCGACGCTGCTCGTCATCAGCGTCATCGGCTACTTCGTCCTGGGCGGCCCCTTCTCCATCTCTCGACCCATGATCGAACAGCGCATCGCATCAGGCGGCGTCAAGATGCAAATGCCATATGTCGCTGTCATGTTCGGCCTCGTGTTGTACACGGCGTCGCACATCGCTGAGATCGTCCGCGGGTCGATCATGTCAGTCCCCAAGGGCCAAGTCGAAGCAGGCAACGCGCTGGCACTGTCCGGATTCCAGCGCTACCGCTTCGTCGTACTGCCCCAGGCCTTCCGGGTGGCATTCCCGCCGCTGATCAATCAGTTCCTCAACTACACCAAGAACACATCGCTGGCCATCGCCGTCGGCTTTGCTGAGACGACCGGCGTCATCCAGAACCTCTTCGGCCAGTCGCGCCCGGCGCCGCAGCTCTTGCTGATTCTCATGCTGATCTACCTGGCCTTCTCGCTGATCCTGTCGGCGATTGGCAACCTCATCAACCGTCGACTCCAGATCGTCGGGCGGTAAGTCATGGTCTCGAGTGAATCCACAGCCGAAACGGCATATCTCGGAGCTGAAATCGCACAAGCGCTCGCTGCCGATCGTCCGCTGCATTCCGATCAGACCCCCAGCCAGTGGGTCAAGAACAATCTCTTCAGCTCCGTGCTCAACACTGCGATCACCTTCGTGTCGGCCGCATTCGCCGGCGCGATCCTGTACTTCGGCATTCGGTGGGCAATCAACGTCGAATGGGAGATCGTGCGGGCGAACCTCCGCAACTTCATGATCGGGCAGTTCCCGAAGGACGAGTTGTGGCGACCCTGGGCGGGCGGACTCACGCTCGTCGCCGCCGTTGGTTTGGGTTCGGCCGGTATGGCCCGAACTTCATTCGACGACGCCACCGAGAAGGGCTTGCCCGCAGAGCGACCGACCTGGACGGCGCTGCTGAATCGCTTCTGGCCGATCCTCGCATTCATCTTCCTCGTGTTGACCTTCACTCGGACAATCCAGCCGACACTCGGCGTCCTCGCCGGCCTCGGCCTGTTCGCTGCGGGACGCCTGATCGGATGGCAGCTCCCGAGCGGCATTCGTCGCTTCTCACCACACATCATCGGTGTCGGCCTCGTGGCACTGTCCACGATCGTCGCTGGCTCCGGCGGGCTCGTCGCACTCTTGGGGGGTTTGGTCGGTGCGCTGATCCTTGCGACGGCAATCGGTGACAGCATTGATCGGACGTCGGAGACCGGCACGGTGGCGGCGTTGGCCCTGCCGCTGCTCGGTGGCGCGGTCGTCTGGTTCGTCATGTCAACGATCGACAGCTTCGGCTATGGCTGGAAGGACTGGGGCGGGCTCTACCTCACCTTGTTCGTCACGGTGGCCGGTATCTCGACCGGCATGCCGCTGGGCATTCTGCTCGCCATCGGCCGTCGTTCACAGCTACCCATCATCAAGGGCTTCTGCGTCACGTTCATCGAGTTCGTTCGTGGTGTACCGTTGATCTCCCTGCTGTTCTTCTCGGGCTTCATGCTGCCGCTGTTGTTCCCGCCCGCTGCGACGATCCCCGACGGCACCACTCGAGCGATGATCGTCATCACACTGTTCTCGGCGGCGTACATCGCCGAGATTGTCCGTGGCGGCCTGCAAGCAGTGCCGAAGGGCCAAACCGAAGCCGCCCAGGCCCAGGGGCTGTCGGCCGGCAAGATTCAGCGTCTGATCGTGATGCCACAGGCGCTCCGAGCGGTCATCCCAGCAATGGTCGGGCAGTTCATCTCACTGTTCAAGGACACCTCGCTGCTCGCCATCATCGGTGTGGCCGAGTTCCTCCAGATCGCCACCATCGCCAACACGCAGCAGGAGTTTCTGGGTAAGGGTCTCCAACCAGTCACCTACTCATTCGTCGCCGTTGGGTACTGGGCGTTCGCGTACACGATGTCGAAGGAGAGCCGCCGGCTCGAAACCCGACTGGGAGTGGGGACACGATGATCAACGCCGGCAGCGAAGCCACGCCGAACGAAGGGAGTCGCCTGTGAGCGATACCACCATCAACGCCGATGCCACGCAGATCCTCGGCGGCGGCGAAGCCATCATCGAAGTCGAAGATGTCGACAAGCTGTTCGGCGACTTTCAAGCGCTGACGAACATCAACATGCGAGTCGGCTCACAAGAAGTCGTCGTCATCATCGGACCGTCGGGTTCGGGTAAGTCGACCTTGATCCGCTGCATCAACCGGCTCGAACGTCACGACCGAGGCCGTATCTCCGTCGATGGCATTGAACTGTCCGACGACATTCGCAATATCCAAGAGATTCGACGCGAGACCGGAATGGTCTTCCAAAGCTTCAATCTCTTCCCTCACCTGACCGTGATCGACAACATCACATTGGCACCCAGGCAGGTCCGCAACATGCCCAAGCGCGAGGCGGAGGAGAGCGCGATGGAACTCCTTGAGAGGGTCAAGATCCCTGAGCAGGCCCGCAAGTACCCCGGCCAACTCTCAGGTGGCCAGCAACAGCGAGTAGCGATTGCCCGGTCGCTGGCGATGAAGCCAAAGGTCATCCTGTTCGATGAACCGACATCGGCACTCGATCCCGAAATGATCAAAGAAGTACTCGACACGATGAAGGATCTCGCCGTGGAGGGCATGACCATGATCTGTGTCACTCACGAAATGGGCTTTGCCCGCGAGGTGGCAGACCGTGTCGTGTTCATGGCCGATGGTCAGATCGTCGAAGTCGGGACACCCGAACACTTCTTCGATAACCCACAAGAAGAGCGCACGAAGCTCTTCCTCAGCCAGATCCTCTAACCGAATCACTCGCCCGATTCGACCATCGGCGCGCCGGTCGGCACATCTGGCTTGGTACCCGTCTGGTTCGGTCACTCTCCAATCGAGTATCCCCGGTTATGACGGCTGGCTGCTGGCCCAGGCGGTGGCAAGTTTCGTGTATCGGCCGTCGAGGGCAAGGAGTTCGTCGTGTGAGCCGAGCTCGACGAGTTCCCCAGCGTCGATGACCGCAATTCGATCGGCGCGTTGAATGGTCGACAACCGGTGAGCGACCACGATCGTGGTCCGCCCGTTCATCAGCGATTCGAGGGCCTGCTCAACTACAGCTTCGGTGCCAGGATCGAGGTTGCTGGTCGCCTCGTCGAGCACCAGCATCGCCGGGTCGACCAACGCTGCGCGTGCCAAGGAGACCAGCTGCCGCTCCCCTGCCGACAGTCGTGAGCCGCGCTCCCGCACCTCGGTGTGGAT
Organism: uncultured Ilumatobacter sp.; assembly: GCA_938091165.1. GTDB lineage: Bacteria > Actinomycetota > Acidimicrobiia > Acidimicrobiales > Ilumatobacteraceae > Ilumatobacter_A. The sequence continues at coordinate 5,954 of CALKNK010000037.1, read as the reverse complement.
GCCATCTTCGAACTGCTCGAACCGGTCGAGGGCACCGATCGCTGCAAGTGCCGTGCTCACCTCCGCGTCGGTGGCAGCGGCGCGCGCGACGCGGACGTTATCCGCGATCGTGCCGCCGAACAGGTAGCCCTCCTGGGGCACGACGACCACCCGGTCGCGCAGTGATGCGAGCGTGGCGTCGCGCAGATCGACGCCGCCGAACGTGATCGTGCCGTCGGTCGGGTCGTATAGGCGGGCCATCAGCTTCGCGAGGGTCGACTTGCCAGACCCCGTGGAGCCGACTACCGCTAATCGTTCACCATCTGCAACGCTGATCGACACGTCGTTGAGGACCTTCGCTTCGGTCTCGGGATAACGGAACCCGACTCCAGTGACGGTGACGGCCCCAGCGGCCGGGAGCACCTGTTGGCCATCCAGGAGGTCTGGCGTGGTGTCCAGGATCCCGAAGAGCTTGCTGAGCGATGCCGCCGACGATTGCACCGTGTTGTATAGCTGACTGAGCTGCTGGACCGGTTCGAAGAGTTGTGCGAGCAGCAACACGACCGCGATCACAGTGCCGATGCTGACGTCACCGCGGTTAACAAGCCACCCTCCAATGCCGATTGCCAAGGCGGAGGCGATGATGCCTGCTGCTTCGACGAGTCCGAAGAACCAGGTTGATACCCGCAGGCTGTGGATGTGCGACTGGTACAAGCCGCGGTTCGACGTTTCGAAGCGTCGGACCTGCTCCGGCTCCCTGGCGTACGCCTGGATAACACGGACACCGGCGATGCCCTCTTGCAGGGTCGACAAGTTCTGACCGACCTGTTCACGGACATCGAGATACGCGGCATTCGAGTCGCGCTGGAACTTGCGCGCCGCGATGACCAGGACGGGAAAGACGAGGAGCGCGACGATGGTCAACTGCCAGCTCAACACCAGGAGCAAGATGAAGGAGAACGTCACGAGGAGCCCGGCACCGACAAACTGCAGGAGGCCCCATTGCACCAGCTCGGCCATCGACTCGATGTCTGCAGTCATTCGGGCAACGAGCACGCCGGATTTGTTTCGATCGAAAAAGGCAAACGACTGTTTCTGCATGTGTCCGAACACGCGCACGCGCAGCAGTCTGAGGAATCCTTCGCCAGCTCGGTTGATGAACACGTACTGCTGGCGCGATGCAAGATACGCGGCTGCGACGACGCAGATGTACATGACGACGGCATTGCGAACGACGCCGCGGTCTAGCTGTCGAATACCACTGTCGATGCCGTACTTGACGATCACCGGACCGAGCAGCAGCCCGAGCGTGGTGATCGAGGAGAATCCGATCGCCGCCATCACGGTCCGTTTGAACGGAGCGGCCATTCGAGCCGCGCGACGAATGACTTGCCGAGCCTCGTCAGTGTCCAGACGATCGTCTTCGTCGATTGCGTTCATCGCCCACATCAGTCCGCGCCTCCGTCAGGCGAGCCGCCTGCGGGTACAGACGCATCGTCAGGCCGATCCATAGCGGCGAGCACGTCGCGGTAGCGCTGGTCGGTGGCGAGCAGCTCGTCATGGGTGCCGATCGCTGCGACGCGACCCCGGTCGAGTAGCGCGACCCGATCTGCCAGGGCAATGGTCCCCGGCCGGTGCGCAATCACGATAGTCGTGCGGCCATCCATCACCGTCGACATCGCGAATCGAATCTCGTGCTCCTTTGACGGGTCGACAGCAGAGGTTGCGTCGTCGAGCACCAACACTCGCGGGTCGGCCAAGATGGCCCGGGCGATGGCAATGCGCTGGCGCTGGCCGCCGGACAGCGAGTAACCGCGCTCACCCAACCGGGTGTCGTATGCGTCAGGCAGCCCCATGATGAAGTCGTGTGCTCCAGCCAACCGAGCCGCGCTCTCGACCGTTGCCTGGTCGGTAGCGGGGTGGGCGAACGCAATGTTGGCGCTAACCGAATCATGGAACAGCAGTGTGTCTTCGAAGACAATGCCGACGGCTTGGCGCAGCTCGTGCAACGTGAGGTCGCGGATATCGACGCCATCGATCTGGATCGACCCCGCGTCGACGTCGTAGAACCGGATGAGTAGACGGGCGACCGTTGACTTGCCGGATCCAGTGCCCCCCACCAAGGCAATCGATTGGCCTGCCTCCAGCTCCAGCTCGAAGTCGGTGAGCACGGGGAGTCCCGGTGCATATCCGAAGTCAAGATTGCCGAAGCTGACAGCGCCAAGACCCGTGCCGGTTGGAAGCGTCGTTGGATCGGCGGCGTCGCTCACGGTGGGCGCTGTGTCAAGCACCTCGTTAACCCGTTCGATCGCCGCAGCGGCGCGCTGGCCCCAGGCAATGGCCATGCCAAGCATCCGTAAAGGGGCCACGAGGAGCGCTACGTAGAAGTTGAACTGCACGAGTTGACCGAGCGTGAGGTCACCGTCGATGACCTGCATGCCCCCCACGCCAAGCACGGCGATGAGTCCGATCTGCGGGAGCAGATCGATTGCGGGCAGAAACCTCGCCCGGACTCGCGCTGCCTCAATCGAGACTCGCCGGATGTCGTCTGCTTTCTTGCTCAGTTTGTCTGCCTGGACCTGCTCGGCACCGAAGCCCTTGACCACGCGGATTCCACCGATCGACTCCTCGACGACAGTGGCTAGCTCAGCCTGCTCGGCCTGCACCGCCTGTACCGCAGGGTGGATGGAGTGGGAAAAACGCCGGCCAGCCCAGTTAACAAACGGCAGCGGGGCAAGGGCTACTAGAGCAAGAAAGGGGTTGGTGATGACCAGAATCACTGTGACCGTCAGGATCATCGCCAGATTCGACGCAGTGATTGGAATCATCACAACAAACTGCTGAATTTGTTGCAGGTCGCTCGACGACCGGCTCATCAGTTGGCCAGTTTGGGCACGGTCGTGATAACCGACGTGGAGCGACATGATGTGGCCGAATAGACGCTCGCGCAACTTCGTCTCGGTCCACCGCGCTTCGCGAAACGCGAAGAATCGTCGAAAGGCGGTGAAGAACCCAACGATGATTCCTGCGCAGGCGACGAACCCGGCCCACATCCACACGTTGTCATCGCCGTCAATGCCTCGGTCAATGCCGAGTCCGAGGAGTCGCGGCACAGCGATCTTGCCCGCCATCCATGCCAATCCGATGAGGGTGCCGATGACCAGGTTGCGTCGCTGCTCTGACAGCGTGGCTGTCAGCAGCCCCCAACGACTTTTGGCCCGAATTCTGGGTACAGCATCCGCCATTCTTAAGTGCGTCGCTCAGCTCAAGAGTTCAGTGACGCGGCTCTTAGGTCGACCGATGATGGCCACCTGCCCGGCAACGACAACGGGGCGTTGAAGCAGCTGCTTGTGTTTGACAAGGATGTTGACAATCTGGTCGTCAGTGGCGACGTCGCCATCCGTGAGCTCAAGCTTCTTGAATTTGCTGTCTCGACGAACCAGGTTGGTGGCTGGATCTTCGAGTTTTGCGATGATGTCGCGGATCTCATCAGCGTCCGGCGGGTTCTTGATGTAGTTGACCGTCTCGAAGTTGACGCCGAGCTCTTCTGCAATGCGCACGGCATTAACAGAAGAATTTCAATGCTGGTTGTGATAGATCCGAACATCGGCCATGGCTCTTAACCTAGATCCTGAGCGATGTCGCAGCCCCATCGGTGGTTCTGCGGGAAAGGAAGCTTGCGGTAGCAGTCAGTCGAGCGTGACTTCGTTAATCGCGCCAGTGGACACGTCATAAACGAAACCACGCATGTAGGTCGCGTCGACAAATGGTGTGACGACTAGCCGCTGCATTGACTGGCGGACATCTACGTAGGGGTCTAGAAAAGATTCAACGGACCAGCGTGGCTTGATGCCGAGCTCGGTTTCGAGCTGGTTCTTGAAGCCATCGTCGGTGACCTTCTCCAGGCCGCAGTCGGTGTGATGCACCAGGACGATTTCACGGGTGCCAAGTGCGCGTTGACTGAGACACAGCGAGCGGATCACGTCGTCGGACACGATGCCACCGGCATTGCGGATGATATGAGCTTCGCCGTTTTCCAGCCCGAGCAACTTAAACGTGTCCATCCGAGAATCCATGCACGCTACGACAGCCATCTTGCGGATCGGTGCCACCTGCAGGTCGTGGTCCGAGAAGTTCGCAGCAAACTCAGAGTTCAAATCAACGAGCTCGTCAGTGGTGGGTATGAAGTCGCTCACCGATATCACCGTAGTGCCCGACGCAGTGACCTACTCAACGCTGTGACAGCACATTTCCCTGGTGTCGATCAACGACTTTGTTCTGACGTTCCATCTATCGCGCGAGTTTGCGGAGTTCCGGCGCTACGGGCACGCTGATCAGTCCTGCGCCGTTGGTGTGGGCTCCACCTTGTGGGCGCGCCGTTGCGCCGGTGACAGCCGAAGTCCAGCACTGCGCAATCGACGAAGGAGTTCTCGACTCTCAACCGCCGTAGCGCCTGCGCTGATCATCTGCGCCCGATACGACGCCGGAATGTCGTAATGATCGCCGTGGAAACCGCTGCGTGGGATACCAACGAGATCGGCGAAATCGTGCAACTCGTCGTACGACACGTCGCTCACCAAATGACACCACTTTTCACCGCGATGCCACCAGCGAGCCTCATCAATCAGAATCGACACGAACGCAGCCTGCCAGACTGCACGGGTGAGCTCATCTTCCTCCCGTCGCGACAACGACTCCGCCGGACACGGTGCCCCTCCCGGGGTGACTGAAGTTGCGTGGACCACCCACGTCAGCATTGACACCCAGCTCCTAGAACGCCTGGTCATTCGGCACCGCGAGCGTCACCGCCGTTATCACCGCATCGAACACGTTGAGGCCGTGCTTGGCCACATTGACAAACTAGCAACCGAGGAGGCGATCGACGATCTCGGTGCGGTCGTGGCTGCTGCGCTGTACCACGATGCGATCTATGAGTCCCAGCATCCGGCAAACGAGCGAGCAAGTGCCCGCCTGGCGCAGCGTGATCTCATGACGCTCGGATGGGAGCCCTCGCGGGCGGCGTTGGTCGGCACCATGATTGAGGGCACTAAAACACATCTCGACCCGCCCGACATCGGCACTGCCGTATTGTTCGATGCGGACCTTGCCATTCTCGGCGCTGATCATGCTGGTTACCAGAGCTACACCTCGAAAGTACGTGACGAATATGGCCACCTCGGCACCTCAGAGTGGGTGGCCGGCCGTGCCTCAGTGCTGACTGCGTTTCTCGAACGGCAAATGATCTACGCCACCACGACGGGTCGAGAGCGGTGGGAGGAGGCAGCACGAGCGAACATCACCGCCGAGCTGACCGAGTTGACGGTTTGACCGCAGTCGCAAGACTGCAATCGTTCACGTTTGAGGTCGGTGTACGCGTGGCACTCTTCGCCAATTCAGGGTCAGCCGATTCAATCTCAGTCTGGGCCGCTCGTTCTGCGGTCGCATAGACCAGGACAGCGGCCGTCGCGATTGCGCCCATCAGAGCGATCGCCTGGCGACGTCCAACTGCATCGGCAAGCAAACCGAGCGGAAGCGCAGCAATCCCAAATCCAGCGAAGCTGAGCTGCAGCAGCGACTGCACGCGGCCCTGATGCGATGGTTCGGTAAGGTTCAGTGAAATGGCATTCGACAGCGATTGGTATCCGGTCGTACCGCCGCCAATGATGATGACGATGAGCACTGCAGCCCAGTAGGTCGGCGTCAAAGCAAGCGCAACGACGCCCGCACCGAAGATCGTGCCGGTAATTGCCATCACCCGCCACCGTCCGGGCTGATCGGCACGGCCAGCAAGCCACAGCCCCACAGCCACAGCACCTATCGATGAAGCCGAGCTGGTTACACCAACCCAACCGTCGTTGTCGAGGTTGAAAGTGTCTTTAACCAATGCTGGAATAAACACGACGTAGTTGAAGCCGAACATGATGATGATAAATGAACTGACGAGCAGTCGACGCAAGTGTTTCCGCGACTGGACG
>CALKNK010000036.1 GCA_938091165.1 uncultured Ilumatobacter sp. | reverse complement strand
TCCGACGGCTGATAGTTCACGATTGCTGACACCACCTCGGCAGGAAGGTGTTGAGCATTGGCAAGAGAGCTGTTTGAAGTGTTCACATACCGGACAGTCCGAACATCGTCCGATTACGCAATCAAGGCCTCCACAACCCGTCACCGGGTCGCCCGCACCACTATGTCGGCAGCATGGCCCGGCCGGGATTCGTGACGATCATCCCAGAGCCGCAGTTGAGGCAACGCATCACCGGGCGTCCATCCGAGCGTCCCATCATCTCAAACTGCGATCCCACCAATCCGGAAACAGGACAGCTTGGGCACCTAGCTGCGAACTCCACGGAGCCAGTCTGTCAGTTGCAGGCGGGTGCGGAACAATGAGCGGCCCTAGCGCAGCTCGCGCAGCCCAGAAGCCTATGGCGCTGGCCGCGGCAGTGGCCACCTTGGTCGTTGCGGAGGCCGCCGGATGCGTTCGGGTGAACAAACACAACTGGTGTTCAGGCTTCACCGTTTTTTCTTCTAACAGTTCGAGGTTTTTCTTCTAAGACCCCATGGCGGGGTCTTAGAAGAAAAGATTCACCCGTACGGGCTGTGGGTTTGGTGTTCTGGGTGGCTGCATAAATCACACGGGTCCGGGTGTTGTGATCACACGGTTTTGTGTCGACCATGTTGTTGGCGTGGAAATGAGTGCGTCTGTGCTCCGCTGAGTTGCAGCACAACAAATCGTCCGGGCTACCTCGCTGCGGGTCAAGTTCGGAGCTCCGATACGGACCGCAAGTTGCCCACACGAAGTCAGCTTGGTGACACCCACAATCTCAACACACTGTGACAACGTCACCGGACATCAACACTCGGGAGTTCTATCCAGATTGTTGCCCCTCCGCCAGGTGTGGGATGGACGCCCCGCGTGCCATTGTGGGCGTCAGCGATAGCTGCCACTATCGCCAGTCCTAGCCCGTTACCACCCGTAGTTCGGGCCCGGCCCTTATCGCTCCGATACAAACGTTCAAAGACATGCGGAACGTCCGAAGCAGAGATTCCGGGACCGTGGTCCCGAACTTCAATTCGGACACGCTCTCTGATAGCGGTTGCGTCAAGTTCAATCGGAGAATCCGCTGAGGTGTACCTCATTGCATTGGAAGCCAACGCGGTAAGAGCTTGGAAGAGTTGGTCACCATTCGCATGCGCAATCACATCGCTGTCGGCGCTGACAGTGACAACACGCTCGGGTTGCGCGGCGTGTATATCTGCCGCGATGTCGCTGAGTAGATCGTGTATGACAAGTGCTTCACGGTTGGGCGGTCGCCGTTCGTCAAGGTCGGACAGCGTGAGTAGTTGTTCGACGGTGCGTTTCATACGACCGGCCTCATCGCTGACTCGTCGCATTGCATCATCAAGTGCCCCCGGTTCTTCGAGAGCACCCTGCTGGTACAACGCAGCGTAACCCTGCAGTGTGGTGAGCGGAGTTCGGAGTTCGTGGCTCACGTCGGCCGTGAAGCGAGACCGTTGCGCCTCGGCCTCCTGGGTCCTATCGATCATCAGGTTCAGCGCCCGTCCGAGCCGGGCAGCTTCAGTCCGGCCAGTTGGCTGTTCGACCCGACGATCGACGGCGCCCGCAGCAATGGCATCTGCCGCCTCGGTCATCTTGCGGATCGGTCGGAGACCGTGCCGGATCATCCACCACACGAACAGGGCCAGCGAAAAAAGAATGATCGCACCTGCGGTTGCCTCCGCGATGATGAGCGACCGAAGCGACTCGTCGGCCTCGGTGGTCGGCAGGGCGAAGAGCACGAGCTGACCGTTGACGACGACGGTCGATGCGCGAACGTGGTCTGCATCGCCGGACACCGTGCCAAGCGTGGTGGGACTGTCGAGGCCTTGGCCATTCGGGATGGCCGGCACGAGTTCGGGGTCATCGATGGGCGTCGCGATCGGAAGCAAGTTGCCGTCCGGTGAGACGACGCCGATGTAGGTGTTGCCCAAGATCGAATTGCTGTCACCAGGGCGTTCGACAGGTGGCCGGTCGTCGAGCTGGCTGATGACGTTTTCGATGGCTTCGAGCTGTCCGTCGAGCTGGTTGTAAAATTGGCTGCGCTGGGTCACCGTGATGGAAATTCCGAGCAGGGCAAGCACAACAGCGACACCGAACACGCCCACGAGAAGTCGGGTGCGTAACGTCACAAAGGTTCTCGAATGCTGTACCCGATGCTGCGAATCGTGTGAATCAGCTTCGGATCGTGCTTGTCGACCTTCTTGCGTAGGTTGCTGATGAATGACTCGATGATCGCCGATTCCCCGTCAAAGTCGTAGTTCCACACATGATCGAGGATCTGGCCCCGACTGACCACGCGCCCGGCGTTCGACATTAAGCAGCGAAGCAACTTGAACTCAGTCGCCGACAACACCACCTCGTCGTCGCCTCGCCAAACCCGGTGGGCGTCACCGTCGAGAACGAGATCTCCGACCTGCATCCGATTACTCGCCGAGGCCGCATCATTGTTCCGACGCATCGCAACGTGTACACGCGCCACTAGTTCTTCGAGCGCGAATGGTTTGACGATGTAGTCATCACCGCCCGCTGTCAGGCCTCTCACTCGGTCTTCGGTGTTGTGCCGAGCAGTCAAGAACAAGACGGGCGCCACGATTCCCACGGACCGAAGCCGCCGAAGGACTTCGAACCCGTCCATGTCTTCGAGCATGACGTCGAGGACGATGACGTCAGGCTGACACCGTTGCGCCTCGTTGAGCCCCTCTGCACCTGAACTTGCGGTGGTGACATCGAATCCTTGGACGCGCAGAGCAGAGGAGACGAGGAACGAGATGTTCTCTTCATCGTCGACCACCAGGACCTTCGTGGCCGATGCGGACTCTGCTTGCATCTCATCAGAATCGCACACGAACCTGTGCGCCGTCTCCAAGAAAGCTGGAGATTTGCTGAACGGGCGGGAGTGGCGATCCGGATCTCCAGCAAGCCTCAAGGTTGCGTTGACTTTGTCTGGAGGTTCTCACCAGACAATGTCGTCCATGAGACACACGCATCGAAACACGAAACGCCGATTCCAGCAGTTTGCCATTGTTGCCTTAACGGGACTTTTTGTTGCTGCATGTGGTGGCAGCGAGAGCTCCGATAGCGCGGCCACCGAACCCGACGATGGCGGGGTCGTCGTCGTCGATGCCGCTCCGCAAGCCGATCCGGGTGAAATTGTCGTGGTCGAAGACGCTGAGCCGCCAGCCGAGCCGACGGCCGATGTCAGCGAAGAAGAGTTGGCGCTGCAGTTTGCCCAGTGCATGCGCGACCAGGGCATCGATGAGTGGCCCGACCCGTCAACGAACGCAGACGGAAGTATTGACATCACCGGAGGTGGAGCTGTCGGTCCAGGAGGCGACGTCGCCTTCGGATCAGATGAGGTCCAGGCGGCGATCCCAGTCTGCGGCCCGATCATCGCTGGCGCGAGCTTCCTCCCGAACAACGGAGGGGGCATGACCACGGAGACTCAAGATCAACTCTTGGCCTTCGCGCAGTGCCTTCGAGACGAAGGCATCGACGTGTCGGACCCTGACCTGAGTGATGGTGCGGCCGGCTTGCTCGACTGGGAATTTGACCCGGAGGACCCAGCAAACTCAGACGCAATCGAGGCCTGTCAGACTCTGTTCGCCGGCGCAGGCGGAGGCTGATCGGATGCCTGTTCTCTCCAATACCGAACAGCTCGGACACGACGAGGCCGGCAAACCAGGCCCTTCGTCCGACGCAACTACAGCGGTCCGCCTCGACGCCAACCCGAACAGCATCGAAGATGACACGCAGCGGCACGCTCGGCGGCGACCCCCAGTCGTGGCGTTAGTTGCAGCCGTCGGCGTCGTCGGAATTGCCGCCGTTGCCGTCGCACTCGGCGGCGCCGGTGATGACGCCGGGTCGGACGAACCCGAGACCGTGACGCTGGCTGCAGTTTCCGCCGAAGTGCGTGATCTGATCGAGTTCGACGAGCTCGATGGACGGATGACCTACGCAGACGTCGAACCGATCAGTAGCGGTACTGACGGCGTAATTACGGCTCTGCTCGACAACGGCGTCGCCATCGAGCGAGGAACCGTGCTATTCGAAATCAACGCCACCCCTGCCTCAGTGTTCTACGGCACGGTTCCGTTTTATCGAGGCCTTGATGAAGAGTCCATCGGCGACGACGTTTTAGCCCTCGAGAAGAACCTTGCGGCGCTGGGCTACCACAGCTTCGAAGACGAGGACGGCAACATGGTCGACACGGGCTTCGTCGTCGACCGCGTCTACGACGAAGCAACAACTGAAGCGGTCGAGCGCTGGCAGAAGGACCTAGGGGTCGAGGAATCCGGTGTCGTTACTGCATCGGACGTCATCGTGCTCGATGGTCCGGCTGTGGTGGCGAGCGTCACGACCGATGTGGGACGTCGCGTCAACGTGGGTACGCCCATCATGGAGTTGAACATCCTCGGCGCAGATGACACGGCGCACTACGAACACTCGGGCGAAATTGAGACGTTCGTGACGACCGGACAAGAGCTCGCTTCGGGTGACTTGTTGTATTCCGTCGATGGTGTCGCCGTGACTGCGATCGTCAGTGACGCGACGTTCGATCGAGATATCGAAGACGGCATCGAAGCCGGTGATGACATCCTCGCTGTCGAAGAGATGTTGGTCTCACTTGGCTACAACACCGGCGGCGACCTCGACGTCGACGCGGTTTTCGACAAAGACACTGCGCAGGCCATCATCGAGTGGGAAGAGGACTTGCAGAACACGTTCGACGAAGTCCGTGTCGACGGTGTCGTCTCACTCGATGAGATTGTGATCTTCGAGCCCGGCACGGTTGCCGGTTCGGTCGTTGTCTACGACGAAGATATCGTCGCTTCGGGTTCGGTGCTGTGGTCGTCTTCGGCTGAGACCACCGCTCGCATCATCGAGACGGCGATCGTCGTTGCTGACCAGGACAAGCTCGCTGAAGGCAACGTCGTGGACATTGAGTTCCCTGACGGCGAAATCGTTCAGGGCACCGTCACCACGGTGGCGACGTCGACGACAACTGATCCGATGGCCCCAGACGCCGATCCGACGATCGCCGTCGAGATCTCAGTCACCCAGGTCCCATCCTCGGTGAGCGAACTCAATCAAGTGGACGTCCAGATTAAACTTGTCAAGAAGATCGCAGCCGGGGCAACCGTCGTACCGGTTAGCGCACTCGTTGCGACGGGTGACGGCAACTTCACTGTCGAGGCCGTCACGACAACTGGCACGACGTTCGTTCAAGTTGACCCAGGCATGTTCAGCGACGGTTGGGTCGAAGTCACCGGTATTCAGCCGGGAACACAAGTGGTGGTCCCGTCGTGACTCTCGTAGCTGCGCTTGAGATGCGAAACGTTGTCAAGGAGTACCCAGGCTTCCCCCCTGTGCGTGCCCTCGACGATGTGTCGGTTCGGATCGATCACGGTGAACTAGTCGCCGTAGTCGGACCCTCGGGTAGCGGAAAATCCACGCTGCTCAACGTCATGGGTACACTCGACCGGCCCACCAAGGGCGTCGTGTCCATCGACGGAAACGATACGGCGACGCTCAGCGACAAGCAGGTCGCCGGCGTACGCGCCCGACGCATAGGTTTCGTCTTCCAGCAGTTCTTCCTCCTCGACGGCATGTCAGCCATCGACAACGTCGCCAACGGTCTGATCTATCAAGGCGTTGGTGTCAAGGAACGTCGAGAACGCTCGGCGGAGACGCTGAAACGGGTGGGCCTCGGGCATCGGCTGTCGCATCCACCGAGCCATATGTCCGGCGGCGAACGCCAGCGAGTAGCGGTTGCTCGGGCGCTCGTTCACGAGCCAGCCTTCGTGCTGGCCGACGAACCGACCGGCAACCTTGACTCGAAGTCGACCGGTGCAGTCATGGACCTCATCGCTGGGCTTCACGATGATGGAACGACCATCGCCGTGATCACACACGACACTAAGATCGCAGCATCGCTCCCACGGCAAGTCTCCGTTTTCGACGGTCGTATCGAGTTGGACTCGGCGTTGCAGGGAAACCTCACATGAATGCAGCGATCTCGCCGCACCCGATTGCGAGTCGTCTTCGACCTAGCGACGTTCTCCGAGTCGGCGCCTCGGGGCCTCGCGCTCGCAAGATGCGAACGGTACTCTCCGCTCTCGGTGTCTCGATCGGTATCGCCGCAATGGTCGGCGTTCTCGGCCTCAGCGAGTCATCGAAGTCTGCACTACTCGACGAGATCTCCGCACTCGGAACCAACCTGCTCACCGTCGAAGCCGGTGCTGGGATAGGCGGAGGCGACGGCGCACTTCCCGAAGAAGCGTTGGCAGCGGTCAACCGAATTGAAACGGTCGAGATCGCCAGCGCCGTCTACGACGTAGACGCCAACGTGCTGAAGAACGAATTCGTCCCCAGCGGACAAACCGGCGGACTCACCGTTGTTGCTGCAAACGAATCACTGCTTGACACACTCAATGGCGCGACCGCCGAAGGAGCATGGCTGAACGAGGCAACAAGCACCTACCCGTCGGTCGTGCTCGGCTCGGTCGCCGCGGAACGGCTCGGCATCATGACGCTGACGCAACCGACGTACGTGTACGTCGGTGAGCAATACGTTGAAGTGGTTGGGATCCTCGAAGAGTTCCCGCTCTCAGCCGACCTTGACCGGTCAGCGATTATGGGACAGCAAGCAGCGGAAGTGTTCTATGGAACCGACCCGGCTCCGACGACGATTTTTGTCCGCGTCGAGGATGGCGCTATCGACACGACCCGAGATCTGATCCCCGCTACTGCAGATGCCGAGAACCCCGAGGAGGTCTCAGTGAGTCGGCCGAGCGACGCCCTCGAAGCACAAGCTGCCGCAGACGATGCACTGACAACTTTGTTCCTCGGTCTCGGAGCCGTGGCGTTACTTGTCGGCGGTATCGGCATCGCGAACGTGATGGTGATCGCCGTCATCGAGCGACGAGGTGAGATCGGCCTTCGGCGGGCTCTCGGCGCCACACGGGCCCACATTCGCCGCCAGTTCCTGACCGAAGCTGTGATCCTGTCCGCTCTCGGGGGTGCCGTTGGCGTCGCGCTCGGAATCGGAGCCACGTATCTCTACTCGGGCCTGCAAGGCTGGCGAGTCATCATCCCGTCCACGGCGGCCGCAGGAGGATTCTTCGCAGCGCTCCTCATCGGGGCCGTCGCCGGTCTCTACCCGGCAATGCGAGCCGCCAAGCTTGCACCAACCGAGGCGTTGCGAGCATGAATCACTCGGCCGATCAGACAGCGGATTCGACCGATACCGCCGGTAACCGAGCACCACTGCCGGCTCGACGACTCGATTTACCTGACGCGGCCAGCCGCGAGCTCATCGAGGCTTTCGCGGTCGCAGTGTCGTCCGGCGACGCCCGGGGCCTGCACGCGTTACTTGGCGAACAGGTGATTTATCAACTGCCTGGTCGCAGCGCAGACGCCGGACTGCATCGTGGCCGCGAACAGGTCGCTGCGGCACTGACTCAACCCGTCGCACCGGGTGCAACCGTGGACCGCGTCGACGTGACCGAGACCATGAACGACGGCAACCGAGGTCTTGCCATCATTTACCTGCAAGGTGAATCCAAAGATGGGCCGTTCGCGGTCGAAGTGGCTTTTCACCTCCAGACTGATGCTGAATCGATTATTGGCATCACCGAATACAGCGGCGACCAGTATCTGGTCGATTCGTTGCTTGTCGGCTCTGATCCGGCTCCGCAACGAGAGTGGCTGCGGCGTTTACGCCGCTGGCCCGGCCGAAGGCGATGAACGCTCGTTTCACCGCCGCAGTGAGGTGGGTTGCGGTCACCTCACTGCTGGCCATCGGATCGGTCACCGCCCCCCACCTCGCTGCGGCGGCGTCCGGCGACTGTCTCCAACAGGCGTCCAGTGCCGAGTCGCTGAACGCAGTGTTCGACAGCGGCCTCGACAACATCGTCGGCGCTGATTATCAGCGTGCATTCGAACTGGCTGATGGCCGAGTGCTTTGGGTGTTTCAGGACGCGTTCATCGACGACGGCGCCGGAAGTCCCACGCTGGTGCATAACGCTGGTGCGATACAGGACGGCATGTGCTTCGCCAGTCTGGTCGGCGGAACCGAAACGCGACCCACATCGTGGATCGCACCCGAACAGACCGACCGATTTCGCCACTGGTACTGGCCACTCGACGGGTACGAGCAGGATGCCGACACGTTCGTGCTGTACATGGCAGAGATGGAGGAGCGCGGCTCCGCGTACCTCAACAACGCCACGCCCATTGCGACCGTGAGCGTCGAGATCGATCTCAACACCATGACCGCCGGCAAGCTCGGCGCGGCGCCGAACCCGACAACTGATCTCTACGGATTCGACGTGACCACCGACGACGAATACCGCTACCTGTACGGCCAATGTCACCGACAATTCGGCTTCGAAGGTCTCGGCCACGACGAGTGCGCAAACCTGGTGTACGTTGCGCGCCAACCCCTCGAGCAACCGAACATGCCACTCGAGTACTGGGACGGCAACGACTGGACACGAAACAGCCGAGCCGCAGCCAACATCGCGCCCGTACACGCCCCCGACGGCGAACAACGCGGCTCCAACCCGATGCAGATTGAGCGCGATGGAGACCGCTGGATCGCTGTCACCAAGGCTGCCGACTGGTGGGGCAACCTCGTGTACTTCGACGTCGCGCCACGACCCGAGGGCCCGTGGACGACCACGGCTGTACTACCGGTCGCAACCCAAGGAGACCCTGGCGAGTTCAGTTCCTACTTCGTGAGCTTCATACCGACGAGCAGCGAAGCGAGGACAATCGCGGTCAGCAACAACCGATGGGACGGACAGTTCTCCGACGACTACCACCCAACGTTCACGACCGTACGTCCGTACGTCTGGTCTGATCGGCACGCCCAGATGATCACGGACCACTTCTGGTTGCCGTTCGGCGAACCGATCAACGCACCGACGACGCCAGAGCCGGAAGCCTGAGGCAATCGCTCGATGCTCCCTGTCCCATCGCGACACCTACAACACCATCGGCGACTCGCCGTGAGGAGTACACCATCATGAACACCGCCGACATGCCAACGGCCGCCGGCCCTCCGACGAGGGTGCCTCGACGCCGCCCTCGAGCGTTGGTCGTCTTGCTCACAACCCTGGTGTCGTTAGCAGCGTGCTCCGACGACTCGTTCGAAACTGCGTCGACCACGACAACGGAACCCGCGGCAGCCTCGGAAGCCGAGACAGGGGCGGAAGGTGCTGGCGGAACCGAAGACACCGTGCCCGAGACAGACCCTGAATCATCTGACCCAACCCCACCGCGGTCAGATGATGATGTTGCGCCCGCCCTCTACGACGACCGCATTCTCGCCGCGGACATCTGGGACGATGAGCTTCGGATCCTGTCGGCCGGCATGGGCTTCGACGGGGTGATCGGCTGGCCCGACGAGGAACTCGAGACGATCCAGACTGGTGGAGGCTCGTTCTACCAGCCCGAGTGCGCCGACGACCCGATCGTGAGCGGAGCGACCGCAGCGGGCGTCGAGATGTTCTATCGAGGCGTGGCCGACGACGAACCTGACTACGACGATGGTCTGCCGGTGGTGTTCACCTGGCCGGTCCTGACCTCGACCGTTCACCCGCAGGACTTCCTGTTCACCCTCAACACCGGCGAGCAGGTGGTTCCGAATGCGGCAGGGATGATGCCGAACTACGAGCTCAATGAGCGGAACACCGTCGTGCTGTTCGGCGACTTCGGGAACAGACTCGATGGCGGCGAAGCGGTCTACCCGGTAAGCCTCGAGATCATCGACGACGGCACGCCATTGCGCTTCCTCGGCCCCGACGGCGAGCAGAGTGGCGTCGGTTTGACGTGGACGGGCGGCGGAAGTCCATACGAGACCGGACCTGCGCTGGTTGGCGCCAAACTGAACCACGTCGGCGACGAGGCGGTCGGGGAAGGCGGAGCAGGCCCGCTCGATCGGGTCCTGCTTCCGAATGACGAGTTCGCGCTCTACGGCGGTGGCGACTTCCGGATCCGGCTCCTCACCTCCGGCGGCTACACCCCGACCGGAATCACGTCGCTGACGCCAGACGCCTACGAGAACCACTTCCGCATCCACGCCACCGCCGATGACGGCTCAACCATCCTGCTCACCGAGGTCGGCGTCGACTACGAGGTCGCCGGCGGCACGCTTCGCGTCCTCGGCTTGGCCGAACTCGGCCAAGCCGAGAGCGGACGGGTGACGTACAACGACTGCTATACGGAGGACGCAGACAACCAGGTCGACATCATCCTCGTTGGTGACGAAGCGGCTGCCCGGTCCATCACGTTCGTCGAGGTCCCAGCGGAGGGTGACTACCTCCCGCTCTACAACCCCGGTGGCCCCGGCCCCGAGCCGTTTCCGGATGTGCGCTACACCGCACCCGGTCCACCCGATCTCGAACCGGTGATCAACGCTCTCGACGATCCCATGCGAGTCAGCAATATCCCATAGGGCTCCATTCGTGGCCAACAACACCACGACACACGCCCACGGCTCCGTACCAGCACCGATCAGGAAACCACTCATCCATGAGCTCCATCACCGCAGACAACATCTATCGGGCGTCATCAACGCTGCGTGGCGGCACCTGGGCAACCAGGTTGCGGATCGGGTCAAGGAACGCTGCGACCAGCAACGGATCCAGCTCCGACGGCTGATAGTTCACGATTGCTGACACCACCTCGGCAGGAAGGTGTTGAGCATTGGCAAGAGAGCTGTTTGAAGTGTTCACATACCGGACAGTCCGAACATCGTCCGATTACGCAATCAAGGCCTCCACAACCCGT
>CALKNK010000035.1 GCA_938091165.1 uncultured Ilumatobacter sp. | reverse complement strand
AAGTCAGTGAAGTCAGCCATCCCACGCTCCGACAGCGTCTTTGAGATAGCAGCAGTCAACGTCGTCTTCCCATGGTCAATATGACCCATGGTGCCAATATTCACGTGCGGCTTATTCCGCTCGAACTTTTCCTTGCTCATTTGCTTCCTCTACTCCTGAGGGTGTTATCCGTTGATTGATGTATTTTGTAGCGGCGGTCGGACTTGAACCGACGACCTTCCGATTATGAGCCGGATGCTCTGACCAACTGAGCTACGCCGCCATATGGCCCCGATGTTCCGGGTGGTGTTACTTGGCACGCGAACGGGTTGCCCCGACCACTTGGTCGAGCCCTCTGTGGGAATCGAACCCACGACACCAGCCTTACCATGGCTGTGCTCTACCGACTGAGCTAAGAGGGCGTCACGGCGATGCTCAGAATTTTCAGGTTTCTGGGCACCCTTCGGGAGCGGCCTGGGCCGCAACCGATCTTCAAGTGTATCGGCGGCGGTTGCAAGACCACCCTGCGTTTCCGCGCGAAGTTTCCCCCGTTGTCACTCTTAAGGAACTACGTTCGATATTGATGGGTTTTACTCAAGCAGCCAACAAATCGGCCGGGCAACGACCGATCGTAACGATCCGCCTGGCGACTGTTGACGACGCTGCGGCAATCCTTGAAATTTACAACTACGAAGTTGAAAGCAGCACCAGCACGTTTGACATCGTTCCGCGCACGCTCAATGGCCAACGCGCCTGGCTTGCCGAGCGTTCCGGCGCATTTGCTGCTGTGGTGGCTACGATTCCCAATCGCGAGGGCGTCCCTGCAGTCGTCGGGTTCGCCTCGCTCTCGCCGTACAAAGAGCGCGCTGCGTATCGAACAACCGTTGAGAACTCGGTCTACGTCTTACGCGAGCACAACGGCCTCGGAATCGGCAGAACGTTGATGGTTCACTTGATCGAAGTGGCACGTGAAAGTGGATTCCACTCGATCATCGCTCGCATTGAGGCTGGCTCGGAGGCCTCGCGGGCGCTGCACCAAGCGTGCGGATTTGTGCTTGTTGGCATCGAAACGGAAGTCGGTCGCAAATTTAATCGATGGCTCAGCACCGCAGTGATGCAACTTATGCTTTGAGATCAACGCCGTAGCGCTGGGCTACTCCCAAGCTGACGTCGCCAGCGAACTGCTCGTCGACTTCTAACGCCGAAGTCGGCGGCGTTGTAGAGCATGCACATGAATGCACCGGCTGATCCGAGACGGCCTGCGTTCATCGATATCCGATCTAACATCTACGAAGCCGGAAACATCAAGAGCCCGCCGACCGAAGTCGGCGGGCTCTCGTTTCCTAGGCGTTTCGCAAACGAGGTGACCCTCATTTTACGACCGCCTCAGTGTGGGCCGAGAAGGATTTGAACCTTCGAAGGCATACGCCGGCAGGTTTACAGCCTGCTCCCTTTGGCCGCTCGGGCACCGACCCATGTTGATGCGGCGTCGATCGTACCCATCATGGTCGAAAACGAACACCCGGTATTATCTCGTTATGGGAAGTTTTGATGTCGTATCCGAAGTCGACGACCAGGAAGTGAAGAACGCAGTCGATCAAGCCCAACGTGAGATCTCGCAGCGATTCGATTTCAAGAACACCAACTCCAGCATCGAGCGAAACAACACCGCCATCACAATGGCAACGGTTAATGAAGACAGGCTCAATGCGCTGCGGATCGTCCTCGAAGAAAAGTTGGTGAAGCGCGGGGTATCGCTGAAGGGTGTCGACTATGCAGATGTCCAAGAGGCCTCAGGCGGCACCGTGCGCCAAGTGATGACGATTTCCTCAGGAATCAGCACAGAAAAAGCAAAAATGATCAACAAGGCCATCAAAGAAAAAGGACCCAAGGGCGTCTCAAGCTCCAACCAAGGCGAGTCGATTCGAGTTCAGAGCAAGAAACGCGATCACCTGCAAGACGTCATCGCAATGCTGAAGGCTGAGGACATCGGCATTCCCCTCCAGTTCAACAACTTCCGCGACTGAACATCGCAAGCAACTGACCATTCTCTCTGCCTGGTCAAGGAGGCCAACGTGAGGTCCTGGTTGCGTGCAGGATCCTGTGGTTGCGCTGCGCAGTTCGGCGACGTGGTGTCGAAGGGTCGCCAACGTCGTTCAGAGCCTGAGGTACACAATTCTTCTTCGTCGCCGCAGGTCAGGTTGAGCCAGTGGCCGAAGTCAGCGCCTCAGAATCCACCGAAACGACGGGCTCAGTCGGTGGAAGGTCGGGAATTTCTATCAGGCAAACGTAAGGTAGACGAAGATACCCACGTCAGGTTGGGCAGTTGTCAGCGCCGCCACGAGACCCCCCGGTGCCAGACCTTGCGACATAGGTATGGGATCACATCGGGGCAGAAGGACGGAAAGTTGAGATCCAAGCCGCCGAGCACATTCGCATTGCTGTCTGCGGCGGGCACAAAAGTTCCCAAGCGGTCAGCGCCCAACAAAGGCAGGTCGAGTGCCAAGTGCAGCGCACTCAACCCAAGGTCATCCACGACGCGCTAACCAACCGGCGAAGAATTTGATGTCAAGACGGGAGGCGGTGGCCGACATTTGCGCTTCCGCCCAAGCCCGAGCCGAGTTCGTTCATTGCGCTCTGCAGTGCAGAGCGCAATGGCGGCCTGAACGGACTCCCATGACAGCAGCGAACGACCAGCACCGTTGCCTGGCTGCGGACTCATGCTTGTAATCGGTGTCGCCCAAGAACGCCTTGATGCACCACCGAAAGTTCCCCACTCCCCGGTCCACCCGTTGATCCGACTGCCAGTTCGGCATCAGTCGTCGGCTGATTGGGCCGCCTTCGCTTGGAGTTCGTCAACGATTGAGGAGTCAGCCAGCGTAGTTGTGTCTCCGATGTTGCGTCCTTCGGCGACGTCGCGCAGCAACCGACGCATGATCTTGCCCGACCGCGTCTTGGGAAGATCCGGTGTGATGTAGATCTGCTTTGGCTTCGCAATCGCCCCGATCTCGGCAGCCACATGGTTCCGGAGGTCTTGTGCACCGACGTCTTCGCCTCCGCGCAAGATCACGTAGGCAATCACGGCCTGCCCGGTCGTCGGGTCGGTCGCGCCCACGACGGCAGCCTCAGCGACAGCAGGGTGTGACACCAGCGCCGATTCGACCTCGGTCGTTGAAATTCGGTGCCCCGAGACGTTCATGACATCATCGACGCGACCGAGTAACCACAAATAGCCGTCGTCGTCAAGCTTTGCACCGTCTCCAGCGAAATACCGGCCCTCGAATCGCGACCAGTACGTCTCCTGATAACGATCAGGGTCACCCCAGATCCCACGCAACATCGCTGGCCATGGTCGGGTAAGAGTCAAGTAGCCACCGCCCCTCGACACAGTGTTGGCATCGTCGTCGATCAACTCGGCAGACACCCCAGGCAGGGGGAACGTTGCCGAACCGGGCTTGGTGGTCGTCGCTCCCGGGAGTGGGCTGATCATGATGCCGCCCGTCTCGGTCTGCCACCAGGTATCGACAATCGGGCAGTTGCCCTTGCCAATCGTGTCGCGGTACCACATCCAGGCTTCAGGATTGATCGGCTCACCAACGGTCCCAAGGAGTCGAAGCGACGACAAATCGTGCTTTTCAGGTTCCTGCGCGCCCCACTTCATGAACGTGCGGATGGCCGTGGGCGCAGTGTAGAAAATGGTCACGCCATATTTCTCCACGATTTCCCAGAACCGATCGTTGCCCGGGTAATTCGGCACACCCTCGTACATAACTTGCGTACAGCCATTACTCAGCGGCCCGTAAACGATGTAGCTGTGGCCCGTAATCCAGCCGACATCGGCAGTGCACCAGAACACATCAGACTCGGACTTGAGGTCAAAAACGTACTTATGGGTGTAAGTGACCTGGGTGAGGTAGCCG
Source organism: uncultured Ilumatobacter sp. (assembly GCA_938091165.1). Classification (GTDB taxonomy): domain Bacteria; phylum Actinomycetota; class Acidimicrobiia; order Acidimicrobiales; family Ilumatobacteraceae; genus Ilumatobacter_A. The sequence goes on along the minus strand of CALKNK010000035.1, from coordinate 43,439 downwards.
CCCGTGGTGTGCATGATCCCCTTTGGCTTGCCCGTGGTCCCCGAGGTGTACAGCAAGAAGAGCAGGTGTTCCGCTTCCATCGGCTCAGCCGGACAATCAGTGGATGCTCCGGCAAGCAGCTCGTGGTACCAGTGATCGCGGCTCTCTTGCATCGTGATGTCGTTGCCACCCCGTTTGACGACAACCATGTGCTCAATGGTTGGCGCCGATTCACATGCCTCGTCAGCAGCCGGCTTTAGTGGAAAGACTTCGCCACGCCGGTATCCACCGTCCGCAGTGATCAACACCTTCGCTTCGGCGTCATTAATGCGATCACTCAACGACTGACTTGAGAACCCACCGAACACAACACTGTGTGCAGCACCGATCCGGGCACACGCCAACATGGCGACAGCCGCCTCAGGAATCATCGGCAAATAGATGTTGACCCGATCACCCTTCTGCACACCAAGTCCTTTGAGCGAGTTGGCGAACTGGGACACCTCGTCAAGCAAGTCCTGATACGTGATCTTGCGCGTATCACCTGGCTCACCCTCCCAGTGAATAGCTACTTTGCCGCCATTGCCGGCATTGACATGACGATCAAGGCAATTGTGTGCGACGTTGAGCGTGCCCCCGTCGAACCACTTGGCATACGGGAGCTGCCAATCAAGCACGGTATCCCACGGTTCGAACCACTCGACCAACTCGCCCGCTTGACGCGCCCAGAACGCCTCATCATCCTCGTTCGCCTGGTCATACAGCGACGTGTCGATGACCAGAGCGTCACGCTGAAAACTCTCCGACGGCGGGAAGCTTCGATTCTCGGAAGCAAGTGCGTCGATGGTGTCGTGCTGTTCGTCGCTCATTCCGTGATCGTAGATCAGAGCAACTGCCGTCTCGGAGGTCGGACTCAGGCCCGCCATTCAGCAACGAAGAAGTTACCGAGTCCGCTTGGGTCTAGGAGCGCTTCGGCCTCACTGATCCGGCTCCGCATCCTCATCGCCTCGAGACCGGGCCGCGCAGCCTGAACGTCCCACACTCGCTTACCTTCGGCGACTAACTCGTCAATACCCCAACGCTGGAGGAATTGTGCTTGGGTGCGCATGGCATCGGCCTCGGGAAGCTGATCGAAAGGAATGTCGGTCGTGATGTCCTGCGAGCCGGGCGAAGTGAGATAGTGACCACCGCGTTCGTTGCCCCGATAGGTGCGGAGCCATTCATGCCATGGCCGCATCGCCAGCTCGGCAGTGCGCGGCACTCCGTAGTCGATGATCAGCAAAGAACCGGAGCGCAGCAGCTGGCGGGCGTCCTCAACAAATGTTGCCGCCTGCTCAACCAGTGGGACTCGAGCGCCTAGCGCTGCGTCCATAAGCAGCTGGGCCGGCGGCGGCTCGAACGGCGCAGACAGTATTTCGCTCGGAGCGCCCAATCGGTCGATCGACACGTAGGCCTCGCGCCAACCGCTGTCGAAGACAGCCAGCCGGAAGGGGAGATTGTCAAGCAACTCGTTCGCAATGATCACTCCATCGAGCAGAACCGTCGGCATCGTTGCCTGCGACGTCACAGCGCTGGGGTGACGCTCCCGTTGTGACGCAGATACCTCGACGGCGACATAGTCGAGAGCATCGGCACAGGCAGGTCCAGCGGCAAGGACCGATCGAGCGAGCGTCCCTGGTCCGGCCCCAACGTCGACCACGGTAAATTGTTGAGGTCGACCGATGCGATCCCACTCGGCATCCAGATATTTCGCGATCACCGCACCAAAGAGCGGTCCGACTTCGGGCGACGTCAAGAAGTCGCCGCGACGACCGGCGTGCCCGCCATCGGGACGCGTATAGAACCCGTTCTCTCCATACAGCGCTTTGCGCATGAATTCATCGAACGGAACCGGCTTCGGCTCTCTCGCACTCACGTACCTATTCTCCCAAGTACCGATGCGTCAACCTCGCTTAAGCAACGATTTCGACGAAACTGTCCGCTACCACGCGCTGGCGGTGTGCGGGCGGACGGGACCCATTCTGAACAGTTCAGCGAGGCGCAGAACATGGCGCCTGCGCATGAGGCAAGCTGTGAGGATGCGAGCGAGAACGGTCAGCGCGATCATTTTGCTGTCCTTGGGCGCGTGCGGCGGCGAAGCCGCCGAGAGCGTTACGGCGCCTGGTGTACCCACCGCCGGAGATGTCCGACCGCCAGTCAGCACGATTGGCTCTACTCTGACCACCGGCCCACCAACCATTGCGAAGCGAACGGCGACCACGATCACTCCAACTACGCCAGAGATTGTCGCACCGAACCCCACACCGATCGCCTCTACGACCTCCACCGCAACGGTTTCAACGACCATGGTGGCTGCTTCGACCACCATCATGACTCCGACCACGACCGAACTCGTCTACGTCGCCGAACTACCTCAGGGTGCGCTCTTCGTGGGCGTCGAAGGACCGCGATCACTCGCTGTGCAGCAGCAACTCATTTCCTTGGCCATTCTGCCGTCGACTGCAGCCGATTCGAAGTACGGCCCAGGCACAGCAGCCGGAGTCCGCCGCTTTCAAGAGTCGCAGGGCTTAATCGTTGACGGCGTTGCCGGGCCAAACACCCTGGCCGCTCTGGCCTCAGCAGTCACAGCCGGGTCAGCGGCCACTCCCCCAACCACCAGCGACTAGAGACGAACACGTCGGAGCTCTCGCAATGCTGAGAGGCCGAACTGTCACCGCTCGGGACTAGGGGAGAACAGCGCCGCTGAGGTCTTGGAGTTCCCCAAAGCCCGCAACGAGGCGGGGATACACGCCCACTGTAATAGTGCCGATGACGGTGAGCGCCAGGGCGGCCATGATTGGGCTGGGAGTGACGATCGGAGTCATATCGCCGTCGGGTGCATCATCCATCCACACGACTCGGAGCACCTTCATGTAGTACGCCGCCGAAATGACCGTGTTCACCGCAGCAATCGATGCCAGCGCGTACGCCCAGTTGTTTTGGGCGTCTAGCACGGCTTTAAAAGCATTAAACTTGGCGAACCAGCCGCCGAGCGGCGGGATGCCAGCTAGCGACGCAAAAAAGATCGTAGTCAGCACGGCAAGGCCTGGGGCATAGCCGAACAAGCCACCAAAGCTTGAGATCTCGCCGCTGCGAGTTTTTCGGCTCACGGCAATGACCACCGCGAAAGCACCGAGGTTCATAAAGCCGTACACCAGCAGGTAGACAACCACGGCGTTGAGTGCCGACCCGGCAGCTTCGGCCTCACCCGCAAACGCCAACGGCATCAGGATGAAACCACCCTGGCTAACTGAAGAGTAAGCGAGCATGCGAACGATGTTGGTCTGACGCAGAGCAAGCACGTTGCCTACCGTCATCGTCAGCGCAGCGAGGGCCCAGATGAACGGCTGGTAGACATCGGACGCGTTAGGAAGGGCCAGGTAGATGATCGTCACCAGAGCGACGAAGCCGGCCGCCTTCGAAGCAACCGACAGGAACGCCGTGACCGGAATGGGGGCGCCCTCGTAGGTGTCCGGTGCCCAGCTGTGGAACGGAACAGCGGAGATCTTGAACGCGAAACCACTGATGATGAAGACGATGCCGACGACTTCGATGCCGTTCAAGTTTCCATCGGTCAAGGAAGCACCGATGTCAGTGAGCAAGGTCGAGTTGGTCGAACCAAACAGCAGGCTCATGCCGTACAGCATGACCGCCGAGGCAAACACGCCGAGCAGGTAGTACTTCACGCCTGCTTCGTTCGACTTCGAGCTGCGCTTGTTCCAGGCTGCCATCATGTAGGCGGGAATCGAGAGCAGTTCGAGAGCAACGAAGATGCTGATGAGGTCACGCGAAGAGGTCATCATCACCATGCCGAGTACGGAGCACATCATCAAGACATAGAACTCGCCCTGGTAGTACCCGCCTTCTTCTAGTTCGGTCTGGCTCATCAAGATGACGACGTATGCCACCAGGAGGAAGAGCGCCTTCATGATGAGCGCGTACTCGTCAATGACGTACCGGCCTCCGAACATCGATCGCGAGTCGTCGCCAATGACGAACAGCGTGACGACAGGGATGAGCGCTGCCAGCATCACAAACCCCGTGAGGGTGGCCATGATCCACTTCTTCGACTCAGAGATGTTGAGGTCGATGAGGAGGACGATGTTGATGCCCGCCACGAGCACGAGCTCGGGCGCGATGGCATGCCAATCAATAGTTGGAGCGACCCAGTCGGTCGCCTGTGCGAATAGAGCAGCGAGCATCAGCCCAGTGACTTCCCGAGGGTTTCCACCATGGCCTGCACGGCCGGGTCCAAGACCTTGAACATCAGTTGCGGGTACACACCGAAGACGACAATGGCGACGAGGAACGGCGTCCAGGCAATCCACTCGGTAAGTTGCACGTCCTTGATCTCTTCGTGCTCATGGGTGTCCGCATCGGCGTTGGCTGCCGAACTGAGGCTGTGCGCCATGGCCTGACCGTGATCGTTTGCACCGTGACCGGCGTCGATTTCAGCGGTCGAGTGACCCTTGAACTCGTCGCTCGGAACACCGAATGCGGTGCGCTGGTACAGCCACAGAAGGTAGGCGGCAGCCAGGACAGTGCCTATCGCAGCGATGACCATGAGCGTCCGGAACAACGGCTCGCTGAGCCCAAAGTTTGGGTTGTAGGCCGACAGAATGGCCGGAAATTCACCCCAGAAGCCAGCGAGGCCAGGCAGACCGAGCGAGGCCATCGAGGCGAAGCCAAGAATCCAGCCCATCTTCGGCATCTGGATGAGCAGTCCACCCAGACGGCTGATCTCAAGGGTGTGGAAGCGGTGCTTCACGGAACCAGCGACAAAGAAGAGCATGCCGGTGATCAAGCCGTGAGCAACCATGCCGAACAGGGCGGCGTTGATGCCGAACGTGGTGAGCGTGGAGATTCCGAGCATGACGAAGCCCATATGAGCGACAGACGAGAACGCGATGAGGCGCTTCATGTCGGTCTGGGCGAGGCAGCCGAGCGAGCCGTAGATGATGCCAATAACCGCAAGAATGCCGATGGCTGGCGCCCATGCCTTTGCGCCTTCGGGCAACATTGGGATGGCGATCCGGACGAAACCGTATGTGCCGAGTTTCAGCAGGATGGCGGCCAGAATGACTGAGCCTTGCGTCGGTGCCTGCGTGTGCGCATCGGGAAGCCAGGTATGGAACGGGAACATTGGCACTTTGACCGCGAAGCCCAGGAACATGCCGGCAAAGATCCAAACTTGGACGTCACGGTCGATACCGGCGCCCAGGTCGATCAGCGTGGCAAAGCCAAAGCTCTCCGCACCGGTCTGAAAGAACAGCGCAAGGAAGGCCACCAGCATGAATGCCGAGCCAAACATTGTGTAGAGGAAAAACTTGAGCGAGGCGTACTGCCGTTGCTCGCCGCCCCACACCCCGATCATGAAGTACATCGGCAGGAGCACAACCTCAAAGAAGACGAAAAAGAGAATCAGGTCTTGGGCGATGAACGTGCCGGCCATACCGGTCTGCAGCACAAGCATCAAAATGTAAAACGCTTTGGGGTTACCAGCGTCGGGCATGTTGTCCCACGTATAAATCATCACGAGGAACGTGACGCACATCGACAGGAAGTACAGCGGCAGGCTGATGCCGTCAAGGCCGATGGTGTATCCCGACCGGATCACTTCAATCCATTCGGCGTCGACCGCGAACTGGAGCTTCTCGCTCTGTCCGTAGTCAAACTTAACGAGCGTGTAGATGCCGACCAGCAAGGTCGCTCCAGCGGTCGCGATGCCGATGGTCTTGACGCCGGACTCATCGTCCTTCGGCCAGAACATCATGACGAGCGCGCCGACGAGCGGCAGGAACGTGCCAACGGTCAGCAACCAATTGTTGTCTGTGAGTGTTTCCATGAGATTAGTAGTCGTTCTTTCAGCTCACGTTGAGGATGACGAGGACGATGGCGCCAACAGTTGCAGCGCCGAACAGCAAGGCGCCGTACTGGTTGACCTTGCCGGACTGCACCGGTTGCAGACCGTGACCAGTTTCTGAAGCGACCGTGCCCGAGGCATTGACTGCCCCGTCGACGATCTTCTGGTCGATGTTGTTGTAGACCCAGTTGCCCGCCTTCTTGCCGCTGGTGCCGACACCGTTAACGACACCGTCGATGACGTTCTGGTTGAACCAGTACGTAGCTTTAGCAAGCGGGCGGGACACGAAATACACGAAAACGTTCTGGTACAGCACGTCGAGGTAATACTTGTTCTTGAGGAACAGGTATCCACCGCGGGCGATCCGCGAGCGCTTGGTGAGACCGACAAGTCGCGGGTTCCTGTTCTTGTAGAACGCGATGCAGAAGCCAATGGCGGCGGCGTAGCCGAGTGCGACAACACCAAGCGACAGCAGGATCTTGCTGAGCTCAGGGACAGCGTGCTTGACCTTCGGGAAGTAGCACACTGTGCCGGGCTCGGGGGTGGTTCGGCCGCAGCCGGTGGCGTAGGCGTCCTTGCCGTCTGCGCCTGCTTCGGCTGCAGGTAACGGAGTGACTTCGAGCAGTTGGATGCTTTCGCCGGCGTGCCCCGCCGTCTCGCCAATGGCGACAGGTTCGTAGCGGGGCTCGACGTACTTCTTGAGCAGCTCAACGCCTTCGCCCAGGTTCGCCCCTAGGGCGTCGCCGGCCAGCGGCGTCGGGTTAACGAAGCCAGACGTGAGTGCCAGGAAGGCAAGGATCACAATCGGGACGAGGATCAGCTTGCCGGACTCATGTGGTCCGTGATCGTCGTGTTCGTCCGCGTGGTGGCCGCCATGGGCAGGATCGCCTTCGGCATCGTGTTCAATGTCGTCGCCCGGCACATTCGCCGCGGCGCTCAATGATCTCGGCAGGGCAGCGACCAGATCGGCCGAACGAATTGCCGTCTCACGAAACTCTGTTGCGTATTCGTCGTGACCGCCGTCGTCGTGATGGATGCCAGCGGCGGCGCCGCGAGGCTCGCCGAAGAAGGTGAGGTATGTCGCACGGGTCATGTACATCGCCGTGAGCGCTGCGCCGCCGAGGCCGACCCAGAAGAGGAACGTGTAGCCGTTGGCTCCGACGTTGTCGATGATCTCGTCCTTCGACCAGAAGCCGGCGAACGGAATCACACCGGTAAGGGCAAGCGTCGACACGCACCAGGCACCGAAGGTGATGGGCATGAACTTGCGCAGGCCGCCCATGTCCTTCTTCATGTCGAAGGAGTGATGCGAGCCGGAATGGCTGATCGATCCAGCAGCAAGGAACAGGCAGCACTTGAAGAAGGCGTGCGTGAATACGTGGAAGACAGCCGGCAGCCAGGCTCCGGTACCGAGGCCGAGCATCATGTAGCCCAGCTGGGACACGGTGGAATACGCCAACACCTTTTTGATGTCGTCCTGGACAAAGGCAAGGAGTGCGGCGACGACGATCGTGATGCCACCGATGATCGCAATAAAGCTCACCCCGCCATTGGCGATGTTGAAGCCCTCCCAGAACACGGGGTAGATGCGGGCGACGAGGAAGACGCCTGCGACGACCATCGTGGACGAGTGCAGCAGCGATGACACCGGTGTCGGACCAGCCATGGCATCGGGGAGCCACGTGTGCAGCGGGAATTGGCCCGACTTGCCGATCGCAGCGATGAAGAGCGCACTCGACGCCATGATCAACGTCCAGCTCGACCCTTCTCCAGACAACGCCCACGCCTGGATGGCTCGAATGTCGAACCCGTTCGAGTCGAGGTTCGCCACGGCGAAGTCATTGGCGCCGAAGAACAGGATCGCCGCACCGACGAGCAGGCCGACATCGCCGACACGCACCGTGAAGAAGGCCTTGAGGGCCGAGTGGCTGTTGTAGGCGTCTTCCCACCAGTGACCGATCAGCATGAACGAGCAGAGGCCCATGATCTCCCAGCCCAAGATGAGCTGAACCATGTTGGACGACATGACCATCACCAACATGCCGCTGGAGAACAGCGTCAGCGCGGCGAAGAAGTGGGTGTAGCGACGGTCGCCTCGAACGTAGTCGAGGCTAAAGACCTGGACGAGCAGAGAGATGAAGGCCACCAGCCAGAGCAACAGGACCGACAGGCCATCGATGTGGGAACCGAGGCCGAACTCGAGGCCGGAGTTCTGCCACCACACCCATTGGGTGACGACGGGTTCGATGTACGGCTCGACCTCGCCACCTTCGCTGGCGCGCAATACTCCACGGACACCGCTGAAGGCGCCCCCGATCGCTTCGGCGTCTCCGTGCGATGCGGAGTCAGTGCGCTGCATCCACTGGATACCGGCGCCCGTCGCGATCACGAGCGATGCGGCCATCGATGCAAGACCGATCTCGGAACCCTTCATCCGCATCTTCTTGCCGAACCCGATGATCAGCGCAAAGCCGATGGCAGGGATAAGCGCAATAAGCCAAGCGTTCTCGAGGAACCAGCCTGAGCTCATTTCGAGCGCAGCATGTGTGTCTTCTACGGCGAGCACGTCAGCCCTTCATTTCCGAGAGTCCGTCGAGGGCGATCGACTTGCGGTTGCGGTAGATCATGAGAACCATGGCGAGGCCGACACCGACTTCGGCGGCAGCAATGGCGATGACAAACAGCGCAAACACCTGCCCGTCGATGTTGTCGTTCATCATTGCGAAGGCGACGAAGTTCAAGTTGACGGCGGCAAGAATGAGCTCGATCGACATCAGTACGAGCACGGCATTGCGTCGCGCGATGACTCCGAACACGCCGATGCAGAACAGCACCGCTGCGAGCAGGAGGAAGTTGACAGCAAGCATGATCCTCAGTCCTTCCGGGCCAGGACGATGGCGCCGATGGCGGCGGCTAGCAGAACAAATGACACTGCCAGGAACGGCACGAGGTAGGCCGACAAATACTGGTCGGAGAGCCGCTCGGTCGGGAATGGCGCACGCTCTTCGAGCACGTCGTCTTCGAAGGTGTTGAAGATGGCGTAGCCGAGGAGCCCGAAGAGCACGATGGCCACGGGGATGCCGAGCTGCCAGCCTTGGTTGTTGAGGCCGTCTTCTTTACCGATCTGGGCGCGGGTCAGCATGATGCCAAACAAGAACAGCACCATCACGGCACCGATATACACCATGACCTGCGCCACTGCAAGGAACTCTGCCGAAGCCAGAATGAACTGCGCCGCGACGCCGGCGAGGACGAGGACCAGATACAACGCCGCATGGACGACGTTCTTCGTGGTGACCACGCTGAACGCCGCAAAGATCATCACCGTGGCGATGAGGCCAAACCCGATGTTCAAGGCAACATTGACCGCCGGCTCGGCGTCGGTCTGCGCAATGAGAGCGTGCAGGTTCATTGTCCGCCTCGCGACCATTGAAGGGCAGCGTCATTGATGGCGCCTGTGTTCACTTGCCGGCTCCCGCTTCGAGTTCGGGTGCCTCAGGCACCGTCTCCATCCACTCGCCGAGCTTGGCCTTGTCGTGGAGCAGATCGGCGATCTTCGGCTCGGAGTACTCGTACTCAGGGCTCCAAAACAGCGCGTCGAACGGGCAGACCTCGACGCAGATACCGCAGTACATGCAGAGCGCGTAGTCGATGTCGAATCGGTCCAGGTGGTTGACCTGGCGCGGTTTACCACCGGCGCGACGCGCTGGCGCGAGCTGCTTGTGGCCTTCGATGTAGATACACCAGTCGGGACAGCTGCGCGAGCAGAGCATGCAGGCAGTGCAGTTGTCTTCGTGCAGCGCAATCACGCCGCGGGCGCGAATCGGCGGCGCTTCTTTCTCGTGCGGGTATTGCACGGTGTCGGCACCGTTCTTCAGCGTCTTGCCGAGGATGCCGGCAGTGACGCCGAGACCTTTGATGAGTCCAGGAACCTTGGGCATCAGAGGACCACCTTCAAGATTGCAGTGACGGCCGTGTTGGCCAGTGCGAGCGGGATGAGCACCTTCCAGGCAAAGGTCTGGAGTTGGTCCTCACGGAAACGCGGGTAGCTGAAGCGCACCCACATGATGACACCGACAAGGGCGAACATTTTGGTGAACATGATGACCGGACCTACGAAGTTCATCCACCAGGCAACATCGCCGAGGTTGTCCCAGCCGAACCATTCGAACGGGACGCCCCAGCCGCCGAGGAACAGCGCTGCAGCAATGAAGCTGAAGACGCCAGCCGTGGCGAACTCGGCGATGAAGAAGATCAGGAATCGGAAGCCCGAGTACTCGGTCATGTAACCGGACACGAGCTCAGACTCGGCGATCGGCATGTCGAACGGTGCCTGCGTCAGCTCAGCCTGCACGGCGATCATGAAGATCAAAAAGCCAACGAACTGCGTGATGATGAACGGGTTACCAAACCAGCCGATGCCAAAGATCTCACCGGTGTTCTGCACTTCGATGATCCGGTTGAGGTTCATCGACTCGGCTTGGATGACCACGCCGAGAGTGGCGAGCACCATCGGGAGTTCGTAAGCGATCAGCTGACCACCGGCACGCAAACCGCCGAGCAGTGAGTACTTGTTGGCCGACGACCAGCCGGCGATGAGGATGCCGAGCACGCTGACCGACCCGACGGCCAACGCGTAGAAGATGCCTGTTTCGAAGTTGGTAAACCATGCCTGGGGGCCGAATGGCACGACGACGATCAGCAGGAACGTCGAAACGAGCACGATAAGCGGCGCCATGCGATAGATCCGCAAGTCGGCGTTCTCCGGCGCAAGGTCTTCCTTTTGCATCCACTTGCCAACTTCGGCAAGCAACTGCATCGAACCGTACGGACCTGCCTCCATGGGGCCGAGACGGCTTTGCATGAACGACATCATCTTGAATAGGAACAAATAGACGATGCCTCCAGCGGGCAGCAGCACGGCGACTAGGCCACCCACGACGCGCAGAATCGACATCAGCCAATACGGGATGGACCACTCGGGCCAGAAGTCCGGAAATTCCGCTGCAAGTTGAGCGAACATCAGCGATCGATGTCTCCGAGGATGAAGTACAGCGAAGCAAGGATCGTGATGACGTCAGGGACGTACACGCCCTTCAACGCCCACGGCACAATCGAGATGTTGTTGAAGCTCGCCGAGCGAATCTTGACGCGGAACGGCCCGAGGCCGCCCTTACTGACGACGTAGTAACCCATCTCGCCAAGCGGGTTCTCCGTGGACACCCAGGCTTCACCTTCGGGCACTTTGATGATGCGTGGCACCTTGGTCATCACTGGGCCGGCCGGGATCTGATCGAGGAGTTGGGTCACGATCTTGCAGGACTCGCGGGTCTCTTGGAGGCGAATCCAGCAGCGGGCCCACGAGTCGCCGTCGGGGTGTGTCCACACCTTCCAGTCGGCAAGGCCGTAGCTGAGCGGGATGTCTTGATCGCGACGAAGGTCCCAGTCGATGCCGGACGCACGGGCGTTCGCGCCGGAGAGACCGTAGTCCTTGGCGATGTCGGCAGGGATGATGCCGATGCCGCGCATCCGGCTCTGGAAGATCTCGTTGCCGAAGAGCAGGTCGTCGATCGTGTCGCAGAACTGCTCAAGCTTCTTGACGGCGCCGCGTGTCTCTTCGATCCAGCCCTTGGGTAGATCGTCTTTCAGGCCGCCGATACGGTCGAAGTTCGGGTGGAAGCGACCGCCGGTGGCACCTTCGATGAGGTTCAGGATGTATTCGCGGTCCCGGAAGGCCAGGAAGACCGGCGTGATCGCGCCCATTTGCACGCCAAGGTCGCCAAGGAAAAGCGACACGTTCGCAATTCGTGACAATTCGAAGAGGATGGTGCGGATGACCTGCGCACGCGGTGGCGCTTCGATCTCCATCAGTTTCTCGGCAGCAAGGATGAACGGCACTTCGTTGGCGAAGCTCCCGAGCCAGTCAATGCGGTTGACGAGGGTGGTGACCTGCGGGAACGTGCGGACCTCGGTGAGCTTTTCGTAGCCGCGGTGCATGTATCCGGCAACCGGTTCAGCCCAGACGACCTGCTCGCCGTCAAGGCGACAGATGATGCGGAGCGTGCCGTGCGTGGCCGGGTGCTGCGGACCGATGTTGAGGGTCATGCCCTCGGTCTCGAGTTCGACGTTGAGGCGTGCGTCGGCAGCCTGGCTCGCGATGTACGAAAGTTGCTGGCGGTCGGTCAACGTCATGACTCGTCACCCTTCTCGTCGACGGGTGCTTCTGCTTCGTCTTCAGCTGGCATGGGTTCTACGTCGACGATGCCCGGCCATGGCTTGACCATGCGGGCGAGCAGCGGGAAGTCCTTGCGAAGCGGGTAGCCCTCGAAGTCGCCCGGCAGGTACATGTTGCGGAGGTCGGGGTGGTTGTCGAACCCGATGCCGTACATCTCGTGGCACTCGCGCTCGTGCCAGTTCGCCCCGGCAAAGAGGTGACTCCACGATGCCATGACGAGCCGATCGTCAGGAACGTCAGCTTTGATCGTGACGCCCACATGACGGTTGAGGTCGGTGAGACGGGCAAACACCTGGAAGCGGGTTTCACCACCGGTGTAGCCCTGCACGATTTCGGTGTCGGGTTCTTTGGGCTCGTCGTCCGGGTCGTCTTCGCTCGTGCCGTACGGCGACGGCATCCAGTCGAGCCCCGAGAGGAAGCAGAAATAGGTGAACCCGGCGTCCTTCAACGCCTGACCAGTCGACAACCAAGCCTCGGTGCTGACGCGGATCCAGAGATCGTCATTGGGCGTGATCTTGGTGTCGATGATCGCGTCACCGATGTGGCTGCGCAGGTTGTCGATAATGCCTTCGCGCAGTCCGTCTCCGGGCAGTGCTGCCGGAGCGTCGGCGCCGGGCGCGTCCTGAGTTGTGGTGTCGTCACTCAATGGGGCCACCGCCAACGACGATCGGTTCGGGTTGCACCGAATCAGCCGCCTGAGCCATCTCGGGTGTCGGGTCGGTCCGCTCGTTGATCAGTTCGCCATCACGGTCAACCTCGCCGGCTTCCATGGCGCGGGTTCGCTGAAGGGTCGTGAACTCGTCGCCGCGCCACTTGGCGGCCATGTCTTCGTTCTTGATCCGCTGTTGGAGGAGCACGACGCCTTCAAGCAGCGCCTCGGGCCGCGGCGGGCAGCCGGGGACGTAGACGTCGATGGGAATGATCTGGTCGACGCCCTTGGTGACCGAGTAGCTGTCCCAGTAGGGGCCACCACAGTTGGCGCAAGAACCCATCGAGATGGCGTACTTTGGCTCGGGCATCTGTTCCCAGAGTCGCTTCACAGCCGGTGCCATCTTGTCGGTGACCGTGCCGGACACGCAGACAAAGTCGGCTTGGCGTGGGCTGGCAGGCAGTGGGATGACGCCGAGCCGCATCACGTCGTAGCGGGGCGAACCGAACGCAGCACCCATCTCGATGGCGCAGCAGGCGAGGCCCCACTGGTATACCCAGAGGCTGTAGGAGCGGCTCATGTTGAACAGTTTGGTCAGCGGAGCCGGTAGCCGGCTTTTGTCGACGAGACCCATGTCAGACCGTCTTTCTCTGCGAGTTGGAGTCCATGGTGGAGCGAACGATTATCAGACCCATCGGAGGAGCCCCCGCTTCCAGGCATAGACCAAGCCGTCAAGCAGCAGCACAATAAAGACGAGCATGGCGACGAGCCCAAAAGTGCCGTACCGCTCAGCCGATGCTGCCCAGGGGAAAAGGAAAACTGCTTCAACATCGAAAATGACGAAGAGCAGAGCGAACACGTAGTAGCGGATCTGGCTCTGAGACCAACCCATCCCTACCGGGTCGACACCCGATTCGTAGGCCAATGACTTGTCGTAGTTGGGCTTAGACGGCCGAATCGCCGCGGCAAGCCCGAGCAGCAACCCGCCAACAGCGAGAGCTGCGACACCAAACCAGACAACGTTGAGGTAATCGCGAAGAAAGAGCGACATGCGCGCCCGAAGATATCAGCCCTTGTGAATCTCTTCCCAACCTCAGGGAAGACTATTCCTGCCGTGTGTCACGTTGGGGTCGGGCGGAACTACTTGGACTCAGCGGCGATGCGCTTCTTCGTAGCGGCCCAACTGCAGATTTGACAGCCGGTCAGATCGTGATACTTGGCGGGGCAGTACTCCCTTCCGAAGTAGATGATCTGAAGGTGTCGTCGATCCCACGTATCTTCGGGGAACACCACTTTGAGATCCCGCTCGGTCTTCTCGACGTTCTTCCCATCGCTCAGGCCCCAACGATCGGCGAGGCGATGAATATGGGTATCAACAGGGAACGCTGGGAAACCGAATGCTCCCGCCATTACGACACCAGCGGTCTTGTGCCCGACCCCGGCGAGCCCCTCGAGAAAGTCCCAGTCAGCAATAACCTCTCCCCCGGCGTCCATAATCTGATGCGCCATCGTCGACAGGTTGCGTGCCTTTGTTGGCGCGAGGCCGACCTGCTTAATGAAGCCAAGGATCTCCTCCGGCGAGAGACGCGCCATTTCCTCCGGTGTTGATGCTGCGTCGAAAAGCGCTGGGGTCACCTCGTTGACTTTTTTGTCAGTGGTCTGAGCGGACAGCGCCACCGCAACGAGCATTGTGTACGGGTTGCAATGATCAAGCGGCACCGGCGGGTTCGGGTAAAGATCGTCAAGCATCTCACCGATGCGGTCAGCTTTGTCTTGTCGCTTCATCCCCGTCGAACCTAATGCCGATCCACGACCGCACCCTGCGCTAGGCAGCCCGGCTCGTCCGCCAACATTGCTTTGCCATCACCGACGCACCCCTGGGTCAACCTTGTCCGGTAGAACAAGTGCGCGTCCATTCAATGCACGGTGAAGCGGTCTGACAACCGCTGCGCAGCATCGACGACGAGGGCTTCGACGCGGTCCTTGTCACCGTCGGCAGGAAATCTGAAGCTTGGGGCGTTGACAAAGAGAGCGCCTTCGAAAAGACCACTTGCGCCGCGGAACGGGACGTCGAGCGCTGTGATGCCATCGCCCAGATCGTCGATCGACCACATGAGACCGTCCTTGACGATCTGGTCAAGGTGCGCACGCAGCGTGTCTGCGTCTGTGATCGTGCGCTGGTTGACCCGCTCAAGTGGCTGAGCGAGATAGCGCTGAATCTCCTCAGGCGGCAAGTGTGCAAGCAGCGCCAATCCCGCCGGGATCGAGTGCATAGGCGCGTAAAAACCGGTGCGGTCCTGCACCTGCACGGCGGCATCCTCATCGTCGACGCTGTCGACCCAATACACGTTTCGACCTGAACGCACCACGAACCCCGCCGATTCTCCGGTTGCCTCGCTCAATTCGATCAGGAACGGACGGACGACAGCCGCCATATTTGCGTCGTTATTCGCAGCATCTGCCAGCGCCGCCAAACCGGCACCGAGTTCGTACTCCGAACCCGTGTCTCGCTGAGCGACTGCACCCTCTGCTTCAAGCGCAGAGAGTAAGCGAGACACCGTTGATTTCGGCAAACCAACCTGCTCGGCAATCTCGGTGACGCCAGCTGGGCCGAGTGAGAGTTCGCGAAGCACCATGAAGGCTCGCTCGATGGACTGCACACCTGCCATGCACCTTGGATAGCACCTCCAGAGCCGCCTGCACGCTTTAGTGACGTGTGCAACGGGGCTGCAACCAGACTTCACGACTGAAATCATTGCGGGACGCGATGTTTATCAATAACCTCAAAGGGCGCTTGTTCCAGAGGGGCCTGGCGTACTGTTTCACCATACGGTACAGTTCCGCATTACGGAACATTGTTACGAGTCCCCCTCGTTCCAACCCTCTTCTCTGGAGACAACGACATGAGTGACGACAACGAAGCCGCTGGCGACTCAAACAGCGACGAAGACATCGATCTGGCGCTTCTAAGCGACGAGGATCTGACTGCCCAAATGCACGATGACCTCTACGACGGAATGAAAGAAGAAATCGCCGAGGGCACTACGATTTTACTTGATCGAGGTTGGGGTCCCGACCGCGTACTGAACGACGCACTCGTCGAAGGAATGCGCATCGTTGGCGTCGACTTTCGTGACGGCATTCTTTTCGTTCCCGAGGTACTACTCGCTGCAAACGCAATGAAGGCGGGGATGGCCATTCTCCGTCCGCTGCTTGCCGAGACCGGCGCTGAAGCCGTCGGCAAGGTCGTCATCGGCACTGTCAAGGGCGACATCCACGACATCGGCAAAAATTTGGTGGCAATGATGCTCGAAGGTGCCGGGTTCGAGGTAATTGATCTTGGCATCAACACCGATGTTGACGAATTCGTCGCCGCCCTTGACGAGCATCAACCCGACATCTTGGGCATGTCGGCCTTGCTCACTACCACCATGCCGTACATGAAAGTCGTCATCGACACTCTCACCGAGAAGGGCCGTCGCGACGATCAGATCATCCTCGTCGGTGGAGCTCCACTCAATGAGGAGTTTGGCGAAGCAATCGGCGCGGACGCTTACTGCCGCGATGCTGCGGTAGCCTCTGAACAGGCCAAGTCGCTGGTATCGGCTCGTCGTGGTAGCTCCGAGCCCGCCGGGCCGTCAGTCCTCGGCTGAGCCATGACCGCCCCACGGATGCTCGTCATCGCTTGCGGGGCACTGGCGCGTGAGCTGCTTGCAATTATCGAGCTGAACGGCCTGGCCAACGTGAGTATCGAGTGCCTTCCTGCTTCGCTACACAACCGCCCAAAAGAAATTCCCGAACTTGTCCGCCAACGAATCCACCGGGCCCGCGGCCAAATCGAGCCGGTACCGGGTACCACCCCGATTCTGAATGCTCGCACCGCTTCACCTGGCGACGAACAGCTCCTCAATACGGGCACAGAATCGGCGGTCGGAACCTTCGACAAGATTCTGGTCGGGTACGCAGACTGCGGTACCGGCGGATTGTTGGACAAGGTATGCGCTGAGGAAAACGTAGAGATGCTCGCTGGTGCGCATTGCTACCAATTTTTTGCCACGGCAGCCCGGTTCGATGAGCTCCAGGACCATATTGTCGGCAGTTTCTATCTGACCGACTTTCTCGCCCGAAACTGGGAGCGGTTGATCTGGGACGGCATGGGAATCGCCAAGCACCCCGAACTGCGCGACGTGTACTTCGGCAACTACACCCGGTGCGTATATCTGAAGCAGACCGATGACGCCAAGGCCTTCTCCGCCGCTCGTGAGTGCGCTGGCCGGCTCGGGCTCGAGCTACACATCGAGCAGACTGGCTATGGCGAACTCGAGTCCACCATGGTGGACTTCACACGGAAAGCAACAGCGTGATGAGCGAAGAACAATCAGTGGACGAAGAACTTGATCAAGGCACGATGCGTGAGCGCCAAACTGGCAGACGGACAAACCGGCGGCGAGGTGGCGGCGGGCCCACAGTCAGCACCATCTACTGGCGCGACATCCCAGCGCAGCTCACCGCCCGCGGCGCCACCGAGCAGAGCAAAGTCCTGCTGCACGCCCGGTTCCAACACGCAATCGATCGTGCCGCTGGCGTTGCCGGGCTGACGTCGACCGACGACTACGTCAAAGAGTGGCGCAACACTGCCGCACCGTTGAGCAGCGGCGACATTAGCGCCAAGCTCGACCAGCTCTGCGCCGACATCGAAGCCCAGTATCCCAGGGAACGCCTCGAGGCCATCGTCGCCAACGGCGGCCTCGATCCCGACGGCGCGTCGGTCTGACCAACCTCTTCACTTCTCCGCCGCCGCCAGTTTACGTCTAGTTCCGAACCCAAATCACTCAACTCCGAAGTCACTCGAAAAGAATCGAGAGCGTCATGACCGAAACCATCATCAGCTCAGCAACGAAAGAGGTAGTCATCGGCTTCCACCGGCCGTTCGTCATGATCGGTGAGCGCATCAACCCGACCGGACGCAAATTGCTTGCAGCCGAAATGAAAGAGGGCAACTTTGAGCAAGTGGCGGCTGACGCACTTGCGCAGGTTGCCGCTGGCGCCCAGATGCTTGACGTCAACGCTGGCATTCCGCTCGCTGATGAACCGGCTCTGCTCGCGCAAGCGATTCAACTCGTGCAGTCCGTCACCGACGTCCCACTGTCAATCGACTCCTCGATTGTCGAAGCACTCGAAGCCGGCTGCGCGGTTTATCAGGGCAGGCCGTTGATCAATTCGGTCACCGGCGAAGACGAACAGATGGAGCGAGTCCTGCCACTCGTAAAAAAGTACGGCGCTGCAGTGGTGGCCATCTCGAATGATGAGACCGGCATCTCCGAAGATCCCGATGTTCGGTTCGAAGTCGCCAGGAAAATCGTCAACCGTGCCGCCGATCACGGCATCCCGTCATCCGATGTGATCGTTGACCCGTTAGTCATGCCAATTGGTGCCATGGGGCAGGCCGGCCAACAAGTGTTCAAGCTCCTCCGCCGCTTGCAGACCGAGCTAAAGGTCAACACAACCTGCGGGGCGTCAAACGTAAGCTTCGGATTGCCGGAACGTCACGCGATCACAGGCACATTTCTTTCAATGGCAATTTCGAATGGGATGACCTCCGCGATCATGAGCCCATTGCACGATGAGGTAAAGAAGGCCGTGAAAGCCGCCGATGTACTTGCTGGTCACGATCAGGACTGCGGCGCTTGGATCGCAACGTATCGCGAGGGTGGCGGCCAAGCAGCTGGTGATGCAGCGGGTGGCGCCCCACGTCGACGCGGCGGGCGACGCGCCCGTGTCGAAGGCTGACCCAGCGGCATGGATGCACAATATCGGGTGATCTTTACGCCATCAGGGCTATCAGTCACCGTCGATGAAGGCACAACGGTGCTCGATGCGGCACGGCGGGCAGGTGCTGACCTCGACTCCACTTGCGGTGGTCGCGGGTTGTGCGGTCGATGCCAAGTCGTCTCAACAGCAGGGTCGTTCCCCAAGTGGCAGATCGAGTCGACCGAAAGCTCAATCACCGGTTGGGGAACGACCGAAACGGAATACACCGGGCGACGCCCAATACTCGACGGGCAGCGTCTCGGCTGCGCAGCACAGGTGTCCGGTGACCTTGTCGTCGAGATTCCTGCAGCAAGCCAAGTGCACAAGCAAGTTGTCCGTAAGTCGGTCGATCTCGGCGATATCGAGGTCGACCCGCTGGTACGGCTGCATTACATCGAGTTACCGAAGGCGGAGTTAGGTGCCGAGCTCGGCGGGTTGAGCGAACAAATCAGCGCAGCACTGCTGGCTGACTACGACGTCATCATGGCGCGTGTGGACCCACACGTGCTGCCATTGATCACCGATGCTGCCAAGCAAGGTAACAACGCAATCACTGTCGGCGTTCGGCGTGGCTGCGATGTGTGCGCCGTGTATCCCGGCTACGTCGATCGCTCTTTCGGCGTCGCCGTTGATGTCGGGTCGACCACTGTCGCGGGCCACTTAGTCGACCTAGAAACCGGTGAAGTGGTCGCAAGCGACGGTGTGATGAATCCGCAGATTCGCTTCGGCGATGACCTCATGTCGCGGGTCTCGTACGTGATGATGAATCCAGGTGGCGAGGTCGAGCTGACCCGTTCGATCCGCGCTGCGCTGAACTCGATGATTGGCGAGCTTGTCGACGACGCTGCAACCAACGTCGACACGCTGCGCCCGATCGATCGGGCATCGATCCTCGATATAACCCTCGTTGGGAACCCGATCATGCATCACGTGATCCTTGGAATCGACCCCACTCCCTTGGGTCAAGCGCCCTTTCTCCTTGCAACCGACAGATCTGTGACCGTCCGCGCCACCGACCTCGAAATTGATGCGCCGTTCGCATCGACATATCTACTGCCGTGCATTGCGGGCCACGTCGGTGCTGACACCGCTGGCGCCATCCTGGCTGAGGGCCCTCACCGCTCAGACGCGCTGCAACTCCTCGTCGACGTCGGCACGAACGCCGAGATCGTGTTCGGCAACTCCAAGCACCTACTCGCTGCTTCCTCCCCCACGGGCCCGGCCTTCGAAGGTGCTCAAATCTCGGCGGGAATGCGCGCAACGGTGGGCGCCATCGAACGCGTTCGCATTGATCGCAACACTCTGGAACCTTGCGTCAAGGTAATTGGCAGCGACCTGTGGTCGGACGACCCAGCATTCAGCGCAGAAACATCCAAGCTCGAGATATCAGGAATCTGCGGCTCGGGGATCATTGAGGCGATGGGTGAGCTCTATCTCGCTGGACTCCTCGATGTCGACGGCACGATCCGACCAGACGGCCCGGCAAAAACGGACCGCGTGTTCGCCGATGGTCGAACGTTCTCCTATCGGCTGTTCGGCGACGCCGATGACCCGACGGCGAACATCAACGTCACACAAGACGACGTCCGTGCGATCCAACTCGCAAAAGCTGCATTGCGAGCTGGAATCGATCTGCTCTGCGAACAGGCCGGCAAGACCGACCCAAACGAGATCGGCTCGGTACGTCTCGCCGGTGCATTTGGAGCGCACATCGACCCGCTGTATGCCAAGGTTCTCGGTCTTGTTCCCGACGTGCCAGTGGCCCGGGTCGCCTCAGTCGGCAATGCTGCAGGCGCCGGTGCTGTTCGAGCTCTCGTATCAGAGGCGCAACGTGCCGAAATCGAGGCCGCTGCCCTGAGCGTTGAAAAGATTGAGACAGCCACCGAGCTGCGCTTTCAGGAACTATTCGTGAATGCAATGGGCTTTCCGCATACCACCGAGCCCACTCCGAACCTCGCCAAGGAGACCACCCTGCCCTCAGCAGCACCCAGAATGAACGCAGTTGGCAGACGTGAACGCAGTGGCCGACGTCGCCGCCCAACCTGACTCTCGCTCTCCGCTCCAACTCCCAAAATGTCAGAGCACGGTCGCTGAACAACGGTCACGCAGCCTCTTTCGAGACTTGCACTCCGGTCGACGGAGGCATGCGTGTTCTGTATGCTGGAACCGTTCCGCATGGTGGGACGTTGAGCGGTTTTGGGTCGGATGGGAGTCCTAATGAGTGAAGAACGTCGAGGACGCAGATCCGGCGGTCGCGCGGGGCGAGCGGCGAGTCGTGCCACGTCGGCAACACCGACTCCAGCCTACCTGCTACGCCAGATCCGTCCATACGAGTTGGTCACCGACGAACACCTCGAGCTGATCGAATACAACGCCGAATCGATCCTCGAACAGGTCGGCATCGAGTTCCGAAACTATCCACGCGCAATCGAGATGTGGCGCGATGCAGGTGCAGACGTCGACGGCGAACGTGTTCGGTTTCCCCGCGGATTGTGCCGCACACTCGTTCAAGCAACTGCGCCGCCGCAGTACACGCAGCACGCCCGCAACCCTGCACATAACGTCGAAATCGGCGGTCCCAATACGGTGTTTGCCCCGAACTATGGCTCGCCATTCGTCTACGACCAGGACCAAGGTCGCCGTTACGCGACGATCAACGACTTCGAGAACATTGTCAAGCTCACCTACTCGTCGCCTCACCTGCATCATTCGGGCGGCACGGTGTGCGAGCCCGTCGACGTTCCCGTCAATAAGCGACATCTCGACATGGTGTACGCCCACCTCAGGTACAGCGACAAGGCGTTTATGGGTTCAGTTACCGCCGGCGAGCGAGCAGCCGACTCGATCGAACTCGCCCGGATTGGGTTTGGTGGAGATCTAGCCGACCGCACGGTGATGTCATCACTGATCAACGCCTCGTCCCCGCTGGTGTGGGACGACACGATGTTGGCCGCCGCAGAAACCTATGCAGCAGCAAATCAGGCGTGCATCATCTCTCCGTTCATCCTTTCCGGGGCCATGGCCCCGACTACAGCGGCGGCAGTCGCTGCGCAGACGCTCGCTGAGGCGCTTGCCGGAATGGCGTTCTGCCAGCTCGTTCGCCCAGGCGCCCCCGTTATCTTCGGATCATTTGCGTCATCGATGTCCATGGCAACCGGCGCACCAACGTTCGGCACACCCGAGCCCGCCATCGTCCTGTACACCGTCTCGGCCCTCGCCCGACGCCTCGGGGTCCCATTCCGCTCGGGCGGCTCACTCACAGCATCGAAGCTGCCCGACGCGCAGGCGGCCTACGAGTCTGCGTCAACGATCATCCCGACTGTCATGGCCGGTGTGAACTTCGTGCTGCACGCGGCAGGCTGGATGGAAGGCGGCCTCGCCGTCGGCTACGAGAAATTCATGATGGATGCTGATCAGCTCGGCATGATGATGAAGTTCGGTCAAGGCCTGGACATGAGCGAGAACGGCCAAGGCGTTGATGCGCTCCTCGAGCACACGCCTGGCGAGCACTTTCTCGGCACGGGCCACACGTTCGCCAACTTCGAAACTGCGTTCTATCGCTCGACCCTGGCCGACAACTCCAGCTATGAGCAGTGGATGGAAGACGGTTCATCCACCTCTGCTGACCGAGCCAACGCTGCATGGAAGGCCACCCTCGCCAGTTACGAACCACCGCCGATCGACGATGCCATCGACGCGGAACTGCAGGACTACATCGGGCGCCGCAAGGCTGAGATGCCCGACGAAATCGGCTGAGCAATTAGCGAGGGCACCCTCCACGCCCTCTGGGCCAACACGTCCTGGGCTGAAGCTCAATCCGTGCGGTGGCGCTCTCATCAACGACACTGCTCAAATGGAGCAATCTGCAACCAAAGGGTCTGCGGCCGTCGACGTCAATGCGTCGGCCGCTGACGTCTACACCCTTCTCACCGATCTCGAACGCCTGCCAACACTCAGTCCAGAGAATGAGCGGTGCGAGTTTCTGAACGGCGCAACCGCAATCGCAGTGGGCACGCGTTTTCGCGGGTACAACCGGGCGAGGGACTACACCTGGCACGCAGACTGCGAGGTCACCGTCGCCAACCCAGGGCACGAGTTTGCCTACGAGGTACCACCTGCATTCGAACATGCCACGACATGGAGATACACCATTGAGCCCACTGGGCCGTCGTCTTGTCGCGTGACGGAAACTTTTGATGCTCCGATGCTCGCTCTGCCCGACGTTTACCCCGGCAGGATCGAGGGACGTCGCGACAACCTCGAGACGAGTTGCCAGACCACGATGCAGAATCTGCGGTCAGCGTTCACCGTCTGACAAGGGGCGGAGGCTCGGTGCGTTCCCGGTGGGTCGACGTGTCGCCAAGACGATGCAACCTAGACCGAGGACTCCGTAGACCAGCGCACCAGCCAACATCGGGGTGACAGTCGTATCGATCTGCGCATCGACGATTGCGGCCAGGCCGGCGCCAACACCGAGCTGAGCGACACCAAGAATTGCCGAAGCTGTCCCCGCCTTGTTCGCCATCGGTTCGAGCGCCAGGGACGCGCTCATCGGCCCCATGATCATCGACATCGCGTTGGCCAAGAATGCCCAGCCGAACCACCACCAAATTGATGGCACGCCGTCGGCAGCTAACGTTCCGGCAAGGCCAACGGCTGCAAGTATGACGAATGCCGTCGCCGCCAACACCACCATCCGGGCAGCGCCAAATCGTTCGATGAGCGGACGGTTGAACAACAATGCCAGTGCCATGCCAATTCCCGACGCGCCGAAGAAGAGCGTGAACTGCGACGAACGGTCGTAGATCTCGTCGATGACTGGTTGGGCACTACCGAGCCACACGAAGAATGCACCCCCGAAGAATGCTTGGGCAACCAGTATCCACCGAGTGACCGGCGTGACTGCGACCGCCCGAAGGGCATCGAGCAGCGGAGCAAACTGAAGCGTGCGGCGATTGGCCGGATCAAGGGTCTCGCCGAATCGAACGGCCCAGACCCCGGTCACGGCAGCGAGAGCCAGTGCAGCAGCGAACACCGAGCGCCAGTCCCCAACTGTCAATATTGCCTCGCCGATGAACGGCACGATGATCGGGCCGAGCAGAAACACAGCGCTAAAGGTGCTGACCACCCGAGCCATCTGATCGCCTGTGTATAGGTCACGGGCGATGGCGAACCTCAACACTGTCGGTGCGGAGGCGCCCAGACCCCAGACAAACCGAGCCATCAGGAGAACAGCAAGGTTTGGCGCAAGCGTCGAGGCCAGCGCGCCGACCGCATAGATCCCAATACCGGCGAGGAGTACGGGGCGACGGCCGAAGCGATCGGCGAGCACGCCATAGATCAGTTGCCCGAGCGCCATCCCAACGAAATACACGGTTCCGGTGATCGCCGGACTGAATCCGCGTGCGTCGAGGTCGAAGGTGACTCTGAGTTCTTCAAAGGCCGGAAGCGCTCCATCAATACCAAAGGCCATCAAGACACCGATGAAGGCGAGGAACGCGACAACTGAACGCTCCGAACGCACTCGTTGCAATGGGCTGACTACGTTCACTGCGGCACGATACCGACAGGCGTTCACCGACGCTCATCCGGTTGCCCTAGGTCCGCGACGCAACGAATCGCGCCGAAGTGACCCGGAAGCTACACGGCCAGTACCATTGCACGGTGACGTCAAATGACATCGTGATGTTGGAAGGTGGTCCGCTCGTTGACGCAAGTGGCCTTGAAGATGCGCTGGGCTGGGCGCTCAGGCCCGAAGGTCTGTGCAAGGACGACGCCTGCGTAATCGTCAGCGATCACGAAGCCTTGTTCGATGGCGAACGCATCGACATCACCGCAGTTGCCTCCCTCCTCGATCGCCCGGCAACTACCGACACCGAGTCAGGGCTAGTGGCCATTGGCGCTCCTCGTGAACAGCGTCGTGCTGCGATTAATGACATGAAGGCGCCTGACTTCGTGCTGCCAAATATCGATGGGTTGCCGATGAACTTTTCTGATCACCGCAGCAAGAAGCGTTTACTTGTGGCCTT
Organism: uncultured Ilumatobacter sp.; assembly: GCA_938091165.1. GTDB lineage: Bacteria > Actinomycetota > Acidimicrobiia > Acidimicrobiales > Ilumatobacteraceae > Ilumatobacter_A. The sequence goes on along the minus strand of CALKNK010000035.1, from coordinate 18,834 downwards.
CTCATCGTGGTGAGGGTGCCTCCTCGATCTGCCAGGTTGGCAGGCACTCCAAGAAGAACTCGCTGATCACAACTTCCAAGTGATCGCTGTCGCCATCGACGAAGACGTCCCAGCGGTCCGCGCTGGGTGTGACGGGATTACCTATCCGGTTCTGATCGACGCCGAGCACATCGTTGCCGAGCTCTACGCGATCTCGAACGTGCCAACCGTGCTGATGATCGACGAATGCGACAACATTGTTCATCCCAACTGGAGCGCCTACGCGAGCGACACATTCCGCGAGCTCACAGGCATCGACTCCGAGAAGCAGAAGGACCACATCCGGGCCTGGGCCAAAGACGGCACATTACGAATGTCCTCAGATGACGCCAAGGGAGTCGTCGACGACCTCAGCGCTGAAGAAGAAGAGGCGCGCCTCGTTTTCCGGATCGCCGCCAAGCTCCGTCGCGACGGTGACACTATTGGCGCTGAGCGCAATTTCGAGCGAGCAAACGCTCTTGCGCCGAATGATTGGACGGTACGCCGTGCGTCGCAGCCCTTGCGTGGGGTCAATCCTTTCGGTGATGCATTCATGGAGATCTACACTGAGTTCAACGAAGCTGGTCGCCCCTACCACGGCGTCACCGGCCACTGACCCCACGAGTACAGTTCCAGGTACGGTTGCCGCATGGCTGAGACGTTTCATTTGGGGCTTGACGCCGCCGACCTGCAAGGTGCCACGTTGGCGATTCTCCCGGGTGACCCTGAGCGCGTCGCCCGTATCGCCTCGCTCCTCGAGGACCCCGTTGCGCTTGCAGCACATCGGGAATTCACGTCGTGGCTCGGCTTCCTCGGAAACTCACCCGTCGTGGTCTGCTCAACAGGCATCGGTGGGCCATCGACGTCGATTGCTGTCGAAGAACTGGCCCAACTCGGAGTGCGAACGTTTCTCCGAGTCGGCACGACCGGCGCAATCCAACCCGATACGAATCCTGGAGACATCATCGTCACTACGGGTGCCGTTCGTCTCGACGGCGCGAGCTTGCATTTCGCACCGATGGAGTTCCCCGCTGTCGCCGACTTCGAGTGCACCACTGCACTGGTCGAGGCAGCTCGCGCCTCTGGCGCCGAAGTTCATGTCGGCATCACTGCGTCAAGCGACACCTTTTATCCGGGCCAAGAGCGGTACGACACGACATCGGGACGCGTAGTCGAACGGTTCTGCGGCTCCCTCGACGAATGGCAGTCGATGGGTGTCCTCAACTACGAGATGGAGTCCGCGACGCTCTTCACGATGTGCGCGTCGTCAGGCTGGCGAGCTGGCTGCGCTGCAGGAGTTCTCGTCAATCGCACTCAGCAGGAGACCCCAGACGCCGACGTGTTAGCTGCGGCCGAATCCGGCGTCGTCGAGATCGTGGTCGAAGCAGCACGCCGGTTGCTCTGATCATCCTACATCCTTGCAGCAACTGACATTAGGTGTGTTCGTTGGCGGCGATAAAAGCACGGTAAACGTCAAGCAAGGACTGCTTTTGAGCATCAGTCAATGTTTCATCGGTGGCGATTGCTGACTCCGTGGTCACCGCGTCGGCACCTTCGGTTCGTTCTCGGCCAAGAAAGTTCAGCAGCTTCTCAGCGGGAACATTGAGCGCCGATGACAATCCATTGACGACTCGAACCGATGGCTCGTGGAGCCCTCGTTCGAGTTGGCTGAGGTAAGCGTCAGAGAGATCGGCCAGCTTGGCGAGTTCACGCTGACTAAGTTCAGCGAGTCGCCGCTGACTACGGATGAAGTCCCCAAGCGCTCCGACTCCGAGCGGATTGCTGTCGCTAGAGCTGGTGGACATCTACGTCATCTTCTCACTTCTTGGCGGAAAACTAATAGAGGGACGACAACGTGCCGAACACAGTGCCGTTCCCCTATTGGTGTGTTCAACGGCTGACCTTCCCGCTGGGAAAGGAGATGCGTGCCGCACGATCTCACTTCTTAGTGACAGCCTCACGAGCCGAAGCCTTCTTGGTCGCTGGCTTCTTGGCCGCCGGCTTCTGAACTGCAGCCGTTTTGTCGGCGGGAAAGCTCGACATCACGCGCTCGCTGACGTCGCGGTTGATCTCAGCGAGGCGCTCGACGGCGTCAAGGTAGCGCTTGCCGGCGTCGGCGGGGGTGGGGAACTCAACGCGATCAACCATCGGCACCTCGAAATCGAGCCCGATGCGAGGGGCCTGATCGGCGGTTTTGACTACGAAATCAACGGCCTTGCGGTTGGTATCGACAATGGCGTCAAGCACACGGTCGTTGGTCTTGGTGTAAGTCTTGCCGGCCTTGTTGAGCTGATCGATGACCTGCTCGTTGAACCTTTCGGCGATGTTAGTGATTTGGGAACGCATTGGATATCTCGACTTCCTGTTGTTGGGGGTGTCGAACCGGTCCGGATCGACTGCTTGGTGTATTGTCTTAATGCGTACTTTATCACGCACTCCGCGTTTTATAAGACATTTGCATGAAATAGTTTGCATAAGACGCCTGACGTATTTCCTGGAGATATAGCTTTCACACCAATGTCGGATGTCTTAGTCATTGACGGAGGGATGGGTAAGGAGCTTCGAAGAATCGGCGCGCCGTTTCGCCAGCCCGAATGGTCGGCTCTCGCCCTCATCGAGGCTCCTAATTTCGTCCTCGAGGCTCACCGCAACTTCATCGAAGCCGGCGCCCAGTTGATCATCACGAACAACTACGCAGTCGTGCCATTCCACCTCGGCGATCACCTCATCGAGGCCCGCGGTGCCGAACTCGCAGCACTTGCGGGACGCCTTGCGCGCGAAGCCGCAGACGCCGCACCATCCAAGGTGCTCGTCGCCGGATCGCTTCCCCCGATCTTCGGTTCGTATCAGCCCGACAAATTCGAGCCCGAGCGGGCGTCTCCGATTTACGAAATGTTGGTACGCAAGCTCGACCCTTACGTCGACCGATGGGTCGCTGAGACGATGAGCCAGTGCGGTGAACTCGAAACCATCGTGGCGGCAGTGACCGCACACGAGTCACACAAGCCGCTCTGGGCGGCATTCGCACTCCCGGATCAGTACGGGAAGAGCATTGCGATTCGTTCAGGCGAAACGATCCCACAAATCGTTGAAGCCGTTGGCCGGCATCTCAACGTCGTCGACGGCGTACTGTTCAATTGCTCGCTACCCGAACAGACCGGACCAGCACTACGCGAGCTGCGTACCGAATTCAGCAAAGCTGGGATTGATGTCGCTATAGGCGCCTACGCCAACGCGTTCCCTAACGTTAACGATCCGAATTACCGGGCTAACGAAGTAATTCACGAACGGCGTGACGAACTGACGGCGGCCACATACGCCGACATAGTGGACAAGTGGGTCTGCGACGGGGCGACCATTATCGGCGGCTGCTGCGATATGTACCCGGAGCACATCGCCGAACTTGCCCGCCGCTACTGCTAAGCAGCCTGCCCGGACCTCTCCTCAGAACCTGGCGACTACTTTGCCGTGAGTCTTCCGGTCGGCGAGGTCTTGGAGAGCTTGGGCCGCCTGATCGAAGGAGTAGGGGGGGTACAACGGCGGGTCGATGGTCCCTGCTGCTGCCATCTCGAGCAGCGTTCGCATCTGCTCGCCGAGTGCGTCGGGGAAGCGTGCAAGAGCAGCACCCCAGTGCACCCCAACAACCGAGTAGCTCTTCAGCAGTGCGTGGTTGGTCTTGTACTCGGGGATGCCGGCGACAAAGCCGATCACTAGAAGACGTCCGTCCCAGCCCATGCAGCGACGCACTTGGTGAAAGGTGTCCCCACCAACCGGGTCATAGGCGACGTCGACTCCACCGCCACTCGCTTTGCGTACCAAATCGACCCAATCGGGGTTCTCCTGGTGGTCGATGACGACGTCCGCCCCAACATCTCGCAGCACCCCGACCTTGGTTTCACCGCCGGCGATCGCAATCGTGGTTGCCCCCATTGCCTTCGACAGTTGGATCGCTGCGGTACCAGTACCGCCTGCGGCTCCGGTAATGAGCACCGATTCCCCCGACTGGAGCTTCGCCCGATCCTCCAGCGCGTAGAGGGTTGTGCAGTAGTTGATCGGGATTGCAGCGGCGGTCTCAGCCGACACCCCGCCGGGCACGACGAACACTCCGGCCGCCGGATGCACGACCTGTTCAGCAAGCCCGCCACTTCCGAGGTACACCACGCGTTGGCCCACCTCGACTCCGGCAACACCTTCACCAAGCGCTGCGACCGTTCCACATGACTCCCCACCTGGTGTGTGTCCGGGATACGACTTCACCTGATACATGCCTCGGCAGGAAAGCACATCGGGAAACGCAAGGCCAACCGCTTCCTGGTCGATCAGGACCTCGCCTGGGCCGGGTTTGGGGGCGTCTTCATCTACCAGTTCGAGCTGTTCGAGGGGGTTGCCGTGTTGCTTAAGACGCCAGATCTTCATCCTCGCACACTACGCGATTCGACCCCTTTCACTTTGCTCCAAGCGGTCAGGTACCAGCCACACGGCGATCGAATCCAACCCAATGCGGCTCACGCAAGATCTTGCGCTGGATCTTTCCCACCGGGCTCTTCGGCAACGCTTCAGCCCACAGTTCGACGTGCGTCGGCTTCTTATACGAGCCAAGGCGACTTGCGCACAGGGTTCTGATCTCATCGGCGACCGCTGCATCGTCGACGGCAACACCGTCTGCTACCGCGCACACTGCCATCGGCGTCTCACCCCACTTTTCGTCTGGGACAGCAAAGACAGCGACCTCGACGACGCCAGGATGGTCAGCAATGACGTTCTCTAGTTCGGCCGGCCAAATATTGAAACCGCCGGAGATGATCATGTCATCTTTACGGTCAAGTACGTACAGATAGCCGTTCTCGTCAAGTCGGCCAATATCCCCGGTGAGTACAAAACCATCGGTGGTGATCCGTTCGGCGGTCGCCTCGGGGTTCTCCCAAAACTCAAGCATCTGGCCGTCGCACTTGATTGCGATCTCACCTTGCTGACCGATGGGACACTCGATGCTCGGATTTTCCGGGTCACGGATCTGAAGATATGCAAACGGCAGGGCCCGACCGGTCGACCGCAATGGCTCAGAGCCTTCCACGTCGGAAAACCACTCCTCGGGGCCCATCATGCACACGGGCAGGGCTTCGGTCTGCCCAAAGCCCTGATACAGCACCATCCCAAACACATCCCGAGCAAGTAGCGCTGTCTCGTCGGCGATGGGCGCGCCACCGATCTGAATCACCTTCAGAGCCGACCAATCACGGTTACAGGCGGTTTCTTCACGAGCGAGTGCGTTGAGCATCGCTGGGACTGCAAACATGTACCCCACCTGTTCGCGCTCCATTACCCCAATCGTGTCCGATGGCTCGAAGTGGTCGAGCAGCACATTGCACCCGCCACTCAACCAGGTCGGCGTGTAGAGGTACCCCGAACCGTGCGAGATCGGTCCGACATGGAGACATCGCTCACCAGCGACCATCGGTGGGAAGTTGTAGAACCAATCGCGACCTGCAGCCAGCCATGACCGATGGGTGTAGGCAACTCCTTTGGGCTTGCCGGTAGTCCCCCCGGTATGGCGGATGATGTACCAGTCATCCGGATCGATTGGTACCTGCGGATCCACATCACTGTAGGACGCAAGCCACTCCTCGTAGTCCAGACCATCATGACGACCCCGCACCACGACATGTTCGACGCCCGGGAGGTCACTACGGATCGCGTCAATCTCGTGCGCGTACTGCTCGGCCACAACCACCGCACGACAACCAGTGTGAGCAAGCATGTGGGTGTGTGCCTCAGCAGAATTGCGAGCGTAAAGCGGCACTCGTACTAGTCCAGCAATCGTTGCACCTGCGAAAAAGTCCTGTGCCTCGATGCTGTTGTCTTCGAGTACGCCGACTCGATCGCCAGGATGCAACTCCAGTGCGAGGAGGGCATTTGCGAGCTGAATCCCCCGCCTCCATGCTTCTTCAAAGGTCAGTCGACGATCGCCGTGGATCACCGCAGTGCGCCGAGCGTTGAGAGTTGCGGCCTGGGCCATGAGTCCACGGACGTCCATATGTCTAGTGTCGCCGGTGACCGTTGGCACCGACGAGCCGACGGTGTAAAAGAGTCACGTCCCGGTCACGCCGATACACCAGCGCTAGAGGTCAGGGAACCTCAGACCGCAGGCCACTCCAAGTTGCTCCGCGAGGCTTCCGCCTGCTTGAGTGAAGTTGTGCCAGCGACCACTCCGACCCCCGCTGATCCGCGTCCCTGCTTGATCGGCGGTCGGATTGCAGGTTCTACTTGCACAGCTTGCGGCCACAATGCTGCGCGCCGCCACCCTCGTTGCGAAAGATGTCTCGGTAACACCATTGCGACCGACTTCGGGCCTACGGGTGTGGTTTGGTCGTCAGCAACGGTTCATCTTCGTATCGGCGAACTCGCCCCACCCTTTGTCTTGGCCTACATCGATGTCGACGCCGGACCACGCGTCCTTGCACAGGTCGTCGGCGGCAACGAAGTCCCCGCCGGGGGCCTCGTCCGGTTCACCGGAGAAGAAAACGGCAATCTCACCGTCAAGGCGGTCGGGCAGTGAGTAGCCGACGGGTCGGCATCGCTGGCGTCGGGACTTCATCGTTTGGGCGCTTCCCGGAGCAACGGATCGAGGAACTCGCCTGGGAAGCAATCGCTGAGGCGGTCGACGACAGCGGCTTGAGCGTGTCCGAATTCGATGCGGCATTTGTGGGTTCAGTCTTCGGACCGCCTGGCGTGGCGAATCGCGTCCTAGCCGGAGCGGGTCTTGGTGGTATCCCGGCGTTTAAGATCGAAGCAGCATGTGCCAGCGGCACGGTGGCATTGCACGAAGCACAACATGCTGTCGCCTCGGGTCGCTACAACAACGTGCTCGCCGTCGGCGTCGAGCAACTCTCAACAAAGTTTGCGGGTCCGATCGTCCCCGAACCAGGCGACCCTGAAGGACGAGCAGGACTCGCTATGCCGGCGCTCTACGCGTTACAGGCCAGTCGGTATGTTCAGCAACATCAACTCGACGCTGCTCTTCTGGCCGAGGTGGCGGTAAAAAACAAGGCACACGGCGCTCTGAATCCGCGAGCGCACCTGTCGGGTACGCCCCCAACAAGCGCCGAGGTGTTGGAAAGCCGGCCAATCGCCGGGCCGCTCACGCTGCTCCAGTGCTGCCCGATGTCAGACGGCGCCGGCGCCGCAGTCGTGACCACATTCAACGCCAGTAGTAATAGCCATGTCGAGATCATGACCAGTCAGTTCTCTTCTGGGCCGCTATGGACATCAGTCGACGATGCCCCATGGGGGTTCAGGACCGTCGCCTCTACTGCCGCACGAGCGTTCGCTGAAACTGGGCTGAGTGTTCAAGACGTCGACGTGTTCGAAGTGCACGACGCATTCACGATCGGCGAGATACTCACCCTTGAGGCAATCGGAGTCGCTGCCCAAGGTCATGGAGCGGAGCTCGCACCGTCAGGCCACACACAACTTGGTGGTCCCCAGCCAGTCAACCCGAGCGGCGGGCTGCTGTCGCGCGGCCATCCTCTTGGCTCGACTGGGCTTGCGCAAACTGCCGAACTGGTCTGGCAGCTCCGTGGCCAGGCCGCTGACCGACAGGTGGCCGATGCCGAAATTGCGCTGCTCGAGACAATGGGTGGCGGTGCAGCCGGAGTTGACGCAAATGCCTGCGTCATCGCGCTACTGCGCGGGCCAACTCGATGAAACGCATTGAGAGCGACGTCGACCTCCTGTCGGCTGGCGTCATCAGAAATCCGCACCGAACCTTTGCTGAACTCCGAGCACTGGGCGATGTCGTGTGGCTCGCTCGGCATCGAGCATGGCTCTTCACCACCTACGAGGCCGTACGACTCGGGTTTCACGACCAACGTCTCTCGAGTAACCGGTTGACACCGCTTGAACAACGACTTGATGCCGAAACCCAAGCAGCTATGGGACAGACGTTTGAGCTATTGCGTGGCTGGATGGTGTTCCATGATGAGCCAGAGCACACGCGACTGCGGGAACCACTGAGTCGCGCATTCACACCGTCACGCGTTGCCGGACTCAGACCGAGGATCGAGAAGATCGTCGACGAACTGCTCGAGCAGTTCGCATCCATCGACGAACCCGACCTTGTGCGCGACTTCGCATTCCCGCTCCCGGCAATCGTGATTGCCGAACTTCTTGGTGTACCTGCAGAGGATCGCGATGAGTTCAAACACTGGAGCGACCAACTCGCCGCGATCGTGTTCGGCACGGCCAACCGTGCTGCGGGAGTGGAGCGAGCTATTGCTGGAAGCGCCAAGTTCGTTGACTACTTCAGCGACCTGGTCGAACGCTATACCGACGCCCCCACCGACAACTTGATCTCGGCACTGATCGCCGTGACCAACGACGATCCTGATACAGGCCTCGCCCCAACTGAACTCGTCGGGGCACTGACACTGTTGTTGTTCGGAGGCCACGAGACGACGACCAATCTCATATCCAACTCGATGCACTCGCTCCTCACTCATGATCGGCAACGTCTGTGGCTGCTCGAGCATCCTGAAGCATTAGTTTCGGCGCTAGAAGAGCTCCATCGATTCGACGGCTCGACCAAGCTGATGGTCCGCGTCGTCGGCGAGGCACACGAGCGCTCCAACGTCCACCTCGATTCCGGCCAGACCGTCTTCCTCGGTGTGCTCGGAGCGAACCGCGACCCAGCAGTGTTCGACCACCCCAACGAGCTCACACTCGACCGTCGGAACGGTCGGGCTCATCTCGGTTACGGATATGGCGGCCACTTCTGCCTGGGAGCTGCCCTCGCCCGTCTTGAGACTGAAGTCGCCATCGGGCGCCTGGTCGAGCGCTACCCCGACATCACCCTACGGCCCGGTACGAATGTGAGTTGGGGCAACGTTCTGCTCGGGCGAGGACCAACGGCGCTCCCGGTTACTCGCAGGCTGTTTCGGTAATACTCTCCCGAAGCAAAGTTGATCGCCGAATCCGCTGACGACCCAAGATCAGACCGAACGCAAGACTAACCGTCAGTAACTTGCGCCGAGACCCGCACGAGCGTCGGTTTGAATTCCGTAAGGTGGGATCGGGTAGCGCAGCCCATTTCGCGACAGTGCCTCCATTCCATTGATCGCAGTGACCAGCTGGTCACCCGTCAGTGCCATCAGAAGCTCGTCATCTTGCACACCGCCGTAGCGGCGCTCGGCATAACACGGAATCGACAGACTTGGCTCACCAGTCGAAAGTGCTCTACCCCACGAGTCAGCGCAAGACGACTCACCGACGCAACCCCATTCGAGCTTCTTGTACCCCGACCACTGCAGTCCGTTGATCAGCAAAATCATCTGTCCGGGCGTGGCGTAGATCATGCAAATGTCAGGCGGGTCGAGGCGTCCCGTGCTGAGCGGCGACACAGCCATAGCTTGGTAGTGGCCGACGGGTACGACTGTCATCGCCGCCTGATGAGCCGCTGAGTCTTCGATGGTTTCGAACCAGACGCCGGCCATGTGTTGTCCGGAGTACCACTCGTCATCTTGCGCTCCGAGACCAAGCACCGCTTGGCACTGTGCGCCGACGAGGTCAGTTCCGGTGATCCCGACAGTCCAATTGAGACGCGACGCCATTGAAACAATCTGGTCCGCTGTGTGCACGTCCTTCGGCCGCCGGATCTTTGGCACTGCCTCCATCTCCTCGACGGTCCGGAACAGTTTCATGCCGATTGGCGTGGTGCGAATTCGGAGCACCTTGTCAAGTCGACTCAACGCCGACGTCCAGTCGATGTCCTCGGTTGTTCCCGTACGGATATGCACCTGCTGCTCGTTCTCGCCTGCGGTCGTGTCGGTCATGCGAATATCTCCAGTTGGTCGATCGTGTTGGTCAATGGTCTTGGTCAATGGTGCGCACGATTCGGTCGATCGCGTCATCAAGTATCTGTTCTGACGTGGCGAAGTTGAGTCGAGCGACGCCCACTCCCTCGGTGCCGAACTTCGGGCCGTTCGATAGTGCAACCCCAGCATGTTTGAGCAAGTACTCCGCCGGATCATCACCCAAACTGATACCCACAGCACCAGCAGCCACTTCGGTGAAGTCAAGCCAGGCGAGATAAGTCGCTTCTGGTGCGCGGTATCCAATCGTTGGGGCGTCAGCAGCGAGACGCCGCGTGAGCTGATCGCGGCGAGCGGTGATCGTCCGTTGCGCGGCGCGCATCCACTCGTCGCACTCCGTCCACGCAGTCAGCGTGCCGATGATACCAAGTGAGCTGGGCGAGCCCTGTTGATGACCAGCCATCGATCCGAGTGCGGACAGTAGGGGCTCGTGATCAACGTGTGCGACAGCGGTACGCAAGCCGGCGATGTTGAACGTCTTGCTGGCGGACCCAAGCGTGACAAGCCGACCGGCAAATCTCTCGTCACAAATCGCGAGAGGGCGGTGTACTGCGCCAGGGTGCAGCAACTCGCCCCAGATCTCGTCGGTGATTACGAGCAGGTTGTGACGTTCGGCGACGTCAGCGACCGCCGCAACCTCTTCTGCATCGAAAACGCGTCCGGTCGGGTTGTGCGGGTTGCAAAAGAGGATCACCTTGGTCGTGGCGTCGATGACGCCCTCGAGACGCGCTGGGTCGAGACGCCATCCGTTGGGATCGAGTGGACAGTCAATGCGACGTCGGCCACTGTCGGCGATGGCGTCGAGAAACGGGTAGTAAATCGGAGTGAAGACAATGACTCCGTCACCGCGTTCAGTCGTGTTCCAGAGAGCGACCTCGAGGGCGTGCAGCGCACTGGTAAACGGTCGAATCTGACGCTCGTCCGGGCGCCAGCCGTGCTGGCGTTCCTGCCAGTCGGCATATGCGGGGGCCAGCTCAGCTGAGAAAGGCCCATAGCCCAAGTCGCCGCGCTCGACGTTGCCTTGAATGGCGTTGAGAATGGATTGGGGAGGGTCGAAGTCCATGTCTGCCACGAATGACGGAATGACGTCGACGCTGTGTTTCGTCCACTTGATACCGACCCGCGCTCGCGCCCGCTCTTTGCTGACTGTCAAAAGACCGTCTGCGAATGCGTTCATTTCTGAACGCTAGCTCTCTGCGTTCACCGGTCGATCAGCGTGGCCGTCGGGGCCTTAACGTCGGGCACTCCAAGGTGTTGTGTCAACGTGATCAGTACCGTGGCAATGTGACTCCCAAGCTGATTGCGCTCGACCTGGACGGCACCCTGCTCACATCCAGAGGCAACGTTTCAGAACGCAACGTTGCCTCCGTGCAGGCCGTGGCAGATGCCGGTTATCACGTTGTCATTGCCACGGGTCGGCCGCTCCACCTCGTTACCCACCTCGCTGACCAACTGGGCACCTCGGTCTCACATGTCGTCGGCACGAACGGGTCTATGATCGGCACGTTCCCCGACGGACAGTTACTCCGGCTGACGGGCTTCGACATCGATCTGGCGCATCGAGCGGTTGCGGCCTTCCGCCTAGGGCTACCAGGTACCGGCTTCGCTGTAGCGACTGATGCGGGACTGGCGCACGAACGCGGCTTTGCCGAACGGATGCCTGCCGTGGTCGACACCGATCCAATCGACGACATCCTGGCGCTAGGCGGCACCGAGGTATTCAAGCTCTTCGCCTTCCACGACAACATGTCGGTGCCAGCGCTCCTGGGCGCGGCCCCGGCGCTGCTTCCCGAGACGCTCGCTGCAACGCACATGGGCGCCGACGCGATCGATATCGGCCCCGTAGCGATCGACAAGTGCGCAGGCTTGCAATGGGTCTGCGAGCTACTTGGCGTCAGTGCCGCCGATGTCATTGCGTTTGGTGACGAGTGGAATGACATCACGATGCTCCAGTGGGCAGGCCGGGGTGTGGCCATGGGCAATGCGGATCCCCGAGTCCGCGCTGCAGCCAACGAAGTGGCGCCGCCCAACACGGCCGATGGCGTTGCGATCGTCCTCGAACGATTGCTGAAGTAGCGGCTCAGTGGGGACGGATAGGGTTTTTGTACGTGTCGAGGTAGGTGATCTTGGCGACGTCGTCTCGCTTGGCCGGCTTGAAGTCGGTACCCCGTGTGTAGGCGACTGGCAGGAGTCCGGCTTGGGTCATGTGATCGGGAATGCCGAGCAGTTCGGCGGCTTCGGCTTCCTTGCCAAGGTGCAGCGTGGTCAAGCAGCTACCAAGTCCGCGGCTACGGAGAGCGAGCTGGAAGCTCCACATCGCAGGCATGATCGAGCCCATCAGACCTGCCGCGCTGTTGGCACTGTTGTCGGTCAAACGGCCGACGATTAAGGGAATCATGAGCACGGGTACTTCACCGAGCTTTTGCGCAAGGAAGTTCGCCGAATCGATAACGCGTCCTTGCTGCGTACCGCTATCCGCCGCATCGGCCGCGGCGGCAAGATATTCGCCGCCGGCGTCGCGGTAGAGCTTGGCGAGTGCTTCTTTCTTCTCAGCGTCGCGGATGATCATCCATCGCCATCCCTGCTGGTTCGAGCCGGTTGGCGCCTGAACCGCCAGCTGTAGGCACTCAAGCAGTACATCGTCCGTCACCTCGCGATCAAAGTCGAGGCGCTTGCGCACTGCACGCGTCGTTGAAAGCAGTACGTCAGTCTGGGCAAGATCAAAGTCCATGTGACATGTTGCCTGATCACTTGATCGCAGGCCGACTTCGCCAAAGTCTTCCCTCCACATCGGGATACTCCTATGGCCTGATATTGGGCCGTCGCCGCCGATTCGAAGCACACGCTCATGGGCTTTGACCTCGTCTACGATTTTGAATTAGGAGACGCGAAGCTGATGGATTGAATGAGCCTCTTAGTCAGCGACAGCGTTCCGGATGATGTCCACTGCATGGAGTGCACCGGCAACTGACCGGGCGGGCCCCGGTCAGCCCAGGTAGGTCTCCTCAAGGAGGCTGCGATTCGCAGCGAGATCGCTGGCCTGACCTTCAAGACGCAGCTTTCCATTGCCTAATACATAACCACGGTCCGCAATCTCAAGGGCCATATGTACATGCTGTTCGACAATCAGAACTCCGCACCCGGTCTCATCGGCGATGTTGCGAACGATCAGCAATAACTGCTCGACGATGATGGGCGCAAGCCCCAAACTGAGTTCGTCCACAAGCAGCACCTTGGGTTCAGACGCCAACGATCGTGACATCGCCAGCATCTGCTGCTCGCCGCCAGACAGCAACCCGGCTTTGCGGCGAGCCAGCGGCTGCAGGGCCGGAAATAGTGTGAGCGCACGGTCACGTGCGTCGCGCCGCGTTGTTCGATCGCCGGTGGAGCCGAGGCGAATGTTCTCCTCTACTGTTAAGTCGAAGAACAGCGAACGGTCCTCGGGAACGTGCGCCACTCCACGTCGAGGAAGAAGGTGCGGCCGCACACCGAGGATTGTTGCGCCGAGTACATCCACTTGGCCCGCAATGGGTGCGAGGAGGCCTGAGAGCGTCAGCAAGGTGGTGGTTTTACCGGCGCCGTTCGGGCCGAGAAGTGCCACTACCTCACCTGCACCGACAGTCAGGGACAGGTTGCGAACGATCGGGACACCCCCATAGCCAGCCGACAAGCCCTCGACATTGATCACCGGCTGTGCCGTCATCGGCTGCAATCTTTGTGTTGGGTGCCGAGGTATGCCTCAATTACTGCGGGATCATTTCGTATTGCTGTCGGAGATGCACTCGCAATGACCGAGCCGAAGTCAATCACGTTGATGTGGTCGCAGACATCAAGTATCAGGCCCATGTCGTGGTCGACAAGCAGCAGCGCCGTGCCATCGTCAACGACCTCGCGCAGCAGCACACCAAGCGCCCTGCTTTCGTCGGTGTCAAGCCCAGCGGCGGGCTCATCAAGCAGAACAAGCCGGGGGGCAGCAGCAAACGCGCGCGCCACGCTGATCAAGCGACGCCTCCCGTGGCTGAGTTCGGCCGGCAGGCGATCTGCCAGGCCGGCAAGGTCCATCATGTCGAGAATTTGATCCACGCGGTCAGCTGCTTGCGCTGCGCGTCGACGGGGTGCGACAACGTCGATGAACAGGGCGTGCCAGGTGGGCCATTCGGCTGCGGCGAGCAGGTTGTCGCGCACCGTGAGATCTTCAAACAGTTCAAGCGACTGAAAAGTACGCGTGAGACCCGCTCGTGCACGGGTGCTTGGACTGGCCCGCGTGATATCTCGACCGTCGAAGGTGACCGACCCTTCAGATGCGGGGGTATAACCGGTGATTGCATCAATGAATGTGGTCTTGCCTGCTCCGTTTGGGCCGATAAGGCCCACAAGTGCCCCTTCGGCACAGTCGAGATTGATCGCATTGTTCGCGCGCACGCCGCCGTAGGTCACGGTTACGCCACGCGCCTCAAGTAGTGCCATTAGGCAATCACCCCTGCGGAACCACGAGCGGCGAACCGAGCCCGGATACCGCCAGCGATCCCCTCAGGGTTCGATACCGCCATCACGATCAACAACACGCCGCCGATCAGCGCTTCCCACTGGCCAACGCTGCCTGTTGCCTGGGATAGAGCGTAAAAAGCAACGCCTGATGTCGCTAGCAAACCAGCGGTCACGGCGCCACTCACACAAGTGATGCCGCCAAGGTAGGCGACGGCGAGCACGGTGAGCGACGCGATCGTGCCGAACGACGACTCCGACACGCTGCCAAACCGATAGGCAATGAGACAACCACCGAGGCCGGCGATGAACGACGAGATAGCGAAGACCTGCAGCTTCACCCGTGCGACATTAATGCCTGCGGCGCTCGCAGCTCGCTCGTTGGATCGCACCGCCAACATGCGACGGCCAGAGCTGCTGCGTTGGATATTCGACACGGCGAGGGCAAGGATCGACGCAATCAACAGCAAGAAGATGCCGAAGATCGGCCGCGAAGCCTGGTCTCCCAAGATCAAGCCCAGGTCCCAGCCAAACAATTCAGGATTCGGGATCTGGGCTCCGCCGGTCGACGCATCGCCTACGTACTTCGGGTTCTTGAAGACGAACTCGGTGATGGCGACTCCACCTGCCAGCGTGACTATGGCCAGGTTGGTACCGCGCACCCGCAGTGCGGGCAGGCCGACGGCTACCCCGAACATCGTTGCGACGAGCGACGCCAAAATCGGGGCAATCGGAAACGGCACGTTCCATTCGATCGCAAACTTCGAGAGCGAGAATCCAGAGACGCCAGCGAAAGCCATCTGGGCCAGCGATGTCTGACCACCGAAACCAGTGAGCACAACAAGTGACAGCGCAAGAACGATACCGATCAAGGACGTCATGATTGCTCCCCGCCACAGCGGTCCTAACAACAACAGGGCCGCCGCCGCCGTTGCTATCGGAACGACGACCGTCAGCACGTTGACCTTTGCGGCAGGCACTGCCGGGAGCGTCCACGTCGAAACGGCCGATCGGTCGGGCAGCCTCTCGCCGAGCAAGATCATTGCGCCGATGATGATGATGAACGGCAATCCGTCGCGCGCCCCGTACTGTGGGAACCAGCTGAAGTCACCCTGGAACTTCGTAAACGACGACTGCGCCATTCCGATCGCCAACCCGGTGATGACCGTCGGCCAAATCGAACAAAACCGCCCGACCATTGCTGCACCGAGTGCAGGGATGAGAAACGCAAAGGTGAAAACCGTTGAGGAGAGCTGAATCATCGGTGACGCCATGATCACTATGAACGCCCCCAGCACAGATGCTCCAACGAAAGTTGCTGAAGCGAGCAGTGCAGGCGAATAGCCGAGAAGTACTGCTCCTTTTTCGTTCTCGGCTGCAGCTCGGACGACGAGGCCCACTCGGGTAAAGCGCTGGATGATCCACAGCGCTGCAGCGATGACGATCACCAGCGCTGCAAGCCAGAGCCCGTCACGTGGGACAGTGACGTCAGCCATGATCGTCACCGGCTCGCGCGGCAAGATCGGTCCGACACGCAATCCTGCGTTGTCCGTGAAGCGTCGATCGATCAGCGAAATAACAACAATGACCACGCCGATGCTGGCGACGATGTTCGCGAGTGCCGGCGCTTGCGCGAGTGGCCGAAAGACGACGAGGTGAAGCAGTAAGCCAAGCCCTGCCGCCGTCAGTAATGCCAGCAGCATCGCAGGCCAGAATCCGACATCTTGTGCGAAGTGATAGCGCTCGGGTAGGCCGGGGATCGGGAATGGATACGCACCGCGGCGGAGGTCCGCGTAGACGTAGCCCGCCCACGTGGCCATTGCGCCAAAGGAGAAGTTCACCACACCCGAGCCCTGATGCGTGACGAGTAAACCCAAGCCGAAGCCTGCGATGATGGCTCCCGCCGTGCTTCCGAGAAGCATGAAGAAGAGGTAGTCAGTCATGCTCGCGCCACATCCATAATCTCTTCAACATCACCAAGATGTGGCCAGTCAGGGCAGGTAGTCGACGACCGAGATCGCTTCGAAGCCGGGCACAGTTTGGATCTCCCCACCGGCCAAATACTCTCCGATCGGGAACTGAAAGCTGCACACGCTCGGATAAGACTCCGACAAGCCGCACGACAGCACGTTGTCGTTGGGAAAGTTCTGTAGGTCTGTCGACGTGCTGAGGCGGTCATAAATCGCTTGGCCCGTCACCTCACCGCCTTCAGCCGCCACTGCGTTGGCGACACGCGCAAGGGTCATCATCTGACCGATACCAAGCGCTCCGAGTCCGAGTGATGTCGACGACGCCTCGCCATACTCGGGCTGGAGAAGCTCAGCGAAGGCCTCTGACGCGGGCGTGCCCGCAGGTGAACCGACGCCGACATAATTCCAACCGATGGCGTCATCACCGACAACGTCGATGACGTCGGCACTTCCGCAGATAGCAGTCGAGATCATTGGCGTGTCAATGCCAAGCAGGACTCGACCGCGCACCGCACCGATACAGCCGGCGTCGTCGTACAACGAGACGAGCACGTCAGGTTCGTCACTGTTCGCTTCGCGAATTAGGCCTTGGAATCCGGCGTCGGTCTCGACTGCGCCACCCTTAATCGACACATAGGAGAGGCCAGCCTTGTCGAGCGCACCAGTGAGCGCCGCCTCAGAACTGTTGCCTCCAGCACTGTCAGCGCTGATGACTCCGACCGTGGAGGCTCGGTAATGCTCAACGGCGAGAGCCGCAATCGCGGCCATCGTGGTTGCATTACCGCCGGTGAGGAATAGCGCTTCAGCGGTGTAGTCAGGCGGGAGGATCGGCAACGCTCCAAAGACCGGGATCCCGGATGCAGCGAACGTTTCATAGCCCGGGAACAGGTCGAGTCCGAGCATGACAAAATCAACGCCCTTACCACTCAACTCCTGCGCGCATGCCTGTGAGGTCTCGGGGGACCCGGCCGCTGCACAGTGCTCAATCTGCACTGGTCGACCACCCATTCCACCGTGTTCGTTGAGGTAGGTAACAGCGAGGTCGGTATCAGTTCTCATCTCGGGAAAGTCGAGGCCTGGGGTCCCTTCGGTGTTGACCATCCCAATGACAATTGGGTCACCAGCAGCCGGACCGAGCGACTGGAAGTCGGCTGGACCGAACTCGCCGCTACTGTCGCGTTCGGATTCACCTGCAGTGTCGTCGGGATCAGTTTCTGCCGGCGCTGCCGTGTCGGGAGCGGCCTCCTCAACAGCATCGTCGACGCTGTTGTCGTCACCCGACTCTTTGAGCGTTGCGGATCCGTCGATCGTCGAGGCACCGGCGTCGGGAGACGATGAGCCGTCACCGGGCCCGCTGGAGCACGAGCATGCAATAAGGCCAACGACAACGACTGAGAGGGCCAGCGAGCGATTGCTCATCATCACGACATGACCGAGTCCGGAACCCAGCTGCCGTGAGCACCGTACGGCACTCGTCGCGGCAGGTGAACGGTCGCCACCGGCGGCGCCGAGAAATCCTGCGAGTCAATGATCAATAGCCGAGACTGATCAGAAGTCGTGTCGTGGGACAGGCTGATAACCCAGCCCTCGTCTTCCTCGGCGTCAGATGCCGCTGGGGCGAAAACAGGTTCAGCACCGCGGACTCCATCACCGAGTTGGTGCTCTGTACATGCGCCGGTCTGCAAGTCGTACTTCCAGAGTGCCGAGCCGTACACCGGTTCCTCCGCGTTACCTTCGCCAGCGAGGGCCATCAAATAGCCATACCGTGCATGGAGACCAACACGCCGGTCATCGACACGACCAAAGTCACCCGGTCGGTCATCGACCTGGGTCTCGGTGACCGTGCCTGCGTTGAGGTCAATCTCCCAACGCCACAAGCGACCGACTTCAGCGTAATCATCGTTGCCTGAACCAAACGCTTCGTCCTGACGCGACACGTTGAGAACGATCGTGCTGCCCTCTTCATGAGCATTGACCGGATGAAACACGTAGCACGGATCGATCTCAAACCAACGTACGTCAGCATTGGTGCCCGTGCGAGGCATCACGCCGAGGCGGGCACCAGCATCGCGGTTGAATTTAAACGGCAGGCCCGTTTCGAGTTCCGCAAGGTCGAAGCACACGGGGAGATCCATAAAAACGACATAGTTCCGCGTGACGTTGAAGTCGTGCATCATCACGATATTCGGCAAGTCAATGCCCTCAAACTGCACCAGTTCACCATCAGGGCTGACTCGGATGTACTTGAGGAACGGTGCTTCGTAGTTGAGGTAGCTGAATGCGATGAGCTCGCCCGTGATCGGGCATACCTTCGGATGGGCCGTCATCGGGCTGGTGAGCGCACCGCCATAGTTCTGCACACCAAGTGTGTTGAGGTTGCTGTCCGCTCGCCAAGGCCAGTGCCCCTCTTCTAGACAAAGCAATTCGCCGTTGTGCGCAAGCACATGTGTGTTACCAGTGCCTCGGGTGAGGTCTCCCATTGCGTCCATCGGATC
>CALKNK010000034.1 GCA_938091165.1 uncultured Ilumatobacter sp. | reverse complement strand
ACCGTCAGATGGCCTGCATGGACAACACCGTTGGCGAGTTGTTGAACGACGGATGGATGGTGAACCAGGCGCGGATGTGGTTGGCGAGCCATTGGGCTGTTCGTGAGGGATTGTCATGGCAAGAAGGTGAGAATCATTTCTTCCGGCATCTTCTCGATGGTTCGAGGGCTGCTAACCGGCTCGGTTGGCAATGGACGACCGGTGTTGGCGCGTCGAAGCACTATGGCTTCAGTCGCTATCAGGTCGAAAAACGTGCTGGGGCAATGTGCAATCTCTGCGAGCTGAATCGGTGGTGTCCGGTCGAAGACTGGCCAGCGAATCCTGCTCTGGAGCCGATCTCGGAACCGGTTGAGCTGCGTCGCGACCCGCATGGCATTCGCACATCTGGACCGAAGCATGTCGTTGAGTCGCGGAACGCTGACACGGTCTGGCTGACGGCGGAATCGTTAGGCGTTGGCGATCCGGCTCTCGCTGCTCGACCGGACCTCCCAGCGGTGTTTGTCTTCGACGAACGGCTGCTTGCCGGTTTGCAGCTGAGCTCGAAGCGACTGATTTTCCTCGTTGAAACGCTCGCAGAGCTGGCCAGCACCACCACAGTTGAACTTCACCTTGGAGACCCGGTCGCTGTTCTGCGGGATCGTGCGGTAGCGGTGACCTTTGCGCCGGTACCTGGATTTAGGTCGCGCGCTGAGATGATCGTGCCGGCAGAAACACATCCGTGGCCTTGGCTGGCTGCGCCACGTAACGGCCCGATTAGCAGCTTCAGTGCCTGGCGAAAATCTGTCAGACTCCACCGCTGACGCACGCGCCTGCGGCTCGGAGGACCGCATCGGCCAGACTGGCGAAATGGATTTTGATCTTCCTGCTGACGATCATCCGGCACGGCTTGCCGTCCGTGCTTGGATCGCCGCCAACCCCGCTCCAACTGGTATCGAACTAGCTCAGGCTGGCTATGTGGTGCCGCACTGGCCCGCGCCCTACGGCTTTGAGGCGAGCCCGATTGAGCAGATCGTCATCGACGATGAGCTCGACAGGGCGGGCATTCGGCGACCGGGCAACGCCATTGGAATCGGCTGGGCTGCGCCAACGATTTTGCTTGCGGGCAGCCAGGAACAGCAGGACAGGTACTTGCCAAAGATTTTCAGCGGTGAGGAGTTCTGGAGCCAGCTGTTCTCCGAGACCGAGGCCGGAAGCGACCTTGCAAACCTTGCAACAACGGCAGTACGCGACGGCGATGAGTACGTGATCAATGGCTCAAAGATCTGGTCGAGTGGGGCACATCACTCGCAGTTCGGCATCCTCATTGCTCGCACGGACCCTGACCAGCCGAAACACAAAGGCATTTCTTATTTCATCTGCCCAATGGATACTCCAGGTCTTTCGATGAGCCCGATCGTCGACATGACCACGGCCCACTCGTTTAATCAGGTATTTTTCGACGACATGCGTTTGCCGGTGTCGTTGCGCGTTGGGGAAGAAGGCGATGGTTGGCGACTCGCGAAGGTCACTCTGTCAAACGAAAGAGTGTCATTATCGTCGGCCGGGTCGCTGTGGGGCGTAGGTCCGTCGGCAGAACAGCTCCTCGATCAAATCCGCGAGAACGGCGGCATCGATGACCCAAGTCTTCGAGACGTAGCGGCCAAGTTACACATTGATGCCGAACTCCTTCGCCTTAACCGCCTGCGCAGCCTCAGTGCCACGCTCAACGGCAAGACGCCAGGGCCTGAAGCATCGATTTTGAAGATTATGGCCGACGAGCATGGCCAGAAGGTCATGTCTTTGGCGAAAGCCTTAGCGGGAACTGATGGCATGCTCGCTGGTTCTGGCCCGGCCGGTCGATTGCCGACTTCAATGAGCGGAGGGCCGACTGAGAACAAACTCGTCGGCTTGAATCATTTCAACGGCGTCGATCCGATTTGGCACTACGGATACCTATTCCATCCGGCGCTGACCCTCGGTGGCGGCACTTTCGCAGTGCAGCGCAACATCGTTGCCGAGCACGTTCTTGGTCTGCCGCGCGAAGTCAACGCCGAGCAAGGCATGACTTGGTCCGAGGCACGCCGTCCAAGGGTGGCGTAGCTTGCCGTCAGAAAGAAATGGACGATACCGAGAGGAAAACGCCGACGCCTAGGTGCGGGCGTCGCTAGGTTCGGCGAACGTGAACGACACTCAATTCGGATTTGGTATCGATATCGGAGGCAGCGGCATGAAGGCCGCCATTGTCGACCTCACGACCGGCAAACTCGCCTCTGACCGTTTTCGGATTGACACGCCGCAGCCCGCAACACCCGATGCAATGGCAGGGGTTCTCTGTGAGTTGATAGAGCACCATGAGTGGAGCGGCCCACTCGGTGTAGCTTTCCCCGCCGTTGTCCGCCAGGGAATCGTTGGCTCGGCCGCCAACATCGACAAAAGCTGGATCGACGTCGACGCCGACGCGTTGTTCAGCGCAGCGAGCGGATGTGACGTGCATATGCTCAACGACGCCGATGCAGCAGGTATCGCAGAGATGCAGTTCGGGGTCGGAGCACTCTCCAACGGATTGCCGTTCCCTGGCACAGTGATGATGCTGACTTTCGGTACCGGGATCGGATCAGGTCTCTTCGTCGATGGCGTCCTTGTGCCGAACACCGAACTCGGCCACCTTGAACTCGATGGCCACGACGCTGAATTGAAGGCGTCAGCAAAAGCTCGTGAGCGTGACGACCTCAGCTGGAAAGTCTGGGCGTCACGCGTCGAGTACTACCTCAGTCATGTCGAAGCACTCTTCTCTCCTGACCTGTTTATCATCGGCGGTGGAGCAAGTAAGAAGCCCGACAGATGGTTGCCACACATCGGCATTGCAACGCCGGTGCTGCCAGCCAAAATGGCTAACAACAGCGGCATCGTTGGCGCCGCGCTGGCAGCTCAAGATCGGCGAGCCTAAGGCCGTTGCGTCGTTCTCGGATTTGGCTACTGCGAGGTGTTGCGGCTCTGCAAGCCGACCACTGTCAAGGTGACGGCCGTCAACGGCACAACGAAGAACAGCATCTGCGTGCTGTAGTCGTAGCTGATGGTCTGTTTGCTCGCATAAATCAGCCAGGTGATGTATCCGACGTACAACACAAAGAACATGGCGCCCTCCCACCGTCTGAGCACGTGTCCGTTGGCGAAGATTGGCAGACACGCAACTGCGACCACAATCATGACAGGAATGTCGACCTGGAGAGCGCTGAGCGGAACGGGAATCGGGTTCGGGGCAACTGTTGCTGTGATGCCGAGCACGGCGAGCAAATTGAACAAATTGGAGCCGATTGCGTTGCCGACGGCTAGGTCGCGCTCACCACGGATTGCTGCAAGAATTGATGTTGCGGCCTCGGGCAGTGACGTGCCGATTGCGACGATGGTGAGGCCGATCACAAGATCACTCACACCGAGATCAGACGCGATATCTGTGGCGCCGTGAACGAGTGCCTGCGAGCCGGCAACGAGCAGTAAAAGGCCCCCAAAGAGGAACCCAACGTCAAGCCACGGTGAGGCTTGACGCAGCGCCTCGGGGTTGACGACGTAATCGATCTCGCTTGAGATTGATTCCGGTTGGCGTCGGGCGGTGACCACGGTCCACGTCAGGTACACAACCAGCACTCCGACGAGGACGAATCCTTCGATGCGACCGATTTGCCCACTTTGCCCCATGAGTAGCACGAGCACTGAGGCCCCGATCATGATTGGCACGTCAATGCGGACAATGCGCGAAGCGACGACGAGCGACCCGCCAATTGCGGCAGAGACCCCAAGCGCGAAGAGGATGTTGGCGATGTTCGACCCGACGACATTGCCAAGTGCGAGGGCGCCGGCGTCTTCGCTCCCTCGAGCCACATCTCCAATGCTGACCGCAAGCTCAGGAGCGCTTGTGCCAAACGCCACGACGGTGAGGCCAATGACCACGCTTGACATTCCGGTTCGGGCGGCGAGTCGAGCCGCACCACGGATGAGACCCTCTGCTCCGACGACCAGGCCGGCGATACCGATGACGAGGAAGACGAGGGAGGTGACGGTCATGGCCTTGTGAGGATAGGAGCCTGATTCATCAATTGGTGGGTCCCGGCGGGTCACCTTCCGATTGCCGACGCCAGGTACGAACTTGGTCTTGGACGCGGCCCCGCACGTCGATGCCGAGGTCCTTCGGAGCGTTCACGACACCGGCGCGTTCGGCAACAATCTCGTTGAGTTCAGCGCCAACCAGGAATACCAAGCACGCAATCCAGAGCCAGGTCAAAGCCAGCAGGGCTGTGCCGGCGGCGCCGACGATTTCGTTTTCTGAACCAGCGACACGCACATAGAGGCCGAAGCCCAGCGAGACGACCAGCCACCCGACTGCTGTGAGGACAGCACCGGCCAGGTCGTACCGCCACGGGGTGTGATGATGAGGCCCAACGTGGAACAGCGTTGCCGACCAGGCGATCAAAATGATGAGAGCAATGCCTGCTCGAACCGCGCCAGGCACGCCAGCATCGCGGAGCGAGACCCACAACCATGTTGTGATGGCAATTGTGGCGAGGGTCCCGATTGCCATGGCAATCGCCGTGGCCCGCAGCCGAATGAAGCGACGCCCATCTTCGATGTCGTAGGCAATGTCTAACGCTCGGATCAGCCCAGCGAACCCACGCGACAACGTGAAGACGGCGATGGCGACAGAGAGGCTCAAGACAGCCGGTCGGGTCTGATCAAACAGACCGTCAACAGCCGACCGGATCGTTTCTGACTCGGTGGTGAAGGTGCGGTCGATGAATTCATTGATCGAGGCCTGAAGGTCGGCGGTCAGGTCGTCACCGAGCAGAGAGACCGATGACAACACAGCGAGGAGGGCTGCAGGCACGCTAAGAATGAGCCAGAAAGCAACACCCGCCGCAGCATCGAACAGGTCATCGTCGTGAACTTCCTGCCACATCCTCTTGAGGATGCCGAGCCATTTGGCTCGACGTGATGTCGACGCTGCGCCAGGATCTGAGGGGGCGCTGATACTGCCCCGGTCAGTCCTAGAAGGGGATTGCGAATCGGTACTCAGGTTGACCACTGTTGCATACGGTTGGCGAGTGCGGAGCGATAGGTGGCAGCGCGTTGCAGCTTGAGGCCCTCGTATCCGCGCACCTGATCTGGAAGTGCTGCAATTTCTGCTGCGTCCTTCACGTTAGTGGCATTGAGCTGCTCACTCAGCTGCGTTACAGCTGCAATGTACTCTGGGATCATCGCGCGCTCGACCTTTCGAACTTCAGCCCATCTGAAGGGATCCGCCACGGTGCCACGAAGCCGTTTACTGGCGCGCAGCGCCCGGAGGGCGGGAACTGCACTGCGCTGTAGCTTGAGCTTGCGGTCCATTCCAAGCGCACGGAGCATCGGCGGATGAAGGTGATAGGTAACTTTGGTTTTTGGGCCGCCCACAGCTCGGTAGTTGAGTTTGGCTTCGTCGGCGAGCAAGAGTCGAGCAACTTCGTACTCATCTTTGTAGGCCATCAGCTTGTGGAGGTGAATCGCCACTGACCGGGTGAACTGGTCACTACCGATCGCATGCTCTGCGTCGGCGGCCGCACCCACGACATCGCGGTAATGATCAGCAAGCGCAACCGAATCGAAGTCGATTAGATCCTTCGCAAGTCGCTCGATCAACTCGTTGGTCGTCTCTGGGGCTACTCGAATGGGGATACCGGCAGCTCGCTCGACCCCGGCGGGATCGGCAATCCAGGCACGGCCCCACCGGAAAGCTGCGAGGTTGGTCTCGATAGCGACACCGTTAAGAGTGATCGCCTGCTCCATGGCGACCAAGGGGATCGGCACGGCACCAGATTGCACTGCTGCGCCGAGCACCAAAATGTTCGCAGTGGTCGTCGAGCCGAGCAGTCCGTTGACTAAAGCCGCAGCGTCAAGGAAACGATTCTCTTTTTCCCGCGTGATGGTGCCTACCCTGCCGATGAGTTCGGCTCGAGTAGGCAGTTTTAACGTTGGATCGGTGACCATCGAACCGGTTGGTACAGCATCGGTCGACGCAATCATCACCGTCCGGTCAGCTCGTGCCCCGTTGAGGTTGGCATCGCGCGCCCCGACGAGTAAATCGAATGCCAGAATCGCATCGATCCCAACGGCGTTAGCGGGGTTTGAGGGCGAAGCGTCGCCTGCGGTGATGTAGACATCGCTCACCACAGGTCCGGCCTTCTGTGACAGGCCGGTCTGATCGAGGCCGCGCACATTGCGATCGGCGAGCATCGCGGCAGTGCCGAGTATCTGGCTGACGGTAACGACGCCCGTACCGCCGATGCCGGTGAGACGGACGGTGAAATGCGCGGGGTCAACGAGAGGTGGCGCTGGCTCTGCGAGGTCAGAGAGCGGTACCGGCAGAGCTCGGGCTCTGGACTTCGATCCGGTTTCGTCCATTGTCACCGTCGCAAACGATGGGCAGTCACCTTTCATGCAAGAAAGGTCGAAGTTGCAGCTGGTCTGGTGAATTTGGGTTTTGCGGCCGTACGGCGTGTCCGCTGGCTGAACTGACAGGCAATTGCTGACGTCGCCACAATCGCCGCAGCCTTCGCACACGCGCTCATTGATTACCACGCGAAATTCCGGCTTTTTCAGGGTGCCACGCGACCGGCTTCGACGCTGCTCCGCGGCGCATGCCTGATCATGGATTAACACAGTGACGCCGCTGACGGTGGCGAGTACTTCCTGGGCCTCGCCGAGCCGGCTGCGGTCCCACAGTTTGACTCCCGTTGGAAAGTCCGAGCGGTTGTAGCGATCCGGGTTGTCGCTCGTGACGATGATCTGCTTCACGCCTTCCACTAGCAGCAGTTGCGCGACATCGGGAACCGACATCTGGCCCTCTGGGTCCTGCCCGCCAGTCATGGCAACGGTGCCGTTGTAGAGCAGCTTGTAGGTGATATCAATGCCAGCTGCAATTGCTGCGCGGACAGCGAGTGAGCCCGAGTGGAAGAAGGTGCCGTCGCCGAGGTTTTGGATGAGATGGTCGCGTTCGATAAACGGTGAAATGCCGATCCATTGGGCACCTTCCCCACCCATTTGTGTCAATCCCACGACGTCACCGACCCGCTCGGGGTCCATGAAGGCAACCATTGCGTGGCAACCGATTCCGCCCCCGACCAGCGTTCCAGGCGCGGCTCGTGTGCTTGCGTTGTGGGGGCAACCAGAGCAGTAGAACGGTGTGCGATTGACGGCGAGTGGAATCAGCTCGCGCTTTGGCGGAATGATCTCGTCGAACGGACGCATTCGGTCACCGAGTCGGGCAGACAAACGTTGATGCAGCGGCGCAAGAATCTTGTCGACGTCGAGTGTGCCGAATCCGTTGAATAACACTGCGCCATGTTCGTCGTGCCGGCCGATAACACGTGGGCCAATGCGACCAGAACGCAGAGAGCCGTCGTACAGCGAGCTTTTGATTAATCCCTCCAGGGTTGTATTTTTCTCTTCGATTACGAGTATCTCTTCAAGACCATCAGCGAAGTCATAGACCTGGTTCGGATCGAGGGGAACCGGCATGAGGAGTTGGAACAGACGCACGCCAGCAGCGCGCAGCGCCTCGTCGGTTCTGAATCCAAGGGTGGCTAGGGCCTTGCGAACCTCGTGGAATGTGCTCCCGCAGGCTGCGATTCCAATCCAGTCATCGCTGGTGCGCACACTGACCCTGTTGAGATGGTTGTCGACGCCGTACTGGCGTGCAAGGTGTGTTCGCACCTGCTGGAACTCGATCTCCATGTCGAGGGTATAAGGCGTGAGTAGCCGCCCGTTTGGAGTCGGGACAAATGCCACGCCGTTGGTGTTGGTTACTGGAACGATTGGGCTAATCCGATTGGGGGCAACGTCGACGGTGCCCGTTCCATCAGCAACTGATGTCACCAGTTTGAGACCCGCCCACAGGCCGCATGAACGCGACAGCGCAACGGCGTGACGGCTCAAGTCGAGTGCTTCTTGAACGTCGCCGGGGAAAAGGATTGGCATGTGCAGGTCGACCATCGTGGCGTCGCTCGACGATGGTACGGTCGACGATTTGGCAGCGGGATCGTCGCCTACCACTGCTACCACGCCGCCGTGCTGTGACGTCCCGGCGAACACGGCGTGGCGAATAGCATCGCTGCTTCGATCGAAACCCGGCCCCTTGCCGTACCAGATTCCGACAACGCCGTCGTACTTCGCGTCTTCGAGCGTCATGGCAAGTTGGCTGCCCATCACGGAAGTGGCGGCGAGTTCTTCGTTGACTCCGGGCTGGATGAGGATTGGGAGATCGGGAACCGTGGCGTAGGCCCGTTGTAATTCCTCGGTGAATGTGCCGACTGGTGAACCTTGATAGCCGGATGCGAAGGCTGCAGTGGTCAAACCGAGCCGACGGTCAATGCGAAGTTGATCAATGGGAAGGCGTGCAATTGCTTGCACTCCGGATAAGAAAACGCGGCCTGCCTCGACTTGAAACTTGTCGGTGAGCTGGTATCCGGCCATCTGCTGGATCGTTGCGCCCGAATCTCGACCGTGTGCCATTCTCCTGTTATAGCGCGAGTCGTAACATCGATTAGCTGGGAGAGTTCATTTCGGAAGGGTGCAGCGCGCTGGGTGTATGCGGAGGCGCAGCCGTGCCAGCATGGGACCCATGGCAGCGACAACAACTGAGTCCCGCATCACAGTGGCCGGCGAGGCTGTGGTGGACTTGGTGATCCAACCAGACGGCGACGTCACGGCAACGCTCGGTGGAGCACCATTCAACACGGCTCGGGCAGCGGCCCGCCTTGGCGCGCCGGTCACGTTCATCGGCACGTTGTCAACTGATCGTTTTGGATCGCTGCTGGCCGCACAGCTCGAAGCGGATGGCGTTCACATCGCTTCGGTGCGCAAGGACCTCCCAACCACGCTCGCTGCCGCTGAACTCGATGACGCTGGCGCCGCGTCGTACCGGTTCTACATCGACGGCACCTCCGCACCAGCGCTCGAACCAGGCGATACCCCATGGGTAGGTCCCGGCGTCTTCTTCACCGGTGGGCTTGGGCTGGCCTTGCAGCCGATGGCCGACACGGTGCTGGCCATGACGAAGACGGTCGATGACTCGACCACCGTGTTCTTCGACATTAATTGTCGCCCGAAGGTTGTTGGTGATCGGACCGCTTACCTGGAACGCGTCAATCAGCTGCTGATGCGGGCCGACATCGTGAAGGTGAGCGACGACGACCTTGCCTACCTGTCGCCCGGAATCAATGTGATTGATGCCGCACACCAGCTTCAAGCGGTCGGTGGCGCCACCGTGCTCGTAACTGCCGGAGCATCGACAACCTCAATCGTCGGAGAGCATGGCTTAATCGAGGTACCGGTCGCGCCGCTTGACTCACCCGTGATTGACTCAATAGGCGCAGGCGACACTTTCAGCGGCGCTCTGCTTGCGTGGTGGATGGCTTCGAGTCGAGGCCGCTCAGATGTTGAGGGTCTGCAGCAGGCTGTGTTGGCAGCTCATCAGGCAGCGGCGGTGGTCGTGACTCGTCAAGGCGCCGAACCGCCGCGTCGTACTGAGTTGCCTAATGACTGGGTCTGATCAACGACTGGCCAGCGCTGTCGTCTGAGCGTTGCTGTTCAGACGAGGTAGTGGCGGACGGCTAGGCGTTCGGCCGAGTTGTCGCCCGGAACAGGCAACTGTGCAACAACGCGCAGCGTCGGCCACTCGGCAGGCGTCAGCTGCTGATATTCGAACGTCAAGAGACCCGCTGCTGAGTGTGAGAATCGACGGAGGCGAGTCTCGAATCCCGACACGTCGTGCTCAGGCCACCAGGCAGCAAAATCCGTGCTTTCTGAAGTCAGTAATGCAATGAGTTCAGTCATCGTCGGGTCGTGGCGAACAGCCGATGTTGCCGAACGAAACTCAGCCAATGCCTGACGTGCATGGATATCCCAATCAACGATGAGGTCGCGCGTCGAAGGATCAGCAAAAAGTACCCAGAGCAGGTTGCGGCGCGGTGGGTCGAGTTCTTCAATCTGCGGGTAGAGCCGTGCTTGAGCCGTATTCCACGCCACGAATTCCCAGTGTGGACCCAACACGTACGCAGGAGCGGGCATGAGTGAGTCGATGAGTCGGACCAGTGCGCTGGGTGCTTCGGCTGGTGCCTCTACTAAGGCGGTGCCTGGGTCGGTGAGGGCGATCAAGTGTTCTTGCTCAGCCTCGTCGAGTTGAAGCGCTCGGCCGATCGCCAGCAGCACATCGTGTGAGGCATTGATCTGCCGGCCCTGCTCAAGCCAGGTGTACCAGGTGAACGACACGCCGGCGAGCAGGGCAACTTCTTCGCGGCGTAAGCCCGGAGTTCGACGGCCTCGCCCAGCGGGCAGGCCGACCTGCTCAGGGCGAGTCGCTTCTCGGCGAGCTCGCAAAAAGTCGGCGAGCTCTCGTCGATGGTCAGATACCCCCACGCCGAAGAGTCAATCAGGTTCGCTCTGGGTCACGTCGCGCGCGGCGTAACCGGATTGAACTATTCGAGGTACGGTCGGTCCGGTTGACTGCGCAGCACGCCGCACTTGGGAAAGTCAGCAGGTGCCTTGATGCCGGGCACAACGGGAACACGACCTTTGAGGGGTAATCATCGCCAAACGAATGGTGACCCGATCGTCGTCGTTGATGATGTTCATCACCCAGACCGGCTGGTTGCCGCTGGATGTGTCGATCGAAATCCTGATCTGCGATCCGGCGCGAAATAGGTGGGCGAAAAAAAATCTTGACTTAGGTGAGGTCGAAATCCTGTACCCCGTCGCTGCCGGTGAGTGCCTCGGGATGAGATTCGAGGTGCGTATGCGCTGGACGGGGCGCTGTGGAAAGCACATCATCAAGCGCTCGGTGGCTTGCGTAAAGCCACCCGGACCGGACGTACTGTTTTAGGCTGTTTGGGTGAACCTCTGAGAATCAGACAGGAAGGCTGCAGCGGTGTCAGGCGTTGGCTCCTGCCAGTCCCACCTCAGCACGAATTTGGGAACGTAGCCGATGGATCTACGCTACGCGTATGTTCATCAATGGGGAATGGGCGGACGCAGTATCCGACGCAACGTTTGACGTGACCAATCCGGCTACCGGCGAAGTCATCGGGTCGGTGCCTGACGGGGGCGCCGATGACGCAAAAGCCGCCCTTGCTGCTGCGGACGAGGCGTTCGGGCCGTGGTCACGGACAACAGCGTACGAGCGCGCCGACTTGCTTTACCGTGCTTGGGAGTTGATGACCGAACGTAGAGCCGAGATCGCTGAGTTGATGACGCACGAGCAGGGTAAGCCGCTCAAAGCGAGTTCGGCCGAGGTGAAGTACGGAGCCGACTTCCTTCGATGGTACGCCGAAGAAGCTAAGCGGGTTGCGGGGGAGTGGCTGCCATCAGCCCGTGCCGATCAACGTTTTCTCGTCCTCAAGCAGCCTGTTGGTGTGGTCGCCGCTATCACGCCGTGGAACTACCCGATTTCAATGCTGACGAGAAAGATGGGTCCGGCGCTTGCTGCTGGTTGCACTCTTGTGCTGAAGGCGGCTGAAGCAACGCCACTCTGCGCCCGCGCGATCTTCCAAATTTTTGCCGATGCAGGAACTCCTGCCGGTGTCGTCAACCTTGTAACGGCAGCTGACCCAAAGCCGATTGGAGAGGTCTTTTGCACTGACGAACGAGTTCGCAAATTGACCTTCACCGGGTCGACCGCTGTGGGCAAGATGCTTGCGGGCAAAGCCGCAAGCAATCTGAAAAGGGTGTCTGTTGAACTTGGCGGCCATGCTCCCTTCATTGTGTACCCCGATGCTGAGCCGGTGCACGCAGCCAAAGGTGCTGCGGCCCTGAAATTCCTCAACTCAGGCCAGGCGTGTATCAGCCCAAATCGTCTCTATGTTCACGAGTCTGGTGCCGAAGCTTTCGTCGACACGCTCGTGCAACGGATCGGTCGGGTGAAGGCTGGCAACGGGATGCGTGAGGGCGTTGGCGTTGGTCCGCTCGTCAACGAAGCAGCCGTCGCCAAGGTTGCGAATCAGGTCGAAGACGCGCAATCGAAGGGTGCTGATGTGCCGATCGGTGGTAGGCGGCTGACTGGAGAAGGCTTCGATGGCGGGCATTTTTATGCGCCAACGCTCGTCACTGGGGTCACCGAGGACATGCTCATTCGACGTGAGGAAACTTTTGGACCCGTTGCCCCGGTGATCTCTTACAGCGAAGTTGACGAAGTGGTTGCCATGGCGAACGACACGAACTACGGCCTCGCCGCTTACGTTTACACGCAGAATCTGTCAACAGCGATGCGCGCTTTCGAGGGCCTTCGATTTGGCATTATTGGCATCAACGATGTGAACCCGACCTCCGCAGCAGCGCCGTTCGGTGGCATGGGTGACTCAGGTCTTGGTCGCGAAGGCGGCCACGAAGGCATCTCTGAGTACTTGGAGGTCAAGCTCGGTGGTTTTGCGATCTGATCGCAATTAAGGGCCAGACACCACGGGTGATCCCCTACGATCAGGGTATGGCTGAGTACGACCTCGACGCAATGATCGCTGACGTCAAGACCTTGATCGAGATCGAGTCCCCGTCGTATGACCTGCCGCAGTTGCAAAAGTCAGCAGAGACACTCGCAGCGATGATCGAGCGTCTACTAGGTCGACAATGTGACCTCATCGAGTCGTCGGCGGGCCCTCATGTCCACTGGAAAGGCAGCGAGGTGGTTGCGGACGGGCAACGTGTGCTGCTTCTTGGGCACCACGACACGGTGTTCCCGATGGGCACGCTCGACCGTCTTCCGTTTGCCGTAACGGACGGTTTAATGACAGGACCGGGCTGCTTTGATATGACGGCTGGGATCGTGCAGGCGTTGCATGGACTCGCCACGCTCGACGACATTTCCCACGTTGAGTTGTTGTTCAGCGCGGACGAAGAGGTCGGGTCGTACCAGTCGCGTGCGCTGATCGAAGAGCGTGCGCAAGCGTGTGGCAACGTCCTCGTGCTCGAACCATCCGCTGCTGAGGGTGCACTGAAGACTGGACGCAAGGGTTGCGGGACGTTCGAAGTCGTCATTACTGGCCGAGCCAGTCACGCTGGATTAGAGCCCGCAGCCGGTATTAACGCGCTTGTTGAGGCATCGCACCAAGTGCTGGTTATTGACCAAATTGGTGATGCTGCAATGGGTACCACCGTGACTCCCACGGTGGCCCACGTTGGGACGACCGACAACGTCGTGCCCGCCGAGGGTCGCATCAAGGTTGATGCTCGCGTGGAGTCCGCAGACGAGAAGGCCAGAGTCGAAGCGTCGATGGCTGCGCTCGCGGCACGCGTTGATGGGGCGACGGTAGAGGTAACGGGTCAAATTGGGCGTCCTCCGATGCCGGAGTCAGCCTCTGCGACGCTATTTCCTATTGCGCAGCGAGTGTCGCCGGGCATCGAGGGGTACTCCGTCGGTGGTGGCAGCGACGGCAACTTCACCGCAGCAATCGGCGTCCCCACGCTCGATGGTCTTGGCGCCGTTGGTGGCGGCGCCCACGCTGACACTGAGCACGTGGTCGTGGCTACTATGCCCGAGCGAGCTCGCCTTGTCGCAGGCATTGTCGCAGCCCTTGGCCCCAACTGAGTGACGTCGTCGGCCCCCGCCGCTGTTCAGTTGAGAGCTACGGGGGATGGCGCTCAACAGTAAAATTCATGCTTAGCTACGACGCGCGTAATGGCGTTTGGAACGCCAGCAAGGCGACGTTGAAACATTTAGTCCAACCCAAGGCAGCGATTTATAGACCGCTATCCGTCGCGCCCGTCGAAACGAACCGTGATGCCGGGGCGGTCAGCAGTAACGATTTCCCGACGGCGATCTTCGGAAAGCTCTTGCACGCAGCGATGATGACACCTAAGACAAGCGCCAGGTATTCAGCCACAGACATCTGCGCAACGCGAACCCAACGGAACGTCCCTTGATGCCGATGAGGCATCACCTCATTCAAAGGACGAGGATCGCTACGATCGAACTCGACCAACTCACCCGACACTCGATCCGACCCGATGTCTGGCCAAAGTCAGTGTTCGTGACCGGCTCGGGCACCGCGAAACTAGTCGATAGGGCACAGCTACATGGCCAGAGGTAATAGTCGGTACATGTCGAAGGAACGGTCCTTCTTGCTTGCCACCGGTTTAGCCTCCGCTGCCTCGGCGATTATCCCAGTTGAGATGGCGGTGATTGCGACAGAGGCAGGCGATTCGCACGGGGGAAAGTACGCCGGGGTGATGTTCGCGGTGGTGTCTCTGGCCACAGCGATGAGTACGCCGTTCGTTCCGATGTGGGTGCAACGTTGGGGTTGTTCGCTGGTGCTCCGCAATGCCATGTTCCTAAGGGGCGTGCTCCTCATCGGTATCGGTTTGACCGCAGTTTTCAGTGCGGCTGATTACGAGTTGATTCTCGTCGCTAGCCCTTTGATCGGCGCCTTGATCGCGATCCGAATGACCTGTGCGCCGCTCCTGGGCCGAGCTGTTCTCTCGCCAGATTCGCCGGTGATGTGGTCGCGACGGCAATTCTTCCGTGCGCCTGCAGCTGCCATGGGCGCGGCCGTTGCCGGCTCTCTTGCGAGCAGTGAAGTGGTGGCTGGGGTCGGCCTTACTCTCGCAGGCGTGCTGACGCTGCCGTTGGGCTTCGTCGCGACGTCAACAGAAGTACCAAGGGGACCACATGTAGCGCGCCGCCCCCGCCTGTTCCTCACAGCGGATCTCAAGGCGAGGTGGCAGCAGACATCGACGCGTATCGGGTTCTACGTGGCGGTGATTTGCTCTTTCGTGCTCACTCCGATGCACTCCATGATTGTGCCGGTGGTGGCAGAGCTCGACCATGGAGAGCTCTGGCAGGGCGTCGGGCTAGTCCTCGCGTCGTTGCAACTCGGCTCGATGGGAACAAAGTTCGTCGTCGATCGTTGGCGGACGGCCCCCAACAACCCGAACTGCCGGATTGCGGTGGTTGCAATGACAATGAGTGGTGCTCTTGTTCTCTCTCTGGCGGGATCAGCACTTTGGCTTGGGGGATACCTCGAACTCGCAGCGTGGATCATGATCGCCGCTGGTATTGCACTGTTCCGTGGCGTCGTGACTGCAGCTCAGGTGGGCGTCTTTATCGATGACGCCCACGCAACAAACGATGCAAGCGGCGCTGCTGCTCTCAACTTGGTTCGCACAGCTTCGACAACGGTTGCGCTCCTCGTCTGGGGTGTCACGCTTGATGTGGGCGGAGCGGGGGTCCTTCTAGCTGGGGCTGGCCTCTTGGCAGTTGCAGCCGGCGCTGTACTCATGCCTTTGACTCGTCGCTCGTAACGGACGAAAGACCTGCTGAAGGCGATAACGGTTGCAATAACGCTGACCGACCGAGGAAATTGAGACGTTCCGTTACAGCAATCGCGCTGTGGGCGAGTACTAACGAATTGAGCCCATGACGACCACCGTCGTGTAGAACGTTTTTTAGACCCGCCACTCCGTCCTCCGCCCCGCCAAAAAATTTCTCTTTCCCCTGAAGAGGGAGACCCGTCACTTCAAGTGTTTTCTAATCACTCGGTGTCGTGGTGTGTGCAGCGTGTCGTTGTTGCCGTCTACGCCCTCGGGGCGAGTTCGGTATGTACTTGCATCAGCCCTTTATTCACGCGCAACGTAGTGCGTGGTTCACTGATCGGTCGGGACGTTGACGGCGGTGTCGAGGCCAATGATCGTCTTTTTGCCTTTCACGGTGTCCCAGCCGGTCGCGTCGATCAGGTTCGCTTCGCGCAGGTCGGCGCCGGTCAGCTTCGCGCCTTCAAGGTTCGCCCGCGCAGCCCTGCGCCACGCAGTTTCGCGCCACGTTCCGGACCATCCCCTCCGGAAG
>CALKNK010000033.1 GCA_938091165.1 uncultured Ilumatobacter sp. | reverse complement strand
GTCTGAGATCGTTCAGCTTGGTCGACAGCAAGGCTGGCAGCCGGCTTCGGCGACACGGTCCGCCGATCGTGCGAAGTGGATCGCTGAGCAACTGATTTCTACTAGAAGGGGACCCGTAATTCTACGAATCCCCCTCAGTGGAGCTGGGGGGAATCGAACCCCCGTCCCTCAGCCGATGAACGAACTTGCTACAACCATTCCCGGCATTGACTCTAACGCTGAGACACCGACGGGTCGGCTGTCCGCTCAAGGCGAACCACGCTCAGTCTTTCCTGAAAGTCAGCAGTCTTTCCCGCTGGCAATGGTCTTTCCCATTGTCATCCCCCACTTCTGTTGCCGGGCTGTGGTGGAGAGGCCCCGTGCGACATTTCTGCTCACGATGATTCGTTCTCAACCTGAGTAATCAGGCGGCGAGAGCGAAATTGTCGTTATCAACGGCAATTGTGTTTTTTTCCCCGTTTAACGAGTCTGAGAAACTCGGGTTGCAAACTCGAACAGCGTTACTGACGTCGAATCCAGTCAGCCCCGTGATCAATATGTGGAACTCCAAAGTAGCCGCTGAAAGAGCAGACCGGTCGTCAGTGCTCAGCTATTGCCGTACTTGGCGGCACGGTTGAATGCTGCTTCGATTTCTCGATCAGCATCGCGCTCAGCCAAATTGTGGCGTTTGTCGCCCTTGGTCCGGCCCTTGGCAAGCCCGATTTCAAGCTTGGCGCGGCCACCTTTCCAATACAAGCGAAGCGGCACGATGGTGAGTCCCCCTTGTGCGGTCCGCATATCAATTTTATCGATTTCAGCTCGATTGAGCAGCAGTTTGCGTTCGCGATCAGGTTGATGGGCACCGAAACCAATGGCGTTGGTGTAGGGAGGGATATGGATGCCGTCAAGCCACATCTCGCCTTTGCGGACTCGTGCGTAACCCTCAGCGATCTGGGCGTTGCCCTCGCGCAGGCTTTTCACCTCGCTTCCCGTGAGGACCATGCCGGCTTCCCAGGTGTCGAGAATCTCGTAGTCCCGATAGGCGCGCTTGTAACTCGCAATCAGCGTGGTGCCGTCGTCTTTCGACCCACGTTTAGTCTTCTTGCCCTTCTTAGCCATCCTGCCAGTCCTGTTTCAGCTGCCACGCTATCGGTACCCTCGCAACGGTGATTGAGATCTCCAGAGATGCGTACAACCAGATCGTTGGCGAGGCACTTGATGAGTATCCGCTTGAGATGTGTGGACTTCTCGTTGGTCCGTCACCAGATCAGGCCCCTGAATTTCACGCAACCCACAACGATGACGCTTCGGCCCGTGTGTACACCGTGAACCCGAGGGATTTCATGCGCGTCGAAGTGGCTGCGGATAATCGTGGCTGGGAGATCAATGGGGTGGTTCACAGCCACACTCACTCCGAGCCGTATCCGAGCCCAACCGATGTTGCCGCAGCAGTCGATCCGCGTTGGCACTATGTCATTGTCAGCTTGAAGCGGCAAGCGCCAGAGATGCGAAGCTACCGAATCGCCGACGGCGAAATCACCGAAGAGCAGATCACGGTTCTCTGATCAAAAAGCCAGCGGAACTGCTGGCGGACTTCAAGCTCGACATCTCACGCGCCGCAGGCTGCTTATACAATTCCCGACAACACAGATCAGATTTGTCGGAATACCTGAACAGACGCACAGGTTGAGAAAGAAGATGAACACAATGACGATGACTGCACCCCCACATGTTGTTGGACCCCCGTATCCAAACATGCTGCACGAAGGTGTTCTCGGCATGATTGGCAATACACCGCTTGTCGACGTATCCAATCTTTCACCGAACCCAAATGTACGAATTTTGGCCAAGATGGAGATGCAGAACCCGTTTGGCTCGGTTAAAGATCGCATAGCGAAATACATGATCGAGGCTGCCGAAGCAGACGGGCGGCTACAACCAGGTCAGACCATCCTTGAGCCGTCGTCGGGGAACACCGGCATCGCACTCGCAGCAATTGCAGGTATCAAGGGTTACCCAATCAAAATCATGATGCCGGACAGCGTGTCAATAGAGCGTCGCCAGATGCTTGAGATCTTCGGCGCCGAAATTATGTTGACTCCAGGACCTGAAGGTTCGAATGGTGCAGTTGCTCGAGCCAAAGCACTCGCTGCTGAACATCCTGAGTGGTACTTCCCATACCAGTACGCAAACGACGCCAACCCGCGTGCTCATTTCGAGGGCACTGGACCAGAGATCATTCGCGACGCGCCCGGTATCACGCACTTCGTTGCCGGGCTCGGTACGAGCGGCACGTTGATGGGGACCGGCACGTTCCTCAAACAACATGACCCAACAATTCAAGTCATCGCAGTAGAGCCGCCATTAGGGGAGCGCGTTGAGGGTCTCCGCAACATCGGCGACGGGTACATCCCGCCAGTTTTCGAGAACTGGAACGGCATCGACCTACTCGACCGCAAGCGAGTAGTGCGGCCACGGGAATCAATAGAATGGACTCGACGTTTAGTCAATGAGTGCGGAATTTTCGCCGGGATCTCTGCGGGTGCGGCTATGGCCGGAGCGGGAAAGGTCGCGTCGCAGATTGACGCCGGAACGATCGTGTTCATCGTCTGCGACGGCGGCTGGAAGTATCTGTCAACCGGTGCATACACCGATGACCTCGATGTCGCGGAAGCAAACGCCGAATCGATTATCTACTTTTGACAAGTTCGTGAGGACTATTTCTCCGGACAGATCGAGTACGAAACGTCGTTGATCCGATGCGATGCCATCACAAACAGTGAGGCGTTGTCTTCGTCTGTGACTCTGGAGGCCCACAAAATCCGCCGGCGGCCCCGTTTCGTGTTTCTCCGGTTCCTGTTGAGGAACCTGCTGGCAGCACTTGAGTACGCTCTACAGGTGTGGACCGGCCGATTGGGATGTTCGACTCAGGCTTCGGCGGCCTGACCGTCGCCCGGGCAACGATCGATCTACTTCCTGCCGAAGATCTCATTTACATCGGCGACACCGGCCGCTACCCCTACGGATCAAAGCCACTCGATGACGTTCGTGAGTACGCACGCGAACTCGCCCGAAGCCTGGTTGACGACTATCACGCCAAGGCAATTGTTGTTGCGTGCAACACTGCGACTGCAGCCGGGCTCGATGCGCTGCGCGCTGAACTCGACGTGCCGGTCATCGACGTGGTTGCCCCGGGTGCTGACGCCCTCGTTCGCACCACCACAACAGGCCGCGTCGGTGTGATTGGAACTGTCGGCACAGTGTCTTCTGGTGCATACGTCCGAGCCATCGCAGCAGGCGGTGCGCCCGTAACGCTTGCGAGCGCAGCATGTCCGGGTTTCGTCGAGTTTGTCGAGCGCGGTCAAACCGTCGGTGATGAAGTGATGGTTCTTGCTGAGCGGCTCCTTGCGCCCCTTCGCGAAGCTGATATCGACGCGTTGCTGCTCGGCTGCACTCACTATCCATTCTTGGCGCGCACGATCAGTGACGTCATGGGCCAGGGCGTCACACTCGTGAGCTCTGCTGACGAAACCGCATTCGCTGTGCAACGCCAACTCGCCGAGTTAGATCTATTACATACCGGTGACCGTCGTGGCTCACATCGGTTTGCATCGAGCGGAGACATCGATGCGTTCCGGGAACTCGGTCGCCAGCTGCTTGGCCCTGAACTCGACGAAACCGAGCCGTGGCCACCAGAAACTAGTCGCCCTGCCTCAGGCACAGACTGACCGCTTAGCCGCTACGTTGCGGGCCATGACAGGAACTGCATCACGCCCTGACGGTCGCGCTACTGACGAGCTTCGACCGTTTTCATTTCAGCGAGACTTCACCGAGATGGCTGATGGGTCAGTGCTCGTGTCGTTCGGCAACACCCGGGTGTTATGCACAGCATCCATCGACGAGGACGTGCCACGTTGGATGCGGGGCTCCGGCAAAGGATGGGTAACCGCTGAGTATTCGATGCTGCCAGGCGCATCTCCAGAGCGCATCAACCGAGAAGCAGCCAAAGGTAAGCAGAGCGGCCGCACCGTTGAAATCCAGCGTCTGATTGGCCGGTCGTTACGCGCAGCATGCGACATGGAAGCGCTCGGCGAACGTCAAGTCATTGTTGACTGTGACGTTCTGCAAGCTGACGGTGGAACCCGCACGGCGAGCATCTGCGGGGGATTCGTAGCGTTGCACGATGCGCTCGAACGCGTCGTACAACGCGGTGACCTCGCAGCCAATCCGTTGCATTCGTTCTGCTCTGCGATCAGTGTCGGCATTGTCGCCGGTACTCCGGTGCTCGACCTGCCGTATGTCGAGGATTCCATTGCCGAAGTTGACATGAATGTTGTGATGCTGCGCCCTGTCGATGGTGGCGAAGCCAGCTTTGTCGAGGTGCAAGGCACTGCCGAGGGGATGACGTTCAGCCGATCGCAGCTTGACTCGTTGCTCGGTTTGGCCGAGGCCGGTCTGACCACGATCTCTGATGCGCAAGCTGGCCTTGTTGCTGAACCTCCATCGGCTCGCGTAACTCGTTGAGCTGCTGATGCTTCAGGTTGTCTGCGCGTCAGCGAACCCTGACAAGGTTGCTGAGATCCAACAACTCTTGGACGGTGTTGTCACTCTGTTGGCGCGCCCAGTTGATGTGCCTGACGTTGTTGAAGATGCGGACTCTCTTGCCGGGAATGCTCGGCTGAAAGCTGCTGCGATCGTGGCGGCCACTGGTCTACCCGCTGTTGCTGATGACACAGGGCTGTTCGTTGACGCACTTGACGGTCGGCCAGGCGTGCACACAGCGCGCTACGCAGGAAAGGGATGCAGCTACGCCGACAATCGAACGAAAATGCTTGACGAGTTGAATGGCATAAAACAGCGAGGCGCCCAGTTCATCACTGTGGCAATCCTGATGTGGCCAGATGGCACCGAGTTGGTT
This sequence comes from uncultured Ilumatobacter sp., assembly GCA_938091165.1. GTDB lineage: Bacteria > Actinomycetota > Acidimicrobiia > Acidimicrobiales > Ilumatobacteraceae > Ilumatobacter_A. The sequence goes on along the minus strand of CALKNK010000033.1, from coordinate 36,393 downwards.
GCTGAGGGCGTGTGCTCAGGGCAGATTGTTCCGAACGAGCGAGGCGACGTCGGGTTTGGTTACGACGCCATCTTCGCTCCAAACGAAGCAGATGGACTGACCTTCGCCGAGATGGCGCCAACGGCAAAAAACGGGATCTCGCACCGGGGTCGAGCATTCGCAGCGTTACTCAGCGCACTAGAGCACCGCTAACCGTTTATGAGGCTTGTGCCGACGGCGGGACTCGAACCCGCACTGACAGGCACCTAAAGCCTGTGCCTCTGCCAATTGGGCTACGTCGGCGTGCACACTCAGGCTAGAGGCCCGCAAGGTCGAGTGCAGCCGTCTCGCTATAAACAGTCGGGAATCGCGCCTGTGATCGGCAAACTTTTCAAAGGAAACAGAAGCGCAGACCAATCGCGTGACCTTGAAGTCGGTTTTCTCCGACCTGACATCGGGCGTGGCCCGTGGTTGACCAGTTTCGGTTTGGCAGGATCAGTAAAACTCGAGGTCAAGGCCTGTGTCGCTGAACCAAAAGGTACCGGGCGGGACGGCGACTCAGTTGGTGCCAAGGATAACACCAGCCCTTCGGCAATGCCCAGGTTGAGGGTGGCGTCAGCGTTCGGCGCGGCGCCACCCACTCAAAGACTCGCCCCCCTTTCGCCCTGGCACTACTAAGGGCAAGCGGGCTCAGGCAGAGTGAGGTCGAGTAGATAGTTGCTCTTGCATTTAAACGTTCCGCCATCGTTTGGCGGTGCGGCTGGCTCGAAGCGTGTATTCACAATGTTTGCGGTGCCAGCGTTGCTGATGCTTTTTCCTGTCTGACCGCTTGTACCTTTTCCATCGAGTACGGAGTTACTAAAGGAAGCCTCCGCCCCGGTTGAGACCTGGGCGCCAAAGCCGTTCTCGCCAGTTGAGCCACGGGCTTTGGTGTTGAACGCTTTAAGGACGGTGTTGGTCCCATCGACTGCGATGCCCCTTGAAGTATTTCCGTCTACGCCCGAGCCGGTAGCAGTGACGTCGTTAATAGTTGCCTGCGATCCACCGGTCACGCCGATGCCGGTGTTTACTGCCGATCCCGACCCGGTCGCAGTGCTGTTGCTGATATCGACAACTGAAACCGAACCACTTACGTAAATACCGGTCGGGGTATCACCGCTGGCGGCAGACGCAGTCGTATTGTTGGCAACAAGAACCGAACTCGCCACGTCAATTCCTGCTGTTTCCAGATCTGAATCAGAAAGGCCGGTCGCCTCGGCGACGACATTATTGAGCGCTGCGCTCGAATTGCTCTGAATAGAGATTGCTTTGTTTGTTACTGTGCCTCCAGACGCTTTCGCAACGGTCGTCTCGATAGTGACGGTTGATGCGGAGGTCTTGATGCCGTAATTGGAGGCCCCGTTCGACGCAGTCGCTGTCACGTTCCTCAATTTGAGCGTCGAGTTCTTCGCGTCAATTCCAATAGCGAGCGTTCCGCCGGTTGCCGTAGCGGTGACGTCTGCGATCGATACCGACCACGTCGTGTCCAGGTTCTGATTGGAGTGAACGGCGTAACCGAATGTGGAGCTCGTGTTTTTGATGGTGATTTGCCGGATTTCGGCGTTCACCTGACCGATTGAGATCGTTGATCCGACAACTGAGTCGCCACTGTTAGTTCCGCTGCAGGCGCAGGTGATGGTGGTGATGCCTTGGCCGGAGCCTTCAACGTCAACATAGTTTTTCATTGCGACGTTGCTGTTTTCGGTGTAGGTGCCGGGTGCGATTTTGATTACGTACGGTTTTGTGGCGGTGGCGTCTGTGATTGCTTCCAACGCTGTTGACAGCAACTTGTGGTCGCCGGTGTCGTCATCGGCAACCCAGATCACACGCGCTGGAGACTCAGCGTCTTGGCCGTCTTGGCCGTCGGCACCGTCTTGGCCGTCGGCACCGTCTTGGCCGTCGGCACCGTCTTGGCCGTCGGCTCCGCCGCTGCTGGTGGTGTAGTAGCCGTAGATGTCGACAACGATGTCGGTTTCTTGTTGGGCGTAAATACAGATTTTGCCGTTGGGGCCGAGCGGGACGGTGAATTCGTTGGTGTTGTTGTTGCCGGCTTGGTAGTTGAGTGTTGATGCGAGTGGCTGAACTACACCGCACGGGTACACGGTGATGAAGCCGTCGTTGGAAGGTTTGACTGCGACAACGTTCGCGCTCACTGACGTGGCATCTGTTGGGACTCCGGCACGGCCTGCGATGTCGAGTTCATAAGTGGTGTCAGCGTCGAGTCGTCCGACGGCTTGGTCGAAACCGTCGAAAGTGGTGGCGTTTTCGCGAGTGTCGAGGAGTCGGGTGGGGACGAGTCCAACGAACACTGTTTCTTTGGTGCTGTTGGTTGAACCTGACGTGATTTGAGCGGCACCGAACACCACACCCACCGCAACCACAAACGCAACAACAAAAGCAGAAAGACGGCTCATAGGCAGTGCAAGTTACACGATGTCAACACAGACAGAATCGATGCGCAGATTGCAACGAAATCGCGTTAGGCGGAAACGTCTGCTGAACCAGTGATGCCGCTCTCCGCTTGAAGAACTCCGGGATCCGAGCAGCTCACCGGTGGCTACACGTCACCATTCGTCGCAGCCCGCTTTTTGCTGACTGACGGCCGATCAGAAAACGACAAAGAGAAGAAAACTGCGATGGTGTCGCCCTTTGACCTTGACTTTGACAGAATGTAAAAGTGATCAACACCGACGAAGCCTCCGCTGCGACAACCGAAGCCCTTGAGAACCAATTCGGTCTAGCCGACAGGATTGTTAACGAAGAAGCAGTCGCCCACTCCGTGCAACGATTTCGTCAGCAAGGCATCACCCTGCCGACATTCGCGCAACTCGCAGATCCGTCCACGTTCGATCACGCAGAGAAGGTAGGCGACGCTGACCCACAAGGTCCTGACGCACGCAACCTTTGGCGCGTCCACTGGTACAACGACCTACAGGGAAATCGCGTCGATGTCCCGCAGCACGTCGTGCTTCCGTCAACGCTGACTGGGGTCGCGTCGCCGATCATCGTCGTATTCGGTGACCGCTTTCCGATGATTACCGCCCACAAGGTCCTCGCTGCCTACTCGTGTCTTGCTCCGCGCGTCGTCACCGGCCAGTTCGACCCCACCGTGCACCGGGCCGTATGGCCATCAACTGGCAACTATGCCCGAGGTGGAATCGCGATCTCAAAGATCATGGCAAGTCGCGGCGTTGCGATCCTGCCAGAAGGCATGAGCCAAGAGCGGTTCGACTGGCTCGACACATGGTGTGCCAACCCTGAAGAAGATGTGATCAAAACACACGGCACCGAGTCGAATGTCAAAGAGATCTACGACGCATGCAACGAGCTAGCAAAGGATCCCGGCAATTTCATCCTCAATCAATTCTCAGAGTTCGGTAATCATCTCGGCCACTACAACGTGACAGGACGCGCCCTCGGCCATGTCTTTGAAACAGTACGAAAAGAGTACGGCCTCGTCGGACGAGACCTTGAGCTAGCAGCATTCACCTCAGCGACCGGATCAGCCGGAACAATCGCCGCCGGTGACCGACTCAAGGAAGAATACGGGTCCAAGATCGTCGCGGTCGAAGCCCTGGAATGCCCGACGATGCTCGAAAACGGATACGGCGAACACAACATTCAAGGCATCGGCGACAAGCACATCCCCCTCATCCACAACATCGCCAACACCGACATCGTCGTCGGTATCTCTGACAAAGCAACCGACGAGCTAGACCTGACCTTCAACACCGAAGCCGGACGGGCCTACCTCGCCCAATCCCAAGGTATTTCCCAGAGCCTCGTCGACACTCTCGAACACTTCGGTTTCTCTGCAATCGCAAACGTCCTCGCCGCAATCAAAACAGCGAAATTACTCAACCTCGGCGAAAACCAAGCTCTGATCACCGTTGCCACCGACGGCGCTGCGCTATATCCGAGCGAACGAGCCAAGCTGCTCGAGCGGCAGTACGGCAACGAATTCACCACCACCGATGCCGCCGCAGCCGTCGGCGAACATCTCGGAGCGGCATCGACTGACCACATGATCGACTGCACGGATCTCGATCGTCGACGGCTGTTCAATCTCGGCTACTACACCTGGGTCGAGCAGCAAGGCACTCCATTTGACCTCTTCGAGGCTCGACGCTCCCAGGATTTCTGGCGAGAATTACGCCGATACACCGGCATCTGGGACGGCATGATCGACGACTTCAACGCACAGGTCGCAGCAGGCTGAAAGCACAGAACGCGCACATGGACAACATGGCGATGGCCGTGACCGGATGGCGCTGCGCCACCTGCGGCGCCGAGGTCCCGATCGCAAAACCCTTCGCATTCCGCTGTCCAAACGCAACAGCCACTGACCGATGCCACGTCCTACAAATCGTCAGTGCCCCACGTACTCATCTTGCCGAGCGACAGGCAAACACGTTTACCACCGACGACCAGAACTTGGCATGGGCAGCCTTCGCCAACGCAAACGGCATGGATCGAGCACGCCGAAACGCTTTAGTCGCCGAACTCGACAACGCAATCCGCGTCGTTGGCGGCGTCGGCTTTTCCACCACCCCGTTCACGCGATCTGCATTTCTTTCCGACGAGTTCGGTATCTCCGATCGCGGTGGTATCTGGATCAAGGACGAAACCGGGGGAGTCGGTGGCAGCCAGAAAGCAAGATTCCTCTTCTCAATCCTGCTCCATCTGCGAGCTGCCGAAGACCTCGGTCTGCTCGCCGACCGGCCGCCACTCGCGATTGCATCGTGTGGAAACGCCGCGCTCGCTGCCGCAATTCTGGCCAATGCAGCCGAATGGCCGCTCGATGTGTACGTACCGACATGGATGAGCGATGGCTTCGGAGACCGGCTCAATGAACTCGGCGCACGAGTGCATCGCAGCGAGCGACGCAACGACGACCCGGCCGGCGACCCAGCGATGCTGCGTTTCCGAGACGCCGTCGCGCACGGAGCGGTCCCCTTCACAGTGCAAGGCCCTGAGAACGCTCTATGTCTTGATGGCGGCCGAACGCTCGGCTGGGAAGTCTGCGAGCAGGCAGCAGCAGTCGGCATCCAACAGATCGATCGCGTTTTCATTCAGGTTGGAGGGGGAGCATTCGCCGCCGCCGTCGGAGAAGCAATGAACAATGTTTGTGGGCCTACGCCACTATTCGCAGTGCAAGCCGAGGGCTGCGCACCGTTTGAACGCGCCTGGAGACGATCTGAAGGCGTTGAGTGCCCGGCTGAAAACTGGGCCGAGATTATGACGGTCTGGGATGACCCGTCGTCGCTTGCCGACGGCATCCTCGACGATGAGACCTATGACTGGATTGGCGTACTTGAAGCTCTGCGTTCAAGCGGCGGTCGTCCGATCATTGCCAGTGAAGAACAAGTCCGTGAAGCCCATGGGCTGGCCCATCGCGCTGGCTTTAACGCAAGCCCGACTGGCTCGGCTGGCCTGGCCGGAGTTCTGGCTGCACGCAACGAAATTAGCGAAAACGATCAAATCGTGGTCGTGATGAGCGGTGTGACGCGCTGAGCCCCGTCCGTTGCAAGCGGCTCAATGTCTGCTGCCTGCCAACCGACAACTCCGATGGCCCGTTGGTATTCATCACAAATTCCCGTTCCGCATGGCCAGCGCAGCCAAGTTCCCGAGCGACGAATTCAATTGTCGGGGGTTGGTAGATGACGTCCACGGGCCAAACGTTTCAGCACAACAGTGCGACCGTCAAGTCGGCGTCCGGCGATAGCCTGGCCGAATGTCGGAACTCTCCACCTCACACGCGAACGCCGGTGCTCCTCACGCGCTTGAAGGCGGCTTCGATCCGCGATCGGCGGTGTTCGACCGGTTGCTCAAAAATCGGGTCGTGATGCTCGGCTCCGACGTCAACGACGACATCGCTAACCAAATCTGTGCACAGCTTTTGTATCTCGAAGGCGAGGATCCCAACGCCGACATTTGGTTGTACGTCAACAGCCCTGGTGGTTCGGTCACAGCCGGTATGGCCATCTACGACACGATGCAGTTCGTTGGCTGCGACGTCGCAACGGTATGTCTTGGCCTGGCGGCATCTATGGGGCAGTTCCTGCTCACTGCCGGCGCAGCAGGCAAACGCTACGTGTTACCCAACGCCCGCGTCATGATGCACCAACCACTCGCAGGCCTGCGCGGACAGGCCTCAGACATCCAGATCCAGGCCGAGCAGCTCCGCTATACAAAGCAGCGCATGGCTGAACTCATCGCGTTCCACTCCGGCAAGAAGCTTGAACAGATCCAGGAAGATTCCGAACGCGACCGCTGGTTCACCGCCGAAGAGGCCAAGGACTACGGCTTGTGCGACAGCGTCATCTTGAAGCGCGGCGAAATTCTCGGCTGATTCAAGAAGTTGCTGGGCTCAGCCGTCTTGCGCCACGATCGTAAAGACCGGCCCGATGTCGACGGCGCAGTTTGTCTCAAGCCAACTGTCGATGGCTGCAGCTGACTTTTCAGTTGAGAAGATCGCAGCGAGCGCAGATTGCTCTGACTCAGGATCACCCGGCACCACAGTGCTTGCGGTCTCATAGGCGTCAACCAATTGGTCCCACTCGGGCTCGATCGCTATGGGCGCAAACGCCCCGACCTTTCGATACAAGTTGAGCAACGGGTCGATGTCGTCGGTGAACTGCAAGTTGGGCTGTGTGAGTCCTACGGCGTTGGCTTGCACCTCGCCACAGAATCGTTCGGCATCTCCTGCCCCGGCGCCCCCGTTGCAACCGGAGAGCAGCCCCGCAGCAACACAAGTCGCTAGCACGGGCAAGCGAGTTCGAATTCGGCGTAACACAAGCAACATTGTCGCACGACGTTCTCAGGAAACCAGAGCGCCTATGAGCTGGGGAGCTCCTCGTGCGCGACGCTGACGGAAACGAAGCGTGGCGACAGCCCAGCTGAGGTCCGCGAAGCCGTCAGATGATTCGCTGAGATGAAAGCCGAGCCATGGCTAGCGCGTCGCCGGTCATTGGAGAAAACAAACAGCCATTTGGTTGAGAGGGCAACGGCGGCCGTCGGCACCGCGGAATTCCTCATAACCGTCGACTGACGCCGAGCCTAAAGCGCTTGATAACACGCAACTTTGGCCTCACCGGCGTCGCTCCTGACGCGTCTGCCAAAAAACGTCAGCGCCGATTGGCATCACAATATTGATAATCGGAGTAGCGATCGGAGCTGTAGCAATGCCCGTCGCTCGCCTTCAAGGAATGAGCAGCCTCAATGAGATCGGTAGCTGATCTGAAGTCATTGACGACTGCGCTGAGCTAGCCCAACGGACACCAGGCGACGTATGCGGTTTCAACCTCATGCGCCCCTACTCCATCCCAAGTTTGCTACCTAGCAGACAATACGATCAACCTGTGAACCAGTGGCGCATCGACGACTTTGCGAAAGCGCTCACGTCGCTGTCCGACAACACGGTCACCTCCTACGTCTCCGATTTGCGAATGTTCGAGACATGGTGCGCACGCGGCGATCTCATTGACCCTGCGTGCGTAACGCGAACGAACATCCGGCGGTACCTCGCTCACCTCACCACCCGTAAGTTCGCTCGTCGCACGATCGCCCGAAAAATTGCTGCTGTGCGTCGCTACTTCAAGTGGGCAGTGGCCAACAACGTTGCGGACCTCGATCCCACCAGTGGCGTTTCGGTCCCAGCTGGCAGCGGTCGACTTCCACGTGTACTCGACGGACGCGAAGTCACCGGACTTTTGGAAGCGGGCCCTGATGATGACGAACCAGAATGGCGACGGTGTCGCGACGACGCCGTGCTCGAAGTGCTCTACGGATCGGGACTGCGTGTCAGTGAGCTGTGTGGCCTTCAAGTGTCGTCAGTCGCATTAACGGTTGGCGCCGCCACCGTGTGGGGAAAGGGCGACAAGGAACGACGCGTTCCGCTCAGCGAACCCGCTGTCCGCGCGCTCCAGCGGTGGATCGACGTGCGCCCCGAGGTGGTTGCGGGTGATCAAGGCGATGCATTGTTTAGTAACGAAGTAGGTAAACGTCTCACGCCACGCGACGTCCGTCGCATCATCGACCGCCGGTCACCAACGCCGACCCATCCCCACGCGTTACGGCACAGTTTCGCAACGCATCTCCTCGACGGCGGTGCCGATCTGCGAGCTGTACAAGAACTGCTGGGCCATGCCGATGTGGCCACCACACAGCGCTACACCCACGTCAGTCGCGAGCGACTCTCGGCCGCCTACCGTGAGGCTCATCCCAGAGCATGAGCATCGTCCCTGAGGACGCAGACCTCCAGATGCAGTGGACGCGTTGGCTCAACCGCCGCAACCCAGCGGCGCGCGATCACCTCATCGTCCACTACTCGCCGCTCGTAAAATTCGTGGCCGGACGTGTCGGCGCTGGCCTTCCATCAAGCGTCGACTCCGGCGATCTCATCAGCTCCGGCGTCTTCGGGCTCATGGACGCGATCGAACGTTTCAACACAGAGCACGGGGTCAAATTCGAAACCTTTGCGGTACCACGAATTCGCGGTGCGATCTACGATGGGCTACGCCAACTCGATTGGGTGCCCCGCTCGGTCCGCAGCCGGGCGCGAAGCGTCGAAAAGTCCTTCTCCGAGCTCGAACACAAGCTCGGCCGAGGCCCGACCGACGAAGAACTGGCCGAGCACCTCGGTATCACGCTCTCGGACCTCGCCAAGTGGCTGTCAGCAATCGCAAGCACAACGATCGGGCCACTCGATCGAGCGATCGCGGCGGGATCCGAGCCGTCGGCACCCGACAATGCGATGTCAGGCTCGCCTGCGGCCGTCGTTGAAAATCGCGAACTCAGCCACGTCATGCGTGTCGAGATCAAGAAGCTCCCTGAGCGCGAAAAACTGGTCCTGTCTCTCTACTACGACGAAAGCTTGACCCTGTCGGAAATCGGCGAGGTCCTCGGCGTCACCGAAAGCAGAGTCAGCCAGATCCACACCAAGTCAGTGCTGCATTTGCGAGCCCGCCTCGGAACAGCTGGGCTCACCAGATAACAGACCAGTTCGCTTTCGCCAGATAAGACTTCACGCTGGCTAACGTCGTCATCACCTTTGTACCGGCACTGCGAATGCCGGTCAAAACATTGCTGCTGACTCGGCTTTCGGCAGCGAACCTGTGACGCAAACCAACGATGTTTTCGTCGAGTGGGTCAATGGCTGAGAGATGACACATCGCGCGTCGAACAATGTGCCAGCAAGACGTAGTACCCAACACAACAACTGGCAAAGCAGACGGAACACTCCACTTTAAAGTTCGGCGGGGCGCTCAAGATCGCGGCCCACAGCCTTACTCCGGTCGCGTCGCACGCCGGTCCCGCCCCACGTAACAGCACGGTCCAAAACTCCGGTCTGGCCGAAGGTCCGTCAAGCCGACGCCGCAGAAGCATGATCCCAGGCTTCCGACGCGAGGTGTGAGGGCAAAACAGCGCCGGTAGCCTCTGCGACGTTGTTTCAACCGAAACGGCACACCCTCAAAGTCTCATCGATCAATTAGCGGTCGCCTCACGGCGCCGATCGAGGGGAAAAACCGCACAAGGAGCACCACATGTCTGTCATCAGCATGCGCCAAATGTTGGAAGCCGGAGCACACTTCGGCCACCAGACCCGCCGCTGGAACCCAAAGATGAAGCGCTTCATCTTTGGTGAGCGCGCCGGAATCTACATCATCGACCTCGAACAAACGCTCGGTCGAGTTGAAACGGCGTACGGATTCGTCAGAGATCTCGTCGCCGGCGGCGGCAACATTTTGTTCGTGGGAACCAAGAAACAAGCCCAGGACCCGATCAAAAGCTACGCCGACAAGTGCGGAATGCCCTACGTCAACGAACGCTGGCTTGGCGGAATGCTCACCAACTTCGAAACGATGAGCAAACGTGTCAACAAGATGCTTGAGTACGAGCGCATGCAGGCTTCAGGCGAGTTTGACGTCATGATCAAAAAAGAAGCACTACTCCTTGATCGCGAACTCACCAAGTTGCAGCGCAACCTAGGCGGTCTTCGCAGCCTCAAAAAAGCTCCCGACGCAATCTTCGTGCTCGACACCAACAAAGAACACATAGCCGTCACCGAAGCCCGCAAGCTTGGTATCCCTGTCGTCGCCGTCGTCGACACCAACGTGAACCCAGAAGTGGTGACCTATCCAATTCCCGGCAACGACGACGCGATTCGCTCGAACAGCTTGTTCACCCGCGTGATCGCTGACGCCGTCGCCGAAGGCCGATTCATTGCAAACAAGCGCAACCCTGCACCTGCTCCGGTAGCTGAAAAGACTCCAGAAGAAGAGGCTGCATTCGAAGCCGCACAGGTAGCTGCGCGTAACGCCGCTGCTCAGCAGCAAGCTGAGCGCGATGCCAAGCTTGCCGCCGCCAAGGACGCACCCGACGCCGAAGCAACGCCTGAAGAGACAGTAACTGCAGCCGAGGAGCCCCCTGCCGAGGCTGTGGCCCCTGAAGACAACACGGAGAGCTGAAAGACATGTCATTTACTGCACAAGACGTCAAAGCACTCCGCGTCTCCTCCGGCGCCGGCATGATGGACTGCAAGAAGGCCCTGCAGGAGAACGACGGCGACATGGAAGCCTCCAAGACCTGGCTCCGCGAAAAAGGCCTCGCAGCCAGCGCGAAACGTGAGGACCGCGACGCCACACAGGGCGTAGTCAGCCTCGTCATCACCGGCAACATCGGCGCCATCGTCGAACTGAAGTGCGAAACCGACTTCAGTGCTGGGTCCGACCTCTTCAAAGCCGAGGCCGACGCTCTCGTTGCTCTCGTTGCCGAGAAGGGGGTTGAGGCAATCTCCGATCGTCAGAACGACCTCGAAGAACTCAAAGTCACCTTGAAAGAGAACATCAGCATCGGTCAAGTTGCTCGTATCGAAGCCGCAGATGGCAATACCTTGGACAGCTACCAGCACATGCAGGGCGGCAGAGGCGTCAACGGCGTACTCGTCGAAGTTGCCGGCGGCACGCCGGAGCTTGCACACGACGTAGCCGTGCACATTGCGTTCGCACGTCCGAAGTACCTCACTCGCGAAGATGTGCCAGCCGATGTTGTTGCAGCCGAGCGCGAGACACTGACAGTCATCACCCGCAACGAAGGAAAACCCGAAGCAGCACTCGACAAGATCGTCGAAGGTCGCATCGGCGGTTTCTTCAAAGATGTGGCGCTGCTCGAGCAGCCATACGCCAAGGACGACAAGCAGTCCGTGAGGCAGTTCATTGGAACTTCATCCATCGTGGCTTTCGCCCAAGTCGAAATCGGTTGATCCAAAGTCTTCGGTCAATTTGAACAGCCCCTCTGCGCGTCAAGTACGTTCAACGGGGCTGCTTCGCGCCTGAACCTGACCCTGACGGAGACCCCAACGATGACTGAACGAGCACAACGTCCGAAATTCAAGCGCATTGTGTTCAAGCCCTCAGGAGAGGCACTTGCAGGTGACTCTGGCAAGGGCCTCGATGGAGAAACCCTCGAGGCCACGGCAAAGGAAATCATCGACCTCCGGCAGAACCTCAACGTCGATGTCACGGTAGTCGTCGGTGGCGGCAACTTCTGGCGTGGCCGGGAGGGCTCGATGACCGGAATGGACGCAACGCAGTCCGACCACATCGGGATGCTCGGAACCGTGATGAACGCACTGGCATTGCAGGACGCGCTCGAACGGCAAGGCCAAGAGACGCGAGTGCAATCAGCTATCGAAATGCCTCGGATTGCCGAGGCCTACATCCGCCGCCGGGCGGTTCGCCATCTTGAAAAAGGCCGCGTCGTCATCTTCGCCGCTGGCACCGGAAACCCGTTTTTCACCACCGACACCGCAGCTGCGTTGCGCGCCGCAGAAATTGAGGCCGAAGTGTTGATCAAAGGAACGCACTCCGGCGTTGACGGGGTCTACAGCGCCGATCCTCGAACCGATGAATCAGCGGAGAAGTACGAGCAGGTCAGCTATCTCGAAGTGATGACGAAAAACCTCAAGGTCATGGACGCCACCGCGATCGCGTTCTGCCGGGACAACGACATTCCAATCGTCGTGTTTGACATGTCGAAACCAGGCTCGCTGCGCAGCATCGTGCAAGGCGGCCCCGAAGGAACCTTGGTCACTGGCTAAGACGTTGCAGCCAGTTTCAATGAAAGCCTGCATGGTCCTGCGGCGACCTCTGTCCTGGGTACGATGGTCGACGTGATCGATGACACCCTTCTCGAGGCCATGGAAAAGATGGACAAAGCTGTCGAGCACACTCAAGCCCAATTTGGCACGGTGCGAACCGGTCGGGCTAACCCCGGACTCGTCGAGCGCATCAACGTCGAGTACTACGGCGCTCCAGTTCCGATCCTGCAGCTCGCTTCGATCTCTGTACCTGAGGCCCGTCAGTTACTCATCAAGCCGCACGACCGAGCGTCGCTCGACGCCATTGAAAAAGCCATTCGAGAAAGCGACCTGGGCGTGAATCCAAACAACGACGGCATTGCGATTCGTTTGTCGCTTCCACAATTGACTGAAGAACGCCGCAAGGAATACGTAAAAGTTGCGAAGAACATGGCCGAAGACGGCCGTATTGTGCTCCGCAATCTCCGGCGCGATGCTCGTAAGGCAATGGAAGCTGAAGAAAAAGATGGCGATGTCTCAGAAGACGAACTTGAGCGCGCCCAGAAAGAACTTGATAAGACCACGAGCGAGCACGTCGACAAAATCGACGCCGCGCTTCACCGTAAAGAAGAAGAACTCCTCGAGATCTGAGGGGCCAGGGGAACAACGATGACTGATGACATTTGGCGACCTGAAGACAGCGATTCCGCAAAGCGCCGCCCGGGACGGCTTGAGGCCGAAATGGATGCCTTCGACGACTCCGAGTTCGGCGGCCCGCTCTTCGGTGACGGCTCCGAGCAGCAGGTAACGCCCGGGGTAGACGCTGCGGAGAATCCGTCTCCCACTGACGACCGGCCCGAATCGCCATCTGGTGGATCGGAACGGCTTCAACTTGACGCGGACGGCTCCGGTGCAATGCCGCACTGGAGCGAAGCGGCCACCGGAGAAGTCCCAGTCATCGCCCCAGCTACCCATGAGGCTGACCCAGCCGACAATCTGGACGTCTGGTCCCCGTTCACGTCCGACGCGCCAGTGTGGAAGGAAGGCGACCCGGTCGATACTCCGTCAGGATCGGTTCCAATAGCGCCCTCAGACCCGACCGGTGAGATCTCATGGGAAGACGCCCCGGTCGCTGAAGCCGTCGATGCGGATGCTGCTGGAGATCCCACCGAACTGCACGGAGTCGTGTCCCCCGCAACGCGCGAGCCGGCCCGAATCACGATTGGTACCGACCCGTCAGGAATGCCCCGCCGACCCGAGCCGCAGCGCCGGGGCGGCGGCAGCCAGTCTCAACGCCAACCCAGTGCTGGAGGTCCGCACCCCGGAGCCAAGCGCAACCTTCCGGTCGCCATTGCAAGCGGGTTAGTTCTTGCCGCACTGTTCATCGCCGCCACAATGTGGCGCCCACTCGGTGCAATCATTTTTGTCTCCATCCTTCTCGGGCTTGCAGCTATCGAGTACTTCTCAAAGGTCACCGAGAAGGGCTACCGCCCAGCCGTTGCTGCTGGCGTGCTGGCTTGTGTCGCTGCACCAGCTGTTGCCTACTGGGTCGGTGAAACCGGAATCCCGCTAGTTCTGGCTTTGGCGTTCTTTGCTGGAGCGACGGGTTTCATCGGCTCTGACTCAATCGAAGTGGGACCGATGCCCAACATGGCCATCACGATGCTCGGTGTTGTGTGGATTGGCGTGCTCGGCTCGTTCGCTGCGCTCATCATTCGCTACTCCAACTTTTTTGGAGGGCTGAGCATCGGAACTGACACCTTGGTGCTCTTAGCCGTGGGCGTGGTTGCCAACGACGTCGGCGCATACTTCGTCGGCAGTGCGTTCGGCCGGACACCCCTACGCGGGTGGATCAGCCCCAACAAGTCAGTCGAAGGATTTCTTGGCGGCACCATCTTGACCCTCGTGGTCATGCTGCTCGCCGGGATGCAAGATGCGAGTGACACTTGGTCTGACACCAGCCACCTCTTGATGCTCGGCATCGTCATCTCCATCTTCGCCCCGCTGGGCGATCTCACTGAGAGCATGTTCAAACGGAACCTCGACGTCAAGGACTTCGGGACATTGATCAAGGGTCACGGCGGCGTACTCGACCGCTTCGACGGGTTCTTGTTCACACTTCCAGCCGTTTACTACTTGATGCTCGTTGTCGAGCCGTGGTCCTAGCTCGGATCCTGAGAAAATCGTACCGATGACCGCTGATCCGGTGCGAGTCGCAATTGCTGGCTCAACTGGCTCGATCGGCACGCAAACGTTTGAAGTTATTCAAGCCGAAAACGATCGCACCCCAGGCTCTTATGTCGTTACGGGTGTGAGTGCCAACAGCTCAACCGACGCTGTCGTCGCTCAAGCCGCAGCTTTCGACATCCCCCTCATTGTTATCGCCGACGAGACGACACGTTCCGATGTGATGTCGCGCACATCAGCCGCCGTCGAAGGCGACGTCACGGCACTGATCGCCGAAGCAGATGTTGTGGTCAACGGTGTCGTCGGATTTGCCGGTCTTGAGGTCACCGTGGAGACCCTCAGAGCCGGCAAGCGCCTGGCGCTTGCAAACAAAGAAAGCCTCATTGCTGCAGGCCCTGTAGTTCGGCCGCTCCGATCAACACCAGGCGCCGAACTGGTGCCAGTCGACAGCGAACACTGCGCGCTCCACCAATGTTTGCGGTCATCCTTCGAAAGTGATCGAGAGGTCAGTCGGCTCCTACTAACCGCAAGCGGAGGCCCGTTTCGCGGCCGAAGCGCTGACGACCTAGTTGGCGTAACGGTCGAAAATGCGTTGGCTCACCCAACGTGGAGTATGGGCCCAAAGATCACCATCGACTCAAGCACGTTGATGAACAAAGGGCTCGAAGTAATTGAAGCGCACGAACTGTACGGAACGCCATACGACCAGATTGACGTGGTCGTGCATCCCCAATCTGTCGTTCATTCGATGGTTGAGTTCACCGATGGATCAACGATCGCCCAACTCAGCATGCCGACAATGAAGCTGCCGATCGGCTACGCACTGGGCTATCCGAATCGCATCGCAACACCCTTCGGTCGTATCGACTGGGCCACGTTGGGCTCACTCGACTTCGAGCCGCCAGACCTTGGTACCTTTCACTGCTTACAGCTCGCCTACGACGCTGGTCGCTCAGGAGGTACAGCGCCAGCGTGGCTCAGCGCTGCGAACGAGGTAGCAGTTGAAAGTTTCCTTACGGGAAATTTACGATGGAATGAGATAGCTGACGTGTGCGAGGCGGTGTTGGGACGCCATGATGGTGGCATCCCCCATACCGTCGATGATGTGATCCAAGCGGATCAAGAAGCTCGGCGAATCGCCAATGAGGTCCTGCAACAATGACTGATCAACTCACACCTCCGAAACTGACTGAAAAAGAGCTGTCGCGGGTGGCCAAAGCGAAGAGCGAAATCATGGCCGGTGGCGCCGTCACCGAGAACCTCACCGAGGACGAACTCGCCGGCGGTTGGAAGGGAGCGCTTTCGATGCTCGGTATCGCTGCGCTTGTTGCTTGGCTCGGCTTCGCGAACTTCTGGATCTTTGTGTTCGTGGTGGGTGTAGTCATTTCAATCTTCCTCCACGAACTCGGCCACTACCTCACCGCCCGGTGGACAGGCATGAAGGTCACACAATTCTTCTTGTTCTTTGGGCCCAGACTTTGGAGCTTCCGCCGCGGCGAGACCGAGTACGGCGTTCGATTGATCCCGTTGGGAGCCTTCGTTCGGATTATCGGCATGAATCGTATGGACGAGGTAGACCCAGGCGACGAAGCCCGTACGTACCGACAAAAAAGCTTTCCGCGCCGGCTCTTGGTGATTTCAGCTGGCTCAATCATGCACATGCTGATCGCCGTCGTATTGCTATTCGGCGTATATGCGGTCGCCGGAGAAGAGACATTCAGCGATGGTGCTCGCGTCAGCCAACTTTCCGCCGGCGGACCAGCTGCTGGCGCTGGCGTCCTGCCCGGAGACATCGTGGTCGCCGTTGATGGCGTATCCGTCGACAGTCCCGCCGAGCTTGGTGAGGCGATCCGGACTAACGAGCCCGGCGACAATGTCGTACTCGGCGTAATCCGCGATGGCGAACTTGTCGCTCTCACACTCGCTCTCGGCGTCAACAACAGCGGCGATGCTCTCGCCGGAATCAGCAGTAGATCAGTGTTCGACACGATCAATCACTCAATCCCGGCAGCGGCTGGCAATGCAGTCACCGATATCTTTCCCTTTGCTTGGGAGTCAACCAAGGGTGTCGTGAAGGTGCTCAACCCGGTCAACATCGTCAACCATGTCACTGGTGACAACGACGACCTGAGCAGCCGCCCCACGACTTTGTACGGAGTAGCTCAGGTCTCCGACGACGTCGGGGAGTCGTCCGGCTGGGCAGGAATGGTCCTGCTTTTAGCGGTACTGAACGTCTTCGTTGGCGTGTTCAACATGTTCCCGCTGCTCCCACTCGACGGTGGACACGCAGCTATTGCAGTGTACGAACGTGTACGTGAAGCTGAACGCGGTTCCAAGCGGCGTTACTTCGCCGACGTTGAGCGACTCATGCCATTTACAATGGGGGTGGTCACAGTGCTCGCCATGTTGATGTTCGCAGGACTGTATCTAGACATCTCGCAGCCGCTCTGACCGCTGAGCGCAACCAACCTCCGAGCGAAACTGCGCAACAAAGCGGTCAGAGGCTTCACAACCCCACTGTTCTCCGCGATGTTGCCCTCGCCGGCTTCTGTCTCTCCCTGACACGCCGTAGGGTTTGACCTATGCAGGTTGCCAGCTCGGTTCCTCGAAAGACCACCCGTCAGATCTCTGTCGGCGACGTCAAGGTCGGTGGCGACGCACCGATAACCATCCAGTCGATGACGATCACGAAAACAGCTGATGTCGAGGGCACGCTGCAGCAGATTTATGCACTTGCCGCAGCAGGCGCTGACATCGTGCGGTGTACGTGTAACGAGATCGAGGCTGCCGAAGGGCTGGCCCAAATCGTGCCGCGATCACCAGTGCCGATCATCGCTGACATCCATCATCAGTACAAAATGGCAATGGCAGCCATGGAGGCAGGCGTCGACGGCCTGCGTTTGAACCCCGGCAACATCCGCAAGCCGGGACACATCAAGACCGTGGCAGCTGAAGCCAAGGACCGGAACCTCCCAATTCGCATCGGTGTCAACGCCGGTTCGCTCGACCCGAAACTCTACGAGAAGTACGGTTCCGCTACGCCGGAGGCGATGGTCGAGTCGGCTATGACCGAAATTGCCTACTTCGACGAAGTAGATTTCGACCTCATTAAAATCTCGGTCAAAGCATCGAGCGTGCCGCTAATGGTTGACGCCTATCGCATGCTGTCCGAGGTCACTGACCATCCGCTTCACCTGGGCGTCACCGAAGCCGGTCCGCCGCCCGCCGGCTTGATCAAGGCCACAGCGGGTATGGCCACCCTGCTGCTGGAAGGCATCGGCGACACGATCCGCTACTCACTCACTGCGGACCCGGTCCAAGAGGCTAAGGCTGGTCGTCAGCTCCTCGAAGCCCTGGGTCTGCGTGAACGTAAAAACATTGACCTCATTGCCTGCCCGTCGTGTGGTCGCGCCGAAGTCGACGTCATCAAGGTAGCCAACGAGGCAATGGAGGCGTTCGGTGAGCGCAAGCTACCGCTCCAAGTTGCCGTGATGGGTTGCGTCGTGAACGGCCCGGGCGAAGCGCGCGACGCCGACATTGGAATCGCAGCGGGGAACAAGCGCGGGCATCTTTTCATCAAAGGCCAGAATGTGGCGGTCGTACCCGAAGACGAAATGGTTGATCAGCTTGTCGACTGGGCAGAGTTCATCAACGAACAAGGCATCGATGCCGCACTTGAGCGCGCTGACTTAGACAAAGCGCGTCGTGAAGCAGAAAAAGATCGCGCAAAGCTGCTCGCAGACAAGGGTGACGACGCAAATGCCGCTGAAGAAAAAATCGTCGAAATCCGCAGGAAGACCTGACTCCGCTCGATCAGGGTGCCATCGTTGAGATCGAGGTGACGACAAACGTGTCCGCAGATGCGACGAATTTGGTGTTCGGGGCCAAGTAAAGCTGGTCGCCGGCAACGGAGAGAGCGAGTTCGTGGCCCGTGGAGGTGTGATTTTCCCCGGTATTGAGCCAAATTAATTGTACTTCTGCTTCCGGGAGTTTGTATCGGCCGTCGATCACACGCATGACCGGTTCGACCAGTGGCGTTGAATCAACCACACTGAGGAGCAGATCGATGTCGACATGCTTGACGGTGAGGCCGCCGCGAACCACGTTGTCGCTTGCTTGCATCAACTCGATGCCAGACCCGCTCAGGTAGCCGTGCAGATTCCCTGCGGTGAGGTGTAATGCTTCGCCGGGCAGAAGCGAGACGTGATTGAGCAGCAGGGTCACGGCCACGCTTGGGTCTCCGGGATACATGGTTTCCAGTCGCTGCACCCATCTCGCTTCGGGGCGATCGCTTGACGCGCACGCCTGCACAGTTGAAGCTGCGTCCAGATCGCCGTGGTAGAGGCGCTCCAATGCCACTCCTGCACCTTCTGCTTCCACCACATCGGCGAGATCGTCAGCAGTGATTGCCCGAAGCAGTTCGATGGTTCGGGCTTCGGGCCTGACTCCACACAACGCCTCAAATGGAGTGAGTGCGACAAGGAGCTCGGGCTTTGCATGAGGGTCGGCAAACACGCCTCTGTCGAATCCCTCGCGTGCTTGTGAGGTAGTGGGATGCGTTTGCAGCGAGAGCGGTTCGGCTGCGCTCAGGATTTTTAAAAGATAGGGCAGCTCCCCGGTGAGGTTGGCCAGCGGTGTTCCATCAGCCAGGTACGTGGGGCCATTGGGGTGCGTGCCGAGCCATAACTCAGCCCATGGTTGGCCGTCGGGTGTGACCCCAAGAAATTGTGGCAAAAAGTGCCTATCGCCCCAGGCGTAGTGTTGCACGAACCCTTTGACTGGGCGCCCCGATGTCACAGGTTCAGTTCTGCGGCGCGGGCAAGAACACCGGCGCGCTCAGCGCCAACGGTCGTGCTGTCGCCGTGGCCGGTGTGGACGACGGTGTGGTCAGGAAGTTTAAGCAACACGTTGCGGATTGTCACGAGTATGGTCGGCTCGTCTGAATAAGCCCGACCGGTGGCGCCAGGCCCGCCGCAGAAAAGTGTGTCGCCACTGATAACGGCGCCGCTTGCAACGTCGTGGAAGCAGCAGCACCCCGGGGAATGACCGGGCGTGTGCAAGATATTGAGCTCGTGACCACCGGCGCTGATCGTTCGGCCCGGCTCTACTGGGCCATCGAAGTTGTGGTTGGGGTGGACGACATCCCAAAGGAATCGGTCGAACTCATGGAGCAAGATCGGCGCATCGACTGCATCGCGTAGTGCTACTGCGGCATTAATGTGGTCATTGTGGCCATGAGTTAACACGATGCCGGTGACGTTGCGGCCGTTAACGGCATTGAGGATCGGCTCATGATCGTGCGCGGCGTCAAAGATTACGACTTCCTTGTCATCGCCGACCAACCAGATGTTGTTGGTGACCTCCCATTCGCCGCCGTCGAGGGCGAAGATGCCGTCGGTGGTGACCAGCTCGATCGTCACAGCACCACCACAGAACGGAGCACATCGCCTCGCTCCATCTTATGAAATGCCTCTTCGACGCCGTCAAGTTTGATGGTTTCCGAGACGAAACCGCCGAGGTCAAGCCGTCCCTGTAGGTACAGGTCGATAAGCATCGGGAAGTCCCGCTCAGGCAAGCAGTCGCCGTACCAAGACGACTTCAGTGCGCCACCACGGCCAAAGATGTCGATGTACGGCAGCTCGATGGTCATCTCGGGACTCGGCACACCAACGAGCACGACGGTGCCCGCAAGATCGCGGGCCTCAAAGCACTGCTTGTACACCTCGGGATGACCAATTGCCTCGATGCACAAATCGGCACCATTGCCGTCGGTTACGGACCGGATGAACTCGACCGGGTCGGCGTTCTTTGAATTGACCACATGAGTTGCCCCGAACTGCTGAGCCCACTCGAGCTTGCGGTCATCAATGTCAATGGCAATAATTTTTGACGCCCCAGCGAGTCTGGCGCCAGCTATCGCAGCGTCGCCGACGCCACCGCAGCCGAAGACGGCAACGCTTTGCCCGCGAGAAACCCCGCCCGTATTGATCGCTGCGCCGATACCAGCCATGACTCCACATCCGAGCAGCCCGGCGACAGTGGCCGGGGCCTCAGGATTCACCTTGGTGCACTGGCCGGAATGGACGAGCGTCTTTTCGCAGAAGGCGCCGATGCCGAGAGCAGGTGACAGCTCCCTTCCGTCGGTCAGTGTCATTTTTTGCTGAGCGTTGTGCGTGTCGAAGCAGTACTGCGGCTGTCCTCGCTTGCATGCCCGGCAGCTACCGCACACGGCACGCCAGTTAAGAATCACAAAATCACCAGGAATGACGTTGGTGACACCCTCACCGACTGCCTCGACGAGACCCGCTGCCTCATGCCCGAGCAGAAAAGGGAACTCATCGTTGATTCCACCTTCGCGATAGTGAAGGTCGGTGTGGCAGACACCGCAAGCCTGAATGGCTACGACGGCTTCACCCGGACCGGGATCTGGAACGACGATGGTTTCGAGAGTGACTGGCTCGCCTTTAGCTGTGGCAATGATTCCCCGTACTTCTTGGCTCATGGCGCAGACGGTAGCGCAGTGCACCCAACCGAGTTGGAACGGCAACTGATCTGCCTTCGTTGGCGTTGTACCGAGCACCGACAATCCTTCCTCCCCAAGAACTACGACCACCTTCTTCGGGCATTGGGAACAGCCCGGTCCTCTCAAAGTCTCAGAACCCTCTGAGCGACTGACCGCAGAACGTATGGCGACGGCTTCAGAACGAGGAGTACTGCTCTCTGCCTGCCGTGGGGAGCGATAAGCACTTCGGGAACGCTGCAGCCGACAGCCCTCCCGTCGGCGACGGTGTCATTCAACTGGTCAACGCCCGGTCGGTGCCGTCGGGTTTGGCCTACTGAACTGGATCTTCAGAACAATCTGAGTTCATCGGGTTTCATGCCGCGCAGTTCGTCGTAGTCGACTTCGACCCAGGTAAAGCCACGTGATTCGGCAAGTACCTTCGCTTGGGGCTTGACGACCTGAGCGACGAATACCCCGCGAATGTTGCCAAGCGAGGAGTCGAGCTTCAAGCGCTCGATGTAGCGAGTGAGTTGCTCGACACCGTCGATTTCCCCACGTCTCTTGACCTCGACGGCCACGACAATGTCGGCCTCGTCGCGGCAGACGAGATCGATTGGTCCAATAGCGGTGGGATACTCGCGTCGGACGAGCGTGAGTCCGCCCTCAATGGCTTCAGGACTCGCTGCTAGTAACTCCTGGAGGTGTGCCTCAACACCGTCTTTCTGGAGGCCTGGATCTGTGCCGAGTTCGTGGTCGGAATCACTGAACACTTCGTGGAGCGTGATTGTCAGAGTTTCCTTTTTTGGATTTGTGACAATCCAACGGTGACAACCAGTTGATTCGTCGTGTTCTTCGACAACCTTGTTTGGCGCGTTCATCCAATTCAGGGGCTTGTAAGCGCCACCATCAGCATGAATGGCGACGCACCCGTCAGCCTTCACCATGATTAACCGATTGGCCTCAGGGAGATGGGCAGCCAACTTGCCTGCATAATCAACAGAACAGCGGGCAATGACCAAACGCACGGGATGCGACGCTACCGCAATGATCAGCGAGTCGATTCGACGTGGGCCTGCATGCGTCTCTGGATAAGCGCCCGACGTTCCTGCAGTTCTTTGTAGGTGATCGAATTCACGTCAGCTTCAAGGCCCATGCTCGCTTTAACACCACCGAGGTCGAACTCAACGGCGGACGGGTCAACACCAAGCTCACGGCCCAGCCGTTCTCCGTGCTTCTGCGCAAAAAGCAGGGAAATGTTCGCTACCTCGTTGAGGAGGTCAATTTCGGGTGCGAGTCGCGCTATGGCGCCGTCGAGAAACACGAGGTTCTTCACGTAAAGCATCAACTCCTTGGGAAGTTTGGCGCCGTACCCGAGCAAGGCCTGGACAATTCGTTGAACCTCAGTAACCATTTCTTCGCCGGTCAACGTGGTCGGATCAATGACGTCTTGGTCGAGTCGCAGATCACAAATGACCGCATCAAGATCGGCGTCAGCTGGCAGCGCGCCGAGATCGCGCAACGCAGCCATTTGGCCTTTGACGTCATTGGTGGTTGCACCCAACATCAGCCGTAAGAAGGCATTGCGACGCGGACCGCTCAGGCGGCCGACGATGCCGTAGTCGAGCAGAGCAGTTCGACCGTCTTCGAGTACAAAGAGGTTGCCGCCGTGTAGGTCGCCGTGAAAGATGCCCTCCACTACGGCCCCTTCCATGAATGCGACCATGGCAGTGCGCACTACGTCTTCGGTGTCGATGCCGGCATCCTGCATACCGACGACGTCGTCAAAGTTGAAGCCGTACACCCGCTCCATCACGAGCACCCGACGCGTGACCAACTTCGGGTGAGGCCGAGGAACGACGTAGCGATCCTGCTCAAGATCGTGCAGCATTGCCGCCACATCGAGCATGTTGGCAGCCTCCATCCGAAAGTCAAGTTCTTCGACGATCGTCTCGGCGAAAAGATCAACGAGCGACGGTGGGTTAGCAAGGGCCGCGATTGGGATGCGGCCGACAAGGTGAGGCGCCAGCCAAGCCATCACACGGAGATCTTTACGCACGAATTGCGAAACTGATGGACGCTGGACCTTGACGACAACGTTTTCGCCGGAGAGCAGCGTTGCTCCATGGACCTGCGCGATCGACGCTGCTGCCAGAGCAGTTTTGTCAAACGACGAAAAAACATCCTCAAGTCGAGCGCCAAGATCTTCTTCAACCGTACGCCGGACGACATCAAAGGGCTCGGCAGGAACCTGATCACGACATTTCTTGAACTGCTCAACTAATTCCGCAGGAAAAAGCCCTTCGCCGGACGAAATGATTTGGCCAAGTTTGATGTACGTTGGCCCAAGCCGTTCAGCCGCCTCCCGGAGACGCTGGGAAATGGCCGCTCGGCTCGCCTCTGGTGTACCGAAAGCGCCGCGGCGTTTCTGGATCAGCCATGGGACCACAGCGCGACCGAGCCGCGACGACACCGTCAGCACCCGCGACCCCGGAGGCAATCTTGAAGGCCTCGTCAGCCGCGGAACATCGGCCTGCGCAGATGCCCGAAGCGTTGCCGCAAGGCCAAGCCAGCGGACATCGCCGCGCTGAAGGTCCCACGGACCGTCCGCAGTGAACGCCGCCCAAGCCCGATCGGCGCTCGCAGTGTGAGCGCTAGTGGAGCCGGAGGCAGTTGCCATGCTCTCAAGGATGCCGGAAACCTAAGGAATGAGCATCGCTGAGGTTTCCGGAATCTTGAGTCAAGTGACACGTCTATCGTGCCGAAACAATTACATGAGCGCAATTTTCTTTACCGCCGCCGAAGTATGTGTGTTGTCGGGCTTTGCTGCGAGGCTCTGTAGTAAACGAGCAGTTCTGCGCTCAGCGATTGCCCGAGTCCACGACTGATTACAGCCTGCTGCCGCGCAGCTGCCAACATTGGGAATGGCAAAACGCCCTTTCAACGTGCTCGGTATTCAGCAGATCGCAATCGGAGGTCTAGACAAATCGGCGCTGTCCGGTTTGTGGTCTGATCTGTTCGGCGTCACCAAACTGGGCGACTACGTAAGTGAGTCCGAAAATGTCGACGAAGACATTCTCGAACTGGGAAGCGGCCCGCATGCAGTTGAGATCGATCTGATGCAACCGCTTAACCCAGATGCGTCACCGAAGGTGCATGTTCCTGCGCTCAATCATGTTGGCCTCTGGATTGACGATCTCGAAGCTGCCGTTGCCTGGCTGGGCGAGCAGGGTATGAGGTTTACGCCTGGCGGGATCCGCAAAGGGGCGTCCGGCCACGACGTGTGTTTCATCCACCCGAAGGGCAACGAAGTCACACCGCGGTCAGGTGAGGGTGTGTTGATCGAGTTGGTTCAGGCACCGTCTGATGTAATTGCCGCGCTGTCATCTTGAGGCGCAGGCGATGGTGTTACTCGTGCTGGCCGTCGAGATGTTCTTGAGCGTGAGCTGAGCGCAAGGCCCCCATCTCAGCGAGGGATGCTGATCGCAAGAACCATGGCTAGAACACTGCCGACGCGGTGACATCGATAATGACAAAGTTGATGACGCAAAAATGGCCAGCAGGAGCCCAAATAAGACAAAGAACGCACCCAGCCACGATGCTGCAATCTTGCCGCAAACAGCTCAGACGAGCCCGCCGAGTGCCAATGTCATTCCGTCGAACAACAGAAGACAAGAAAGTCCCTGGGAGCGT
Organism: uncultured Ilumatobacter sp.; assembly: GCA_938091165.1. GTDB lineage: Bacteria > Actinomycetota > Acidimicrobiia > Acidimicrobiales > Ilumatobacteraceae > Ilumatobacter_A. Next base: position 11,917 of record CALKNK010000033.1, on the reverse strand, counting down.
TATCGGATGTGACCTTTCGCTGAGTGACTACTGATCGGCCGCTTGCGGTAGATGGCGTCATTGGCATCGTGTGTGCCGCTGACGACGGGTTCGACGCCACAATGCAGACAGTTTGGCAACTGTCTCGAATCGGAACAGCGCTCAGAGCGAGAAATTCGGTGGACGCTTCTCGCGCAACGCCGCAATTCCCTCGGCATATTCGGCGGTTCCCATCGCAACGTCGAGGAGATGAATCGACTCCTTGACTGACCCGGCCGGATCGTGACGAAGCACATCATTAGCAATCTGCTGTTTAGTGGTTGCTACAGCGAGAGGTCCGGTTGAAGCTGCGAGATCACAGGCGTACTGCCGGGCAGCAGCCAACGAAGCGTCACCGTCGGCTTCGACGCCGTTCCAGAGACCCCAATCAGCGGTGTCAGCCACTGTCACGATGCGCCCTGAAAGCAGTAGATCAGAGGCACGAGCCACGCCGATGAGTCGCGGAAGCGTCCAGCTCATGCCATACTCGGCAGGCAGCCCAAGTTTGGGTGCAGCAGTGGTGAGTTTGGCAGTTGCGGCACCAAAACGCAGGTCGGAAAAAAGTGCGAGCGCCAAGCCGACTCCAGCGCAAGCTCCGTTGACGGCTGCGATGATCGGCAGCCGGTAGCCCAACTGCCAAGCGAAATCGGCGTCGAGTCGGTCGCCTCCCCCTGGCTGAGCGACCTCTGATGGTAACCCGGTGTTGTAGCCGCCTTTATCGACGTGGCCTGCCAAGGCCTCGGAATCGCCGCCAACGCAGAAGGCCGGGGGAGTGCCGGTAACGACGACGGCGCGGAGGTCATTGCGATGTTCAAGGTCAGCCATCACCTGGCGGTACTCGCCGTGCATCTTGCCTGTCCAGGCGTTATGGCGGTGAGGGCGATGCAACCACACGGTTGCGACCGGGCCGTCCACCTCCCAGCGGACCGCTGTTGCCTCACCAGCGGTTTGCAGGCCAGCGGTTGACGGAGTGGCTGGTGAGACGCCCGGCAAGTTAGTCACCCCCAGATCGCTTTCAGGACGCCATCTACCAACTCGGGGCGGCACACGAAGAAGTCGGGCAGCCAGGGATCGCGCTCGTTGTAGACAAGCGGTGAACCGTCGACTCGGCTCGCGTGGAATCCTGCAGCCATTGCGACGGCTGCCGGAGCGGCGGAATCCCACTGATACATCCCGCCATCATGCACGTAGATGTCGGCTTCTCCCATCACGACAGCCATGGCCTTGGCTCCCGCAGACCCGAGTCGTACCGCATCGCAGCTGAGGCCTTCGGCCACAAGCACCGCCGCATACGGGGCGCGGCTGCGTGACGTGACTAGCCGCGGCCGGTCGCGGGCCCGCTTCGGCATCGGAGCGGGTGGGTCGGTGGAAAAGACCAGGTCAACGGCCGGCAGGCTGACCGCCGCAGCGCCGAAGTTGGTTCGTTCCCAAAGGGCAACATGAACAGCCCAGTCGTGGCGGCCCGACTCGCCGTACTCGCGTGTGCCGTCGAGTGGATCAATGATCCACACTCGATCGGCTTCGTGCCTGCGCACGTCCTCGCGTCCCTCCTCTGACAGCACTGCATCTTCGGCGCGGTGCGTCTGTAGTTCGCCCGCAAGGTATTGCTGAGCAGCAGCGTCTCCAGCATCCCGTACATCCCAAATCGAGGCACCCGCAGCAAACATGTCCGCACGAAGCGCGACCAGCAGCTCGCCAGCTTCGACAGCGAGTCGAGTCGCCAACTGGGCATCCGTCTCGGCGACGGGTGAGGCGCTCGGCATTGGAGCATTCTGACTGGTCCGTGTGACTCTCACACCATCGCAAATGGGTGAGCGGAATAACAGGGAACTGCAGTGTCATCTTCGGACAGTGCTGCGAGCCGTCCGCAGCCTTCAAAGTGAGGCTTCTTTCCCAATGGCTGATGACATATTCTGACATGTGTGGACGGCCTTCGACCGAGCAACTGCACCGGGTAATGACTTGGAAGTTGACGGTGAGGCGACTGCGTCCGTGAAAAGATTGGCGCGCAAGATCCGATACGGCCCAAGCCGGCATCAGGTTGGGGTGTACCGTCCACCAAAGCGGGAAGAAACTGGCCGTCCAGCATCACCAACAATCGTGCTCCTACATGGCGGATCGTGGAGTTGGCCATACAACCGGTGGGTAATGTGCTTGCTTGCACGTGACGTCACTCGGCGGGGCTGGGGGCTGTTCAACGTCGACTATCGCCGTGTGGGTCGCCTCGGGGGCGGGGGCGGCTGGCCCGAGACCTTCAACGACGCCCGAACGGCCATCGAACTGATCACAAATAACGCTTTGGGCACCATTGTTGACCCAGATCGAGTCGTAGTCGTCGGGCATTCCGCAGGAGGCCACCTGGCTCTCATCGGTTCGGCGACCGCAAACGTTTCGCCGGCGCTCGCTGTGTCGATGGCCGGTCCCACCGATCTCGAACGCATGTGGTCAAAAGGGTTCCAGCCGGTCCGGGACCTCACCGCTCGCGCTCCCGAATCCAGCCGTTGGTTAACTACTTCACCAATCCACATGCTTCCGCTCGGTACGCCGATCCTCTGCGTTCACGGCGAGGCCGACACTACGGTGGACCCAAGTCACTCGACTGCTTTCGTTGAGGCAGCACGCTCTGCGGGTGATGTAGCGGATGTGGTGCTGGTGCCGGGCGAAACGCATAAGGCCGCCCTGAAGCCAACTTCGGCGATTTGGGCGGCGGTAGTTCACGCGATCCTTGATCGGTTCGAACTCAATACTCACGTTTGAGTCAGCCGCAGGCGTGCTGACGCAGACTTGGCGTCGGCGTCGCTGCGACAACTCACAGTCTCAGTTCAGCTTCTTGTACCGAATACGGTGCGGCTGATCGGCGCTGGAGCCGAGTTCTTGCTTGCGGCGCGTTTCGTACTCGCTGAAGTTGCCCTCGAACCAGCGCACCTGACTGTCGCCCTCGAACGCCAGTACGTGGGTAGCGATGCGATCAAGAAACCAACGATCGTGGGAGATGACCACGGCACACCCAGGGAACGACTCAAGACCTGATTCGAGCGCCCGGAGCGTGTCGACATCGAGATCATTGGTCGGCTCGTCGAGCAGCAGCACATTGCCGCCTGACTTCAACAGCTTTGCGAGATGGACCCTGTTGCGCTCGCCGCCGGACAGATCTCCAACCCGCTTGCCGTGATCGGTGCCCTTGAAGTTGAAGCTCGACACGTACGCGCGGCCGTGGATTTCGCGGCCACCGACTTCGAGCACTTCGCCGCCGCCGGTGATCTCGTCGTAGACGGTTGCGTCGGCGTCGAGGTCGTCGCGGTCCTGGTCGACGTAGCTGAGGTCAACGGTGTCTCCGATCTTGATCGAGCCGGAATCAGGTTCCTCGCGGCCTGCGAGCATCTTGAACAACGTTGATTTGCCGGCACCATTTGGACCGATGATGCCCACAATTCCAGCAGGTGGGAGGGAAAACGACAGGTCATCTATCAAAAGACGATCACCGAAGCCCTTACTCAGCCCTTCGACCTCGATGACTTGGTCACCGAGGCGACGACCGGCAGGGATCGTGATCTGCAGCTTTGAGTCCTGTGTCTCAGCTGCTTTGGCTTCAGCATGCAGCTTTTCGTATGCCGCGAGACGCGCCTTTCCTTTTGCCTGGCGTCCCTTCTGACCCAGTCGGACCCATTCGAGTTCTCGAGCCAAGGTGCGCTGACGAACCTCGTTGCCGCGCTCTTCACGAAGGAGACGATCATGTTTTTGTTCAAGCCAGCTCGAGTAGTTGCCCTCAAACGGAATGCCGCGGCCGCGGTCAAGTTCCAGGATCCACTGGGCCACATTGTCGAGGAAGTAGCGGTCGTGGGTGATGGCTACCACGGTGCCTGCGTAGTCGCCAAGAAAACGTTCGAGCCAGTCAACTGATTCGGCATCGAGATGGTTAGTGGGTTCATCGAGTAGCAGCAGATCTGGCTGCGAGAGCAGAAGGCGACATAGAGCAACTCGGCGGCGCTCGCCGCCGGATAGCACGGTGACGTCGGCATCATCGGGTGGGCAACGCAAGGCGTCCATGGCGATCTCGACGTTGCGATCAAGGCTCCACGCGTCCGTTGCGGCGATCTTGTCTTCGAGCGAAGCTTGCTGCTTGCCGATCTTGTCGTAGTCGGCATCAGGGTCGGCCCACTTTGCCATTACGGCGTTGTAATCGTCGATGATCGACTGGACTTCGGCGACGCCGTCCATGACGTTGTCGCGAACAGTCTTATTTGGGTCGAGTTGGGGCTCTTGGGCCAGATAGCCGACGGAGTGGCCAGCGGTGAGGCGAGCTTCGCCTTGGAAGCCGTCGTCGAGGCCCGCCATGATCTTCAAAAGAGACGACTTACCTGCGCCGTTGCTGCCAAGCACGCCAATTTTGACGCCAGGATAGAAGGAGAGTGAAATATTTTCGAGGACCGTTTTGTCTGGGGGGTAAACCCGCTTCAGCTTGTAGGCCTGATAGATGAACTCGTGCGCCATAGGTGCGAAGGCTAGCGACGCCGTTCAGTCGTTGGCGGCGCCCCTACGTCACTTGAGCTGAATGGAACCGACCGTGTCCGATCGGTCAGCCTTGAAGCCAAGCGGTGGTCTAGGCGAAGCCACCCACGGTCTTGGTGACGGTGGCAGCAACCGATTCGACCGACTCAATGCGCTTAGTAACTCAGCCCAACAGCGCCAGTGCGGCGAACGTATTGCACCAAAGTTGGGGTCAGGAGAATTGCCGAGTCAGCGACGGCTGGGTCCTGCACGCAGGCCTGCGCAGGGTTCAAGCCGAACGGCTTGTCGGTGAGGTGACGCATCTCGCGGATTTCGTTGTGGGCTGGGCCAAGTTCCTCCAAAGACTCCGCAGGCACCAGTCGCTGACACGGCCGATGCGAGTCGCATCGACGTGGTCCAGCGCGTGCGGCCGGGCGTGTTTCGGATCTCGAGGTCGAAATCCCAGGCCGACGGTTGTTGAGATCTGCCGGCTGACCGATGTCGAAAGTCACCGTGCCATCCGGGTCGCGGGTCATCGTTCGCCTCGAGTCAAAGCGATCGGTGCAACCATGCGGTTGAGCCCCGCCTCAGCTACTTTCGGCCCATGACAGCACTTCCGACTGCACCATTCGGCAAGACAGGACACAACTCAACGCGCGTCATTTTTGGCGCTGCGGCTCTTGGTGCAATGAGTCAAGAGCGCGCGGATGCAACTATGGCCTCGGTCGGCGAGTGGGGGATTAACCACATCGACACAGCCGCTTCATACGGTGTCTCTGAGGACCGGCTCAAGCCCTGGCTGGCAGAGCATCGTTCAGAGATTTTTTTGGCAACGAAGACGGGGCGTCGCAGCGGCGACGGTGCACGCGTCGAACTCGAGAAATCACTCGATCGGATGGGTGTCGACCACATTGACTTGGTGCAACTCCACAACCTTGTCGAAGAAGACGAGTGGGAGCGAGCTTTTGCGCCGGGCGGTGCTGTTGAAGCGCTCGCAACTGCTCGGGACGAAGGCCTCATCTCTCACGTCGGCGTCACCGGCCACGGGCTGCGTATCGCGGGGATGCATCTGCGCAGCCTCGAACGGTTCGACTTCGCTGCGGTCCTGTTGCCGGTCAACTTTGTGCTGCTGGAAAGCCCGGCGTACCGCACGGACGTCGAGGCGCTCCTCGAATTGTGTTCCGAGCGCGAAATAGCGGTGCAGACCATTAAAGCGGTCGCCCGCGGTCGGTGGTCAGACGGCGCTACCTTCGGCCCCGGGAGGTTCAGTTGGTACGACCCGCTGACCGATCCTGAGCCGATCAGCCGAGCTGTTCGCTATGTCTTGTCTCATTCGCAGATGTTCCTGAATACGACGAGTGATGCACGGCTGCTTCCAATGGTCGTTACCGCAGCGTCGGGCAGTCTTGTCGCTCCGACCGCTGATGAGTTACGTGCTGATGTCGTCGAGCAGGGTATTACGCCCTTGTTCGACGACGACGTTCTCGAACGAATCTGAAAACCAATCCGTCGAAGGTGTTTTGGCTGCCGGGTGCGTCGCCTGGTGCTGCAGGAGTGCTCGGCACCGATGTGTCGGGTCGTCTGGATTTTGAGCGCATCGAGACGCGGACGACGACCTCCATTTTCCTAATGAGTGATGTATCGCATTGAGATGGGAAGGGCTGAAACCAGGAAGGTAACCTGCAGGCCGTGTCAGCACCAGCCGATCAAGCTCAAAGTTCCGGATTCGGGGCCAACTCGTGGCTCGTTGAGGAGATGTACGAGCGTTTCGTGGCCGACCCTGGTGCGGTCAGCGAGTCATGGCAGGAGTTTTTCGCAGATTACCAATCTCAAGCCCCAAGCGTGGCCGCTGCCGCTGCTGCATCCCCCGAGGTCAAGGCCAATGCCGAGGTACATGGCGTTGAGGCCGAAACGCTTCCGCCGCCTGCGTCAGCGGTTGCCAATGGTGCGCCAGCGAGTGCCAAGCCTGTTGAAGAACAGGGAAAACCGATCCGCGGTGCGGGCGCAGCCATAGCTCGCAATATGGAGGCAAGCCTGGCGGTGCCGACAGCGACCAGCTTCCGCAACGTCCCTGCCAAGCTGCTTGAAGTCAACCGCAAAGTCATCAACGGTTTCAGGGCCCGTTCGGGTCAGACGAAAATTAGCTTTACCCATCTGATCGGTTGGGCGATCGTGAGGGCCATCGCCGACGCCGTCCCAGCGATGAAGAACGCTTACGTTTTGGGCGAAGACGGCAAGCCACGCCTTATTGTCAATGAGCACGTCAACATGAGTCTCGCCGTCGACGTGGAGAAGAATGACGGCAGTCGCACGTTGTTGGTCCCAGTTCTGCGCGACTGCGACCTTCTTGAATTCAATGGGTTTCTTGCGGCGTATGAGGAAGTCATCCGCAAAGTTAAGGGAAACAAGCTCACCGTCGAGGACTTCCAGGGTGCGAACATCAGCCTCACGAACCCGGGAGGAATCGGAACAGTGCAGTCTGTCCCGCGGCTGATGCCGGGCCAAGGCGTCATCGTCGGCGTAGGTTCGATCGACTACCCGGCTGAGTTCGAAGGTGCCGACACGCGCAACCTTTCGTCCCTCGGCGTCAGCAAAGTGGTCACGGTCACTAGCACTTATGACCACCGGATCGTCCAAGGCGCAGAGTCAGGTCTGTTCCTCAAGCGCGTGCACGAACTGCTTCTCGGTGAGCACAACTTCTACGAGGACATTTTCGCTTCGCTTGACATGCCGTACGAGGCTGTGAAGTGGCGGCCAGACACCAGCGCAATGAATCGCGAAGAGACGATGCTGGCAAAGCAGATGGCTGTTGCGAAGCTAATTCGTGTGCACCGCGTTCGCGGCCATCGCATTGCGGACCTTGACCCGCTGCGATGGAAGGAGCCACACATGCCCCGCGAGCTTGATCCAGCTACGTACGGGCTGACGATATGGGATCTCGACCGTGAGTTCCTCACCGACGGTGTGGGAGGGGTCGACAAGATGCGCCTCGGCGACCTCCTCGGTGTGCTGCGTGATGCATACTGCCGCACCATCGGCGTCGAGTACATGCACATTCAAAGCACGGATGAGCAACGGTGGGTCCAGGAACGCGTCGAAAATGGCTACGAGCAGCCAACCAAAGACGAAAAGCACCGCATCCTTGAGCGTTTGAACGCAGCAGAGTCATTCGAGAAGTTCCTCGCCACAAAGTACGTCGGCACAAAGCGATTCGGTATTGAGGGTGCCGAATCGGCCATTCCAATCCTTGATGAAATCCTCAGCCATGCTGCCGATGACAGACTTGATTCAGTAGTGATGGGAATGGCGCACCGCGGTCGACTCAACGTGCTGTCGAACATTATGGGCAAGGACTACGAGGCCATTTTCTCCGAATTTGAGGGCCATCTTGACCCGTCGTCGGTGCAGGGGTCTGGCGACGTCAAGTATCACCTCGGCATCAAGGGCAAGTACGTCAGCCGTTCTGGCGCTGACATTTCGGTGGAGCTTGCCGCCAACCCGAGCCATCTTGAGACCGTCGACCCGATCGTGATGGGGATGGCTCGCGCTAAGCAGGACCAGATCGATCCGCCAGGTTCGTATCCCGTGTTGCCATTGCTCATTCACGGTGACGCGGCCTTCGCTGGCCAGGGCGTCGTTGCTGAGTGTCTGGCGATGAGCGACATCGGCGGATACCGGATAGGTGGCACTATTCACCTCATCATTAACAACCAGATCGGCTTCACCACGGCACCGCAGTTCGCTAGATCTTCGATCTACTGCTCCGACGTTGCGAAGACAGTCCAAGCACCAATCTTTCACGTTAATGGTGACGACCCTGAGGCCTGTGTCAAAGTTGCTCGGCTTGCGTGGGACTATCGCCAACGCTTTCATAAAGACGTTGTCATTGACATGGTCTGCTACCGCCGCCACGGCCACAACGAGGGCGACGATCCGAGCTACACGCAGCCGCTCATGTACAAGGCGATTAGCGACCGGCGCAGCGTTCGTAAGCTTTACGTTGAAACGTTGGTGCGGCGGGGCGATATCACCATCGAAGAAGCTGAGCAAGCGCTGAGCGACTTTCATGGCAAGCTCCAGATTGCCCTCGATGAGACCCGGTCGCAGGACCCCGGCGATGTCAAGGCGGCCCGACCGCCAAAGCCTGTTGGTGTGCTGCCACACATTCCAACCGGAGTTGATCGGTCAAGGTTGGAGGAGATTTTCGCCAAGCTCACCGACTATCCGGAGGGATTTACTATCCACCCGAAGTTGGCAAAACAATTTGACATTCGGGCCAAGATGTACGCCGACGGTGATGTTGATTGGGCTCTTGCCGAGACTATGGCTTACGGGTCGCTTGTTCAAGAGGGCCAACCAGTCCGGCTGACTGGCGAAGATTCACGGCGTGGCACCTTTAGCCACAGGCATGCGGCGCTGATCGACTACGAGAACGGCGACGCGTGGATCCCGCTCGACAATCTTGAGAGCGCAGATGCCAAGTTTTGGGTATTCGATTCATTGCTTTCTGAGTACGCCGCGTTGGGCTATGAATACGGCTATAGCCACGCCAACCGCGAAGCGCTCGTTGTGTGGGAAGCGCAGTTTGGTGACTTCATCAACGGCGCTCAAATCATCATTGACCAGTACATCGTCGCGGCCGAGGACAAATGGAACCAGCAGAACGGTGTCGTCTTGCTGCTGCCGCATGGCTACGAGGGCCAGGGTCCTGAGCACAGCTCGGCACGCATTGAACGCTTTCTCACGCTCGCGGCTGAAGACAACATGCAGGTGGTCAATACCACGACCGCAGCAAACTTTTTCCACCTTCTGCGTCGTCAGGTCCTCTCGGAGCGGCACACCCCACTCATAGTGTTCTCGCCGAAATCTGGCCTGCGGCTAAAGCAGACGCGTTCACGCATCGAGGAACTCACCACAGGTTCGTTCCAGGAGGTTCTTGACGACCCCGGCAATCTCGATGTGAATACCGTTCGGCGTATCGTGTTCTGCTCAGGCAAGGTGGCATGGGATGCAATCGCAGAGCGTGACAAACGTAATGAGCCAGTCGCAGTGGTCCGTATCGAGCAGCTGTACCCGCTGCCAACCGAGCAGATGCTGACCATATTGAAGAAGTATCCCAACGCAAGGGAATTACGTTGGCTCCAAGAAGAGCCTGAGAATATGGGAGCCTGGAACTTCATCGAACACAACACCTGGCGAGTGAAGGAACAGGGTTACGACCTACGCCATGTGGCCCGAGTTGCTTCCGGTAGCCCGGCCACAGGCAGCAAGGCAATCCACGACCAGGAGCATGCGGAACTCATGGAAGAAATATTTGCCCCCGCTGAGAACTGACCGCGTCAGTCTTTGAGAGGTATCCCGAGGATCGTAGTTAATTCGTCCAAAGCCGGTCCGGGCTTGCCAACCTTGATGGTCAGCATGCCCATCGCTCGTGCCGGCTTCAAGTTGATGCCGAGGTCGTCGAGGAAGACACACTCACTGGGTTCGACTCCGGCAAGCTCACACGCGATCTCATAGAACCGGGGTTCAGGCTTTCGAACCCCAACCTTGCTCGACTCGACCACGTGGTCAAACTTTGCCATCACCTTTGCGACATCGGAGCGCTTCGTTGCGCCCGTGTCGTCGGAGACCACATTGTTCGTGAGGCAAGCGGTGACATAGCCAGCTGCGATGACAGCGTCAAGCGCGGCTTCCATCTCCGGTCGCACCGATCCCGACAGGAGGGCGAGGATATCGACTCCTGGAATTCGATGACCAAGTGCCAGTGATTCGGTGGCAAACAAAGAGTCGAATTCACTTGGAGTGATGTCATTTCTTTCGAGGAGCGCCCACGCATTCGAGTCCGGGTTATGCGTGTTGACAGACCGGATGAAGTCGGCTGGAAGGTTGTGCGCCTCCTCGTAGTCATTGAATGCATCGAACGGACTCGTCAGAATTACGCCGCCAAAATCCCAGAGAACCGCTCGAACCATGGTTGGGGAGCCTACGATGGGGGCGTACGAAGTCCCGACTCGGCTTCTGGCTACCTGGTGCGAACACGACCGGTGCCCGTTGCGAGGTCGAATCACTCACACGGTTGCCCACTCGGCGATCCGGAGGCCCGAATTTGTCGGGCCCCGTTTACAGGAACGAGATAACTGAATCATGAACGCCAGCAAAGGACCCGCTCACGTTGTGGTTGACGGGTCCAACCTTGCGACCGAAGGCCGGTCGATGCCGAGCCTTAAACAGCTCAGTGAAGCGGTGATGAGCTTCATGGAAGAAAATCCTGATACCGAAATCACAGTGGTCGTCGATGCGACGTTTGGTCATCGCATCGATAAAAAAGAATCCAAGGAATTCGAAGAAGGCATCTCGAACAACGAGTTGGTCGCCCCGCCAGCGGGTGCGGTCGGACGTGGCGACGCTTTCGTTCTTGGGATTGCTGACAAAGCTGGATCAACAGTCCTCTCGAACGACTCATTTCAGGAGTTCCACGGCGATTACGACTGGCTCTTCGACGAAGGTCGACTGATTGGTGGCAAACCGGTCCCGCATGTCGGTTGGGTCTGGGTTGCACGCACCCCGGTACGCGGACCGGTCAGCCGGAAAGCCACCCGAGGGTCAGGGAGTTCGGGCGCTGGCTCGGGCCGTGGTCGCAGCGGCCGGAACAACGGTCCCAAACAAGAAGAAAAGGGCGTGGCCCGCGTTGGGAGTCCTGAGGCGAACGCACCAATGCCTGTACCAAAGAGTCCGCCACCTTCAGCTAAGAAGCAGGTGGCTAAGCCAGCTGAATCGAAACAGCAGCAGGAGAGACGCCCGTCTCGCGGTGGTGAGCCGGTCAATGAATTGCTGCCGTTCCTTGAGTTTGTCGAGCATCACCCGGTGGGCACCAGCGTCACCGGCGTCGTCGACTCCTATTCGTCGCACGGCGCCTACACCTTGATTAACAATGACGTACGCGGTTACATCCCGCTGCGAATGATGGGCGAACCGACGCCGCGGAGCGCGAAGTCGATTATGAAAATTGGGGATTCGGTCACGGCAGTCGTCGTGAGCTTTAACGGCAGCAGACGCAGCATTGATTGCGCCCTGCCCGACATGGCGGAATCCGCGATCGCCGAGTCTGAAGCAGACCAGGCCAGAGGAGACGCAGAGAAGTTCGACGAGGCAACAGCGCCCGAGGTGGGCCCCGCCGAACAGACCTCAAATCGTAGAACGAAGGCCGTCAAGAAAACGGCTGCTTTAGAGAAGACTGCGGCCAAGCCGGTCTCAGGATCCAACACGGGCACCGTCGAGCGGATTCCTGCCAGAAAGACTCCAGCGAAGAAGGTGCCAGCGAAGAAGGTGCCGGCAAAGAAGGTGCCAGCGAAGAAGGTGCCAGCGAAGAAGGTGCCGGCAAAGAAGGTGCCAGCGAAGAAGGTGCCGGCAA
>CALKNK010000032.1 GCA_938091165.1 uncultured Ilumatobacter sp. | reverse complement strand
TTTCAAGGCAACGGCAGGCGCGACGCGGGCACAACGTTGAAGTTGACAGTGACCGATCGTGGTGATGTACCCAACAATGCGGGTGCGGTGATGTTGAACGTGACCGCAGTATCACCGAGCGCTGCGGGATACTTAACAGTGTTCCCATGCGGAACTGAGATGCCGCTGGCATCAAGTGTCAACTACGGGCCTGGTGACATCGTAGGCAACGCAGTACTCGCCAAAATCGGGACCGGCGGCAAGGTATGTATCTACAGCCCTGCCGCTACCGACATTGTTGTCGACGTCACCGGCTACATCTCTGCCGGATAAGACCCCACTCGCAACCGACTGGGACGGCTGCAGCGAATTCAAACCATGAGAACCGTGTGATCACAACACCCTGACCCGTGTGATTTGTACAGCCACCCCGAGCACCAAACCCATAGCCCGTATGGGTGAATCTTTTCTTCTAAGACCCCTCCATATAACACCTGGTCAAAGGCTATTTAGTCACTGCTGATGCCGGCTTCGTGCCTTCTCCGTGCCTAGACCGCTTGTGAAATCGGGGCGGGATCGCCGATTCGACTCACGCTGGCCGCAAGAACTCCCTGGTCCTGAGGCTGCCGCCGCCGGGACATATCTGTGTTCTCAGGCGAGAAAGCTGATGTTCCTGCTGACCATGTGACGACCGCCGGCCTCGTGGTGCGGACCGCGATTCTGGGTCGGGTGGAATCACATCAATATGACAAGAGGCCGATCAGGCGCAGGTCAGCGGCGCCGCCTCGGGTGGCGATATGTGCGCTCGGCGGCGGCACTTCTGGACAGGACAACCCTTTTCCGCACAGAAGACGGGTCGTGAGCGGCCTTGTCGTGCCTTGGTGTGCGACTGCGAATTTGGGCTCTTGCCAGCGGTTTCAGGCAATGAACTTGGAGGTGGTATCGATCAGGGCTACGCATATCGAAAAGCATCGATGGTGCCGGGGCGTCGGATCCGCTGCGGCCATCATCTTGGTCGCAGATCGCGGATGCAGAACACTCTGTCCGATGCTTGATGCACGGATGTTGCACGACCAGGTCGTCCTTGGGTGGTGAACAACGTTCGCTCGCCGTGAACCTTGATCCGAGCGAGTCAGGCGGTCGGAGGTGCGTGCACAACGATCACCGAGTGCGCCGTCGTACTGGCGTGACGATGCTTCGCGAGTTCCACATACTCAGGTGAGTTCCACCAGCCGAGCAATGCTGCTTCCGACTCGAACTGGATGACCACGGTGCGTCCTTCGGCACGCTCGCCCTCGAGCACGGTCACGTCGTCGTCGTAGCTCATGAACCGGCCACCGTGCTGTTGAAGAATCGGGAAGAACCCCTTTTCATACTGGCGATAGCCGTCGGCATCGTCGATCGATATGTGGGCGATGAAGTGAACGGGACCGCTCATGTGAACTCCTCTGAGTGTCAGCGTGATGTGGATGAAAAAGGGGCAGTGGTGCGTCGTCAGCGAGTGCTCATCCAGGACGAGATGGCCTGGCCGATCTCGTCAGGGCTGTCCTCCTGGATGAAGTGGATACCCGCCACAGTGACCTCGGTCTGATTTGGCCACGTGCGGACGAACTCCCTCTGCGGGCCTGTCAGGATCGTGCCCGGCTCTGCGTTGATGAAGAGTTTGGGCAGGTCCGACACCGACAACCAGTCTGCGTACGACTGCACGATCTCGACGACATCGGCCGGTTCACCTCCGAGTGGGATCTGGCGTGGCCACGTGAGCGTCGGACGGCGGTCCTCGCCGACGTTTGCGAAGGGCCGGCGGTACTCGTTCATTTCCTCTTCGCTCAGCTTGCGAATGATCGAGCTGGGCAGGATGGCCTCGACGAACAGATTCTTCGACAGCACCATTTCTTCACCGGCGTCGGAGCGCATCGAGCGGAAGATGCCCACGGCCGCCTCCGGCCACTCGTCCCAGGTGACGGGTCGGACAATGGCTTCCATGTACGTAATGCCAGCGACACGGTCGCGGTGCCGGTTGGCCCAGTCGAAGCCGAGCGCCGAACCCCAGTCGTGGATGACGAGGGTGATGTTGTCACCGAGGTCGAGTTGATCGAGCAGGCCGTCGAGATACTCGCGGTGCTCGACGAATGTGTACGAACCGGGGCCAGGGTCGTCGAGCTTGTCCGAGTCGCCCTGACCGATGAGGTCAGGCACAACACATCGAGCCTGCCCTGACACGTGGGGCACGATGTCGCGCCACAGATACGACGACGTTGGATTGCCGTGGAGGAACACGACCGAATCACCCGTCCCGACATCGTGGTACGCCACCTGTTTCCCGTTGACGGTTTTGTATTGCTTGCTCAGCGGTTCGATGCTCATGTCGCACATGTTCTACAACAGGGGCTATTATAAGTCAATCTTAGTGGCTGTTGCCGACGCACTCGGCGGGCAAGCTGCACCAACTCGACGCCCGGAAGAGGACCCTGCACACGATGACCGACCTGGCCGCGTATTCATTGAACGATCAATTCGGCGCCGAGAGCGGCACGGTGTCGCTGTCCGGTGTGCAGGCCGCGATTCGCACCATCCTCGATCAGGCTCGTGCCGATGCACGGGTGGGCCGGAACGTGGCAGGCATGGTCGCCGGGTATCGGGGCTCGCCAGTCGGCGGACTCGACGCTGTCTACGAGCGACACCGCGATCTCATGAAATCGCACGACATCGACTTCGTGAACGGCGTGAACGAAGAGTTGGGCGCCACGATCGTGTGGGGATCGCAACAATCGAGCCGCCACCCAACACCACTCCACGACGGGGTGCTGGGGATGTGGTACGGAAAGGGTCCCGGCCTCGATCGCGCCGGTGATGCGCTGCGCCACGCCAACTACGGCGGCGTCGGTCCCACCGACGGTGTGCTGGCGATCGTCGGCGATGACCCGGCATGCAAGTCGTCGTCAATTCCATCAGCGTCGGAATATGCGTTGGCCGACCTTGCCATGCCAACGCTCTACCCCGGCTCGGTTCAGGAGGTTCTTGACTACGGTCGGTTTGGCTACGAAATGTCGCGGACCTCAGGTGCATGGGTTGCCCTGAAGCTCCATACCGACGTTGCAGACGGCAGCAGCACTGTCGACGTGTGCGCCGATCGCCTTGCCCCGAACGTCGAACGGTTTCACCTGAACCGAGCGCCATGGACGGCGACAGCGAGCGACCATCTTGCACCGCCCAACTCGGTTCACCTGGAGCACGAGGCGTTGTTCACGCGCCCCACAGCGGCCCGCCATTTCGCCAGGCTGAACGGCCTCGACACGACGCACGGAGCGAGCGATGCATGGCTCGGTATCGTCGCCGCCGGCAAGCCGTACTTCGATCTGCGTACCGCGCTGGACCGGCTGGGGGCCGGTTCCGACGACGCGCTGGCGAGCTTGGGAATTCGCATTCTGAAGCCCGGACTCATCTGGCCGCTCGACGGGCCGACGGTCAAGGAGTTCGCCGCAGGAGTCGAGGTGGTCATGGTCATCGAGGAGAAGCGACCCTTCGTCGAAGAGCAGCTCCGCAACCTGCTCTACGGCGTGGCCAATGCCCCGGCCGTCGTCGGCTCGGTCGACTCCGCAGGCGCCAACCTCGTTCCCAACGCCGCAGCTCTGGAACCCGATCTGCTCGTGGAGCCGCTTCGACGCGTTCTCGCCATCAAGATCGCCGCGGAGCGCCTGGTACCGGAACGGACACGCATCTCGGTACATGTCAACCAGGCCGAATTGCCGAGTAGAACCCCGTACTTCTGCTCGGGCTGTCCGCACAACCGGTCGACGGTCGTGCCGGAGGGATCCGTTGCTGGCGGTGGCATCGGTTGCCACAGCATGGCGTTGTGGACCGACGAGCGAGCCACCGGAGTGACCGCGATGGGCCTCGAAGGCGCCCAATGGGTGGGGCAGGCTCCGTTCGTCGAGGAGGCACATCGATTCCAGAATCTCGGCGACGGCACGCTCGCCCACTCGGGAATCCTTGCGATCCGCCAGTCGATTTCGGCCGGGACAAACATCACCTACAAGATTCTCTACAACAACGTCGTGGCGATGACCGGCGGTCAGGACGCCGCTGGCGCCATTCCGGTACCCGACCTCACGAGACAGCTCGCCACTGAGGGCGTCGCCCAGATCGTGGTCGTGTCCGACGAGCCGGACAAATACCCGCGCGGCACGACGTTCGCCCCCGGCTGTCGGGTGGAGCATCGCGACAAACTCGACGATGTACAACGCGAGCTGCGCGAGGTCACCGGAACAACGGTCCTGATCTACGACCAGGGCTGTGCAGCCGAGTTGCGGCGCGACCGCAAACGCGGCCGCGTCGAGACCCCGACGAAACGGATCGTCATCAACGAGGCCGTGTGCGATGGATGTGGCCACTGTGGCGAGATCTCCAATTGCATGAGCGTCCACCCGGTCGACACGCCGCTCGGCCGCAAGACACGCATTCATCAGGAGAGCTGCAACTACGACTACAGCTGCGTCGACGGCAACTGCCCGGCATTCCTCACCGTCACCATCGATCCCACCGGGGTCGCCGGCCCGGCGATGCCGGGAGGTCGCCACCCCGCACTCTCCGACCTCTCGGTTCCCGAACCTGTCGTTCCGGAGTCGGGATCGATCCTGACCGTAGGCATCGGCGGCACCGGCGTCGTGACGATCAACCAGATGCTGACCACGGCGGCGTTGTTGGATGGCAAGGTGGCCAACAGCCTCGATCAGGTCGGCCTTGCGCAGAAGGGCGGACCCGTCGTGTCGCACCTGCGTGTCGACCCATCAGCGAACAGTGGAGCAAGCCGCATCGAGCAAGGAGGTGCCGACGCTTACCTTGTGTTCGATGTCATCGCCGGCGTCGCAGAACAAAATCTCGTGCGAACGAGCACAGACCGAACGACCGCGGTGGTGGCGGTGTCTCGGATCCCGACGGGGCACATGGTGTCTGCGGTCGACCGTGAGGGTTTCCCCGACACCGCAGCGTTTGTCGAACGCATCCAACGGTCAACGAAGGCAACGCACAACGTCTGGCTCGATGCCGAAGCCATCGCGAAGCGCGTGTTCCAAGCCCAACCAGCAGCAAATCTCATCGTTCTCGGTGCCGCCTACCAGGCGGGCCTGGTGCCGGTCAGCTCGAAGGCGATTGCGAAGGCAATCGAACTCAACGGGGTCGCGGTCACGATGAACCTCGAAGCGTTTGCGCTGGGGCGACGACTCGCGAGCGATCCAGGTCTTGCTGAACAGATCGCGGATTCCGCAATGGCCCATGCGCCGCCGACGCTGGACACGGCAGCAACACAAATGCTCGACCAAGTTGGTGCCGATGCGCCACTCGCCGAAACTCTGCGATGGCGAATTCCTGAACTCGTCGCATACCAGGGCCAGGAATGGGCGAGGACCTTCACCAACGCGATCGCCGAACTCCGCCAAGCCGAGGTCCGCGCCCGCGGAGCCGCCGGCGGTTCAGAGTTGACGGTCAGCGCCGCTCGACAGCTCGCGAAGTTCATGACCTACAAAGATGAGTACGAGGTCGCACGGCTGCATCGTCGCCCCGAACTCACCGATGAGATCCGGGACCAGTTCGGGCACAACGCCAAGATCGACTTCATGCTGCAACCGCCGACATTGAACAGGATCGGCAACAGCAAGAAGATCTCGGTCCCTGAGCGTGCAGCGACCGTGATGTTCGCAGGACTCGCCCAGATGAAGCGACTGCGCGGCCACCGGTTCGACCCCTTCGGCAACACCGAGGAACGCCGCCTTGAGCGCGAGCTCATCGACGACTACCAGAAGCTGCTGGCCGACGTCGCCACGCGACTCACCTCAGACAACTATCAGGCAGCCGTCGAACTCGTCGGCCTGGCCGATCAGGTCAGGGGGTTCAGCGACATCAAGCTCGCGAACGTCGCGAGATATCGCCCTGCCGTGGAGTCGGCGTGGAACGATTGGAGCGCTTCGTGAGTGCGGCGCGTGTGGACGTCCTCGTCGTCGGCGCAGGTCCCGTGGGGCTCACCGCGTCGATCCTGCTGAGCAGACTCGGTATCACCCACGAGGTCGTCGAGGCCCGCGCCGGTTTGCACACCGCACCGCAGGCCCATGTGGTCTCGCCGAGAACCATGGAAATCCTGACGCGAGCGTGCGGCGTCGATGACAGCGCCCTGCGGGCGGTGGCGACGCCGTTCGGGCAGATCCCCGTGGTCCGCTGGGTCGAGACGCTGATCGGTCGCGAGCATGGCAACTTCTCGCTTGTCACCCAGGACCGTGTCGAAAAGATGTTCGCCACCACACCGTGCCCACCGGCCAACATCTCCCAACATCGGCTGGAACCGGTGCTGCTGGCTGCCGCTCTCGACGCAGGCGGCACGGTTCGTTTCGGTCACAAGTGGGAGTCGTCCACAGCGGCCGACAACGAGGTGACATCGACCGTGCTCAGCCACGAGACGGGCAAACGACCCGAGATCACATCCCGGTACGTGCTCGCGTGTGACGGCGCGTCGAGCCCAGTGCGTCGCCACGCGGGCATCACGATGGACGGCCAGGCCATGGTCGAGATGTTCACGTCGATCCACCTCGTCGGCGATCTTCGACCCGCGCTCGGCGACCGACCCGGTCTGCTGTTCTGGTGCATCGGTGGCCCGACCCGTGCGTGGTTCGTCGTCCACGACATCGAGCGCGAGTGCGTGATGATGCATCCAGGCGATCCCGATGCACCGCCGATCACCGATGCGATCGCTCGCCAACTCGTGAGGAGTGCCGTCGGGACGGACCTCGACGTCGAGATCGCATCGATCGCACCTTGGCGCATGTCGAGCCAGGTAGCGAGAACCTACCGATCGGGGCGGACGCTGCTCGCCGGGGACGCTGCCCACCGGTTCCCACCAACCGGCGGAATCGGCATGAACACCGGCATCGCCGACGTCCACAACCTGTGCTGGAAGCTGGCCGATGTGCTCGCCGGTCGCGCCGACGAACAACTCCTCGATACCTATGACGTGGAGCGTCGCCCGGTGGCCACCACCAACGCCGAGCAGAGCCTGCACAACCACCTCAAGATGATCGAAGTCGAAGACGCTGTCGCGGCCGAATCCGGGGTTGCGGAGGCGATCGCCCGCCAGGAGGAACACTTCGACATGACCGGCCTCGACATCGGCTTCCGCTACAACAGCGCTGCGGTCATCAACGACGGCATTGCTACCGCGCACGATTCCGGCTTCAATCCGGTCACCGACGTCATCGCAACCGCCGCACCCGGCCACCGCCTCAGCCACGCGGCGGTGACCGTGGACGGTGAGATGATGTCGAGCATTGATCTGGCTCGCGCCGACGACTTCGTGTTGCTGGTCGCGCCCGGGTCATCCGTCTGGAACGGCTGCGGGATTCCAACCATCGAGGTCACCGGAGCCGACGAGACATGGGCGACCATCCGCGGCACTGACGACAGCGGAGCGATATTGCTGCGCCCCGACGGTCACGTCGCCTGGCGAGCCGCAACCGCACCCGCGGACCCAGCCGAGACCGTTCGCCGAGCCCTCGCTGCGGCCCGGAGCGCTCGGCGGGCCACCGATCAATTCACACAACAACCCAAGTGAGGAAATTGCCGATGTCATTCGAATGGAACAACGAAGAGCGAGAGTTCTTGGACGCCCACACATGGGCGGTCCTCGCCACCGGCCGTCAGGACGGCTCACCGCAGCAGTCGATGATCGGATACGCGCTCGACAACGAGGGCCGACTCCTCGTCTCCGTCAAGGCCTACACCGCAAAGTGGAACAACGCCCGACGTCAGCCGCGTGTCAGCCTCACCATCTCGGATGGGCGCGAACATCTCGTCATCTACGGATTGGCCGAGGCGATCGATGTCGACCCAGTCCGAGCCGAACTCACCGCCCAGGTCTTCGCCGCCCTTTCGGGCAGCCCCGCCCCGGACCCGAACAGCATCGTCCCGATGCTCGACGAGCAGCAGCGCACCGTGCTGCGCATCACCCCCGACAAGACCGTCCTCCACCGCTGACCAATCCCGTACCCCTCCGCACAGATTCGGCGGTCAGGACTCCATCCGTGTGCCGGCGATCGTCATCGTGCCCATCGCTCCGAGCTGTGCTTCGCCGGCGATTTCGTCACCCGCAATCGTGGCGGTGAAGGCGACTTCCATCGGGATCGGCACCTGTGCGTGGACCACCCACGAGACGGTCGCCCCGTCGAGCCTGCCTTCGTCGATCTCGATCTCGCCTTGCGGTCCGTGCATCGTGCCGGTCACTTCATTGCCGTTGCTGCTCAACGTCAGCACACCCTCCTGTGGGCCCATCGGTGTCTGCGAGGTCATCGCCCATTTCCCGTCGGGACGGTTCGGATTGCTGTTGTCGTTCATTGGGCTGCTTCCTTGTTGTGGCGATGGGTGGATTTGGGTTGATGGAGTGGCGGGTGGGTCGTGAAGGTTCAGAGCGACACCGGCTCCGCGCGGCAGATGTCGTCGGCACCGATGAGCGCGTCGGCGAGCTGCGTGATGGCCTGCGCTCGCCGATCGGGGTCGCGGTCATGTTCGGTCAAGTCGATCAGTTCGTCAGGGTCAACGGCGAGGTCAAAGAGCTGCTCGAACCCGTTGCTGTAGCGCGTGTACCGACCGAGATCGCTGATCACCGTTCGCGTCTTCAGTGGCATCAACTGGCCGCGCCCTTCGACAGGCGGAAAGTCGTCTTCGATCAGGACGGTCTCGCGAACCGACGTCGTTGGGTCGTCAAGGACAGGTCGCAGACTGTGGCCCTGGACTCCCTGGTATGCGCCCACCTCGCAGAGATCGAGGACGGTTTGCGCGAGATCGAGACTGGACGCCAATGAATCGGTCCGACCTGGTTCATTTCCTGGCACATGAATGGTGAGCGGAACACGAAGGCATCCCTGGAAGTGCATGACCCCCTTGAGGATGAGGCCATGATCACCCATCATGTCGCCGTGATCGCTGGTGAAGATCACGATCGTGTCGTCGGTGAGGTCGAGTCGATCGAGGGTGGCCAGAATCCTGCCGACGCCGTCATCGACGAACTCGATCATCCCGTACGTGGCAGCAAGCGCAGCCCGCGCCTGTTCCGGGGTCGGGCCCCACGGTCGGACGAAGTCGTGATCGTCTGGCTGGAGGTCGCGCAGGAACTTCAGGTGTGGCGGCCACCCCTCGCCGGGATCTTCGAAGGTGGGCGGCAGGACCATGTCGTCGGGGTGATGGCGATCGAGCCATGGGCTCGGTGGCGACAGCGGGTGGTGGGGATCGGGAAACGAACACCACAGCATCCAGGGTTCTTCATCATCCGCACTTGCAGCTTGCTCGATGAAGTCGATGGTCCGCTCGGTGACGAAGGTGGTCGAATACGCCTCGGCCGGGAAGGATGCTTCGTGGATCTGCCACCACAGCGGTGATCGGCTTGGTACGTCGGTGTCGTACTGGCCGCCGGCTACCAATTGTTCGTGCGTGACACCACGGTCGAGTGCCCATTGATAGTGGTGACCACCCGAGAGTGCGCCGTGCCCCAGGGTCAACTCGATGTGCTCGAACCCGTAGAAGTCAGCGGGGTCAGGCGTGTCGCCCGATTCGTAGCGCTCCCGATGTTCGATCGTGTCCCATCCCTCAGCCCACGGCGCGCGAACCGCCGGGTCGCCGGGCAGGTCGACGACCGCTTCACGACTCATCCCGTGCTGGAGGTGCGACTTGCCAATCAACGCGGTGCGGTAGCCGTTGTCACGTAATTGGCTGACGAACGTGTTGGTGTCGGGTGACAGCGATCGGTCATTGAAGATCACGCCGTGCGCCGATGGCATTCGACCGGTCATGATCGACGACCGGTTGGGCATGCACACCGGATTGGCGACGTACGCCCGGTCAAACACCGTGCTGCGCGCCGCGAGCGCGTCAAGGTGCGGAGTGCGGACCACATCGTTGCCTCCGAAACCGACGTGGTCGGCACGGTGCTGGTCCGTGATGATGAACAGCACGTTCGGCCGTTGACGCGGTGCTGCGGTCATGCGCTGGCCACTGGGTAGGCGAGAATCGATGCCTCCGAGGCGCCGCCTTCGTAGCGGGCGATCAGATCATCGAAGTCAACGTTGATGCCGATCGGATTCGCCGCAAAGAGCGGTGACCGCATGAAGCCGTCCGTGTCCTCCATGCTCATTGCGTCGACCTGTAGCTCGATCTGGTTCCCGTCCGGGTCGCGGTAATAGGCCGACAGCGTTCCGCCGTGATGGATCATCCAGTACGGCTCGACGCCTTGGGACTTCAGCCTCGCGTACGTGGCGAACTGGTCGTCGACGCTCGCGTACGTGTAGGCGACATGGTCGACCCCGGCACGCCCGACCTCCTGATCCCGAAGCGGAGCGTTGATCATGGCGACGCGGTGATGCTCATCGTCAAACGAGAGGAACGCGATGAAGTCATTGCCGAAACGAACATCGGCCTCGAGCACGTTGGTCCACCAGGCGAGCATCTCATCGAAGCGGGCCGTTCGGAGTACGACGTGGGCGAACTTGATTGGACTGGGCATCTCTTCTCCTTGAGCGGCGCCGTTCGCCACAGTTCTATTATTTACTCATAACTGGAACGAAGTCAAACGGATCGGATCTATCGTGCACCACGTGCCCCTTGACGAATCCTCTGCTCCGCCTCGCCGTCGCGACCGCGACAACATTCGCGATCTGCTGCTCGAGGCGGCGATCACCGAGTTCGCCCAGAGAGGCTTCGACGGCGCATCGACGACCTCGATCGCCAAGCGCGCAGACGCTCATCAACCGCAGATCAACTACCATTTTTCGAACAAATCCGAGCTGTGGCAAGCAGCGGTCGATCAGGTCTTCTCCGAACTCGACGAGGTGATCGCCACGACCGATTTCCTCGGCGACCCCGAGGCCGGATTCGCCGCGCTGATTCGCGGCCTGGTGGAATTCGCGGCGGCCCGACCAGAGTTGCACCAAATCATGGTCCAAGAGGCCACAGCGGCCAGCGACCGACTCGCGTGGATCACGAACACGCACATTCGCCCCCGCTACGAACAACTCCGCACCGTATGGGCGGCACTGCAGCAGCGTGGCGTCGCAGCCCCGATCGATCCCAAGTTGATCTACTACGTGGTCATCGGCACGACATCGCTGATGTACATCAATCGAGCCGAGGCTCGGATGCTCCTCGGGGAGAACCCGGCGAACGAAGCGATCATCGACGAGCACGTCGCCGGCATCGTCGCGATGTTGCTTCCCCACTACAAGCCCTCAGCGCGACCCTGACGAGCAGTCCGATTCGAACGGATACACGTTATAGATCTATAATAGATCCTTATGCGCTACTACGTCACCACCCAAGGGATCGCCAGAGGTGCCGCCGACGGCATGATCGACATGCTCGACGTGGCCGCACCGGACCTCGGAGCGGTCCTGTGGACCGATCCGACACTCGCCGGTCTGGCCACTGCCGAGGTCACCGCCACGGTCGCGCTCGACGACGTGCAACTGCTCGCTCCGGTGCAGCGTCCGGGCAAGGTCGTGTGCATGGCGATCAACTACCAGAGCCACGTCGACGAAGTGGCCGAACTCCTGAAGGCGCTCGGCCAGGAACCGCCCACTGATCCAGTGTTCTTCGGGGTGCCCAGCACCGCCATCACCCATCCCGGCGCCGACATCGTCCTGCCCGGCATGGCGCCCGACCAGATCGACTACGAGATCGAACTCGCCGCAGTGATCGGGCGGGGCGGCAAGAACATCGCCGAGGCCGACGTGTGGCAACACATTGCCGGGCTGACGTTGAGCAACGACGTGTCGGCGCGTGACCTGCAAGCCAAAGCAATGACCAGCCAGACCCACGAACTCGCGCACGCCAAAGGCCTGGACGGATTCAAGCCGCTCGGGCCCGCCCTCGTGACGATCGATGAGTTCGATACGACATCGGGGCCGCTCGATCTCATGCTCGAGACGAAGGTCAACGGTGAGGTCCGCCAACACGAGTCCACCGCCGACATGCTGTTCGACATTCCCGCATCGGTGGCATACGTGTCGAAGTTCTTCACCCTCGAGCCCGGGGACGTACTGCTCACCGGTTCACCCGCCGGGGTCGGTGTGGTCAGCCGCACGTTCCTCAAAGACGGCGATGTCGTCGAACTCTCCGCGACCGGCATCGGATCAATGACACAGCGAGTCACGACATCGTGAACGGCGTCGACCGAACCACCCCCGTCACCGACGAGACGATGGCCGCGTTGGGCGTCGAGCTCGCCAGGATGCGCAACTGGCAGTTGTGGTTGTTGGACATGACGCCGAACGAACAATGGCCCGATCTGTCGACCGGGATGCCGGAGCACTTCGCCGCCACACTTGTCGAGCACCTCAAGTGGCTCGAGCAACTCGAGGCTGACGATGCGCTCGTGCTCTCGGGTCCGATCGATCTCGGTGCCGGCCTCGGCCCAGGACTCTCAATCATCCGGGCGTCGACTCGCGAGGAAGTCGAAGCGATGAGCGCCAGCGAGCCGTTCGCCCGAGCGGGCTACCGGACGAACGCGATCCGGTCGTGGACGGTGAACGAAGGCTCGCTCAACGTGCGCGTCAGGCTGATGGCCAACAAGATCGTGGTGTAGCCGCGTTGCCCATGATGTTCTGATCGGCGCAGGCCGCGCCGTTTGTTCCGAACCGAACAGGCGGCGGTTCGGTTCAGGCGGTGAGTCAGCGGACGGGTGGGCGTCCGAGGGAGTCGCGGATCAGGTCGATGTGCCCGGAGTGGTGCGCTGCTTCTTCGATCATGTGAGCGAGCGGATGCGGCTCGAAGCCACTCACGCTGGTCGCTCCCATTGCACGCCACCCGTGCTTTTCGTAGAAGCGGCGTGCGCTCCCGTTGTCAACAACACGCGCAGCGTAGGTTCGTCCGATTCCTCAAGGAGCCAATCGACCACCACCCCGAGTAGTGCGCGTCGGTGAAGCCGCCGGTCGTTTCACGACCGATCTCGATGCGGCGCGTCACACCGATCTCACACTCAATGCCTACCTCGACGAACTCGCCCAGCGTCTCGACGTCGGATGGGGCGGATTCACCGGAACGCTCGAGCAGCTCCCGCCCGCCGAGCCGGAGGGTGTCGCCGAGCAGTACGTGATGCAACCGTTCAAGATCCGGCTCCTGTACCTCGGGCGGCACTGGCTCACCGTTCCGTTCGAATGAGGACACGACGAGATCGGCAGCACCGAGCAGCACGAACTCCTGGCGACCACGAACGCGTCGATCAGGCCATGTACCGCTACATCCACATGATCACTGCCCGCCACTGACGAGTCGCTCAGCTCTCGGCTCGACCGAACTGACATGACTCGACCGGCATCATCGCGTGCAGATCGCCGTCGGGAACGTCCTGAACCGCGCCTCGCACTCGTGGTTCCACTTCCCCAGCATCCAAGCATACGATCGTTGCGTTTGTTTCGTTTGCGAACTAACGTTGCGAGTTGAAGGAGAACGTGATGTTGTCGACAATCAATCCAAGTGCGCTCGACGCCGAAGCAGCCGAGCAGGTCGCTGCGCAGCTCGATGCTGGCGTCCTCGAACTGCCCGCCTCGCTCCGTAAGGCCTTGCAGGGAATCGTCGCTGAGTTGCGCGCCGGTAACGAGGTGACGGTGATGTCTTCCTCCGCTGTGCTCACCACTGCCGAGGCTGCAGAGTTGCTCAACGTCAGTCGACCCCACGTCGTGAAGCTCGTCGACGGAGGATCCATCCCGCACCACATGGCGGGCTCACATCGCCGACTCGCTCTGGCTGATCTACTCGCGTACAAGACGCAACGCGATGCTGCGAGCCGAGTAGCACTTGCAGAAATTCAGCAGCTCGCTGACGACACCGGCATGGACCTGTAGGGAAGGCACTCTGCGATGAGTCGGATCATCGCTGTCCTCGACGCGAACGTCCTCTACGGCATCACACCCACCGATCTCCTCGTCACACTCGCCGTACGAGACGCCTACCGACCGCACTGGTCCGAGGCAATCCTTGACGAGGCCGTTCGCAACCTGACGACCAACCGACCCGACCTCGATCCCGACAAGATCACCCAGCGCTTCGTCCTGATGAACCGGGCGCTCGATGGCGCAAGTACTCCTGCTCCA
Source organism: uncultured Ilumatobacter sp. (assembly GCA_938091165.1). Classification (GTDB taxonomy): domain Bacteria; phylum Actinomycetota; class Acidimicrobiia; order Acidimicrobiales; family Ilumatobacteraceae; genus Ilumatobacter_A. The sequence continues at coordinate 23,866 of CALKNK010000032.1, read as the reverse complement.
TCCGATTCGCTCGTCGAAGAGATGACCAACGACGTCAACGATCGACACGTGCTCGCAACCGCCGTCACCGTCGGCGCCGACGTGATCGTGACCGAGAACCTGCGGCACTTCCCTCCGTCAGCCTGCGCACCACACGGCATCGTTGCCATGTCGCTCGACGACCTCATCGGCGAACTGCTCGACGAGCTACCCACTGTCGTCGGCGATGCGATCATCGAAATGGCAGACCGGCGAAACCGACCTCCGATGACACCGGACGACCTACTGAAGATCCTCGAGCAATACATCCCACGGACGGTCGAGCGGCTTCGGTAACGCCACCGGCGCCAGAAAACTCCGTGCCTAATCCGTGCCTAGAACAGCGCTCAACAGGGCGCAATACGGTGCAACAACGCACAACAACGGCACGTTCGAGAACCGGCGCTGACCAGGCGAAACAGCCCACACGCAGGCACGATGCGATCAGCATCGAAGCGCAGTTCCCAAGCTGAGAACGCGGGTTCGATTCCCGTCATCCGCTCGACAGGTGGGTCGAACTCCGCGCCGTAGCGACGCTCGACGTGTGCCCGGACCTGGCTTCCCAGCCCGAGCCGGAATCGTCCCCCGGTATTGTCGGCCAGCTCCCAAGCCAGCGATGCCGCAACCATCGGACTCATCCCGAACGCGACGGCGATACCAGTGGAGTAGGTGAGCGAAGGTGCGGCCGTGGCGGCTGCAGCGATACTCAGCCACGGGGTTTGACCCGTTTCGGTGAAGACCATCCCCGAGAGTCCCGCTGCTTCGACCTCGCGAGCAAGGGTTGCGGTGTCAGCCCAACGGCTTAAACCCACCATCAGATCAATCTTCATTGGCCCCCTCGCGGGTTGTGGTTGGGTGTGCTGAGTTCAACGCGGCTGTCGATGTCGGTCATGTTCTCGAGCAGTCGACTGAAGTAGTGCAACGCGTGGCTCATGTCTTCGATCGACAAACCGGCGGCGGCCTGTTCGTAGTAATCGTCGATCAACGGGAGCGCCCGGGCATGCCACCGCTCAGCCCCGCGTGCGGTCAGTCGAATACGGCGCGACCGGCCATCTGAGGGATCGGTCTCGCTTCCGATGAGCTCGTCGTCCTCGAGATGTTTCATCACCCCGGCGAGACTCTGCCGACTCACCTTCAGAAACTTCGCGAGATCACCCACCGCCATGCCATCGGCTGACTCGGGCCGCGAGAGCGCTCCCAACACGGCCCAACGTTGCGTCGTCAACCCTTCCGACTCCACCGCCTTGGTTCCCGTTTTATGCAACAAGTTTGCGCATTGGTACAGACGGAAGAACAAGAGGTTGGCCAACTCGAAGCGAGCACCACGGGGACCGTTTCGGTCATTTGTGAAAAAATCGTTCCCAACTTGATGTGCTTCATGCATGTGGAGTCCACTTCCAGTGAGTTCAGCGGCTGACAACTATGACAAGATCATGTTACATCGAACGCAACGACTGAAGGAGAAGCCAATGAGTAGATTTGACGGCAAGACCGTGATCGTGACCGGCGGCGGTGGCGGTATCGGGAGCGCCCTCTGCCGACGCTTCGCTGCAGAAGGAGCCGCCGTCGCCGTCCTCGATCGAGATGAACGCGCTGCAAACGCTGTCGCCGAAACGCTCACCGCAGACGGTTCTCACGCCCTCGCGATCGCGTGCGACATCACCGAACGATCGTCCGTCGACGCTGCCGTTGAACGCACCGTTGCCGACCTTGGGCCGATCGATGTCCTGGTCAACAACGCGGGCTGGGACCTGTTCGTGCCGTTCCTCGACACCCAGCCCGACGACTGGTCACGCCTGATCGACATCAACTTGGTCGGAGCGCTCAACATGCACCACGCCGTACTGCCAGCCATGGTTGAACGAGGGGTCGGTCGCGTCGTCAACATCTCATCAGATGCGGCCCGCGTTGGCTCATCAGGCGAAGCGGTGTACGCCGCATGCAAGGCCGGGATCGTCGCCTTCTCCAAGACGATGGCGCGCGAACACTCCCGCAACGGCATCACCTTCAACGTCGTCTGCCCGGGCCCGACCGACACGGCGCTCCTCGCCAGCGTCACCGATGCTGCTGCCAACCCCGAGAAGCTGCGCGAGGCATTCCGTCGATCCATTCCGATTGGACGCATCGGCCAACCGGACGACCTCGCCGGCGCAGTGCTCTTCTTCGCAAGCGACGCTGCCGAATTCGTGACCGGCCAAGTCCTCAGCGTGTCCGGCGGCCTCACCATGGCCGGCTAATCGCCGTCGCCACACCGAATCACTGCACCCCCACCAACGACAACAACGACAAGGAACACAACGATGGACTACACCGATATCACGGTCAACAAGCGTGACCATGTTGCCTACATCACCATCAATCGGCCCAAGGTCATGAATGCCTTTCGGGGCCAGACCTGCGAAGAACTCATTCATGCTTTCGGACGCGTTGGCTTCGACTCTGACGTTGGTGTCATCGTCTTCGCCGGGGCTGGCGACCGGGCATTCTGTACCGGCGGCGATCAGTCGGTTCACGATGGCCAGCAGTACGACGGGCGCGGCACGGTCGGCATGCCGGTCGAAGAGATGCACGCCGCGATCCGCGACGTTCCAGTTCCCGTGATCGCCAAGGTGCAGGGCTACGCGATCGGCGGCGGCAACGTTCTCGCGACCATCTGCGATCTAACGATCTGTGGAGAGTCGGCGATCTTCGGACAAGTCGGTCCATCCATGGGTTCAGTCGACGCCGGGTACGGCACCACGTTCCTCGCTCGCGTCATCGGCGAGAAGAAGGCTCGGGAGATCTGGTACCTCTGCCGCCGCTATTCCGGACGGCAAGCCGAGGAGATGGGGCTTGCGAACACTTGCGTACCCGACGACGAACTCGACGCCACCGTTGAGCAGTGGGCGAAAGAGATCTGCGAGAAGAGCCCCACAGCGATTGCGATCGCCAAACGCTCGTTCAACATGGACACGGCCCACCAGGCCGGAATCGCAGGGATGGGCATGTACGCGACCAACCTGTATTACGGGACCGCCGAGTCGCAGGAAGGTGTCAACGCGTTCAAAGAGAAGCGCAAGCCGAACTTCCGCCAGTTCGTGAACTAGCCCGGCTTTCGAAGCGCTTCACCAGCCGGTCAGCCAGGAGTTCCAACGTCGCGTCGCAGAAGCAGGCACGACTGTCTCCATCGGAATCGGGGAACTTCAGACGAGTTGTTCACTGCATTCGCCTCCAACCGGAGGTTCGATCGTGACCACCAGCTCGCTTGGCCTTCGCTGCGAACTGCGATCATCGTGCACATGCTGATCAGCTGAGTCGCTGATGTTGATGACAATCGTGCCAATGTGGCTCCCATGGCATGGGACTTCTCGACCGACCCAGAATTCCAGACGAAGCTGGACTGGATCCAACAGTTCTGCGACGAGAAGGTCGAGCCGCTGCACCGGGTTTTCCCTCACGCCGTGCGCTGGCCGAATGATGCGGTCAAAAGCTACGTGCGCGAGCTCCAGCAAGAAGTCAAAGACCAAGGCCTGTGGGCACTCTTCCTTGACGAGGAGCTTGGCGGCCCCGGATTCGGACAGCTCAAGCTCGCACTCGTCAACGAGATTCTTGGTAAATATCCTGCAGCCCCGCAGCTATTCGGTGCGGCGGCACCCGACACGGGCAACATGGAGATGTTGGCCGCCTACGGCACCGACGAACAGAAGCAACGATGGTTAACACCATTGATCAACCAAGAGATGTTCTCCGCGTACTCAATGACAGAGCCCCAAGGTGGCTCTGATCCCAACCTATTCAAGACGACCGCAGTACAAGATGGCGATGAGTGGGTCATCAACGGCGAAAAGTGGTTCACCAGTGCAGGGCGCGTGGCCGACATCCTCTTCGTCATGTGTACAAACGGGATGTACGTTGTCCCCCGCGATACTCCAGGCGTCGAGATCATGCCCGAGCCTCGTAACCACAACCACATCAAATACCACGACGTCCGCATCCCCGCCGACCATCTCCTCGGTCCGAAAGATGGCGCAAAAGTACTCGCCCAACGTCGCCTCGGCGGTGGCCGTATCCACCATGCGATGCGGACCATCGCGCAGTGCACCTTGGCATTCGACATGATGTGCGAGCGGGCGCTATCGCGTGAGTCACATGGCTCGATCATCGGCGATCACCAGATGGTCCAACAAAAGATTGCGGACTCGTACGCGAAGCTACGCATGCTCCGACTCTTTGTATTGGAGACGGCGTGGAAAATTGACCAGAGCTCGACGCAAGAAGCGCGTACTGACATCGCTGCCGTCAAGTTCACCATGGCCCGGGTGCTCCGAGAGATCTCATTCGACGCACTCCACATCCACGGCTCGCTTGGAACCACCGACCTCACGCCGTTGCAGGAAATGTTCGCGGGGTCACCCACGATGGGCCTGGCTGACGGTGCAGATGAAGTGCACAAAGCAACCGTCGCTCGTCGTCTCCTCAAGGAGTACCGGCCTCACGAGGGAAACTTCCCTCGTGAATACATCCCGTACAAAGTTGAGGCTGCCTGGGCGAAAATGCAGCCGGTTTTGGAGGCGAACCCCGACCTCAAGTCGGCGGCGGAATACTACAAACAGCGCCAATCAGGCCGTCGATGACGGCCAGCGCAAGATCGACGCCGCTGAGGCAGTCGTTGGAGACGGCTCTGCTCAGCGTCTGAGAACGCTCAACAGGCCAGGGCTGTGATTCGGCCTCGAATCGCTCCCACCAATGGCGTTGACATTGAGTGGCCGTCCAAGAAGTTCGAGTTGCCCGGGGAAGTAATCCGGAACCCGATGACTCAGGCGGCGTTACCTAGCGCAGAGCGCGGTGTGAATACGATCCTGTGTAGTTCTTTAGCGAACTGCGAACGTCCCGTTCGCCCGGTGGGACATTCCGACGTTAACGGCGTGCGTTGCGAGACGAGACGGGGCCCGACGAACGTGCTGGCCGCCAGGGCTGACTCCAACCGTCACCAAATCACTCCGACGCGGCGGTCTGAGCCAGGAAGACCCCGCTGTCCCACACGTCGGTGCGTTTCGAAATCAATCCATCTTCGACTACGAACCACATAACCCCCGGGATGTCGATCTCAACGCCTGCGTACGTTGCTCGGAAGCAGTAGCGCACAACTACGTCTACGACCAGGCCATTGGCTTGCTCAACAACTGCCTGCACCTCGTAGCTGCGACCCGCAAAGTCGGCCAAGAAGCCCGGTAGACGGCGCCGATACTCGTCTCTTCCGGTGCAGCTCGACGCAATAGAACTGAGGTGTTCGTTGTGGAACCCCGGCGCGACAAAACCTGCAATCTCATTGGGATCGCCACGCACAAACGCGCCGAGGTACTCCTGCACGACACCGGAGGCTGTTCTCATACTCGGTCAAGATAAACGCTGCGACCCGCTCGGCCGTACCAACCCCAATATTGTGTTCCTATGCACGTCATCCGGGGCACCGTCATCACGATGAATCCTGGCCGCGAAATCATTACTAACGGCGCAATCGGAATCGACGGCACCACGATCACGCATGTCGACACCTTCTCTACTGTCAAATCGAAGCTTCCAAATGCGCCGGTCAGCGGAACCGCCACCGATCTACTGCTCCCCGGATACATCAACGGGCATCAACACCTCACTGGTGACCGGCTGATCCAATCGTCGATCCCTGACGACCTGGCACCCGGTGAGGCGATCTTCACCTGGGTCATACCCGTCCACGCCGAACACACCGGTGACGACGACGAACTCTCAGCGACACTCACGCTCGCCGAGTCCTTATCCAATGGCATCACGACCACGTTTGAAGCCGGCACCGTTGCACACCCAGACCGCATCGCTCAGGCGGCCGAGCGCGTCGGTGCCCGACTCACAATCGGCACATGGGGATGGGACATTGAGCACGGCCCATTCACGGGTTCAGTCGACGAAGTGATCGGACGTCAGACTGCAGCGCTTGACCTCGCCACCGGTCCCCTCGTCTCCAGCTGGGTGAGCCTCGTCGGCCACGACCTCATGTCGGACGAACTTGTCATTGCCGCCACAGCGCTCGCACGCGAGCGGAACGTCGGCATGACTTTCCATCTGTCGCCGAGCACTAGCGATGCCGAGAGCTACCTCGCCCGAACAGGAACACGGCCCGTCGTACACCTCGACTCACTCGGCGTACTCGGCCCTCATCTCACCATCGCCCACGCTGTGCACATCAATACTGAGGAAGTCGACCTTCTCGTCGACAGCCGCACTTCGGTGGTGTCATGTCCGTGGGCGTATATTCGGCTCGGGCAAGGACTCTCCCGCGAATTTCGACACCTCGACCTGTGGCAACGAGACGGCCGACTTGCGCTCGGCTGTGATTCGGAGAACGCCGGCGACATGGTCGACGGAGTGCGAGCCGCAGCACTGTTCGCTGGTTTGGCTAAAGAACGCGATCTTGATCCCACGGTTTTCGGCGCCCACGACGCACTTGAGCTCCTCACGATCCGAGGAGCGCAAGCACTCGGAATCGCAGATCAGGTCGGATCAATCGAAGTTGGCAAGCAGGCAGACATTGTTGTGCACGATCGATCCCGTGTGGAATGGATCCCGGCAAGCCCCGATCCCGTTCTGCAGTTGATCTGGGGATCGGACGGACGCTCTGTTCGGGATGTCTACGTCGCTGGAAACAAGGTTGTCGCTGACGGCAGACTCACGACCGTCGACATCGGCGCACTCGTCGACGACGCTGTAACAGCGGGCGCTGCGTTACGTCAACGCAGCGGAATCCGCGACGTTTCACGCTGGACACAGCGCTAGTTCAAGTCTTCAGCTGTAGCGTCAAAATCACAGCACAGGCCACTTCGCTTTGTCAGGCAGGCCTGACCGTGCAGTAATCGCCTCGCCTGCCATCTGACATCTGTTGTAAAACGATCCCTCGTCAATCGTGGTCATCTGGCCATTTTCAACGACCTTGACGCCATCCACGAACACCGTGTGCACGCCCCGGCCGTCGGCGGACCACACCAACTGGTTGGCCACATTGAGCAACGGACGCCACTCGGGCCGGTCGGTGTCGTGCAGCACAATGTCGGCACGCTTCCCGACCTCTAGGGAGCCGATCGTCTCCTGCATCTGCATGGTCTTGGCGCCGCCGAGGGTGGCCATCTCGAAGGCCATCTCAGCTGGGAACATCTGTGGATCCTGCCGAGCATCCTTAAACAGCCCAGCAACTAGATATGTGGCCCGCATCAGGTCTGAGTAGTTGGATGCGTTGTTGCCATCAGTGCCAATACTGACGTTGATGCCCATTTGCATCATCTCGGGAAACTTACCAACCTGAGTAACGCCGTAACTCACCTTCAGAGCAGTCGTGGGGCAGTGAGCGACATTGACACCAAGTTCGGCCATCACAGCGAGCTCTTGATCATCAATCTGCACGCAGTGCGTCATCGCCACGTCGTCTCGCAAGATTCCTAACTCGGCGAGGTGAATCATCGGGCGCTGGCCGAACTCCGCAATGAAGCCTTCGGGATCAAGTTTCGCCGGCGACATATGAAAGCTCATGCCCGTTCCGTGCTCGTCCGCCAGCTCGCGCGCAGCTCGCCAAAGTGGATCTGATGCGGTGGTATGGCCGACGAGAATTGACCAGGTGCCGAGGCGATCGTTAGCCACAGATGCGTAGTCGACCAGTTGCTTTTGCATCATGTCGATTGCGGCGTCCGTGTCCTGCTTGTACACGTCGGGCTCCGGCGGCAGGTCCCAGATCCAGTTGCCAACTCGACCACGAATACCGACCTCAACAAGTCCGTCAATGACCTCATCGAGGAACCGGATAGTGCCCGCCTCAAGGAATGTGGTTGTGCCGGACTTCAGCATCTCGACCGCCGCCAACTGTGCGGAAAGCCGCTCTTCTTCCGCTGTGTACACGGCGTACAGCGGGCACAACCACATGAACACATTCTCTTCAAATGGCGTGTCGTCGGGAACGAAACCACGCGTCAACGGTTCTCCCGTGACATGTATGTGGGTGTTCACCATCCCAGGCGTTACGACGAAACGGTCACCGCCCACCGTGGCTGTTGCGGTGTACAGCGCTTCAAGGTCAGATTGTTTGCCGACGTCGACGATTTGGTTGCCACGCACTGCCACCGCACCGTGACGGATGACGTCGCGAGTGGCGTTCATTGTCACGACGTGACTGCCCACAATAAGAGTGTCGATCTGTTCGGTCATGGTGTTCCTCCGGTGTTTCGCGGTTTCGTGGCGACGAAGCTCTGTTGAAAGCCAATGGGTTCGACAAGGCGAAGCTCGACAAAGCCAGCTGCTCGGATCCATTCTGAGAATTGCTGATGCGTGAAGCAGAGACCCTTCTCAGTGCTAGCCATCATGGTCGTTCCCATGATCACAGCGTGCGGGTTGAACTTGCGCTCGATGTCAGGGAAGTAGTCAGCAAGGATCAGCCGACCTTCAGGCTTCAGCGCTTCGAAAGCTCGGGCAATCAAATGTTGGGCTCCCGCTGCTCCTTCGGTTCGACAGATATGTCCGAGCACAACAATGTCGTACATGTCTGGCTCGATGTCGATGGAGTGGAAATCGCCAGGGCGAAACTCGCATCGTTCGGCGACCTCGTGCTCAGCGGTCTTCGCCGTCGCAACGTCGATCACGCCCGGCAAGTCATTGACCACGGCCGTACCGTCGGGGCAGCCGTTCAACATCGCGATTGCCCAGGGAGCGCCACCCGCCCCGAGGTCAAGGATTTTTGGCGCACGCATTGCTGAATACCGGATCTTTAGATCTGCTCGGGTGGCGCATCGGAACATAGTCGTGAAGGTGCCCTCAACCAACGGGATATAAAAGGCTGCAGCATCGTCTTCGATCGGCGACGAAGGCCGTCCGTTGCGCACGGTGTCGGCCAATTCCGTCCAGTTCTCGTGCGGTCCGGGTGCTACCGGAATGAGTTCCGCCATCGACGCTGGACTGTCTGACACCAGGTAACGCTTCGCCGCATCGTTGAGCTCATAGATGTCGGCGAACTGGTCGAGTAGCTCAAGGGCGACCACTCCGTCGAGGAGCGACCGAACGTGGTCGACCGGCGCGCCCAGCGTTTCGGCGACTACTTCAACCCGAGAAGGTCCCAGCGTTTGCAATGTGTCGAACACGTTGAGCTCAAGTGCAGCCAATAAAATGTAGTAGCGACCAAGCCCCTCGATAGCGGCCCAGACCGGCGCAGCTGGAGGTGGTTTGTAGTCGGTCCATGGTCGGCCCTTATGGGCCATGGTGTGGGTTTTCTTCAGCTCCGGATACGGGGCATCGCGAGGTTCGAACATGACTGCTTGTTCGGCCTATGGCCGCAAGATGATCTTGCCGAAGAAGTCGCTCTGCATCATCTTGTCCTGCGCTTCTGCCGCATCAGTGAGCGCAAACTCAGAGTCAATCGCAACTTCAAAGTCGGAGCTGCAGAACGTATTCCAGACAGGGCCGAACTCTTCGGGCCGATACGGATCAGACCCGAGGATTCTGATCCCTGAGTGGAACAAGTATCCGAGCGAAGGAATTGTCGCCTCGTCACCAGAAGAGTTCCCGCAGTTGACGAGACGACCGCGAACGCCGATCGCGAAGAGCGACGGTCCAAAGAGAGCAGTGCCTACGTGGTCGAAAACCATGTTAACGCCAACGCCCGCGGTGACTTCCCGGGCGAAGCCAGCCACATCAGTGGTCCGGTTATTGGCGACGTGGTCTGCGCCGAGCGCAAGGGCGCGTTCACACTTTTCGTCGGTCCCAGCAGTCGCGAGCACCGTCGCGCCCGCCTGCTTCGCGAGCTGGATGCCTGCGGTCGATACCCCAGAACCTGCAGCATGGATCATCACGGTCTCGCCGGACTGGAGTTCGCCGACGTCAAACAGTGCGTGCGCCGCTGTCAGGTAGGCGGTGGGAAAGGTTGCGGCGTGCTCAAACGACATCGTGTCTGGGATCGCATAGACATGCGAGGCGGGAGCGAGACACTTCTCGGCGTAGCCGCCGTCAACCGTGGCGCCAATCACACCAAGATCGCCGTAGAGGTCACCCAGTCCGGCCAACTTCGAGTCATCCGCGACGCCTGCGAGCGACGGATCAACCACTACACGGTCCCCGATAGCGACCGAAGTGACGCCCGCCCCCACAGCCGACACGGTTCCAGCCACGTCCATCCCAGCGATGTGCGGCAAAGCAAAACCAGGCATCTGAAACCAACCATTGCGCTGGACCAGATCAAGCCGATTGAGCGACGTGGCGCCCACGTCGACAATCACGTCTCCTGCGCCCGGTTCGGGATCCGCGACATCGGTGTATTGAAAAACCTCAGGTCCCCCAACCTCGTAGTACAACATCGCTTTCATTGGTGATCTCCGTTCGCCGCTCAGGACCGTCTTGTTGTGCTCTTTTGATCTATCACTCTATGGTAAGACCATCAGACCACCAGACGCGAAACTGTGCACAAACGACGGCTTCGTTATCTCAACGATGAAGGGGTTATACGATGGCATCGAGTAGTGATCCACTGGCCGGTTGCTGGTATTCCGTCGCGACCAGCGATGCAATCGGAAATGACCCGTACCCCATTGAGGTACGTGATGTTGCGTACGTCCTGTGGCGGGGGGCCGATGGGGTGCTCATCGCCGCGGCCGATCGGTGTACGCATCGTGAGGCCAAGCTCTCACTAGGCACCGTCACCGACGGCTGCCTCCAATGCCCGTACCACGGCTGGACGTTCGGAGACGCCGGCCGATGCGTCAGCGTTCCGTCGTCCGGCCCGCACGCCGCCATCGCACCCGCTGCCCATCTGAGTCCATTGTCGGTCGCCGAGCAGTATGGACTCGTCTGGTTCTGCCCAGGTGAACCGGCACAATCTATTCCGTACCTCGGGGTCGACGACAACAGCTCGTTCACACGCCTCAACACCTCGATGGAGGTCTGGAACTGCTCGGTGACACGCATGATCGACAACATGCTCGACGTCGCGCACTTTCCGTACACGCACGCCGGAACGTTCGGACGCGAGCAGGAACAGATCGTCCCGAAGTTCACACTCGAGCAACTCGACGACACCTTCTACGGCTATGCCTACTCGGTCACCGTCAACAACGAAGGAGAGGCGAAGTCGATGTCGGGCGGTGGCGACGACATCATCCAACTCGACATGTCGACAGGATTCGCTCTCCCGTTCTCAGTGCGCAGCACCATGTCATACGAGAACGGCATCGAACAGACCCTGTTCATGACCGCCTCCCCCATCAGTGCTCAGCGGAGCTACTTCACCTTCGTGCTGTGGCGCAACGACGACGTATCCGAATCGGGGCAGGACATCGTAGATTTCGAGCAGCAGGTCGCCCGAGAAGACCGCCAGATGCTCGAACGACTCTCCGGCGAACTGTCCCTCGAACGCGGCGCACTGGTTGACGTTCAATCCGACAAGGCGTCGCTCGAGTGGCGGCGCCGCTACAGCGCCATGATCAATCCACCGAGCTGAGCGTCACTCGCCCGCTGCGGCCGCGTAGCGATCGACAAGCCAGGAGTTGAACTGGGCGAGCACACCCTCTTGCCAGGAATAGCGACCGCGAGGCGCGAACCTCGACTGCATGCCGAGCTGCGTGGCCACATTTGTCGGCATGTCCTGTCGGTTGAATGTCGATACACCCGCAATCGCCTCCTCGAGTGTTTCGCCGAAATCGGGCAACTCAACGGTCGACTCAGGAAAGATGTAGGCCATGCTCAGCGCGTGCGTCGTTGGACCGGTGGGATCGACATAGAACCAGAACGCCGAATCTGACTGGAAGCCCATGAGGAGCGAGGGAGCCACCAGGGCGAAGACGATGCGCTGGCGATCTTGCATGGTGATCCCAGGCAGAGGCGGAAAGAGCGCCTGCATGGTCGGGTTGAATCCGCCATCGGGTTCGAGCGTCTCGCTGTAGCCAAACATCGCGCCGTCCCCAGCTGCATAGTCGGCGTACGAGGCACCAGAGGACGGGGCGAAGTCATGGATGCCATGATGGAGACGGCTCTGGTGGTACATCTCCATGAAGTTCTCAACCATGATCTTCCAGTTGAACGGAACGTCCGGGATCGTGACGGGATCGACGGTCACCAGCGACTCGACGTGGTAGTTCGCCAACACCTCGTCGAGCTTGGCGAGTCGCGGGGCGAGCGGTGCTGCGGCTGAGTCGAAGTTCGTGAAGATGAACCCATTCCAGATCTCGACGGGAAGACTCGGCAACTGCACGTCGGCCATGTCGAAGCCGGTGGTCTTGCTCATCTCCGGCGCGCCGACCAACTGCCCATCGAGGTCATACACCCAGTAGTGGTAGGGGCATCTGAACGTGCGGCCGGAGCCAGACTGGAGGTCGGGCGGGTCGAGCATGTCCTCGTCGGACCGGTCAACCGATGCAGTCAGGCACATCGCCCGGTGCTGACATACCGCCGACATGACCCGGATGGATCCGTCGCTCGACCGGGCGACGATGAGTGGCTCGCCTGCACGTGTGACAGACAGGTAGTCACCGACGGTCGGAATCTGTTCTTGACGGCCGACGCACAACCATTCGGATCCGAACACGGCATCCATTTCAAAGCGGTGGAACTCAGCATCGGAATACACCTCTGGCGGCAGGCCAACGGCAGTTTCGAACGTTCCGCTCGACTTGCGGAGAGTTTCCAGCGACATTCCAAGTGGTAAGACCATCAGACCACAGGCTAGTTTGGGGGCTCACATCTGTTCAAGGGGGCACCATGACCTATCCAAACACGCTCGTCTTCGTCGACTTCCCGTCTGATGACGTCAACGCCGCGCGCGCCTTCTACGCCGAGGTTTTCAACTGGGAGATCGAAGACCGCATCGCCGACACCTTTGCTCGGATCGTTCCTGGCCAGAATCAGAAGATCGATGATGGCTCGCAAGGGCCAAGCGGCAACTTCCACATGGGCATCTCGAACTCCGCCGACATGCGCCCACGCCCTCCGAGCGCTCCGCAAGAACCGACCAACCTCAACCCCGGTGGCCGGACTGTGCGACCCTGGATTCTCGTCAGCGACGACGATTCATTCGAGCGCATCCTCGAAGCTGCGGTCCGCCTCGGCGGCACCGAGCTCTGGCGCGATCACTTCTGGACCGAGTTCGGTGGTGCCAACGCGTCATTCATGGACCCGTGGGGCAACCAGGTCATGCTGTGGGCGCACCTCGACGGCGTCGAAGTCGACGAAGAAACCCACGAAGTCATCGGTGACACTCCGCTGCCCGAGGGCTGGACCATCGAGTAGTCCAGAACTCGAACAGATCAAACGAGCGTCAAACTGGACCACGCCGGAGGTCGGCGACAGCGGAGCGTACGGACGGCCGATCCGCGCCGACCGCGAGGATCACCACAGCGTCAGCCGCAACGGGCAACCACGCGGCACGACAAGTTGGAGACATCGAGACGCGGGACTTACCAGCGTCGACGCCCACCAGAACTTCCGACAGCAGGTGCCGCGCCCCACCGGTGGAGACAACACTTCCGGCGCCAGCAACGTTCGGCCCAAACTCTTCTGCATGGTGGACAAGGGGTCGACCGGCGCGCCTGACGCGCAACACCAATTGCAGTCGCCCCGACGGCTCACCTGAACGGCCGAGCGAGACCTCTTCGACCACTCGGCAGGTCGCTGTTTCGTCAAGATCCACCACCGTGGTGATCGTGTGGTCCGAACCGACGACCGAGACCGTCGGTTCACCAATCCAGTCAAGGTGCGCGTCCATCCCAATCGTGCACTGCATTGACATCGACGACGGTGCACCTGTGGGCCCGGGCAGCGCGAGAGTCGCCGCAACGGTGCCGATGTCGGCACGTGCACCGGCGAGCACAGCGATGTTCAGTGAAAGTTCGTCCCCGCCAACCGGGGCGGCCGCAGATGCCGCGACCAGGATCCGTTCGCCGCACTGTCGGATACTGAACGGTGGTTCAGAATGCGCCGACCGCAGCGTCGACTTGCGAGTGCCGTCGCCGCCGGCGACGACCATCGAGCCCTGTGCCTTCACGTCGAGCGCGCTGCGATCCGCGCAGTGATCCAACCTGCAACCTCAGCCGCCCCAGACGCGTCGACGAGTGACGTCGAAAAGACCGGCTTGCCGTCGCGGCGCTCCCGCGCATCGCTCAACATCCGGTCGACGTCGGAGCCGACGTACGGCGCAAGGTCAACCTTGTTGATCACCAACAGATCGGCCATCGCGACACCGGGACCACCCTTGCGTGGAACATCATCGCCACCAGCGGTGTCGAGGACGAAGATCTGCACGTCGACAAGGCCCCGACTGAAGATCGCTGTGAGGTTGTCACCACCTGACTCAACAAAGGTGAGATCGACATCGCCGTGGAGCACCTCGAGCTGTTCAACCGCGTCGAGGTTGGCAGCAATGTCATCGCGGATTGCTGTGTGCGGACAGCAGCCGGTCTCGACCGCGACGATGCGTTCCGTTGGCAACACCGCCGCCTCGCGCAGCGCATCGGCGTCTTCGGAAGTGAAGATGTCGTTGGTCACGACAACCAACGACAGTTCGTCACGCAGGAGCGCGCACAGGGCGCCGACGAGCGTGGTCTTGCCCGAGCCGACAGGGCCGCCAATGCCGACGCGCAGCGCTCGCCGCGCCTCCGGATCGGCAGGATTGGGCGAAGCCGAATCGTACGGCACATCGTCGTGTGGGATTTCGTGGGGGATTTCGTGGGGAGGCATCGGTCTCTTTTCAGGCAACGAACAGGCGGGCGTCCCAACGCCCATGGTCTTCAGCAAGGATCTCGGTCAACGAACCACCATTCGCCGGGAGTTCAGCAACCGGCAACAGCGCCAACCACGCCGCATCATCGGCCCAACGATCGATGTGCTCACCCGCCGCGGCCTGAACTGCGGCGACCGACATCGGATCGAGGCCAAGCAATCGAACCCCGGCCGACGTGACCGCTGCAGAGAGATGATGAAACGACAGCAATGCCGCATCGTGCGCTGTCCCACCGGACGCGGCGACCAGTGCACCGAGCACCACCGGTTGATGCACGGCAACTTTGGACCGCGCGATGGTGTCAATCATTGGCGCGCTCCAGACCGTCGCTCCGGCACGCAGCATCTGTCGCCCGAAGCGCCGGCTTGCGTCGCGCAGCCTGGGCGACAGCACGCGCGACGCGTACTCGGCATCGATCTCTTCGAGCACCCCCTCGGTCGGGTCGACGAGCGCTGCGACATGCGCGCTGAACGCGGCATCGACCATCCCCGTCGTGGCCAGGCGGCCGACGAGGTACCGCTCAAGGGTGGCATCATCGTGCACGTCACCAAGGCGTACCGCAGCCTCGACTCCGGCTGAGTTGGTGTGACCGCCCGCGGGAAACCGGCCATCGACCAACATCATCAACGCCGAGTTCATGAGTGATCGGCCATCAGTACAGGAAGTAGCGCTGCGTCATCGGCAGCGACTCAGCCGGCGACTCGGTCACCAGGTCGCCGTCGATGCGCACCGCAAAGGTGTCAGCGTCGATGTCGATGTCGGGCAACGCGTCGTTGAGCACCATGTCGGCCTTCCCGACACGCCTCGTGTCAGCCACGGGCACGAGATCGCGCCGCACGTTCAGCCGATCGGGCAATCCGCCGTCAAGCGCAGCATTCGACACCCAGCCGAGCGACAGGCCGGGCGCAACCCCAGGCGAAGCACCGAACATCGGTCGGGGAAGCTGGGGCTGCGGCGTGGGAATCGATGCATTTGCGTCACCCATCTGCGCCCAGGCAATCATGCCCCCTTTGACCACCACGTGTGGGCGAACCCCAAAGAAGGCCGGGTCGTAGAGCACCAGGTCCGCAAGCTTGCCGACCTCGACCGAACCAACATCGCCGGCCAACCCGTGAGCGACCGCAGGACAAATCGTGTACTTCGACACGTAGCGACGGGCGCGCAAGTTGTCGCTCGGACCGTCTGACTCGCCACCGACGGAGAGCGCCCCACGGCGTGCCTTCATGACGTGTGCGGTCTGCCAGGTTCGCAGCACGACCTCACCGATGCGGCCCATCGCCTGACTGTCCGAGCCAATCATCGAAATGGCGCCCATGTCGTGGAGGATGTCTTCGGCAGCGATCGTCGACGGACGAATGCGGCTCTCGGCGAATGCAAGATCCTCGGGCACCGCCGGGTTGAGGTGATGACACACCATCAACATGTCGAGATGCTCAGCCACGGTGTTGACCGTGTGTGGTCGCGTCGGATTGGTCGATGACGGGAGGACGTTCGAATACGAAGCAACCTTCATGATGTCCGGAGCGTGACCACCACCGGCGCCTTCGGTGTGGAACGTATGGATGGATCGCCCCCCGATCGCCGCGAGGGTGCTTTCGACATACCCCGCTTCATTGAGGGTGTCGGTGTGAATTGCGACCTGCACGCCGGACTTGTCGGCAACGGTCAAACAGGCGTCGATCGCAGCGGGCGTGGTGCCCCAGTCTTCGTGCAGCTTGAACGCCGCGGCACCGGAGCGCAACTGCTCCCACATCGCTTCGGGATTCACCGTATTTCCCTTGCCCATCAACGCAACGTTGATCGGCCAGTGGTCGAGCGCTTCAAGCATGCGCTCGAGGTACCACGAGCCCGACACCGTGGTGGCTTTGGTGCCTTCGGCAGGTCCGGTGCCGCCGCCGATGATCGTGGTGATGCCTGACGTCAGTGCTTCATCGAGCAAGGTCGGTGAAATGAGATGAACGTGACAGTCGATCGCGCCCGCAGTCATGATCTTTCCGTTGCCGGACAGAATTTCAGTGGATGGCCCGATCACAAGCGCCGGGTCGATGTCGTCCATCGTGTCCGGATTGCCAGCCTTGCCAATGCCGACGATACGGCCATCCTTGACCCCGACATCTGCCTTCACAATGCCCCAGTGATCGAGGATCACGGCACCGGTGATGACGAGGTCGGGCGCTCCCTCACGGCGTGTACGCGTGGACTGGCCCATCGACTCACGAATCACCTTGCCGCCGCCGAACACGACCTCGTCGCCGCCTGCGCAGTAGTCCTGCGTGACTTCAATCCACAGGTCGGTGTCGGCGAGTCTGATCCGGTCTCCACTGGTGGGTCCGTACAGATTTCGGTACCGGGAGCGATCGATCCGGCTCATTGAGCAGTCGCTTCATCGAGGGGGCCAGCAGTCTCGCCGCGCAGTCCGGCGACAACGCGCGCGCCGACGAACGGCACGAGGTCGACGTCGGCCGCGACACCTGGCTCAAATCGGATGGCCGTACCCGCCGGCACATCCAAACGCCGACCATGGGCCGCGTCACGATCAAAGGCCAGCGCCGGATTCGCTTCCGCGAAGTGATAGTGCGAGCCGACTTGGATCGGCCGGTCGCCGACGTTCTCGACGCGCAGGGTCAGCACGTCTCGGCCCACGTTGACCTCGACGGGCGTGTCGGGTCCCACGATCTCGCCGGGGATCATCTGCTCGACCCGATCGGGTCGTGCAGCGTGACCAGCTTGGTGCCGTCCGGGAACGTTGCTTCGACCGGGACGTCAGTGATCATCTCGGCGATGCCGTCCATCACGTCATCCCTCGTCAGCACGTGGCGCCCCATCTCCATCAGGTCAACGACCGTGCGCCCATCACGGGCGGCCTCGAGGACCCAATCGGTCAGGATTGCAATCGCCTCAGGGTGGTTCAGCTGCAGGCCACGGGCCTGGCGAGCGCGAGCAACGTCGGCTGCCACGTGGATCAGCAGTCGCTCTTGTTCATGTGGTGAGAGGTGCATCGTGATCGTTCGCTGTCAGCTCAGCGGTCGAGGATCGAGTGAGCGATACCGGCATGACACCCGACAGTGCCATCGACGACCTGCGTGATGCCGAGGTCGATTGCCACGGAGGCAAGCGAGTAGGCCTCGTCCATCGTGAAGCCGCCCTTGTCGACCATGAGCTTGAGCATCTGCTCGGCAGCCATGGCCATCGCGGTACCGAGGCCGTCGACGCCTTGCTCCGGGTCACCAGAGAATCCGTGGGTGTACCAGTGAGTGTCGGTACGCAAGAGCGGTGCGGCGACTGGCAGGTCGTCGGCGAGCGAGAGGCGCAGCGTCACGTCGAGCGATGCTTCGATCGCGGTGCCGCAGATCTCGCCGTCGCCTTGCGCGAAGTGCGGATCACCGACATAGAAGCCGGCACCTTCGTGGAACACCGGGTAGTGGACCGTCGCCCCGGGACCAAAGCGCCAGTTGTCGACGTTGCCACCGAAGACGCCTGGCGGAATGCTGCTCACTCGACCGCCCTCGGGCGCCACCCCCATCACCCCCAGGTGAGGCCGCACCGGTACTTGCACCGGCCGGCTGAACTGCTGGCGGGCGGTCGGATCCGGAGGCGAGATGACTCCTGGAACGTCGTAGAGCTCTAGTGCAGTGAAGTCGAACCCGAACATCGGAGACGCTGAGGTGGGAAATCCGCCGGATGGGTCCAGGTCAACGAGTTCGTAGATGGTGATGCGCTCCTTGCCGAACTGCTCGTGAAAGAGGCCCCAGTTCGCTGCGCAGTTTGAGCCGTACAGCATGCGCGGCGTCATCGACAACAGATCCACGCGGAGCGTGTCGCCCGGCTGGGCACCGCGCACTTCAATCGGGCCGGTCATGATGTGGACACCGGGCGCACGCTGTTCCGGCGCAATGCCATCCCAAATCGCCGTCACGCCTTCGTCCATGAGGAGATCGGGGGCATCGCCCGAGTGGTGGGTGACCGCTTCGATGGTGATGGTGTCACCGGGTTCGACGCTGAGCACTGACGGTTCAGCAGCGTCGAGGTACCCCCAGAAGCACGTGTCCGGCGTCGCTGTCAGTCGAGGAGCGCTCATAGTGGTCTGACCATAAGACCACTCTGTGAACGCTTCGTTTCGACCGGGTCACCATCAGATTTCTGCGGCGAGCGTTACCAGAGGCCGACTAGGCGGCCGGCAAGAAAGAGCGCCGCGCCGACCATGAACACACGCACCAACCGCTCGCCACCGCGCACCGCGAGCTTGGCACCGAACCAACCGCCAGCCAAGAACCCAGCAGCAAGCACCAGGGCGGGAGCCCACACCACGTTGCCTTCGAGAATGAACACCGGAAGGGCAATCACGGTGACGATCAAATTGACCATGACCTTGACGCTGTTGGCGGTCACCAGGTCGAACCCAGCGCGCGTCAGCGCCGCGAGCATCACCAGGCCAACCCCTGCTTGGAATGCGCCGCCGTACATCCCGATACACAGGAAGACTCCAACCGTGACGGGCACCGACCATGGGTCGGCGTCCACGTTTGGCTTCGGCTTGAAAATCGTGAGGATGATGATCGGAACGAGCAGGAATCCGAAGATCGTCTCGAACGTCTCATCGGCGACCTGGCTGATTCCAAACGCGCCGATCATCGAGCCCACCACCGCCGGACCAAGCACCGGCGCAGCGCCTTTCAGCCCATCGACACCCGACCGTCGAAACGAAACAACCGCGGCCCCGCTCGCAGCAAGCACGCCGACGCGGTTCGAGCCGTTTGCCTGGTTGCCGGGCACACCCGCGAGCACGAGCAGGGGCACAGTGAGCGCCGAACCACCACCCGCCATCGTGTTGATGACTCCTGCAGCCAGTCCACCGCCGACCAACAGCAGCGCTTCCCAGAGGGTCATCGAGGCGGTTGGCTACTTCAGTCCGCGAATGAACGGCTGGGCCAGTGCAGCCGGTGCGCGCACGCGATGGGCGAACACTGCCATGCCAACGAGGGTGACAATGAAGGGCAGGGACTGCAACAGTTCGCTGTTCACCTGATAACCCAGCCCCTGCACCGAGAGCCGGAACGACAGAGCTCCGGCAAAGATGACGCAACCAGCAACAGTGCCGCGCAGCGTCCATCCACCAAAAATGACTGCCGCGATTGCGATGAATCCGCGTCCGCCGACCACCGAATCCTCGAACAGGCCGACCTGGCCGAAGATCAGGAACCATCCGCCCATGCCCGAGGTGAATCCGGCGTAGTAGATGCTCTGTCGGCGTCGCTTGTTGACATCGATCCCCGACACGTCGGCAGATTGGGGGTTCTCGCCGACTGACCGCAGCTCGAGGCCCCAGCGGGTCCGGAACAGGGCCCACCACGTCAGGGGCAGCAACACGTACAGGAAATAGAAGGGCCAGCGCTGCCCGAACAAGGCTTGACCGACGATGGGGATGTCGCTGAGCAACGGGATCTCCCATTTGCCCGCAAGCTTGGTCTCGGGCTGAATCTCGTTGTCGAGAAACCCGGCCAAGCCGAACACCAAGATGTTCAGCGTCAAACCAACAACAAACTGATCCGCGCTCAGTCGGTGGCTCATCTCTGCTTGCACACCCGCAACGATGAGTCCGCCGGCCACGCCGGTGAACAGAGCAAGCAACATCGAATCGGTGATGTGATAGCCGATTGCGCTGGTGAACGCTCCGCCCAACAGCATGCCTTCGACCGAGATGTTGAGTGTTCCAGCACGTTCAGCAACCAACTCGCCCGACGCCGCAAAGGCCAAGAACGCGGCGAACAGCGCACCATTGATGTACGTCGATTCGCTGGAAAAGATGTCGATGATTGCCTCAACGAGTCCGGCCATGGCTACGCCCTCTCCCCTGCTGCAGCGCGGGCACGCCCACGGTCACGAAGAAACATCACCGCAGGAGGAACCAGCAACGCAAGCACCAAGAACCCTTGGATGACGTCGGTGATTCGTCCTTCGACCCCGGTCGCGCCGACGAAGCTGGAGCCGGTGCGGAGGCCAGCGAACACGAAGGCCACCGGAATCGCGATGAGCGCCTTCTCTCGCGCCACCAGCGCCACGAGCAAACCAGTCCAACCAATGTTTGTGGCGAAACCCGGAACCAACTGGTAGTTGCCGAAGGCGAAGCCGCCACCCGCGAACATCACCGCTCCGGCCAGCCCGGCAAACGCGCCGCTGATCATCAATGCTGAGGCGCCATAGCCGGTTCGAGACACACCCGACCGTTGTGCTGCGCGCTGGTTACGACCAAGCATGCGCAACCGGAAACCCCAGACTGTCCGCGCCAGCAACAGACTGATCACGATCGCGGACAGAATGGCGATGAAGACCGCTAACGGGATCTCGTTGCCGAACACTTCGAGTCTCGGCAGGCGATTGTCTTTCGGCAGCTGTTTGCTGACCTGGTTGCGGTTGCCGCGGTCACCGAGCGGCGCGAGCAGCAGCCACGACTGACTCAATCCATAGGCGACCAGCTGTCCACCGACCGTGACCAGCAGCAACGTGGAGAGCACCTCGGGAACGTCGCGCCAGAACTTCAGCAGCGCTGCCACGCCAGCCCACAGCCCTCCACCGAGAGCGCCAAACAGGACGATCACGACCAGGTTGAACGGACCCGGTCCCCCGATCAGGAAACCGAAGTACGTGCCGAAGGCCGCACCGACCAACAACTGCCCTTCCTGGCCGATGTTGATGAGGCCAGCCTTGCCCGACACGATCGTGCCGACGGCAACGAGCAAGATCGGCGCCGCAGTTCCGAGCGTTTCGCCCCACCGGCCTGGCTTGCGCAGACTGCCATCAAGGAGCGCATTGACCACGGGGCGCCAATCCCCTCCGGTCGCCTCGACGAGCAACGCCGAAAGCACGAGCGCGGCGAGCACGCTGAGGCAGTACAAGCCGATCCACTCGCCGAGCCGTGTTCCTTGCGTTGTCGTCCGCGGCTCGGTCATGCGGCTGCGCCGCCCATGAGCAGGCCGAGTTCTTCGAGGTTGACAGCCGATCGGTCCATCTCGCCGACGATGCGACCGGAGTGCATCACCACAATCCGATGGGACAGATCAAGGATCTCTTCGAGCTCACTGGAGATGAGGAGCACCGCAACACCTGCCTCGGCGGCCGCAGCCAGGCGCTCACCCATGTACTCAATGGCGCCGACGTCGAGACCACGCGTTGGTTGCGCGGCAACGAGCACTTTGGGGTGTTGCGCCAGCTCACGAGCGAGCACGACACGCTGCTGATTACCGCCCGAAAGCGACCACATCGGAGCATCGGGCCCAGCACACAAGATTCCGAACTGCTCGATCATCTCATTGGCGAACGTCTCCAGCGCGCGCTGGTCGATCACCCCACGGGTCGAAACGTTCGATTGGTCAACGAGGACGAGATTCTCTGCGACGGTCATGTCGAGCACGACGCCGCTGTCGTGGCGGTCTTCCGGAATGACGCCGATGCCAGCCTTTGCCATCGCACCGGAACGACCGTCGGGAATGCGCACGCCGTCAACGGTGACGGATCCACTGTCGAGAGAAATCAGGCTCGAGAGCAAGTCGCCGAGTTCCCGCTGGCCGTTGCCTTCAACACCGGCGACGCCCACGATTTCACCGGCGCGCAGTTCCAGTGACAAATCGTCGAGAGCAAGGATGCCTCCGCCAGCACGAACGGTCGCTCCGCTGATGGCCAGCACGGCGTCGCCCGCAGCTTCTGCATGAGCCTTCTCGTTCACGGTGTCCGCATCGTCGACCACAAGGACCCCGAGGGCGGCGCGTTCGGACCGCAACGACACCTCACGGCCCACCATGCCGCGGGCCAGAGTCGGCGCATCGGCATCGACGGACAACATGCGGTCGACAACTCGACCCTGTCTCATGATGGAAATGTCATCGGTGGCATGGAGTACCTCGTCGAGCTTGTGGCTCACGAGCACGACGGCACGTCCCTCATCGGCCACGACCTGACGGAGCGACTCGAAGAGTTGCAACGACTCCTCGGGCGTCAGCACCGAAGTGGGCTCGTCGAAGATCACGATGGTGGGATCGCGTCGCAGGCATTTGATGATCTCGACACGCTGACGTAGACCTGCAGTCAGGTCGCCGACCTGCGCGTCTGGTTCGATGACGAGTCCGTAGTGGTCGGCAATATCGCCGATTCGATTTCGAATCGCTCGCGGATCGAGGCGGCCTGCTTCGCCAAGCGCGACGTTCTCCCACACTGTGAGCGCGTCAACCAGACTGAAGTGCTGGTGCACCATGCCAATGCCCAGCGCCGAAGCATCGAGCGGGCTGTGGATCTGTTGCGGGGTGCCGTCGACGTGAATCGAACCCTCATCGGGCAAAACCAGGCCGATGAGCATCTTCATCAGAGTCGACTTGCCAGCACCGTTCTCACCCAAGATTCCGTGGATACGTCCACGTTGCAGGACGAGATCGACACCGTCACACGCGGTGACGGCACCGAAGCGTTTGGTGATTTGTCGAAGGTCGACCGCGGGTGCGGACCCCGTATGGGGGTCCGCACCAGAGCGGCCAGTAGGACCAGGGTGCATCAGCCGCCGTATGCAGCGCCAGAAATTGCACCGAGGTCCGCGTAAAGCGCATCGTCAAACGATGCAAGCAACCCGAAGGCTTCGTCCACAGTGGCGCTTACCCCAGCCGGGGAATCGCACAGCAGTCCACCGTTGAGCCCGGCCTCAGTCGGGAACTGGTACGTCGAGCCCTCACTGAGTTCGCCGTCGATGATGAGCTTGAGAGCCTGCGACGCGTATACGCCTCCATCAAAGACGACTGCGCCGGTCCAAGGGATGTCGCGTTCGCACGCGTCAGCAGGTCCGGCAGCGAAGATTGCCATGTCTTCATCGACCGCGAGCTGGCCAACGGGGTCGAGCGCACCGCCGAGGTAGGCGTATGCAAGCGTGGCACCATTTGCCTTTGCGTTCGTGAGCGCTGCGGTGGCGTTTGCCGAGTTGTCGAAGTCAAACTCGAAGTCACCGGTGCCGACGTACTCCATCGTGAAGCTCGGATCGACGGACTGCAGTCCGTACAACGTTGCTTGGTAGGCCTCAACTTCGAAGTTGATGTCGCAGCACCCGAGGAACACTGAACT
>CALKNK010000031.1 GCA_938091165.1 uncultured Ilumatobacter sp. | reverse complement strand
GCGGATGACTGCGAGGTCATGGCGTTCCGATTCCGTGAGGCTCAGCCGTCGCGACGTTGCGCAGGAGAGTTGGTGGCTGATGGAAGGCCTGCAAGATGTGCGGCATCGTTGTACCGGACGAGGCGCCACTTCGAGTTGGTTGCCGATTCGACGGCGCTCTGCGAAGACACAAATTCGGTGAGGGACGTGTTTGTCGTCCAGAGGTCGAACGTTCCAGTGGGCGCCGTGCGCAGGAGTTGACGGAAGATGGCATCTACAACACCGCCGTGGCAAGAGATTGCAACAGTCCGCCCGGGGTGCGTGGCGAGCGTTTTCGACAGGGTTGACCCAACCCGCAACTGGAACCTGGCGATGGTCTCGCCACCGCCTGGAAAGACTTCATAATGGGGGTCGCCACCCCAGTCAGGGGATCCGAAACGGTCGACGTAGGCAGCGAATGTCATGCCGTCGAGTTCAGGCCCAGGATCGTGTTCACCGAATCCCGGGTCAATCAGGAGGTCTGTACCTGCGATCGCAGGACCAATAATTTGGGCGGTCTCAATCGCCCGGTCAAAGTTGCTGCTAATCAGCACCGCTCCATCAAGTTCGTGCGTGCCGGCAAGGCGGTCATGGAGCCGCGCCGCTTGCTGCCGTCCCAGATCGGAAAGGCCGCTGCATGTGCGGTGGCCACCGATGACGCGATCGACGGTGACCTGAGATTCTCCGTGCCTGATCAACACCACCCTCGTTGTTCCGTCTGTCATCTCTCCATCATCGCAGCGATCGGCCGGAACGCCCCATCCCGCTTATTTCTGTGTCACTTCTCAGTCTTTGCTCAACAATGGTGAGTATCCGGCTGCCTTGGCGAAGATTCTTCGCCGACATCGTGCAGGCAAACCTTTTGTACAAATTTCACTGGTGCCGTATGGAGTTCCCTACAGTCGCGGCAGTGGCCCGTAGGCACCGTCTCACTCTTCACCCGATCGAGGCAGACCCGCGCTCTGCCGCGATCGAGCGAGGTGCAAGCGATCTTGGTTTCGGCGATATCGGTGAGGTCACCATTGCTGACATCGTGTTCGTCGATGGAGACCTTGATTCTGCTCAACTCGATCGTCTTCACAGTGTGCTTGTCGACCCGCTGCTTCAGCGCGGCAACTGGGAACTTCCGACGAGCCAGGGGATCGAAATCATCCTTCAACCCGGCGTCACTGACAGCGGCGCCGAAGCTGTACGGCATGCTTGCAGCACTTTGGGTATTGACATCGATTCGGCTGCGACGGGCCTGCGCATTTGCTTCGACGACAACCTCACAAATGACGTGGCCTCCGACATCGTCGAACGCATCGTGACGAATACGATCACCGAACGATGGGTGTGGGGAACGATCGAACCCGCACACCCAGGCGGCGCAGATATCCGTTCAACGGCCGTGATCATTCCGATTCGCGGGGCGAACGAGACACGACTTGCCGAAATCAACGTCGAGCGGGCCTTGTACCTTGATCCGGAAGAGATGGTGGTCATTCGTGATTACTTCGTTGGGTTGGATCGCGACCCCACTGACCTTGAGTTAGAGACGTTGGGCCAGACGTGGAGTGAGCACTGCGCCCACAAGACCTTCCGCGCTGCGATAGAAGCGACAGGCGGTCCCGACGGCGGGCGTACCATCGAACCGCTGATGCAGCAACTGCGGCTATGCACCGAGACTATCAATGCGCCTTTTGTGCGCTCGGCCTTTATCGGCAATGCCGGCATCGTCGAGTTTCGAAAAGGGATCACCATTGCCCTCAAAGCAGAGACGCACAACCATCCATCTGCAGTCGAACCATTCGGTGGAGCCAACACCGGTGTCGGCGGCGTGATTCGCGACGTGCTGGGTATCGCACACAAGCCCATTGCGATTACTGACATCTTGTGTTTTGGGCCAGCTGACCTGCCTCTGAGCGATCTTCCCGACGGGTCATTGCATCCGCGCCGTATTCGTGAAGGTGTCATCGACGGTGTTGCTGACTATGGCAACAAGATCGGGTTACCCACCGTGGCCGGTGCAATCTTGTACGACCCTGCATACACAACAAATCCTCTGGTGTTTGCCGGCTGCATCGGCACGTCTTCGGCGCGGCCTCTACATGACGGGCCCCATGCCGGTGATCGCGTTCTGGTGCTCGGCGGCGCAACTGGCCGAGACGGCATTCGAGGTGCGACGTTCTCTTCGGCGACAATGGATGCAAGTACTGGCGAGATCGCAGGCGCGAGTGTCCAGATCGGTGATCCAATTACCGAAAAACTGCTGATCGATGTGTTGATAGGTGCGGAAGACTTGTATTCGTCGATCACGGACTGCGGAGCCGGCGGTCTGTCCTCCGCAGTGGGCGAAATGGCAGAAGGCATTGGCGCTGACGTGGAATTGGATCTTGTGCCTCGGAAATACCCTGGCCTCGAGCCCTGGGAGGTCTGGCTAAGCGAGGCGCAAGAGCGCATGGTTATCTCGGTGCCAACGCGGAACGTCAGTGCCATCCAAAATCGCTGCAAGCGCGTGGGCGTTGACATGGCTGACATCGGGGTTTTCACCGGCGATGGCGTCCTGACAGTCCGATCAGGCGGCACGCCAGTGGCCGAAATCGACACGGCATTCCTGCACGACGGTCGTCCGCAGCGACGCATGAGTGCCGTTTTACCCAAGCCTGATCGATCCCCATCGATCGCTCGGAAGGTTGCCGATCCGAGAGCCGCGTTGATCGCGCTGCTGTCACATCCCAATATTGCGAGTAAGGCAACTACGATTCACCGCTACGACCACGAAATTTTGGGGTCAACGGTGATACGACCGCTCATCGGCGCCGCTGGTGATGGGCCAGCCGACGGTGTGGTCTTGGCCGAACCGCTGGCTGAGCACGGCATTGCGATTGGTATTGGCGTCAACCCCTGGTACGGAATCCACGATCCTGAAGCGATGGCCTACGCCGTCGTTGATGAAGCAATTCGAAACGTAGTCGCAGTTGGGGCTGACCCTGACATGGTGGCACTGCTTGACAACTTTTCGTGGGGTGATCCGCGACGTCCTAGCACTCTGGGCGAGCTGGCCGCTGCGGTCGAGGGCTGTTGTGCTGCGGCATTTATGTACAACGCTCCGTTTGTGTCAGGCAAAGACAGCCTGAACAATGAGTACATCGGCAACGATGGAAAGCCACACGCCGTACCGCCGACGCTCGTCATCACTGCGGTCGCACATGTACCTGACGCCAATCAGTGCGTTACGCCTGATCTGGTTGAGGCCGGCAATGTGCTGATGCTCTTAGGGTCTACCGAGCCCGAATTTGCCGGGTCTCATTTAGATAAGGTGTACGGCGCTCCCCCAGTGGCCGGTACCGCTCCCGCCCCAGACCCTGATGCCCCCAATCGGTATCGCCATCTCCACGCCGCCATCCAGGCCGGACTGGTCGCGTCTTGCCATGACGTAAGCGAAGGCGGGCTGGCCGTTGCCCTCGGAGAGATGTGCCTTGCCGGTCGCCTCGGCGCCACCGTCAACGTGTTACCGCACGACGATCTCTCAACCTCGCTGTTCAGCGAGTCCCTAGGCCGCTTGGTCGTCGAAATTGAGCCACGCAGTGTTGCGGCCTTCAAGCGAATTATGGACGACGCGTGTCTTCAAATCGGTGAAGTCAACGAGTCCGGCATGTTGTTCTTGCCTGGAGTCGAGCCAATTTTGGTCGCCGATCTGGCTGACGCGTTCAACCACGAGGCCTATGCCACCGACAACGGACTGCGGGCGACGTTATGAGCCAGGTTCCCGCCGTCATTATCGCTGGACCCGGCACGAACCGCGATGACGACGTGCGCCAAGCCCTTGAGTTGGTAGGCGCCAACGCAAAAACCGTGTTGGCAAGCGAGCTCGTTGAACGGCCGCGGCTTTTAGGCGACTACCGGCTAGGCGTTATTGCCGGCGGGTTTAGCCACGCCGATTCGTTGGGTGCAGGCCGCATGCTGGCACTCGACTTGATGCTCGGTTTAGGCGATGAACTGCGCGACTTTGTCGCGAACGGTAGGCCGCTCATCGGCATCTGTAATGGCTTTCAGGTGCTAACACGGACCAAGTTGTTACCCGGCTCTCTCGGGCACAACGCACAGGGTCGTTTCGACTGCCGATGGGTCGTGTTGGAAACCGAAGTCAAGAGCAAATCAGTATGGACCTCGGGGATTGAGGATCCGATCCACTGTCCGATCGCCCACGGCGAAGGCCGCTACGTTCACCCTGACCCTGATTCTCTCGCGGCTGCTGGGCAGGTTGCGCTGCGGTATCGCAGCACCAATCCCAACGGCTCCGTCGCCGATATCGCCGGCGTCTGCGATGCGAGCGGTGTGGTACTAGGCCTCATGCCACACCCTGAAAATCACATTGTGGCCCGACAGCATCCACACCACCGCCGCAGGCCGGTTGTGAAAGCGCGTGGTGCTGGTGAGCCATCCAGCCTTGGTCTCCGATTGTTCGAGAATGGCGTGCGGCACGCCAAGGAAATTTGAGCACGTGACACTCCCCGAGCCGTTCGACAGCATCGAGTTACCACTTCATGATCGCCAGCTCGGCAAGGTGCGCGTTTCGTACGCGTTCGGTCCAGGGCAACGAATTTTTGTAACCACAGACCGTTTGTCTGCATTCGATCAGATCATCGCCCGGGTGCCCTACAAAGGCCAGGTGTTGAACCAGCTGGCGGCCTGGTGGTTCGAACAAACCACCGACATCGTGCAAAATCATGTGGTTTCGCTGCCTGATCCAAACGTGCTTATTGCACGCGAGGCTGCGCCGCTGAGCGTTGAGGTTGTCGTTCGTGGACACATTAGCGGAGTCACCAACACGGCGTTGTGGACGCAGTACGCCGCGGGAGCTCGCAGCATCTACGGCCATCAGTTCCCCGAGAATTTGACTAAGAACACCGCTTTGCCTGAGCCCATCATTACGCCGACCACCAAGGGCAATTTCGGTGAGCACGACGTGCCGCTGGCCATTCAGGACGTTGTTGCGGGTGGCCATGTCGATCGCGAAGTGTGGGATCAGGTTCGCTCCGCTGCGCTCGCAGTATTCGAGCGCGGCCGCGAACGAGCAGCCGATGGCGGTCTCATTCTCGCCGACACGAAGTACGAGTTCGGCCTCGACGTAACTGGAGCTGTGATGCTGATCGACGAGTTACACACACCTGACTCCTCACGATACTGGGTCGCAGAAACTTACGAGGAGCAGTTGGCCGCCGGCTGCGAGCCGGAAAGCCTCGACAAAGAAATCGTCCGCCGGGCCCTTGCAGACGTCGGCTACACCGGCAAAGGCGAGGTACCTCAGCTGCCCTCCGAGGTGTGGGAGCAGACGAGCGACCGCTACATCGAAACCTATGAGCGCCTCACCGGACTCACCTTTGAGCGGGCCTCTTATCCTGCTAAGCAACGAATCATCGACGCAGTCAGCGCACTGGAGGTTCCTTCGTGAGCACCACACCCTACGCATCCGTTCAAGCATCAACGACCGATGGCGATCAACTCCCTTTGGATACACCCACATTAGAAACACCGGTGCGCATCAGCGACAAGCCACGCGACGAGTGCGGCGTTCTCGGTCTGTCGACACCACACGGGGAGGGCGTTGCGCAACTGGCCTTCTTTGGGCTGTTCGCTTTGCAGCATCGGGGGCAGGAGGCCGCAGGTATTGCCGTGAGCGACGGCAAACGGTCGCGATTGCATAAAGAAGCAGGTCTTGTCTCAACAGTGTTCACACCTGAGGCACTCGCACCCTTGACTGGCTACCACGCCATCGGCCACACCCGCTACAGCACCACAGGGTCAAATGCCGAGCGCAACATTCAGCCTTTCCTTGTCGAAACCATGCACGGTCCACTCTCTGTGGCTCACAACGGCAACCTAGTCAACGCAACGGCGCTGCGAGACGAGTTGCTCAACAAAGGCTTCGGTCTTACGGCCACCAGCGATACCGAGGTATTCACACTAATGCTCGCCGCAGCCGGCGGGCAGACTTGGCAGGAGCGAATTGAGCGCACATTACCCGCATGGAAAGGCGCCTACTCCTTAGTGATCTTGGCAGCCGATCAAGTCATTGCAGTACGTGACCCATGGGGATTCCGTCCGCTGAGCGTCGGACGCCTCCCCCACGGCGGACACGCCGTTGCGAGCGAAACGTGTGCTCTGTCGACGCTGGGCTGCGTAGATATTGACGAGGTCAGACCTGGCGAAATGGTCACTTTGCGTGGCAGCGAGATTGAGCGGACCCAGGTACTGGCGTCTCAACCTCAAAGTGCGCGCTGCACGTTTGAATTCGTCTACTTCTCGCGTCCTGACTCTGTGTGGGACGGCAAGAGCGTGCACCACGCTCGGCAGCGCCTGGGAGTCGAACTGGCGAGGGAATCAAAGGTTGATGCCGATGTTGTCATTCCCGTACCCGACTCGTCGATTCCTGCCGGAATCGGCTTCGCACGTGAAAGTGGCCTGCCGTTTAACGATGGGCTGATTAAGAATCGATACATCGGCCGCACGTTTATCGAACCCACCCAGGACATCCGTGAACGCGGTGTAGCGCTGAAGTTCAATGCGTTAAGCGAAAATCTCAAGGGTAAGCGGGTGATCATGATTGATGATTCGCTGGTCCGTGGCACGACCGCCGGTCCGCTCGTAAAGCTGGTCCGAGATGCAGGGGCGAGCGAGGTGCATATGCGCATCACGTGCCCGCCGATTAAGCATGCGTGTCACTTCGGCGTCGACATGGGCCACGACAACGATCTCATGGCTGCACGGCTCTCGGTCGCGGAAATTCAAGAGTACATCGGCGCCGACAGCCTTGCCTTTCTGTCGCTCGGAGGGATGATGCGTGCCATCAACGACACAGAGTCCGGCGACGGGTACTGCAATGCGTGCTTCACGGGCGACTACCCGCTCGCTGTAGGTGACGCGCAGGCCAAGCTGGCATTCGAGGGAGTGATCGCTTGATGCGCGTCTTGGTGATTGGCGGCGGCGGCCGCGAACAGGCAATTGCCTGGGCCTGTCGGCAACACGGGCACGACGTGCGGTTGGCCTCAAGTCTCGACGATGCAAGCACAAATGACACCGATCTAGTCATTCCCGGCCCCGAAGCTGCGTTGGTTGCAGGCACGACTGATCTCGCAACTGAACGAGGAATCCCGTCGTTTGGACCGACAGCCGAACAAGCACAGTTGGAGGCATCGAAGGGATTCGCTCGCGACCTGGCGACCGGACTAGGTATTGCAGGCCCCGCCTTTGCCCGCTTCGAGGGCAACGACCGAGAGAACGCAGCGCTCGCCTGGTGGGATGAGTTGGACGCGCCGATTGTCGTCAAACTCGATGGTTTAGCCGCCGGCAAAGGCGTTGCAGTTCCCGACAGCGACGCTGAGACGCGTCAAGCTATTGCCGATGCTGCAGCGATAGGACCGTTCCTACTCGAAGAGAGACTCCGCGGGCCAGAGTGTTCGTTGCTCGCTCTCTGTGATGGCACAACTGCTGTGGCGCTGCCCTTGGCGCAGGATCACAAACGAGTTGGCGAGGGCGACACCGGACCCAACACCGGCGGCATGGGAGCGTACGCGCCCGCACCGGTTCAGTTCAGTGGTGATGAACTGATTGGCGAGTTCGTGCAACCTGTACTCGACCACTTCGCTGCAGGGGGCGCACCTTACGTGGGCGTGATCTTCGCAGGACTCATGCTCACTGCGGACGGACCACGCCTCATTGAGTACAACGTTCGCTTCGGTGATCCCGAGGCTCAAACAGTGTTGCCTCTGCTTGAGACTGATCTCGCTGCTCTGGCGCTCGCCTGCACACAAGGCGACGTGGGCAGTGTGCCGCTGCGGATTTCGACTCAGTCAGCAGTCACCGTTGTTGCAGCGTCGCCTGGCTACCCATACGACCCTCGCATTGGGCACACCATCCTCGATCGCGGCAACATCGAGGACACCTACCGCTTCGATGCGGGAGTCAATGCCGATGGAAAGACATCAGGCGGTCGCGTCTTGGCCACCACCGGGATCGGAGCCGACCTAGGCGTAGCTCGCGATCGGGCCTACCGCCGGATGGAAAGGATCACCTTCGATGGCATGCAAGTGCGGCGTGACATTGCATGGCGGGCGCCCGGGGCAGGCATTGCCAGCTATGCCGCTGCCGGCGTCGACATCGACGAGGGCACACGGGCCGTTGACGAGATGAAGGCGGCCGTTGAAGCCACCCACAACACGCCCGGCGAGAGCGTCCTCCAGGGCGTGGGCAGCTTTGGTGGCGTGTTCTCTGCTGCAGGCATCCAGTCAATGGATCAGCCTGTGCTCGTGGCTTCCACCGACGGGGTTGGTACGAAAGTCGAGCTGGCAGCGCGCTTGGGGATGGTCCGTGGCGTCGGCATTGACATCGTTAACCACTGCATTGACGACGTTCTGGTCCAGTCGGCCCGCCCGCTGTTCTTCTTGGACTACATCGCAGCAAGCGTTCTAGACGCCGATCTTGTGGCCGAGGTCGTCGGCGGCATGGCTGACGCGTGCAGGGCCGCTGGTTGCGCTCTACTGGGCGGCGAGACTGCCGAAATGCCGGGCGTCTATCAGCCCGGCTCGTTCGATATCGCCGGCACATTGATCGGAGTAGCGGAGCGGGCCGAGTTACTTCCACGAAGCGATATTGCCTCAGGGGACGTTCTGATCGGCATTGCATCGAGTGGGCCTCATACCAATGGCTATTCGATGTTGCGCAAGATTTTTGAGTGGGCTCCAATGGACGTAGTTCCCGACGGTTTCGACCGCCCTCTCGGCGAGATGCTGCTCGAGCCGCACCGTTCGTATTTGGATCTCCTGACACCAACGTTCAAGACGGGTGCCGTGAAGGCCTTGGCGCACATCACGGGTGGCGGTCTTCCCGAGAACCTGCCGCGCGTGCTGCCCGACAATGTTGATGCAAACATCACGTTGGGTTCCTGGCCTGTACCGCCCCTTTTCCGGCTTGTCCGCGAGCTGACACCGCGGATGGACACCATCGAGTTGTACCGAACCCTCAACATGGGGGTCGGCATGGTTGTCGTGTGTGCTCCTGACCAAGTAGACGTTGTGCAGGCATCGATCAGCGAGAACACGTGGGTCATCGGCGAACTCACGGACCGAGCGGCGGGCTCCACTAACGAAAGAGTGTTGTTGACATGATTGGCGAGCAGCCGGAACGGCCCGTCCGCGAACAGCGGTTGGTGGTGATGGTTTCCGGCAACGGATCCAACCTGCAGGCCCTCTTAGATGCTTGCGCTGACGGCACCGTCAACGGCCGGGTAGTCGCTGTGGTGTCAAACAAGGCAGAAGTGTTTGCGCTGCAGCGCGCCGACGCCGCCGGTGTGCCCGCCGTTCACATTGGTTTACGTTTGGGTGAACAACGGCAAGACTATGACACTCGACTCACCGACCTGGTCGCCGGATTCGATCCCGACTTCATCGTGCTGGCTGGCTGGCTGCGAATTCTTACGATGAGCTTCCTCGGCTGGTTTCCGGGTCGAGTAGTCAACCTGCATCCAGCACAACCCGGCGAGTTACCCGGGCTGCGCGCTATCGAGCGAGCCTGGGACGAAGCGTTAGCGGGTAATCGAACCAAGTCGGGTGTGATGGTTCACTTTGTTCCAGACGAAGGTGTCGACGACGGCCCACTGCTCGCCACCGAGGCAGTTCCGATCGACACGACTCGCTCCGTCGAAGAGTTCGAGGCCGCGATGCACACCGTTGAGCACCGCCTCCTCGTCAGCGTCATGAGAGATCTGTGCTCGCGTCGCTTCACCGACATCGATGACTTACACCGCGCCGTCACGTTGGAAACAGCGGCGCCCACTCCCCCCTTGACCTGACATCAACTCCTATCAGAGGTTCAACCATGAGTATCAACTTTGATCTCTTCGATCGATTTGAGGCCCTGACGTTCGACGACGTCGTAGTTATCCCTGGCTTTTCCGAGACGTTGCCAGACGAAGTCGATACCACTGCGACATTCGCGGCAGACATAGAACTGGCCGTGCCACTCGTATCTGCAGCGATGGACAAGGTAACCGAGGGAAGGATGGCTATCGCCATGGCGCGCTGCGGCGGCATCGGCGTCATCCACCGCAACATGTCGATCGCTGATCAAGCATCTGAAGTGCAGAAGGTCAAGCGCAGCCAGTCTGGCATGATCACCGACCCAGTGACGCTCCCACCCACCGCGCTGCTGCACGAGGCAGAGGCGCTGATGAACCGGTTTAAGTTCAGCGGGGTACCAATCACGGACGACGAGGGTCAACTCGTAGGGATTCTGACCAACCGTGACATCCGGTTCTGTGAAGGGCCAGACTTCGACCGACCAGTGACCGACTTTATGACCTCTGACCGTTTAGTCACCGCCGCCGTTGGAACATCGCTCGACGAGGCGAAACTGCTGTTGCAGGCACATCGCATCGAAAAGTTACCGCTCGTCGACGGCGCTGGTTGTCTGGCTGGCCTGATTACGGTCAAGGACATCCAGAAGCGGTTGGACTTTCCGAACGCTTCTCGCGATGGCAAGGGTCGCCTCCGCTGTGCTGCAGCAATCGGTGTTGGTGCCGATGTCGAAGAGCGTGTCGACGCATTAGTCACAATGGGCGTCGATGCGGTGTCGATCGATACGGCACACGGGCATTCGGCAAACGTGATCAAAACCATCGAACGGATTAAGGGTACCTGGCCCGAACTTGCCGTCACTGCTGGCAACGTTGTCACCGAAGACGGTGTGGGAGCTTTGGCTAAAGCCGGCGCCGATGCGGTCAAGGTCGGCGTGGGCGCCGGCTCAATCTGTACCACCCGCGTCGTGTCCGGCGCAGGAATGCCGCAGCTGTCGGCGATCTACTTTGCCTCAAAACGGGCTGTAAAGATGGGTATCCCGATCATCGGCGACGGCGGCATCACATTTTCCGGCGACATCGTAAAGGCGATCACTGCAGGCGCTGAAACGGTCATGCTCGGATCCCTGCTTGCGGGCGTCGAGGAGAGCCCCGGCGAGATGGAGCTCTTCGAGGGCCGCCGTTACAAGAGTTATAGGGGCATGGGCTCAATGGGCGCCATGACGGGTGACAGCCAGGACCGTTACGCCACAGGCCAGTCCTCTCGTTCGAAAAGTGCGGTGGGTACCGCAAGCCAGAAGCTCGTGCCCGAGGGGATTGAGGGTCGCGTCCCATTCTCCGGCCCACTCGGTGACGTTGCCTACCAGTTGGTCGGCGGCCTCCGCTCAGGTATGGGTTACGCAGGAGCGGCGTCGCTATCGCAGCTACGCAGCGCCAAAATGATGCGAGTCACTACTGCAGGCCGCCAAGAGAGCCACCCGCATGATGTGACGATTACCAAGGAAGCCCCTAACTACCAACGCTCTTGATCACGCATCGACATCTCTCTGGCATTCTGTATCAAAATAAGCGCCTGTCGGGCATCTTGACTGGACCATCCGGCATGTTCAAAATGCTTGCGACCAAAGTCTTCGCAGGCCTGCAAATCCCCGAAGATCCGCAATCTTCGCCCGTGAACCCGAAAAGCGAATAGCAGCTCGTTAGGCGACGCGTTGCAGTCGACGCGAGATGACGTTCAACACGCTCTTACGAGCGACTCGTTTGTCCGCAAGCTTCTTGCGTGCCCGACTGTCGCCGCTCACGCGTGCGCGAAGTAACCGACGGTCACTCTTGCTGCGCAGTTTGGAGTAGACGTCGGGCACGTTGGCATCCAAATCGGTGACGACAACAGGGCCGTTGCACAACCCAACGCACTTCAACTCCACGAGATCACAATTAAGCGCCAGCATTTTGCGGACCTTTGCGAACTCACATCGTTGGCGACAGTCCTTACCCACACAAAGCGCCACCGACGGTCGGACACTCGCTGCGCCTGCCGAGGCAACCGGAAGGCCCCGTCGATCAGCCAATGGTGTAGTCCCGAAGCAGCTTGTTCATCTCGATGACGTGGAGCTCTTCAGCCCCAATCTGGCCACGGGCGTACTCTTCGAGGTACACCGAGTTGTTCTCAGCAAGCTCAAGCAGCTGCCGATACAGATCGAGCGCACGCCGTTCGTGAGCTACCGACTCGTTGAGAATTGCTTCGATCGAGTGGTCGTGCGTCTCCTCGATCGCACCGATCCCCTGAGTCGGATGACCTCCGAGCCCGGTCAAGATCTCGCCGGCTTGGCGGGCGTGCACCAATGATTCATCAGCCTGTTCTTGCATGAATGCGACCAACGGAAGGCGGTTCGGCCCCGTAATCACTAAGGAGTAGTGCGTGTAGCGGATGACCCCGGCGAGCTCAGCCAACATGATGTTGTTAAGAACCGGGTTGACTTCGCGGGTATCAATGAACGATTCCACAGATATTGCTCTCTTTCCATGTGCTTTTAGGTTCTTGTGCCGGCAGTTGACGCTCAGGTGCTGACCAGAATGCGTTCTCCTGTGAACGCAGCTACGCCAAGCGCGTCATCGCCGACCTGCACGGTAAGCGTTCCATCAGGGGCGGCTGAAGCGAGACTGACGGTCTCTCCGGGACGAATTGAGGCCGCTTCAAGAAACTCAAGAAGACCCGGTTGAAATTCGAGCTCCTCGGTGATCCGCCGGATGACCACCGGAGCGCCGACCTCGGCCTCGCTGAGTGCGATCAAATCACGTTGCTCAAAGTCCGAGCCAGGGATGGGATTGCCGTGCGGGCAAGTGGTGGGATGGCCAAGCAACTCGTCCATCGCTAGCTCGACGGCTTCACTCATGACGTGTTCCCAGCGGCCAGCTTCGTGATGCGCTTCAGCCCACGACAGCTGGAGCACGTCAGTGAGGAATCGCTCAGCAAGCCGGTGACGACGAACCACGGTTTCGGCAAGCCGCTGGCCAGCAGCGGTGAGGCGAAGCGCACCGTCTTGGGTCACGAGGCCCTCTGCCGACATCTTCTTGATCATCTCTGACACTGCCGGCCGGCTGACGTCAAGGCGCTCAGCAATTCTGGCCTGAATTACATTTAGGTCGTCTTCGCCAAGCTCAAAAATACACTCGCAGTACTCCTCGAACGCAGGATGAAACTCGCCAGAACGATCCATGCCGTAAATGTACTGCTTCTACTACAGCCAATGTAAAGCGAACCTAACCATTAGGTCTATGGTTTTATTCAGTTGTCGTCGGGTACCTAGACAGCCTCTGACATTTCACTTCGCGCCATTCTCCATCGGTGCGCGCACTAATTAATGCGCAGAACCCCTCGACGAAAACTTGCCCTGCGATGACTTCTTTGAGTAGCGGTAGAGCGACCGACATCGGCACCTCCCGACGAATCAGGAGTCGATGACCAACGCCGTGAATCGCGGTTCTTACGTTGTTTGATCAGCGTGGTCGATGATCTACTCGATACCTGAGTGCCTCAATCCCGCTCAACTTCAGATATACCGGGGGTATGTTGATCGTGGTGTCCCCCGCCAAGGCGCTGGACTTTGAGTCGCCATTGCCCACGGCGAAGCACAGCCAGCCCATCCTCATCGAACGCTCCGAAAAGCTCATCGACCTGATGGTCCAGAAATCTCCGGATCAACTGTCGAAAATGATGTCGATCTCAGCATCGCTTGCGGACCTAAACCATCAGCGTTTTCAGGACTGGACGACTCCGTTCACTCCAGACAACGCTCGCCCCGCCGTCCTAGCGTTTGACGGCGACACCTACACCGGCCTCGACGCAGCTCGCTCATTCAGCGAGCGTGACTACACGCATTCGCAGAAGGTGCTGCGCATCTTGTCCGGCCTCCACGGTGTCCTGCGTCCACTCGACCTCATTCAGCCGTACCGACTCGAGATGGGATCCAAACTCACGCATGACAATGGCAGTGACCTTTACAGTTATTGGGGAGGCGAAGTTACCGATCAGCTCAATGCAGCGCTCGCTGAGTCACCCGGAGCAGCCCTGCTCATCAACCTCGCCTCAAACGAGTATTTCGCGGTTGTCCAGCCCCAGCGTCTAGAGGGCCGGATCATCACACCGCGATTCCTTGACGCGAAGGGTGATGGCGACTTCAAGATCGTCAGTTTCTTCGCCAAACAAGCCCGCGGCTCAATGGCCGGATGGATCGTCCGGGAGCGAATCACCACCGCCAAGGCCCTCACCGCATTCGAAAGCAACGGATACCGCTTCGACGCCACACAATCGACCCCGGATGAACCAGTCTTCACTCGAAGAAGCAACACATGACTGACGTAACCAGCGTTACCTGGGACATCGGGTCGATTCTCGGTGATCGTTCCATCGACGATCTATTCGACGCTGCTGAGTCGTCTGCCACTGAGCTCGCAGAACTACGCGGGCGGGTTGGCACTCTTAACGCAGGCCAGCTAGCTGACGCAATGCAGTCAATAGCGACGGTGATGGATCTTCTTGCTCGGGCGGAATACCACCCAATGCTCTCGTTCAGCACCGACACCAGTGATCCTGCTCGCGGCGCAGCGATGGCACACTCGCAACAGCGCGCTACGCAAATCAACACGATGCTGATTTTCTTCGAACTCGAATGGGCTGCCGCAGATGACGAGCACGTCGCCAGAATCATCAGTGACAAACGCCTCGACTTCTGCCGCCATCATCTCGAACAGGTCCGGCTCGAGCGACCCCATTTGCTGAGCGAAGCTGAGGAAACTGTCCTCGCTGACAAAGCACAAGTTGGTGGAGCGGCCTGGGTGCGACTGTTTGATGAGTTGACCTCGGCAATCGAAGTCAACCTCCCCGACGAGCACGGCGGCCCAGGGATTTCACTAATGGAAGCCCTTTCATTACTTTCCCACCCCAACCGCAGCGTCCGCCAACAAGCGGCTGAAGGCGTGACCGCAGGGCTCAGACCAGGACTTAGAACCCGGGCCTACGTTTTCAACACGCTTCTGCTCGACAAGTCGATCAGCGATCGCCAACGCGGCTACAAGACCTGGATCTCATCCCGCAACCTCGCTAACGAGGCCTCCGACGATTCGGTCAACGCCTTGATTGCAGCAGTGGTGAGCAACTACTCGCTCCCCCAACGCTGGTATCGGCTCAAAGCAGAGGTTCTTGGTATCGACAAGCTCGCGGACTATGACCGCATGGCGTCGGTGGCCGACACCGAGCAAGAGTTCAGTTGGGATGAAGGCGTGGATATCGTCCGCGACGCCTACAACTCGTTCTCACCCGAACTCGCAGACGTTATCGGACGATTCCTCGACGAGCCGTGGATCGATGCCCCGGTTCGACCCGGTAAGCGTGGCGGTGCATTCGCTGCGCCTGTCACCCCATCTCACCATCCATATGTGTTCCTCAATTGGACCGGCACATCGCGCGACGTTGCAACACTTGCTCACGAGCTCGGACATGGAGCGCATTTCCAACTCGCCCGCGAGCAGGGCATCTTCCACCAGTCGACACCACTCACTGTTGCCGAAACTGCATCGGTCTTCGGCGAAACTGTAACCAGCAGTCGATTGCTCACCACTCTTGAAGACCCGATGGAACGCTTCGCCCTTCTCGCCAGCACACTCGAGGATTCAATCGCCACCGTCTTCCGGCAAGTGGCGATGAATCGCTTCGAAGACTCCTGCCACAAGGCACGTCGGAACGAAGGCGAATTGTCCGTTGAGCAGTTCGGTGACCTGTGGGCCCAAAGCCAACACAACATGCTCGGCGACTCAGTCGAGATCACCGAGGGGTACCGAAGTTGGTGGAGCTACGTACCTCACTTTATGGGAACTCCCGGATACGTCTACGCCTACGCGTACGGACAGCTGCTCGCGTTGTCGGTCTACGCCCGATACATCGAAGAAGGCGACGCATTCGTGCCCGCTTACCTTGACCTCCTTCAAGCCGGTGGTAGCCGATCCCCTGAGGAACTCGGCAAAATTGTCGGGTGCGACCTCGCTGATCCCGATTTTTGGGCCAATGGAATCAGCATCGTGGAAGGCCAACTGGACGCAGCCGAAGAAGCTGCACGGGCGGCCGGCCGGATCGCCTGATAAGCGGCTCAGCTCAGCCGCAGAGCAGGCAGGACGCAAAGGACGTCAACTTGTTCGACAATTAACCCAACCGTCCTTCGGAGGAGCGAAGGCGACGCGCTCTCACGCAGAGCTTCTCCAGCTTGCGTCCGTGTCCTGTTTCAAGTGCGGATCTCAGGGCACTTTTGCTCAACACATTCGCGACGATGTCAACGCCAACAGCTTCGATATCGGTTATAAATACATTTTGAGAGCTCGCCAAAAGCGATCAGTGTTTCCTGTCACGCCGCATCGACTCTGACCCGATGGCCAGCGCAGGTATCCGCCGGCTCCAAGTCTTGCGTTAGGTAGGCAAGTTTGGGTCGTCAGCGAGTCTCTGGGAATCCAAGATCCACTGAGCTGGTCGCTGGATCTGGCCACCGGCTCGTCACGACCTTGGCGCGGGTGTAGAAGTTGATCCCCTCGGGTCCGTACATATGCGTGTCGCCGAACAGGCTCGCCTTCCAACCGCCGAAGCTGTAATAACTGACTGGCACCGGGACCGGGACGTTAACGCCGACCATACCGACCTGGACGTTAAACTGGAACTGACGCGCAGCCCCACCGTCACGCGTGAAGATTGCCGTGCCGTTGGCGTACGGGTTGGCGTTAATGATGTCGATGCCCTCTTCGAAACCGGACACGCGCATCACACCGAGGACCGGACCAAAGATCTCGTCGCGGTATGACGCCATCTGAGTCGTTACGTTGTCAAGCAACGTTGGGTTGACGAAATAGCCCTCAGCAGGCACGCCCTCGCGGCCATCAATGACAACCGTCGCACCCTCGTTCGGTGCTCCGTCGATGTAGCCAACCACACGGTCGCGCGACTCAGCGGTGATCAGCGGGCCCATCTCGCTGTCTGACTCCATTCCATTCCCGACCTTGATTTTCGGAATGCGGTCGGCGATCGCGGCGACCAGTTCGTCAGCAATGCCGTCGGCGGCCAGAACGACGCTGATTGCCATACAGCGCTCCCCTGCCGATCCGTAGGCTGCGCTAACTGCAGCGTCGGCGGCCATCGCGATATCGGCGTCTGCGAGTACCAGCATGTGATTCTTCGCTCCGCCAAGTGCCTGCACGCGTTTGCCGTTGCCTGTACCGGTTTCGTAAATGTACTTCGCAATCGGCGTCGAGCCCACGAAGCTCACCGCTTGGACATCGTCGTGCTCAAGTAAGCGATCGACGGCCACCTTGTCACCTTGCACAATATTGAAGCAACCGTCCGGAAGCCCGGCCTGCGAGAGAAGCTCGGCGATAAACATCGTCACCGACGGGTCTTTCTCACTCGGTTTCAGCACGAAGGTGTTGCCGCAGGCCAACGCGTTGGCAAACATCCACATGGGAACCATTGCCGGGAAGTTGAACGGTGTGATGCCAGCCACGACGCCGAGCGGTTGACGGATCGAGTACACATCGACGTCAGTTGCTGCCTGCTCGGAATAGTCGCCCTTTATGAGCTGCGGGATGCCACACGCAAACTCGATGTTCTCGAGGCCGCGCGCTACCTCGCCAAGAGAATCAGACAGGACCTTGCCATGCTCAGCAGTAAGCAGCATCGCGATTTCCTTACGGTTTGCGTCGACGAGTTCACGCATGCGGAAAAGGACTTCGGCGCGCCGCGATAGCGATGTCGATCGCCACGCTGGGAATGCTTTGGCTGCAGCGGCAACAGCGGCATCGACTTCGGATATCGAAGCAAGATCGACCACGCCGGTCTGATTTCCGGTCGCAGGGTCATAAACCAGAGCGGAGTTGCCTGACGTCGACTCGACGACGCGGCCGTCGATCCAATGACTGATTCGATTCATAGCGTTGGTTCCTTCAGTTGTTCATCGAGTTGTTGAGGTGTTCGGCGCGCATCGAGCGCACGCCGCACGATCATTGCGTCGGAGGGCGAGGAGAGTCCGTCAACCGGTTGGTCGACGTCGAGGTCACCAGGAAAAGCGTACCCCTCTGCGGATGCCGAAATGGCCCGATCAAGACGAGCCCGGTCGACGCCAGCCTTGAGTTGCGCGAGCAAACTCGGATAAATCGCTCTGACCATGGCTCGACGGTCGATCGCCTCCATGGCCCGTCCAAATGCGGTACTCACCTGCAACAAGTTTGCCATCCGGCGGACATCGTCTGTTTGGTTTGTTCCTGCGCCGTGGAACACGGCCGGGTTGAAGAACACTGCATCACCTTTTGCAAGCGGCAACTGGCGATGGTGCTCCGCGAAGTACTCCTTGAAGTCATCTCGACGCCACGCCACGTAGCCGGCGTCGTACTTCTGGGAGTGCGGCATGTACATCGTTGGTCCCGTCTCGATGGGCATGTCGCAGTGCGCAATCGCGCCTTGCAGCGTGAGC
Organism: uncultured Ilumatobacter sp.; assembly: GCA_938091165.1. Taxonomy (GTDB): domain Bacteria; phylum Actinomycetota; class Acidimicrobiia; order Acidimicrobiales; family Ilumatobacteraceae; genus Ilumatobacter_A. The sequence goes on along the minus strand of CALKNK010000031.1, from coordinate 37,680 downwards.
AACGGAGACAATCGGTGAATGTGTGCCGGGTATTCTTCGGCGACGTCGTCTTCCATGAACCCGAGGTGGTAATCGCGGTGAGGCTGCTGCGCTTTCCCACCCGGGTTGACAACGTTGACCTGTGAGGTCATTTGATAGTTGGGGCCAAGCCACGCGAGCGAGGCCAACGCAATCGCATCGTTGGCGTAGTATTCGACGAACACGTCCGGGGCGGCGATGGCCAGTTTCTCGAGCGCGTTCCATACCCGATCGTTGTCGCCCGCCGTCGCGAAGTGGTCACCCACCTCACCCTTGGTCTCGCGTTCGCCATCGATGATTGACTCGAACGCCACCGTTGCGGCATCGATGGTCCCAGGTGCGACTGCTCCCTCCATAACCACGATTCCCGGACCATGGCTGAGCACCTCGGCGATCTCACCGAGGCATTGTTTACTCGGGGTCAGCGCCGCAGCGTCATAGATGACCACGCCCTGCTCGCTACGGCTCGCATGCGGGTAGTCATCGATGTCGGTTGGACGCTCGACGATCGCACGGAACTCGTCGAGCGAGCATCGAGCAGCTTCGAACCATGCATCAGCCATGATCAACCTCCTTGTTGAGTTCGACGAGTCGCTCGAACCGTGGCCGAACGAGCGTCTGCAACAGATCAGCTCGATCTGCAGCTGGCGCGCGGACAGCCTCGCCCCACAGCGCACGACCGACCATAAACCCCGAGCAACCCGCCGCGTTGGCCACCGCGATCTGATCGGCAAAGTCATCGAACGATCCGCCCCCCGACAACATCGCCCACGGCGCCTCAACTGCGGCGGTGACCTGTTCACACGCTGCCGGCGAACCTGGAAACGGCAACTTGAGTAGATCTGCACCAAAGGCAGCAAAGCGCTCAGCGGTCTCAACGATGAGCTCGGATCGACGGCCGGGGGTGGCCAGACCGTAGAACAGCGGCTCAAGCGCGATCGGTAAGCCGTGGGCGTGGCACTCCTCGACCATCTGGTTGGCGAATGCCTCCTGTTCGCCAACCAGCCGTCCGTCGGGGCGGTACGGCAGCAGCAACTTTGCCGACGACGCGCCCGAGGCTTTGGCCAATTCCGGCGACCACCCGTCGAGCAACCGCGTTGGTTCCGCCTCCGGATCGTCGAGGTAGCCCTGCGCTTCGAGAGCTGCCAGGAACCCGACCCCAGCGGGAAGAACGCCTGCATCGAGCACGTGCGGGATCGAGTACTCGGGTTCAAGCATCACCCCGGTGGCGAGATCCGCAAGGCTTTCCACCACTTCGATCTTCAGATCCGTGATCGATGCGGCATCGATCGACGATGGAGCGTCGGGAGCAAGGAACTCGCGGAGCGAATCGCGATGGTCGATCGCCAAGATGGAGAAGCGGCCCGCACTGTCGGTCAGACCCGGTGTGGTCATTCTGGTTTCGAGACGACGGGAAGATCCCATGCTTCGTGGTCCCAGTTGTCTTGTATCCACAGGTGCGCGGGGTCGAAACACGGCGGCGTCGTACGTTCGTCGTCGTACAACTCGCCTGCGAGATAGTTGAGGAACATCATGTGCGAACTCGGACACGCGACCGAGGAGTGATACCCCTTGGTCACCAGCACCGCCTCGCCATCCCGGGCGCTGAATAGCTCGTCGAAGTCTTCGTCGTCGCGCCAGTTGCGCTGCATGACGAATCCGTTGTCCGGTGTGACTCGAAAGTAGTAGACCTCTTCGAGGTAGGGCGATCCATCACGACCGTCGTGACAATGCGGCGCCCAGCCCGACCAAGTGCCTCGCGGGACGTAGACCTCATACAAAATGAGCCGTTCGGCGTCAATCGGCGGGGCGAGCACGTGGTTGACATGGCGGTAGGCCGAACCGCCACCGCGAAGCTCCTGCTTCATCTCCTTAGGCTCGATCAACCGGGTCGGGTACTTGCCCTCCGCCGGCGCTGAGCCGATGGAGAATTCGAACCCGCCCTCGGAGGCGACCACGCCGATGGCATCGCCCGGCGTGACGTAGACGATGTGGGGCATCTCTTCGAACACCGAAGTTCGGCTGATCTCGAAGGTCTGCCCTCCGGCGGTCACTGTGCCGGCTCCTGAAATTGGCACGATTGCGGTCTCTTCGTCGGGCCGCGTGGACTCGTGGGTGTCGCCTGCCTCCAACTCGACGACGGCGAAGCTCAAAAAGTCCCAACCGGCGTTGTCGGGCGTGATGTCAATGCGGACTGAGCCATCCGGGTTAAGGGCGCGATGGTGGGCCAGGTCGGTGTTGCGCATCGGGCCGACCGGGCGGGCGTGACGCAGTGGCTGGCCGGAGTGTGACAGTGGTTCGCTCATCTCAGGGTCTTCCGTTCAGTTGTCGATCTCAGCAATGTGGACCGGGCGGTTTTCGGTCATCGAGCAATGTGCCGCTTGGGCGATCACGAGTGGGGCTCGACCGTCTGCCCCTGAGGCCGGGCTCGCCACGTCGCTGCGCACGTAGTTGAGGAAGGCAGCCCACTGATCGAGATAGCTCTGCCCATAACGCTCGAGGAAGAAGTTCTGGAGCGGCGGCCGCCGATACCCAGCCTCTGTGGCAAGCACGCTGTTGAAGTCGTGGTAGTTGTCCGAGGCTGCCTTGCCCAGATTGCCGAATGCCTCGACGCGCTGGTCGTAGCCATATGCCGCCCGTCTGCTGTTGTCGATGGTGGTCAGGGCGCCGTTTGCGTGGGTGAGCAACACAACGCCGGTGTCGATGTCGCCTGCCTCGCCAATGGCCGGGTCGACACGAACAGCTCCGCGTGCGTAGACCTCGACGACGTCGCTGCCGGTGACGTACCGCGCCATGTCGAAGTCGTGAATTGTCATGTCATTGAACATTCCGCCAGAGACGCGGATGTACTCGATGGGCGGTGGTCCTGGGTCGCGGCTGGTGATGCTGCACAGGTGCACGTCGCCAACGGCTCCGTGTTGCACTGCATCAGCGACGGCTTTGTGGCTCGGGTCGAACCTCCGGTTGAAACCGACCTGGAGCTTGACGCCAGCATCGGCGACGGCGTTGAGACCACGGTCGACCTCTGCCAGGTCAAGCGAGATTGGCTTCTCGCAGAAGATCGCTCGGCCGGCGACTGCCGCAGCGACCATGGCATCGACATGGGTGTCGGTGCTGGTGCAGATCGCTACTGCGTCGACGTCTTCTGCGTTGACGGCATCATCGAGTGAAGATGCGACTCGAACGCCGAGGTCGCCAGCCACGGCCTGCCCCGCAGCCTCCACGACATCGAAGACGACACTGACGGAGGCTCCGGGAACCTGGCGAGCAAGCATTTCAGCGTGCATCTTGCCGATGCGGCCACAGCCGAGCACGGCGAATCGAACGGGAGTGTCAGGCACGACGTTGGCCCTGCTTTCCAGTGGCTACGTCATCGTGGGCAGCGACGACGGAGGGACGATTCGACACTTCGGGGACGCCCACTTCCCAGTACGTTCCGCCCTCAGTCCATTCGTAGCGATGGGTCTGCAGCGCAATCACGTAGGTCCGATCAGATGCTCGAGCTCGATCCATCGCCGACTCCAATTCCGTGACCGTGTGCACGGTCTCGGCGTTGCATCCTTGTGCTTTAGCTAGCATCTCGAAGTCGACTCGGACCTCGGTGTTGGGCCCCTTGCAGTCATCAAGGAGATTGTTGAACGGCACACCCCCCTGGTTGATCTGCAACCGATTAATGACCGCGTACCCGCCGTTGTCGCAGATGATCACGATCATTTTGTGACCACCGATGACCGAGCTGTACAGGTCGGAGTTGAGCATCATTGTCGAGCCGTCTCCGACAAACACGATGACTTCGCGGTCTGGCATCGCCATCTTGGCGCCCCAGCCACCGGCAATTTCGTAGCCCATACAACTGAAGCCGTATTCACAGTCGAAGCTGTTGATCTCCTCCGCGCGCCACCCGTTGTTGACCTCGCCCGGGAATCCACCGGCAGCCGCCAACACATAGTCGCCGGGTTGCTTGTTGCGGTCGACAGCGCCCACGACTTGAGCGTAGGTCACGGGTTCCCCGGCCGCGACGGAGTCGTCGCTTGGCGCAGCAATCTCGTCGACGTACGCGTGGTAGCCGGCCCGCTCTGTGGCTGCTCGCTCGGTCCATGCCACATCGACGACCCAGTCGCCAAGAGCGTCAGTGAGTTCCTCGAGCCCAACGCGGGCGTCAGCAACCAGTGGCAAGGAACGCCGCTTGCGGGCGTCGAACCGGGCAGCATTGAGGCCAATGATCGTCACGTCCGGGTGCTGGAACAGCGTCCACGAACCAGTGGTGAAGTCTTCTAGGCGGCTTCCGACTGCAAGCACCACATCGGCCTGGGCTGCAAGCGCATTGGCGGATTCGCAACCTGTGACACCAATTGGTCCCGCGTTCAGTTCGTGAGCTGCTACGAGGCTTGCCTTGCCCGCAACGGTCTCGACCACCGGAATGCGATGCCGCTCGGCAAATGCGAGGAGCGCTGCTTCAGCAAAGGAGTAATGGACACCACCGCCAGCGAGGATCAGCGGTTGCTTGGCGCTGCGCAGCGCATCGACCGCTGCTGCGAGTTGACCCCGATCGGGGCGGGCCCGAACGATCCAATGATGCTGTGCAGCAACAAACTCGTCAGGCACGTCAAATGCCATGGCTTGCACATCTTGAGGCAGACCGAGGAATGCAGGGCCACAGTCAGCGGGATCGAGCATGGTGTCGATCGCCTGAGGAAGTGACGTGAGCAGCTGGTCGGGCATGGTGATGCGGTCCCAGTAACGAGCGACCGGTCGGAACGAATCATTCACCGTGGTCGACGGCACCCCAAAGTGTTCGACCTGCTGCAAGACCGGATCCGGAGTTCGCGAGGCAAAGGTGTCACCTGCGAGCAGCAACAATGGCAAGCGATTCGAGTGAGCCACTCCTGCGGCCGTGACCATGTTGGTCGCGCCGGGCCCGATCGACGATGTCGCCGTCATGATTTGCCGGCGCCTAACCGCCTTGTTGTGCGCGGTCGCGGCAAGCGCCATGCCCTGCTCGTTTTGACCGCGCCACGTCGGCAGTTCGTCCTTGCGTTCTTCAAGGGCGTGCCCAAGGCAGGTGACGTTGCCGTGACCGAAGATGCCGTAGACCCCTGGAAATAACGACGCTGTGCTGCCGTCACCAAGTTCGGTGGTTTGAGCGATGAGATGGGCAACGATCGCCTGAGCGACCGTCAATCGTTGGGTCCCCATTGGGTGACTTCTTTCGTTCGATTCGTTTTCGATTCGTGTTCGACCAGAGTTCAAGCGAGACGCTGCACGGGTTCCCAGCGCTCGGACTTCCAGCTCTGCAACAGGGCAGCCTGAACGCTGACGTAGTCGATTGCCTCAGCAAAGCCGGGCTGGTGTTGGCGGCCAGCGGCGACGCTCGACAGAAATTCGTAGTCTTCGATGACCTTGAGGTCCTCGTAGCCGATCGAGTTGGCGTCACCGGGCACAAAGTTACCGTGATACGGGTACCGGTCGCCTGCGTACACCGTGGTGTATCCGCGAGCCTTGTCGCCGACCAGGTTGAGCTGGAGCTGATTCATCGTCTCAAGATTCCACTTGAGCGAACCCTTGGTTCCATAGATCTCGAAGGCGCACTGGCTTTCTGGCCCGACAATGGTGCGGCTCGCCTCGAAAGTGCCGCGCGCTCCGTTCTCGAACTTGACAATGGCCCCGAAGTAGTCTTCGTTCTCCACCGGACCAGTCGGGTCTTCGGGCGAACCGAGGTCGTAATGGGTGCCACCGGGTTGCGGGATGGGACGGTCAGGAATGTAGGTGTGGCCGGTACCGACGACTTTTTCGATCGGTCCCACGAGCATGTGCGCTAGATCAATCGAGTGGCTGAGGATGTCAGACGACACGCCGTGTCCCGCCCCGTCGAGTTGGAAGCGCCACGAGAGCAGGCCCATCGGGTCTGATCCGTACATCGTGAAGAACCGACCGTTGTAGTTCGTGATGTCGCCAAGCGTTCCGTCTTCGATTAGCTGCTTGGCGTACTGCACGAGCGGCGCCCACCGGTAGTTGTATCCGACGCCAGTGATCACACCTGCGGCTTGCGAAGCAGCTTCGATACGTACCGTCTGCTCGGGCGTCCCGCCGACCGGCTTCTCACAGAACACGTGCTTTCCGGCTGCGGCCGCTGCGATGGCGATCGGCTCATGCAACATGTTCGGGGCGCAGATACAGACAACGTCGACATCGGAGTGGTTGACCGCCACGTTCCAATCAGTCGTTCCCTCACGGAAGCCGAACGATTCGACGGCCTCGTCGACCCGTTCCTGCAAATTGTCGCTGATGATGATCAGCTCCGGGTCGTAGTCACGCTCTGGGAACAGCGTCGGAATGCGGAGGTACGAGCGTGTGTGGGCTTGGCCCATCCAGCCGAAGCCGATCACGGCCACGCCGATCTTCTTGCGGGTCATTGTGGTCCTTGTTGATGGTGGTGGACGATCGCTGCAGCTGTTGCGACAGCTTCAGCGACGTCACCGTTGGAGGGATACAGAAGAGAGCGGCCGACAACAAGGCCACGAACGTTGGGGATATCCATTGCTCGACGCCACTCGTCAAATGCTGTCTCGGGGTTTGGGCCAGGCGTTCCGCCGAGAATCAGGCCGGGCATTGAGGTTGCCGCCATCACGCGCTCGATCTGGGCGGTTGCGGGAAGCTTTAGCCAGGTGTATGCGGAGCTCGCACCGAGTGCGTTGGCGATTCCAACGCACTTCACGAGTGCGTCCTCGTCGGGATCGAGCACCTTGCGCCCGTCCGTATCTGTTGTGTATGGAAGGGGTTCGAGCATCGCGAGCTTCTGGGCAGCTGCGAGCTCGGTGATCCAGCGGGCGCAGGCTTCGATCGTTGGCCGTGAGCGTTCATCTTCTAGATCGATTCGGAGCAGCATCTTGGCCCCATCAAGGCCCTGGTCGACGATTGATTGCACCGTATGGCCCGTCAATTGGTCATCCAGTTCCCAGGCTGAACCCAGCAGGCCACTGCGGTTAATCGACCCGACCGCTACTTTGCCGTCGAGCGCACCGAGCAGCGCGAGGTCATCGAGAATGTCGGGTGTCGCCATGACGCCGTCGACGCCCGGGTCAGCCAGCGCAGTCATCGTTCGCTCGAGCACGTCTCGACGGTCGGCCATGACAAAAGGTTGACCCGTTAACCCGACCATTCCGCGGGCGGGGTGATCGATCGCAATGATGAACGTATTGCCGTCAGCAGCGAGTAGCGGACGGGTGGTTCGCGCAGCAAGTGCTGTTGCGATTGCGCCGGGAGCAGTTGCGCGAGTCTCGAGCAGGCTTCTCCATGCCTCGTCGGTGATGATCACCGGATCACTCGATCGGGGACCTCACCGGTCGTCAACAGGTGATCAATTTCTGCCGATGTTGGCATCTCGTCTGAGCACATCAGGCGACCAGCAACAATCGCCCCTGCAGCGTTGGCACGGGTCACGATGTCTACAGGGTTCCAGCCCTCGAGCAGCCCGTGAGCCAATGAGCCGCCAAATGCATCGCCAGCACCGAGCCCGCACACGACAGGAACCCGGATCGGGTCGACAACGGTGCGTGATTCAGCGGTCGCGACCATCACCCCATCTCCACCCTGCTTGACGATGGCAATCTGCACGCCACGTTCGAGCATGCGGTCCGCGGCTTCGTCAGGAAGACGCGTACCGACAGCGATCTCACATTCATCTTTGTTGCCAACTGCGACCGTGCAGTGGTCAATTGACGGCGAAATGTACTCGGCAGCTTGTGCCGGCGAATCCCAAAACATGGGTCGATAGTCAAGATCGATCACCGTGTGTTGCTTGCGACTGCGGGCTTCAAGCGCTGCCACTGCGGCTGATCGGGAGGGCTCTTCAGCGAACCGGGACCCGGCCAGCCAAAATAGTGGTGCCGAATCGATGGCACTCATCGGCATGTCTGCAACGGAGATGTCCATGTCTGGACCCCGCGGTTCCCGATAAAAGTAGATCGATGGCTCCTCGGGCGGCTTCAGCTCGCAGAACACGACCGGAGTCAGCAAATCGGGATCAGTGGAGATGAACTTGTCGTGTACACCGAATTCGCGGAGGCCTTGCCGAACGTAGGCACCAAATGCGTCGTCCCCAACCCGATTAATGACGGCAGCTTTGCGGCCAAGCCGCGCAGCTGCGACCGCAACGTTAGTAGGACTACCGCCAATCGACTTGCGGAACGTAGAGACATCGGCCAGGGCAACATTGTGTTGCTCGGGATACATGTCCACTGATGACCGGCCGAATGTCAATATCTCGAGGTCCTCCAAGTCGAAGGGCTCCAAGGTGTTCAACTTGTTGCGCCCGAGTCGCGGAGTTCGTGTTCGAGTGCATCGAGTTCAGCTCCGCCCGACATGAGGCGCGTCAGGTCGTTGACGTCTATCTCGTCCTTACCAAACGAACCCATCGATCGACCCCGATTGAGAATGAGGAACTGGTTACCTACGGGGTATGCATGGCGCGGATTGTGAGTGATGAAGATCACGGCCAGACCTTGGTTACGAGCCTCGACGATGCGTTTGAGCACTACGCCTGATTGTTTGACACCGAGAGCCGAGGTCGGCTCATCGAGAATCAGCACCTTGGCACCGAAGTATCCAGCGCGGGCGATCGCAACGGACTGTCGTTCTCCGCCCGAGAGCGTGCCGACCGGCTGTTCAGTGTCACGGATGTCGATTCCCATCTTGGCCATTTCATCTTTGGCGATCCGCTTCGCCTCTTTCGTGTCGATCCACTTCAGTGGCCCGATGCCCTTGGTCGGCTCGGATCCAAGGAAAAAGTTGCGCCAAACCGACATCATTGGGACCATCGCAAGGTCCTGGTACACCGTGGCGATGCCCTTGGCGAGAGCGTCACGAGGGGAGTCAAAAGTGACTTGTTCGCCGGCGAGCCGAATGGTTCCTTCAGTCTGCTGGTGGACACCAGCAAGGATTTTGATGAAGGTTGACTTACCGGCACCATTATCACCGAGCACACACGTCACCTCACCGGCCGCCACTGACGTACTGACGCCGGTGAGCGCTGTGATGCTGCCGTAGAACTTCGAGACGTTGTCGAGTTGAAGGAGCGGCTGATCAGACATCGTGGTTCTCCGAAAGTAAATCGAGGGCCGTGTCAGAGAATGAGTTCATCGGTGGATCGCCTCGGCTCGGTTGCGAAGGTACTTATTAGAGACCACGGCGAGCAAGAGAATCACGCCAATAATGAGGAACCTCCAGTCGGTGTTCCAGCGGGCAGCGGAGATGCCAGCTAAGGGCATCGACATGATGCAGGCACCAATTGCGCCACCGAAGGCCGTTCCGTAGCCGCCGGTAAGCAACGTGCCACCAACCACTGCGGCAATGATGAAGAAGAACTCTTGGCCATCACCAGCATTTGACTGAATCGAGTTGATCCGGAACGCGACGAGCAAACCGACGAACCACGCAGCAACGGAGACCAACATGAACAACTGCGTTTTTGTTCTGGCGGCGGGAACACCGACTTGACGAGCGGCTTCTTTGTTGCCTCCGACAGCAAAGGTCCAGCTTCCAAATCGTGTTCGGGCCAGTATCCACATCATTGTTGCTGTGAATGCGACGAACCAGAAGAGGCGAATCGATGTCTTGGCTGGGGGGACCTCGGCAAGCAGTTCCGCCTCGGTGATGAACAGCATGCGGAAAGCAAGTCCGATAAAGATCGAAACAATTCCGAGGATCAACATTCGGCCACCGAGGTGGTCGGCGCTGGCCGATTTGACGCGCCGTTCCACGAATCGCGAAACGACGAAACCCCATACGAAGACGATGACCGCCCCAAAGAGCAGGACCGAGAACAGCGAAGCCCGAAACTTCGCGGCTTCAGAGTCGATAAAAGTGAGGGCTGCGACGACAGCGATTGCGAGTGCTAAGACCGAGGTCACCACGCCCTTGGTGGCCGGAGTCGACGACAGGGCGGCCTGCGAAGCCATGGCGATCAGGGTCATGCCCGCAGTACCGAACGCTAGCAACAGGATGACCCGAATGCCCTGGGTGGTAAACGGGAAGAAGAACTCGTGGGTCGACGAAGAATCAATCAGCACTGCGATGACAGCGCCAAGCACGACGAGTCCAAATCCGAGTCCTAAGAACTTGCGCATCCTCTCGTCCAAGGCGACCGAACCCCGATTTTCGATCGGCTCGTAGCGCCAGCGAACCCATCCGTGCATTCCGAGAAAGACGGAAACAGCCATCACGACCGCTATTGCGGCGTTCACGCCGACACCGTCGGTGAGGTGAAGCGCAATCGCAGCGGCGATACCGAGACCAAGGCCAACGATGAACTCGATGAGACCGATTGGGTTGCGTTCGTCGGCGCGCTGAAACCAGAGTTCGCAGACCGCTAGCAGGACGATGATGATGCCAGCAGCAAAGATTGAGATGTAGAAAAAGTCACGCAACTCGAATGGGTGATCATTGCGAGCCCATTCGGCAGCGAAGATCGGTCGAAAGAAATCGAAGTCGCTGGCCTCATCGGTTCGACCGATTTGAATTTGGCCGACGAATCGCTTCGAAAGACCGAGCTTCAGCCCAATGAGTGCGAAAAAGGTTCCAAGCGTGATGATGAAGCTTGGCTGCCCGGTTCGTTCGACCATGAACCCGTTGAGGTAGCCAATACAGAGCGCCACCACGAGCGATAGTGGAATAGCGATCAGCATCGGAAAGCCGAGGCCACCAAGTTCGCCCGTTTCCTTGACCAAATAAATGATCAACATTCCCATCGCGCCGGTCATGGCGCCTGATGACAGGTCGAATTCGCCGCCGATCATCAGCATCGATACGGCGACTGCCATGATGCCGAGCGTCGCAGCGGTGTCGAGCCATGTGAACGTCTGGCCGACGGTGCCGAAGGTGCCCGAGGCTGCCCAGAAAAAGATCCAGATTCCAGCGGCTCCGATAAGACCGCCTACTTCTGGACGAACGAATAGCCGCTGGAACACTGAGCGATAGGCGAGGCGCTCGTCACCGCCAGCTGCCGATGCGGCAACTGCAGTATCCGTCGAGGTCCCACCGATTGGCGCTGCCTCGGTTGCAGTGTCGGGTGAGTCGTACTCGTTCACAGGGTCCCTTGCAAGAACTTGTTATGCGGCTCGTAGGCCACGTTGGAAATCAGGGTGCGTGGGGGGTGGTCGGTGTGACTGCGGTGGGACCGGAACGATTCCAATCCCACCGCTGTTCACGTCACGTTCAACGCATCAATGATGTGGTGAACGTGTTGTGCTGATCAGATCAGCGGGTACCTGCTGCACTCAGTTCGATCACAGCAGTTGCGTTGTCAGTTGTCACGAAACCTGGACCCGTGAGAATCGGCAGGCCGCCACCCAGAGTGTTCTGGTTGGTGACATTGAGGTACATGAGCAGAACAGGCATGTAGCCCTGCAGGTACTGCTGCTGGTCAACCGTGAAGGCCACGTCGCCGGCTTCGATTGCGCCGAGGAGATCCGGCGTCATGTCGAACCCACCAATGGTGAGGTCGCGACCGAGGTCCTGCGCTGCGCGCAGTGCTGACATCGTGATGACCGGACCAACGCCGAGGACGCCGTCGATGTCCGGATCAGCGGCCAAGAAGGCGTTGATGGTGTTCTGCTGCTCGGTGGTATCTGCGTCGAGACCCATGAACTCAATCACGGTTTCGCCGCCGAACGTTTCAGCGAGACCGTTGCAGCGTTCTTCGAGGCCAACGTTGCCCTGCTCCTGGAAGGCGCAGAGAACCTTGGTTGCACCAGCGTCGTTGAAACGCTCACCGGCACCGTTGCCAGCCACGTCTTCTGACTGACCGACGTGCGTCAGCGCACCGATCGCTTGATAGTCGTTTGCACCCGAGTTCAAGGTGATCACGGGGATCCCCTCGCCTACTGCGGCCTGCAGCGGTCCGACGAGTGCGTCAGGATCGGGCAGCGATGCAGCGATGCCGTCAGTACCTTCGGCAACTGCTGCCTCAATGTCCTGCACCATCACCTGTGCGTCGTTGACTCCCGGCTTCCAAACCAGCGTCACGCCAAGGTCTTCAGCGGCAGCATCGGCGCCACGCTGCACCACGGACCAGAATGGGCCGTCATCGGAGTGAGTGATCATGTGGAAGGTGAGGTCACCGGCCTGAGTCTGATCAACTTCTTCGGGTGCATCGGTCTCAACCGGCGCTGCTTCAGTTTCGGCCGGAGCCTCACTGCTGCTGTCGTCGTCAGAGCCGCCGCAAGATGCAGCGACGAGTGCGATTGCTGGCAGGATTGCCAGCAGCTTCTTGGATGTCTTCATGTTCTCCCCTTTGTCAGGTGTGGATTTCCTCATCAGCCGAGGCGGGTGCCTCGATCTCCTTGAGGAACTCGATGCTCGCAAGAACATCGAGAAGTGGGCCGGCACCGACTGCGGGTTCACCCGCAGTGATGGCAGCGTCTTGTTCGAGTACGTACCACTGGTCGTACCCGCGAGCTTCAAGTTCGGTGACAATCGCACCGATCGGAACGTCGCCACGTCCCAGGTTGCAAAACATTCCGGCCTGCACGCCGTCCATTATCGAACGGTCGCCGGCAAAAACGGGTCTGGCGAGATCCATAACGACGTCTTTAAGGTGGACGTGGCGGATGCGGTCGAAGGCGACGTCGATGAATTCGAGTGGATCCATTCCACCGATTTGCATATGTCCCATGTCGAAAGTCCAGCCGACGTCAGAAACGTCAAGTAGCGATTCAATGTCGGCGCGTGTCTCGACCACTGTCCGCAAGTGGGGGTGGATGGCCTGCGTCATTCCGAACTCGCCCAAGATATCGTCAACAATCGACAGCGTTTTGGCCGCAAAGTTCCAGTCGTTCGGTGTTAAATCCCGGCGCGGCCCCCACTCCCAATCGGTCACAGCCGACGTCACGAATACGCTGGCACCAGCGGCCGACATCAATTCAGCGGTGCGGCGAGCGGCTTCGATGGTTGCGTCCAGTTCCGCCGCGTCATGAAGGACCAGCGGAACGAAGCCACCGATCATTTCGAGGTCAAATTCGGCGCACAGATCCTTCAACTCAGCCGGGTCGGTTGGAAGGTAGCCATCAGAGCCGAGCTCGGTGGCGGTCAATCCGACTTGCTGCATCTCTCCGAGTACTCGGCGCGGGCTTAGCTCTAGCCCCCAACCGGGAACTTCGCAAACTCCCCAACTAATTGGGGCACCAGCGAGCCGCGCTAAAAGATTCGTCATGGTGCTCCCCTCGAGTCTAGAGTAATTAGAGCGCTCTAATTCCCTAAATCCACTATTGCCGATATCGCCAAGGCATGTCAAGCCCAACGGACGTAAATGGACCGGACTTCTATTCATGGCACAACCAACGATGCAACAAGTCGCCGAGCGCGCTGGAGTCTCGCTTGCGCTCGTCTCCCTAGTCATGAGGCAGGCACCAAATGTCTCGGACTACCGCCGCCAGCTCGTCCTTGATGCTGCTGAAGACCTCGGCTACCGCCCCAACGTCCTTGCTCGCAACTTGGCAAGCCGACAAACGAGCACGATCGGTGTGGTGCTCAATGACATCCACAACCCTTTCTTTGCAGAGATCATCGATGGTATCCAGGCTGCTTTCGACGAAGCCGGCTACCGCGTCCTTATCGGTAATGGGAAACGTTCACCATCTGGCGAAGCGGAGATGATCGAAACCTTTCTCCAATTCCGAGTCGACGGCATTATCTCTGCCGGCGCCACAATGTCGATGTCATCTATTGAGGCTGCATCAGAGAGCACCAAGATGGTGGTCGTCGGTCGGAGCAGTCGGAGTCAACTCATCGATTCGGTCAATACCGATGATGTCTCAGGCGCACGCATGGCGGTCGACCATCTCATCGAGCTTGGTCATCATCGCATCGCCCACATCGACGGCGGCACAGGGGCAGGCGCCGAAGCCCGCCGGCGCGGCTACTCAGAGGCGATGACAGATCACGGGTTGTCCGCCGAAATCGTCACGGCCTGCGGAGACTTCACAGAGTCCGGCGGGTATCTCGCCGCCAGTGAACTCCTCAGCCAGTCCAGCCAGCCGACCGCTATTTTCGCAGCGAACGATCTGTCAGCGGTGGGAGCACTTCACCGTCTCGAGGATGCGGGGCTCACCGTGCCGGACGATGTCTCCATTGTCGGCTACGACAACACGGCGCTCGCTGCGATGCAGCACCTTTCTCTGACTACGGTCAACCAGCCACGAGACGAACTCGGATGCCTGGCCGTGAAGTTCGTTCTCGAACGGCTTCGTGACGAGCGCACCGACCCGGTCCACCACATGGTGGCGCCCACATTGGTCAAACGTAAGACGAGCAGCCGCTTGACTACAGGAGCCCCGACATGACCAACGAATCCATACCGCTCCGAGTGGGCATCGTCGGGACCAGCTGGTGGGCTGACGCTATGTATTTACCGGCCTTCGCTGCTCATTCCGGCGCCAACGTGGTGGGTCTCTGTGGGCGAACTGCCGTCACGGCTGAGGCGCTTGCCAACACGTGGGATGTGCCGTGGTTCTCGGTCGACAGCGATGACTTCCTTGATCCGGAGCGACTCGATGCAGTGGTGGTGGCTACCGGGACAGACAGCCATGAGGAGCTGACGATGACGGCACTTGAACGCGGACTCCACGTGTTGTGCGAAAAGCCGCTTGCCCCTGACGTCGCCGCTGCAGACCGTATGGCCCGCCGGGCCGCTGAGACCAGGGCGATCACACTCGTCCCGTTTACCTACCGATACATGCCGACCAACCAGTTCGTGAAGCGACTGGTCGACACCGGGTACGTCGGCGCACCGTTCCATCTCAACATGCGCTACTTCACCGGGTACGCTCGCGACCACGATTACAACTGGCGATTTGATCAGGCGTTGGCGGGGTCGGGGGTCCTTGGCGACCTTGGAAGTCACTGGCTTCACGTGGCTCGCTGGCTGCTCGGCGAAATCACTCACATCGGGTGTGTCAGCAACAGCTTCTACCAGCGAGGCCCCCGACCAGATGGCACGCAATACGAGCAAAACGAAGACTCCGCTTTGATGACAGTTCGGTTCGCGAACGGAGCCCACGGCTCGCTCCAAGTCTGCGCCGCGAGCTGGGAAGGCACAGAGTTCAACCAGACTCACCATCTCGATCTGCACGGAGCAGACGGGACGATTTACGCCGTTAATGATTGGTCGAACCTGCAGCAAGTGAGCGGGATCCGAGCCGACGAACCAGGTCCAGCGCAGGTCCTCGAGATCCCGAACGACATCTGGAATGGCGCACGTCGCGACCGCGTCCATAACACCTACCGTGATGTATTCCGCGCAGGCGGAGCAATGGTTGGCGACTGGGTCGACGCAGTGCGCGCTGGGCGGTCGATCGAACCCGACCTGGCGGAAGGTGCCATGGTGCAGCATCTCATCGAGCTCGCCACACAGAGCGCCGCTGGCGACGGACGACTCCTCGACGCTCGAAGGTGAAATACCTCCTTGCCGCAGTGCTGGCCGTTGCTCTGTTCGGGTGCGACGGCGGCTCGACAACAGATGTTGCCGAGTCCGGCGTCGGCATCGTGGCTCAAGGCTGCGCCGGAACCACAAGAGAGTTCGGTAGCGGCATCGCTGTAGGCAATCCCGGGCATGTCGTAACCACTGCCCACACAGTCGCAGGCGCTACCTCCGTCACCATTGTCGACTCTTTTGGCACTGAGTTTTCTGCCTCTGTGGTGTCTTTTGACAAAGACGCTGACCTTGCATTGCTGAACGTTCCTGGCCTCACTTCCCCACCGCTTGACCTCGGCCGAACCGAACTTGGCAACGCTCGTGCAATCGTCTGGTCACCGAACAGCGGCGTTCGCTCAGTCGGCGTGACGATCACCCGCCGACTCAACATCACTATTGAGGACATTTATGTCGAAGATGAAGTGCGCCGCTCGGGCTTTGAACTATTCGGTGACATCTCCGTCGGCGATTCAGGCGGTGCGATCGTTGATAGCTCTGGCGATGTCGTCGGAATCATCTACGCACGGTCACGAATGCGCCCCCAGACCGCCTTTGCTATCGACGACGCCGAGTTGCGGCGTTTGCACAAGGAGCGACCGCTCGACGGGACGGACCGGTGCCAATGAAATTGGCATCAGAGCGGTTGCGAGCATTGGGCGCTCTGAGTTTCTTCGCTCCTCCGCTGCTGCTGCCGCTGGGATGCATTCGACCTTCTCGACTTTTGTCCACACCCGACTGCAAAGGTGACCGCGCAGGCCGATGGTCATCAAGAGTTGCGAGACCTCCAACGAGGCGTAGGCCTGCCGTCCGACAAACAAGTGTCGGTCATTGAGATCGAAAAAGTTGTTAGGTCTGCATCAACATCACGGTCCGGCGCACACCGATCAACCTTGGCAAGTCACTGCGAGCTCTAATATGTCGTCGCAGCTATGTTCAGACCAGCCTCTCAGCTTGGCGTTGGCAGCGTTGTCCCACCCGCCACGCCCGATGACGTTTTCGACCAAGCTCTATCAGCGCTGCGGACCCGAGCGGACGTTCGTCTGATTCTGTATTCAATTTCGGGTTGAGGACTGCAAATTCGACAAATTGACTTGCAGCTACTTGATCAGGCGTTGGCCAGAATCGTTTCGGATCGACACTGAGGTCGCCTGCTTCTGCACCGGGTCAGGCGAGCTTCTCAACGAATCCTTCAAGTTGGCGCAAGTTACGACATTCATAAACACCGTCGGTGTGGGTGCCGTACTCGCCAACAATGGAGTCTCCGGTGTTCCAGTAGCTCTTAGGTTCCGGATTCAACCAGTAAACGTGGCGAGCCTTCTGCTGGATCTCTTTAACCACCCAGCTCTGGCTGGCGTGATAGTTGTTCCGAGCATCACCGAGGAGCAGCACCGTGGTCTTCGGACCGACGTCCTTGCCGTACTGGTTCCAGAAAACTTCGAAGGCGTGACCGTAGTCGGAGTGCCCATCCACCCAAACCACATCTGCCTCGGTATTGACCCGGTGGATGGCCTCGGTGATGTCTTCGGTGGCCTTGAAGTAGTCAGTGACCTCGTCAAGCCCGTCGATAAATACGAAGGAGCGAACTTTGCTGAACTGGCCCGAGATCGCATAGACGAGCATCAAGGTAAACCTTGCAAAGGCCGCCACGGAACCGGATATATCGGCTACCACCATTAGCTCGGGTTTTGCTGGTCTCGGATACTTGAACTTCGGCTCGGCCGGCACACCGCCGTAGCTCAGTGAATGTCGGACCGTGTTACGGAAATCGAGCGGGCCCTTGCGGCCATGTTTGCGTTTGCGAGCCAGGCGAGCCGCTAGCTTACGCGTCAGCGGCTGAAGAGACTTTTTCAGTGCCGTCATCTCATCACGGGAAGCGTGCATGAACTCAACATCTTCGGGCAGCGGTTTGCGGAGCGTTTTGGCCATTGCTTCGGCACCGCGGTCCTCCACAAGGCGGCGCCGGATCTCGGCTTCAATCTCACCCTTGAACTTCTCGATCCGGTCGGCGTACTCCTCTTTCTCTAGCCGCTCCTCAAGGGAAGTCAAGTCATCAGGGGCGTCCTCTCGGGACTGCTCCATCATCTTGTCGAGCATGCCGTCGAGATCAAGGTTCCGCAGTGTGCGGTAGAGATAGTACGTCCCGCCGACAGGGCGTCCTGGCTCCATTCCAGCGAAGCGTTGAACGCTTTGCTTGGCCATAGCGCGCATCATTCCCTGGTCACCATTCATCAGCGCTTGCATGAGCATCTGGGCGATTTCTTCGGGTGTCATCCCGTCCATCCCGCCCTGGCCGCCATTACCCTCCTGCTGTTGCTGCTCTTGCATTTCGCGCCACATCTCGTCGATGTCGGTCTCGCCGTCACTGTCGCCGATTTTGTACTCGGGCCCCCGCAAGCTGAAGTAGACCTCAAATACCGTCTCGAAACTGCGCCAATGAGCGTGATTCTTGATCAATGTGGCCCCGAGCGCATACTTAAAAGCATCGCGATCCTCGATCGGGATATGTTGCACCGCTTCCATTGCATCAAGGTTCTCCGTCAAGCTGACCGGGAGGCCGGCATTCCGGAGTTCGACGACAAAGCCGTTCAGGAGTTCCAACATCGCTTAGTCGTCGACCGAGAGCTCTTTAGCAGCCTTCGCAATGTCGGTCTGATACTTCAACAAGATGTTGAGCGTTTCCTTGGCAGTCTGCTCATCGATCGTGTCGATGTTGAGAATCATCAGGGTGCGGGCCCAGTCGAGGGTCTCCGAAACGCTGGGGGCCTTTTTGAGGTCAAGCTGACGAATCGACCGGACAATGCGCGCAACCTGATCGGCCAGCGACTCTGTGATATCCGGTACTTTCGCTAGCACGATCTCACGTTCGCGGTCGAGCTCGGGGTAGTCCACATGCAGGTAAAGACAACGACGCTTGAGAGCTTCCGACAGTTCACGGGTGTTGTTCGACGTGAGGAACACCAGCGGAATTTGCTTCGCAGTAATCGTGCCAAGCTCAGGAATGGAGACCTGGTAGTCGGAGAGAATCTCTAGTAGCAACGCCTCGGTCTCGACCTCGACACGATCCACTTCGTCAATCAGCAACACGACGGGCTCGTCTGCGGTGATTGCCTCGAGCAGCGGGCGGGTCAACAGGAACTCGTCGGAGAAGATGTCGTCCTTCATCTCCGTCCAGTCCTCATTGTCACCACGCTCGGTCTGGATGCGCAGAAGCTGCTTTTTGTAGTTCCACTCGTAGAGCGCTTTGCTCTCATCAAGGCCCTCATAACACTGAAGGCGGATCAGTTTCGAGCCTGTGATCTCGGCAATGGACTTGGCGAGCTGGGTCTTGCCGGTTCCGGCTGGTCCTTCGACGAGAATCGGCTTACCAAGGCGATCGGCGAGGAACGCGACTCCGGCAATGCCATCGTCTGCCAGGTAATTCACTTCCTTGAGGTCGTCACGGACTCCCTGCACATTCTGAAAGCGATTGGTGTCGGCAACGGCGCCGTTGTCAGTCGTCATACGCGCTGACGCTAGTTCTCTAGCTTCGGCCGTCAGCAATTGGAATCAACAGACAAACGTCACTGTCCCCTGCAATAGCACTAAGTACCGGTAATCCGAACTGGCACCCTGGCCGAGTTAAACATAGGCAGAGCCACGACCGATTTCACCGGTCGCCGATCCGGCCCGCCCATGAAGTTGACCCGTCACGGGTGAAAGAGGTCTCTGGGTTGGCAATGCGACAATCGATGTCAGCAGCGGACAAGTGTTATCCGCCGTCGAAGCCTCAACCTGCCGCCGACATCGGATCGGCGACTCCTCTTAGGGGCCATGATGCTCTTCGCACTTGATTTCAGGGTGGCCTGACCAGACAGCATGAGTCCGTAAGCTCAGAGCGTGGGCTTCAGAGACGATTTCTACATGCTCAAGACTGCGCGCCTCATTTTTTTTGGCCCGCCCTGCTTGGCATCAGCGGCGACGAATTTGGAGGACTGCAGCTCGCTCTCAAGGAAACCCAGGCGAAGTGAGCAACCTACTGATGGGCAACGTTGTCGTTGCGACAGGCACATTGCTGTCGCGGGCTACCGGCATGTTCCGTGTCACCGTGCTCGCTGGGGTCCTCGGAAGCACTGCACTCAACGACGCGTACATCCTCGGTAACGAGACACCCAACATCGTGTATGAGCTGCTGCTCGGAGGCGTGCTTTCCGCCACGCTCGTCCCCTTGTTCTCCACGTTTGCCGAACAAGACGATGAGAAGTCTGGGAACGAGTCAACGAACGTTGTCATCACGGTGGGAGTCGTTCTGCTATCAGTACTCACGGTAATGGCCGTGATCGGCGCCCCCCTCATCTTCCGTGTCTTCTCGCTCAATGTTGCTGACGACATTGATCCAGACCTGTTCCGGTCGGTCGGAACGACCCTGTCCCGGATCTTTCTCATCCAGATTTTTTTTTACGGATTGGCCGGGATCGCAAACGCCTTCCTTAACAGTCGGCGACGCTTCTTTGCCGCTGCCTGGAGCCCCATTCTGCCCAATTTGATCATTATCGTCACGTTGTTGTCGTTGCCAGACCCGACCGACGGCGTCTGGCAACTGAGCGATGTGGTGACCAATTCCCGCCTTCGCCTCACACTCGCCTGGGGCGCCACGCTCGGTATTGGAGCGATGGCGCTCACGCTGATTCCTGCGACCTTAAGAACAGGCTTCAAATTTCAGTTCGACTGGCAACCGAAACATCCCGCCGTCAAACGTTTGCTGACTTTGTCGTTTTGGACGTTTGGGTTTGTCGCCTCCAACGTCATTGCACTCGTCGTGGTGCGCAACCTCACCGAGCCGGGAACTTCGGACACTTTCGCTTACTTCGCTGCGTTCACCTACTTCGTGCTCCCGCAGGGTCTGCTTGGCGTCTCAATCGCGACCACGTTTCAACCAGAACTCGCACGCTCGGTTGCACGGAAAGAAAAAGCAGCGTTTATCACCACTATGTCTTTGGGCGTCAGAATGACTGCGCTGCTCACCATCCCGGCGGGTGTCGGGCTGTTTGTGCTCCGCCGACCGCTGGTCGGACTCGCTCTCGAGAACGGCAAGTTCGGTGCCGAGGGTGCTCTCAACGCATCCAGGGCTCTCGCCGGCTTCGCACTGGGACTCGGCGCATTCTCGATTTACCTCTTCGTTTTACGCGGCTTCTACGCTCACAAAGACACCAAAACCCCGTTCAAGGTAAACGTCGCCGAGAACATAATGAACCTAACGCTCGCCTTTGCCTTGGTCGGCGCATATGGGGTTCTCGGTCTAGGTGCCGCTTTCGCCATTGCTTATGTGCTTGCCGCATTTTGGGCGCTCCAGATCCTCAGCTACAAGGTCCCAGGATTCGAACTCCGACCCATCCTCGCCAGCATCTGGCGAATGACCGTTGCCGCCGCTCTCATGGGCGAATCCGTCTGGTTCGTGACGCGTTACATCGGTGGCAACGTCGGGGTCGACGCCCTGCTTCGGCTGGCGACTGGCGCAACGATCGGTGTGCTCGTCTACTTTGGGCTGCTCACGGCAATGGGAGCTCCTGAACTCGAAGGGCTCAAGCGTCGCCTGCGCCAGCGATAAGCTGGAATTCATGTTTAAGTACATCAAGAAGCAGTGGAATTACCTTGTCGCGAAACTGACCGGCCGCTTCAACGACAACGCAGACCCCAAGGTGCAACTCGAGCAGGCAATCAGTGCAGCGCAAACCCAACACAAGCAGCTTAAAGAGCAAGCTATTAACGTCATTGCGGGACAGAAGCAGGCCGAGATTCGCTTGAACCATAAATTGACCGAGCTGGAGAAGCTCAACGGGAACGCCCGGCAGGCGCTGATCATGGCGGCCGAGGCTGGAAAATCGGGAAATGTCGAAGAGGCTGCCCAATACACGAGTGCAGCGGAAACCATCGCCGACCGGCTTCTCAGCACCGAGTCCGATGTCGAAAGTCTTAAATCAATGGTGCTCGAATCAGCGCAGGCATCCGATCAGGCCAAGGCAGCGGTTGAGCAAAACAGTCGGCTCCTGCAGGAAAAAATCGCCGAGAAGTCGAAGCTCCTCAGCCAACTCGAGCAGGCAAAAATGCAGGAAGAAATGAATTCGGCTATGAGTCAGCTCACCGAGACAGTCGGTGATGACGTCCCAACACTCAACGAGGTCACCGAGAAGATTGAAGCTCGGTACGCAAAAGCAAAGGCCTCTGCCGAACTGACTGACGTCACCGTCGAAAGTCGCGTACTTGAAATCGAAAAGGCGACCGCCAACGTCGAGGCCCAGAGTCGCCTCAGCGAGCTGCGTGCAGAACTCGGTCTCGACAGTCCACCCGTCGTCGAATCTGCATCTGCCACCACAGCAGAGGACCAGCCTCTCCCCGCCCCTGACGCCTAACCCTATTCAGGCTAGGACGACGAGGTCGTCGCGATGGACAACGTAACCCACGCGTGATTCGCCGACCGCCAGGGTCGCATCTGCTGCGCTCATCGCTGCCCT
Organism: uncultured Ilumatobacter sp.; assembly: GCA_938091165.1. Classification (GTDB taxonomy): domain Bacteria; phylum Actinomycetota; class Acidimicrobiia; order Acidimicrobiales; family Ilumatobacteraceae; genus Ilumatobacter_A. Next base: position 15,708 of record CALKNK010000031.1, on the reverse strand, counting down.
ACCTCTTGCAAACACGATGTCGCCGTCGGTGATGTCGACGACTTGGCCGGGTTCAAAGATGCCGAAAATGTCGGTAACGCCAGCGGGCAGTAAACTGTTCGGACGATCGGTGAGCGCTCGGCGAGCCCCAGCATCAACCTCAATCGTGCCGGAAACCTCTGCGGCAAACGCTATCCAGAGCTTGCGAGCCGACAATGTTCGGTCGTGCGGGGCAAACGTTGTACCAACAAGCTCATCGGAGACTGCGCCCGAAAGCACGTCCCGACGGCTAGCAGGAGCAATTACCGACCGGATACCGCTCCACGACGCCATCCGTGCAGCGGTCAGCTTGCTGGCCATGCCACCGCTACCGCGTGCGCTGCCATTGGCATCGGCGCTGATCGAGAGCAAGGGGTCATCAGCGTTGACAAACGGAACCAGCGTTGCCGCACTGTCTGTACGGGGGTCTGCCGTAAAGACGCCGTCGATATCGGTTAGCAGCACCAGCACATCTGCGCCAACGCCATTTGCAATGAGTGCAGCGATTCGATCGTTGTCTCCGAACCGAAGTTCATCATTCGCAATTGCATCATTTTCGTTAACAATCGGCACGCAACCCAGTTCAAGCAGCCGGTTCATAGTCGACCTCAGATGCAAGTACTGGTTGCGAGTCACAAAATCCATAGAGTCCACAAGAAGCTGCGCTCCGACCAGGCCGTGACGTTCGAGTTCAACGTTGTACGCCTCAAGGAGACGGCTCTGTCCGGCAGCAGAAATTGCTTGGAGGGTCGCCATGTCTGTAGGCCGGGCGTTCAACCCCACCGCTGCGACGCCCGCCGCTACGGCTCCGGAAGAGACAATGATCGCTTCGTGTCCTTGTTGACGCAACACTGCGACCTCGCCACACAGCTTTGCGATCGCACCGCGATCGATCACGCCGTTGTCGTCAGTGATTGATGCAGTTCCGATCTTGGCAACGACGCGCACAATCAGACGTCCGGTGAGTATTCAAAGCTAAAACCAGCGATCCAGATGACGTCGCCTTCTTGGGCGCCTGCTTTTGCAAGCATTTTGGGCACACCGATCCGTTCGAGACGGTGATCGATGTACGACAGCGCTTCGGGAGTGGTCACATCGTTGAGTGCCACGATGCGCTCCACCTCGCGACCGACGAGTCGGAAATGACCGGGTTCGAGCACTTCGACCACGGCTCCTTTGGCCTCGGGGCGAATGGTAACGACGCCTTCTGTGTACTCAGTCGCCTGACGGGCATCGTGCACACGTTGGGCGAGCTTGCCAACCAAGTTATTGAGGCCGGACCTGGTGACCGACGAGATCACGTCGCCTTCCCATCCAAGGGCCTGGAGTTCTTCGAGCTGAACGGCGTCGCTTTTGGTCCCAACAACCACCCGTGGACGTTGGAGCAGGTCGGGCTGATACTGACCCAGTTCTTGAAGTAGGACCCGCTCCTGCTCTTGCGGTGTTACCCCATCCATCGGTGCGAGGTCGAGCATTATGCACAGAACCAGGGCCCGTTCGATGTGGCGCAAGAACTGATGGCCCAAACCCTTCCCCTCACTTGCGCCTTCGATAAGTCCGGGGATGTCTGCAACGACAAACTCTGTGTCCTCGTCCAACGCAACAACACCGAGGTTCGGTTCAAGTGTGGTGAAGGGGTAGTTGGCAATCTTCGGCTTGGCCTGGGAGATGACACTGATCAACGTTGACTTACCAACGTTGGGGAACCCAACCAGGGCGACGTCAGCCATAAGGCGAAGTTCCATCTTGAGCCAGCGTTCTTCACCGTGTTCGCCCTGCTCAGCAAAATTTGGTGCTCTGCGCTTGTTCGACAGGAATTTGGCGTTGCCACGACCACCCCGACCGCCAGCTACCGCCAGCCAACGGTCACCGTGGTTGACTAGTTCAGCAAGAAGTTCGCCGCCATACATGTCCGAGATAACTGTTCCCATCGGAACCGAGATCTCAAGCGACTCGCCGCGCCGACCGTGCATGTCTTTGCCCTTACCGTGAACTCCGCTTCCCGCCTTGCGATGAGGGTAGTCGCGAAAGGCCAGAAGAGAGGCAACGTTGTGGTCGGCGATGAACCAGATATCGCCGCCGTTACCCCCGTCGCCGCCGTTGGGGCCCCCGTACACGACCGGACCTTCGCGCCTGAAGCTCACGCAGCCTGCGCCACCATCGCCTGCCTTCACGTTTAGTTGGCATTCGTCGACGAACTGGGACATCGAGACAAGGCTAACGCCGCAATGTCGAGCGGCCCCGGCTCACATCTCGTACCCTCACGATATGGATGACTTGCCCTACGCCGATGCTGCGGACGAGCGGGCTGATCGCTGGGCCTCGACGATGACTGGCTATGCCACTGCGGAGGTCGTTCTGGCTCATGCCGACTCCCGAGCCGAAGTCGGAACGACGACGATTCTCCACCGTGAGATTCGAGAGGAACGGGAGAGCGAGTTTCTTGCCGAACATGCAACGCGCTCGGACGGAGCCGGTAATCGGGCAATCGGTGAAGCTCCCGACCCGTACCGCACGTGCTTTGAACGTGACCGCGATCGCATCCTACATGATTCGTCGTTCCGCCGACTCAGCGGCAAGACGCAAGTCTTTGTGTTCCCGGAGGACCATCAGCGAACGCGAATGACTCATGCGCTTGAAGTAGCCCAGGTCGGACGGTCGGTCGCAGCTGCGCTCAGCCTTAATGTGCCACTCGTCGAAGCGATAGCTATCGGTCATGACTGCGGCCACGGACCGGGTGGACATGCCAGCGAAGATGCCTTGTCCCCCTACCTCGATGGTGGATTCGATCACGCTCCGTGGGGCGCCGACGTCACACTGAAGCCGCTCAATCTCTGCGCCGAAACCCTTGACGGTATTCGCAATCACTCGTGGAGCCTGCCGGCTCCGCAAACGCCTGAAGGCGAGGTGGTGTCATGGGCTGACCGGATCGCCTACGTCTGCCACGACTTCGAAGACGCTGTCGCTGCCGGAATCGTGACCGAGCAAATGCTGCCATCGATTGTTGCCGAGCGATGCGGCCGCGATCGTTCGACTCAGCTGGGTACGTTTGTCAGAGCGATGGTGACGGCGACCGCAACATCCGGTCAAGTCGGTATGACGCCCGACATCGCCGAGGCGCTAGCGGCGTTCCGTAAGTTCAACTACGAGCACATCTATGTGCGCCCAGCCAGCGAGCGCCAGAGTGACGCCGTTATCGCTCTCCTTCGGGCGTTGGTAGAGCACTACGCCGACCGACCGCACGCACTCCCCCAAGCCACCACAGCAGCCGTTCTCGGCGAAGGTATAGATGTGGCTCATATCGACGCAGGCAGCGCAGCTGCCTTTCGTGCCGCAGTCGGCTACGTCGCCGGGATGACCGATCGGTTCGCATGCCAACAAGGCTTGGCTCAGCTTCACTGGGACCCGAGCAAACTGCCCGCCGGTATCGGCATGTGACATCCCGGGTCGCGGGCGTCTGGCTCAGCCGCTGTCGAGGAATAGGGCTCGTATTCCGAGCCCCATGATGAAGAGGCTACCGCAGCCGTACAACAGGTACTGCTTGTCTCTGATGAAGGGACTTGTTCGGTAGCTGTAAAGAATTCCGACAGCAACGAGGCCGGTAAAGCCGTACAAGGCATGAAAGTCGTCGAGCACTCGACCTTCTTCATTGGTGAGCAGTACGCCGACGATAGCGACGGCAAAGACTGACATCTGCGCCACTCCAATCGCCCACCACATTGCACGCAATCGGAGCAGCGTCACGTACTGCGCTAGGAGGGCCCACAGGCCAACCGCGGCATTTGACAAGATCAGAAACCAGCCAAGGTTGACGTGCAGGTCGATCACGTCGGCTCAGCACAGTCTTGGCCGCCGATGATGCGGACCACCTCGGAGTCATCAGCAAGGCCGCTGATTACGCCGCGCAAGTTGTCATTAATGACGAAGGTCTCAGGGAAGAAGTCGTCTGCAGGATTTATTTGCAGGTCCGGGTACGCGACTTCCAGCACGTCAAGTTGAGTTCCGAGACCAACGTTGTTGTCTGTGACCAGGCCCAACGGTGTTTTATCGCTCACTGCCACTGCGGTGCCGTCGAAGTCATAGTTGCCGTATGTGTATGCGAAAAAGTGGCGACGGCCTTCGAGAACAGGCGACACATCGCCGAAGGTAAGGCTCAGGCTGTTATAGGACACAACGCGCAGTTGCGTACCAGCACAGTTGCTGATCTCGAAAGGGTCGACCCAGCCGGTATCTGCTGTCGGCGGCCCAAGAAACGAGTCCAGGAAGGCGACCACCCCATCAGGGTCGCCGCTGAACACGGCGGCGCCGATGCCTTCGTCACTGAGCACCAGCGCCTCAACTGCCGGATCTAAGGGTGCCGTCGTCGTCGTTGGAGCAGGCCTAGTCGTCGTAGTAACGTCGACTACTTCTACCTGCGTCGTCGTTGGCACCATGGTGAGGTTCGTCTGCACTGTTGTGGTGCTTGCAAAAGTTTGCGTTGTTGTCGTGGGCGGGAACAGCGTCAGCTTTGTCGTCGGGCCGGCGACTGATCGTTCGCTGCCTCCACATGCTGCGAGAGCTAGCGCCAAGATGGTCGACCCGGTGATCAGTCTTGACCTCATGGCCACATCTTGGCCGCAGGCACGCGCCAAAATGGTGCACCTCAGCCAAGAACGAGCCGACACGCGTCGATGGCTTGACGCTTCGTTCGAGGTCCGATTCGGTACTGGACGTCGCTCTAAACGCATGCTCTAGCCTTCCGAGGAAGAACGTCTGCTTTCTGTTCTGGCTGCTACGACACGCCTGCGAACAGTAAAGCCGCTACTCAAAGGTCAACTCCATCTCGAGCATCTCGAGGAGGTTGCCGTCGGAGCCCAGACCTGCGAAATCACACACTTTGTCGGCTTCGCAATGTGTGGCAGGTGACGCCCGTCCTCTCTACGGTGTCTAAAAGCTGATAGCGGCGTCAACCGGATGTTTCTTCGGACGACGCCGATTGTCATGCCTGCCGAAGTATCGATTGAGGGTGAGATGCCAGTGGTTCGCAGGCAGTGACGGTTCCAGAATTGCCATTGCCGTGCAATATTTACTGAAGCTAGCTGGTCGAATATTTTGCGACCACAGAAACCGATCGAGTGGAGTAGGCACTCCGCTGGACTTGGTCTCGACGACTGCTGCCTCTGTCAGCGAGGCGATGCGGCCGTCGGGTGTGTCAGCACGGACATCGCGGTCAATGGTGTAGCGAGCTCCGACGACAGTGTCGACAGCCGTCGTGCGATTGAACCGCGTCGTTGCTGCGATGCCAAGTCGGTCGGTCAGCCCGGTGTCGACTTCGGCATTCACGAAAGCTCGCATCGACGGGGTCAGACAGGAAAGTTCTTCACCGGTTGCGACCGGGTATCGACTTTTCACGGTCTTACCGCGACCATCCTTGCGTTTGACCTCCAGCAGCGTCAGACCCGAATCAACGTACGATCTAATTCGCACTTTGAAGCGACTCGGGCGGCGGTAGGCGGTGTCGAGATAAAGATCGCGTTCTTTAGTGTCGTAATAGGTCGTTGCGTAGTGGAAATGGCGGCGGGTGTCGATTTCGAGCACCATGACGTGCTCGTCAAAGTCCAATCTGTCAAGCAACTCGAGAGCGACCACGTACTTTCGGTCAATTCTCGTCTGCAATGCTGCTGCCTCGTTGACCTCACCGAGTTGAACGCAAGGCATCTCTGCGACCATTGCGGCGAAGCCACGGTCGAATCCGCTCATCGGGTGCGCAGCGCTTTGGGGGGCGGGCCGTCACCGACGAGTTCGTAGCGAACGTCCACCACGGTTGTGTCGTTCACGAGATTGATCCGCCGGACCTTGAGTCGCCTGACTCGACAGCCCAGCATTTCTTCAAGTCGTTCCGTTAGCTGGGCTTCGGATGTGTACGCCGTCCCAAGGGTCACAGTTTGTGTTCGTGTCCTCGAAAAGAGACGGGGGTGATCGCCAACAAACAACGCTGCTAGCAACGCTGCCATCAGCACGGGGGTTACCCATGCCGGTTCGACCTGAATGCCTCCGAGAAGTCCTAGCGCTAGAGCCGAGAAGTAGTAGGCGACCTCTTCTTGATCGAGTTCCTGGGACCGCAGCCGAATAATCGACAAGACCCCGAACAAACCCAATCCGAGGCCGGCTGACACGGTGGATTGAGCCAGTGTTGTCGCCACTGCGAGCACGCCGATGTTGATGCAGAGGATTGCGACGATCATGTCTCGCCGGCGATGTCGCGGGAAGTACAGAGCGAACGCAAGAATCGATACGGCGATCAGATCTGCGGCCACCAGTGCGCCTGTGGACATTCAGGACTCCTGACGCGAGGGTTCGGCGGCAATGTCGGCGAGTAGTTGGTCGAGTGACGCGTTCCAGACATCGACGGTCAGTGCTTGCGGGTCGGCATCGGCGGCTTCGGCGACATGCGGTGCAATTTGTGTCCGCCAGGATTCCAGCAGTTCGGACACGTTTTCGATGGCAAAAGGACCTGACCGGAATTCGGCATTAATCCGGTCGAACTCTTCGTCGAGCAGCGACCACGCAGCGGTTAGTGGATCGCACGCAGCAGAACGCTGGGGGGGAGCCAGGCCGCCGAACTGAAACGGCTGGCAGTCATTACTTATCTCTCCGAATTCATCGGCAATCTTCGTGAACTGAGCGATCGGGTTGGCGTCGTCCGGCGTCCAGTTCTGCATGGCATTGTCCAGGTCCCAGGGAATGATGTGGAGAACGTCTGCCGCAGGTTCTTCGTACAGGTAGTAGTTGTGGGCCTCGCACGTCAAGCTGCAGTACCAGTGGAATGGCCCATCGTCGTGATTGATCGCTCGATCGACCACTGCGTAGGCAACGAATGAGTCAATTTCGGTGCGCTCGCCGAGCACCCGACGCGCTGCCGCAGCATCTGTTGTTGCGCCGGAGTCGAGTATTTCGCTGGCCAGAGACCGGGTCAAGTCTGTTGACGGATCGTCCTTCTCGTTCGTCTTTAAGCCATCGATCAGAACCTCTACCGACTGAACTTCGCCGTCTCCGTCGAATGGCCAGACCTCTTTGTACAGGTTCCCATTGCCGTCACTGAAGCGATCGCGTGCGAATTGTCCGTCGATTTGCTCGATGAGCGCAAACAGGCCGACGAACTCATCGTTAATCACCACTCGAGCGTGAGTCGCTCGCGGTGAAGGGACACCAGCCTCAGCGAACATTAGGTAGCCCAATCTTTCGCGCATCAGGGTCGGATCGTTGTTCATCGAATGGAGTTGGACTTTGCGTTGCCCGTAGAACTCCGTGTCGGCGCCATCCCAGTTGATCTTCAGTTTGATCGACAGTTTTGAGCATGTTTTTGCCCCCGATGGCTCGAATGGGTTGGGCCCCTCGGTGCAGCCCAGAAACGCCCCGATCGACCCTTTGTATCGAACGCCGATCCGTTCGATTGTCTCGCCGTCAAAGGTCAGGCTTCCCTCGACGTACTCTTCGGCTGCTGGATCGGCATCGAGTTTGGCGAGAGACTCAGCAGGCAGGTTGATCTCGAAGGTTCGCACCACGCTTTGGTCAAAGAGCGCTTGTGCGCCAGCGGTCTCGTATTTCGGTTCTGGGCTCTCCGTCTGCGATTTTGACGTGAGCGTCTCCGCTTCTGCAGATTCTTCGACTTTGGCGACGATTTCGGTATCAACCGCTTGGCTATCAGCTACGTCGGAAACGGAGGTGTTTGCGCCGACTTGGGATGCGTCGCTCCCCGAGCACGCTGCGACAACTATTAGGCAGGCGCCTGCAACGGCGGCACGCGCCTGTCCCTGATCTATTTTTATTTTGTGCCTCATAACGGTCTTGTCTTTCATATCAATTCTAGCCGGGAGCTATCTTTCCGCAGACATGGAACAGGCTGGGCTGCAGCTTTGAGGTCGCCGACGACTGCACGCGTTGGCAGGTCGAAAGAGGTCTGATATCTGCGTTCGGGCCCGTCAATTGACAAGTTGGTCCGGCACTGAAAGCGACCTCAGCGAGAGCGGGATGCTTCTCTTTGTTTGGCTCGTTGTGTGGCGAGTTGAGCTCGGCGTGAGTTCCTTTAGTGGAAGATGGCTTCGGTGCAGATTGATTCGATACGGCGTCCGGAAAAGCTGGGGTTTGAGGTGGCCCTTGCGGCGCCGAGCAGCTTCTGGCGTTTTGTTTCTGACATGCGGGCATGAAAGCAGGCGCAAGTTGACATCGCCGACGTTGCGGCACCTCGATACTGCCATGCTGGTCAAACTCTTATTCGGCGTGACGCACAGCTCCCGATTCAAGAAGGGCATCAACTTGGTCTGCATCGACGCCCCAATCGGCCAGGATCTCTCTGCTGTGTTGGCCAGGGTGTGCCGGCAACTCCTCAACAACGGCAGCGGTTCGGCTGAATCGCGGCGCCGGCGCTGGTTGTGTGACGCCGCCGAGTTCGATGAACGTTTGCCGGTCGACGTTGTGCGGGTGCTCTGCTGCCTCGCTCATCGTGAGGACGGGAGCGAAGCACACATCGGTCATCTCCATAAGCTCGCACCACTCTTCACGGGTCTTAGTTTTGAAGAGTTCGGCGATCCGCATCTTCAGTTCAGGCCATTGCGTGGCATCCATCTGGCGTGAAAACTGCTCGTCATCCTCAAGCCCTGTGAGCCTCATCAACTCTGCGTAAAACTGCGGCTCGATCGAGCCAATGGAAATGTATCGACTGTCGGAACACTCGTAGACGTCGTAGAAGTGCGCTCCGGTGTCGAGCAGGTTGGTGCCACGGTGATCTTCATCGAAGATGCCAGCGGCCTTCATAGACCAGAACATCGTCATCAAAATGGCGGTTCCGTCGACCATTGCCGTGTCAACAATTTGGCCTTGTCCGCTCCCTTTAGCCTCCAGCATCGCTGCGACTACACCCAGCGCAAGGAACATGCCGCCTCCGCCGAAATCGCCCACCATGTTGAGCGGTGGAACCGGCGCTTCGTCGGCACGCCCGAAGTGCGCCAGCGCGCCGGCGAGCGAGATGTAGTTGATGTCATGTCCAGCGGCTTGCGCATACGGACCTTCTTGGCCCCAACCAGTCATGCGCCCGAACACCAACTTTGGGTTTTGTTCCAAGCATTCGTCGGGCCCGACTCCGAGTCGTTCCATAACTCCAGGACGGAAGCCTTCGATCAGCGCGTCGGCGGAGGCAACGAGATTCAGTAACGTAGCGACGCCGTCGGGATGTTTAAGATCGATAGCAATGTTTCTACGGCCACGAAGGCTGACATCGCCTGCTGGTTTGTCATGCGTGGCACCACGCACTGCACCGGCACGTTCAACGCGAATGACTTCGGCGCCGAGGTCGCTCAGCAACATGGCAGCAAACGGTCCGGGTCCGATTCCGGCAATTTCGATGACGCGGAGTCCTGCGAGCGGTCCAGGCATGAGTTCCTCAGTTCAGTAGTTTTGGGTGGAGTGAGTAGCGGTACGGATGTGTCCGCCGATGGCCTCGGCAAAAACGGGGGTGAGCTGGACGGGCAAGTCGTGACCCATATCCGACATCAGAAGATAGTTGGCGCCGGCGATGAGCTCTGCTGTTCGTTCGCCACCCGAGGGGGTGATCAGTTCGTCGTCGCGACCATGCATTACGAGCGTCGGAACATCAAGCCTCCGAAGCCGATCGCTCCGGTCACCGGTCGCGTAGATTGCGGCGAGCTGCCGGGTGAACCCTTCGGGATAGAAGAGGCGGTCGAATTGCCGCGCTGAGCGATTTTTGGTTCCTTCCTCGGAGTAGTACTTCTTCGACAGCCAGACCCGGGCACGGGTTGCCTGCTCTATATAGGCATTGCGCTCAGTGGGCGGCGGTGCCAGGAGCGCCTTCAACGCTTCGGCAGACGGTCGGCCGACCTTTGGGTCACTTGGACTACTCATGATTGACGTCAAGCTGATGACGCGAGTTGGATGTTCGATTGCCATCATTTGCACGATCATTCCGCCCATCGAGACGCCAGCGATGTGCGCGCGGTCAATGCCTAGGTGACTCAATAAATCAATGCCATCGGCCGCCATATCACTCAGCGTGTACGGCACATCGACCTGCTCGCCAGCTCTCAATGACTGCAGAACCTGCATCGGGTCGACGAGTTGGCCGTCGAACTTCGTAGAGAGGCCGACGTCTCGATTGTCGTAAATGACAACGTGCAATCCCTGCGCTACAAGACCGCCGAGAAGTTCTTGCTCCCACACGATCATCTGGCTCGTGTAACCATTGACCAGGAGCAAAGTTGGATTTCCGGGATCGCCGAAAGTGTTGTATTCGAGTTCGACTCCAGATCCCAGAGCGGCGCTTGGCATAGAACGCAGTGTGGCAGAAGTCAGCCGATACCTTCTCAGCGTGTCTGAAACACTGCGCGTGCATGCCCCTGGTCGAGTGAACCTGATCGGCGAACATACGGACTACACCGGCGGGTTGGTGTTCCCTATGGCAATTAATCGAGGGATCACACTCTCGTACACCGCTGCTGACGGCGTAGTCGAATTGACCTCCGACGGTGTGCCTGGAGTGCTCTCAATTTCCTTGCCTTTCGACGGCGCACCGAACGCTGTTGAGCCGCACTGGGGCTCCTACATCGCCGCGATGGCAGCCGAGCTCAGAGCGACGCAAGGCCTACGCGGTCACGTCTTGTCGGACATTCCGGCCGGTGCCGGGTTGTCCTCCAGTGCAGCGCTCGAATGCGCTACCGGTCTCGCGCTCGGCTTTGAGGGGACCCCACTCGAACTGAGCCAGGCAGCACAACGGGCCGAGCACCGGGCAACTGGCGTGCCGACAGGCATCATGGATCAGCTTTCGATCGCGGCCGGGGTTGCCGGACACGCGACGCTCATCGACTGCCACGGCCTCAGCGTCACCCCGCACGCTGTTCCGCGCGACATCGATGTCGTGGTTCGATTCATCGCACATCGCACCCTAGAGGGATCCGAATACGGCGACCGTGTCGCCGAATGCAAGCGAGCCGAGGATGAGATCGGACCCCTGCGACTGGCGACGCTTGATGACGTCGAACGAATCTCCGAGGACATCATTCGACGCCGCGCCCGCCACGTCGTCAACGAGAATCAGCGAGTCCGCGATTTCGCCGCTGCGCTCGGCATCGGCGATTACGTCGAGGCTGGCCGGATCATCACCGAGGGACACGCCAGTCTGCGCGATGATTTTGATGTGTCCACTGCGCAGATGGACGCAGCCGTCGATGGAATCGTCACCACGCCTGGCGTCTTCGGCGCACGAATGACTGGCGGGGGGTTCGGAGGCTGCATCGTCGCTATCTGTCAGCGTGGAGCCTTAGAAGACGGGTGGATCGTCTCTCCGTCTGCCGGGGCGCGGCGGATTGATTGAGGCTGCCGTCGTCACAGTGGGTTCAGCGCATCATGCAGGCGGGTGATTGCGCTCGGTGTTCTACTTCCCCACCAAAAAAGATCTTGTCCGTCGACTCGGACGATGGTCGAGTCCGGTGACGAATTCCGGAGTTCAACGAGGTGTGTGTCGTTGAACTCATAGGGTTCGCTTGGCACAGCAATCACGTCAGGCGCCAAAGCGCTGACCTCATCAAGTTGAACTTCCGGGTAGGTGTCGTCCGCTTCCGCAGTCACCAACGTGCATCCGAGGTGGTTGAGCAGAGAGGCCCCGTAGGTCCGGCCGCTAATCGACATCCATGGCCGCCGCCAGATCGGGACAAAAATGGACAGCCCGATAGGCGTTACTTCGGGCGCAACGTTAGGTGTTGGCGTCCCACCGATCAGCGTCTCCAAATCTTGGATCAACTCCAACGCATCAGCAAGCGTGACCACGTCGCTGACGAAGAGTTCAAGCCCGGCTTCCTTTAACGCCGCAGCATCCTCTTGGCGGTTCTCCTCCTGATCCAGGATGACAATATCGGGCGCCAGCGCAACGATCGCGTTGATGTCAGGGTTCTTGGTTCCGCCGACGTTGCCGAGGTGCGGCTGTTCGCAAAATCGCGTACACGCGACGACGTTAGCTCCAAGATGGATCAGCGTCTCGGTACTCGATGGAACAAGGCTGACAATGCGCATCAGTGACCGAACAGTTTGTCTTTCTGCCATTGGAACTCTTCGGCAGTCAATGTTCCTCGTTTAAGCATGCCCTCTAGCTTTTCAAGTTGACCGGCCACGTTGATACTGCCGACATCGCCGTTGCTAACTGGAAAGCGACGTTCGTCATGTGCTTCTTTTTGAGCGTGAATGGCTTTCTGCATTTGATCTGGTCGTCGGATGTCGGTGAACCGTTGCTGGCCGTCTTCACCCCCCGACTCGATGATCAGGTCTCCAGCCCCGATGAGACGTTCGAAAACTTTCTGGCTGAAGTGAATGGCGTTGACGCGCTCGAGCGGAATCTCGACACCCATTTTCGAGACGACGCCAGTGCGAAAGATCAGACGGTCGGAGGTAATCACAAAGCTTGTTGTCGTCCATTTGAGGTACCGAACGACGACCCAAGCCATGCTTGCAACGATGAGTGCGATAACGAAGTAGACAAGCGCAACGCGCGGCGTGCCGGTGCCGTCGGTGTAGATTTTCGCAAGAACGCCGAGAAGCATCGACCCAATAAGAGCAGCAACTGGCTGAGCGAAGTACCACCAATGTGGATGGAGGTCAACTGCCACGGTTTCGTAATCGTTGAGCAGCTTGCTCGGGTAGGGCATGATCGCAGCGTATCCAAAGCGGGCCTAGGGTAACGGTTGTGGACCCCGCTGCCCTCCTCGCTGATCTCGACACGGATCAACGTTCTGCAGTCACCGCCGAGTCGCGCCTTGTTGCAGTCATCGCCGGTGCCGGCTCCGGCAAGACTCGTGTGCTCACCCGACGTATTGCGTGGCGAATTGCGACTGAGCAGGCTGATGCCCGACATACATTGGCACTGACCTTCACCAGAGAAGCGGCTGGCGAGTTACGGCGTCGCCTCTCCCGTCTAGGCATGCGCGAACGCGTGGAGGCTGGCACGTTTCATTCGGTCATGCTCGCCGTTCTGAAGCAGCGGTGGGTTGATACCGGGAAGCCAGCGAGGACCGTCGTTTCGGACCGTCGACGCCTTGTGGGCGATGTGCTTGACTCATCACAACGGGTCGGTATCGATGGTCTCATCAAGGAAATCGACTGGGCGACGGCACGAGGCGTAAATGCCGACCGTTACTCCGCAACAGCGCGCCGCGAGGGCCGCAAGCCACACGTCGGTGTCGAGCGAGTAGCCGCCGTGTTCGGCGACTTTGAACGCATGAAACGCAAGCGGGGCGTCATCGACTTTGATGATGTGCTCGGCCTCGTCATCCGCGACATGGAATACGACCGCGAATTTGCCGACACTTTGCGGTGGCGTTTCCGACACCTGCTCATCGACGAAGCTCAGGACCTTAATCCGCTCCAACATCGCCTTGTCGACCTGCTGCGCACCGATCGCGACGACCTGTTTCTTGTCGGTGATCCAGCTCAAGCGATTTACGGGTTTAACGGTGCAGATCCGGCCCTACTCATCGATGTCGAGATCCGGTTTCCTGGTGTCGAAGTCGTCCGCCTTCCGCTCAACCACCGGTGTACTCCACAGATCGTTCGGGCTGGCGTCCAAGTGTTAGCGGTTGCCAATCAACCAAACCAACTCTTTTCACATCGAGGAGATGGCGTGCCGGTTGAGCAATTTGTGGGCTCTGACGAGGCCGCTGAGGTACGCCACGCTGCCAACGAGATGCTTCGAATCGATCCCAATCTTATTCGTGCTGGGGAGGTAGCCGTGCTTGCGAGAACCAACGCTCAGCTTGCCAGCTTCGCGCAGGCGCTCGAAGCGCACGGCATTTCGGTTCGGCGGTCAGCTACGGCGGCCGGTTCACCGCTCCAGGCCGCTGTCCGGCAGGTCACAACACTCGGTTCGGCGTCTTTGCTGCGTGCCTGGGCCCACGACACTCTCGACGCCCATGACGCGCTGGTGGCTTCTCGCGCCGAGCAGGCGCTTGCCAACAGTGAGGGAGATAGGCGGGCGGAGGCTCGCGCTGACAAGACTCTGGAAGGCCTCGAAGCTGAGCGGCGGGTGGCGGCGGCGCTGCTTGACTACCTACGCGATCAGCAACTCGGTGATGGTGCCGGATTCAGGGCCTGGGTTGCAATGACCAATCCATTTGATGACGACTCAGATGGTGGCGTCGATCTGCTGTCATTCCACGCAGCGAAGGGCCGCGAGTGGCACACCGTGTTCGTCACGGGTGTCGAGTCAAGTTTGGTCCCGCATAAGTCAGCAACTACCAAGGAGGCCAAGGCCGAGGAGGCTCGTTTGCTGTATGTCGCAGTTACGCGGGCATCTGAGCGCTTGGTGCTCACTCGGTCGCAACGTCGTGGCGGGTATGCCCGTACGCCGAGTCCATTCGTGGTGGATCTTGACTTTGCCGAGCCTGCGGCTGCTCCCCTGCCACGTGAGCTTCACAGAAAACGGCGGGCGCAGGTTGACCTGACGCTGTCTGCGCTCCGTACATGGCGCAACGAATCAGCTCGCAAAGCAGATGTTCTGCCGTCGCAGCTGTGCAGCGACCGCGACCTCAACTCGATCGCTAGTAGTAAGCCGACGACTGTGGCCGAGTTGGAAGCCATTACCTCGTTCGGTCCCATCATGGCTGCGCGTTTGGCAGATCAGATTCTCCCGCTCGTTAGTCAGTCGATATCGACCATTACGGGTGCGTGATCGCTCGGCGACTTACCCTTGCGAGCGTTGCGGTCAACGATGCACCAGTTGGCGCGTTTGATAATTGAGGAACTGCACAACAACAGGTCGATCCGCATTCCACGACCCTGATGAAAGTCCCCGCCTCGGTAGTCCCACCAGGAGTACATCTTGTCGCCGTTATGAAAATGGCGAAAGGCATCGGAGAGTCCCCATGCCTCAAGTTCAGTCAGGCGATCCCGCTCTGCTTGGCTGACGTGCGTCGCGCCTTCAAGCTTCGCGGGGTCAGGCACGTCTCGGTCGTCGGGAGCAATGTTGTAGTCGCCGCCGATGATGATGTCTTGGTCCGGGGAGGCGTCTGCGTCGAGGTGCTGCTTTAGGCGGTGGAGCCAGTCGAGCTTGTAGCTGTAGTGGTCGTCGTCAAGCGAACGGCCGTTGGGCACGTAGACGCTGGCGACCCGGACACCGCCGCAAGTGGCGGTGATGATACGCGCGTCAGGGTCGGGTTCGATTCCGTCTGCGAAATTCGACACCACGTCGGTGAGGCCGACCTTCGACAGGATGGCGACTCCGTTCCATTGGCCTTGGCCGTGGTGGGCGCACGTATACCCCATTGCTTCAAAGGCAAGCGTAGGGAAAGCGTCATCGGCGAGCTTCGTCTCCTGAATTAAGAGGACGTCGGGTCGGACTTCTGCTAGCCATGCCTCAACGCGTTCCTGTCGGGCGCGCAACGAGTTGACGTTCCAGGTGACAATACGCATCGTCAGGATTCCTTTTTCGTTTTGGCTTTTTTCTCGGCGGGCATTTTTGCTGGCACCTTCTTCGCTGGCACCTTCTTCGCCGGCACCTTCTTCGCCGGCACCTTCTTTGCCGGCACCTCCTTTGCCGGCACCTTCTTCGCTGGCACCTTCTTCGCTGGCACCTTCTTTGCCGGCACCTTCTTTGCCGGCACCTTCTTCGCTGGCACCTTCTTCGCCGGCACCTTCTTCGCTGGCACCTTCTTCGCT
>CALKNK010000030.1 GCA_938091165.1 uncultured Ilumatobacter sp. | reverse complement strand
ATGCGCCGACGACTGATGCGCCGACGACTGATGCGCCGACGACTGATGCGCCGACGACTGATGCGCCGACGACTGATGCGCCGACGACTGATGCGCCGACGACTGATGCGCCGACGACTGTCGCGCCGACGGCTGCTCCGGAGACGCCGTGATCAGTTTGAGCTGATTGCTGATTGCCGGTCGCTGTTAGCCCTGCGCATGAGTCCGGCGCTCTTAAAGATCCGGGCAGTCGTGAAGACGGCTCGCGCAGTTCCAGCGGCAACATAGGAGCTCAAACGTAACGCCATTACCCAGGTGGGTGACTTGTTCCTAATTGCGACGCACACCCTCAAGTCTTTATTGCGAGCACTATCGGGACGAAAAGATTGAACGACGATGCTTATGTCACATTGCTGCGGAGCAGCTGTTGCGTCACTTGAATTAGACCGCAGTCGGGACTTCGCCCACCAAAGAATAACCAAACCGGGCGTGGAGTCCACTTGCCCCGCCGGGTTCTGGCTTGCTGGCAGCCACGGGGATTGCTGCGGCTACAGCAAAGGCAACGCAGGCAGGCGGACTGACAGCGGCTGTGCCGAGGAGTAGTGGTCGTTCACTACTCGGAAGCGGGGCGTAAAACGCCCGAGTAACTTTAAGGGGGCGTGTCCGAGGCGACATCGACGTCTCGATGAGATCGGACCGTAGCTCCCCGAGCGCTCCTAACCTAGGGGCCATGCTGCAAGCTCAGGCAATTTCGGTGGAAGTGGGAGGGCGACTACTGGTCGACTCCGCAAGCTTCACCGTGATGCCACGCGACAAGGTTGGAATCGTCGGCCGCAACGGTGCGGGAAAGACCTCAATGTTTAAGGTGCTGGGCGGGGCTACTGAACCAAAGACCGGCAACGTTCTGCGTAAGGGCGGCTTCGGATATCTGCCGCAGGATCCGAAGATCGACTCGGCACTCGATGGTCGATCGTGCGTGACGCACGTGCTCTCAGGACGGGGCATCGACGACGAGATGGTCAAGATAGAGAAGCTGCGCATCACCATGGAGGAGAATCCGAATGAGCGCAACGTCGCTCGGTATATCAACGCCGAGGAGTCGTTCCGCACCAACGGGGGTTACGGCGCCGAAAGCGAAGCAAGGGCTATGGCCGCCGGCCTGGGCATCCCCGACGAACGGCTGGACCAGCCGATCAGCACGTTGTCCGGTGGCGAGCGCCGCCGGGTCGAGCTCGCCCGAATTTTGTTCGCCGGATCCGACGTGCTCTGCCTCGACGAGCCGACCAATCACCTCGATGTTGATGCCAAGGAATGGCTGCTCGGCTTTCTACGTCAGTACAAAGGAGCGCTGCTCGTCATCAGTCACGACCTCGAACTGCTCGACGAGGCGATCACCCGCGTCATTCACCTGGACCGTGCCTCCGAGACCGCCGTTGGTGAGATCTTCGAATACAAAGGCACCTATACCCAGTACAAGCGCGCTCGTGCTGACGATGAGGTCCGCCTCGCTAAGAAAGCAACGCTGCAGGCTAAGGAGATTGACCGGCTTCAAACCGTCGTCGATCGCTTCGGCGCCAAGGCCACGAAGGCGGCGATGGCGCACAGCGTGGAGAAACGCATTGCTCGCCTTGAGGCTGATCGCGTGCGCGGGCCCCAGTTGACCAAGACGATGAGTGTTCGCTTTCCGCCGCCGCCCAAATGCGGCAACACCGTGATCACCGCAACCGGATTGTGCAAGGGGTACGGAGGCCCATCAATTTTCGAAGACATCAATTTTGATCTCGGCAAAGCAGAACGCCTACTTGTGCTTGGACTCAATGGTGCTGGCAAGACAAGCCTGCTGCGGATTCTTGCTGGGGAGACCCAGGCGAGCCTCGGCGACTTCAATTGGGGATACCAAGTACACGCTGGCTATTACGCCCAGGAACACGACAACCTGATGGTCCACGAATCCCTGCTCGACAACATTCGTCGAGCCGTACCGGCTGACCTTGAACTAGGCGAAACGCAACTCCGCGGACTGCTCGGCATGTTCGGCCTCTCAGGAGAGAAGGTGTTCCAGGACGCTGGCACCTTGTCAGGTGGAGAAAAAACAAAGCTGGCGCTATCGATGCTGATGGTCGGCCGCAACAACGTTCTGCTGCTGGACGAGCCGACCAACAACCTGGACCCGCCGTCGCGTGATGCTGTTGCTGCAGCTCTCGTTGCATGGCCCGGCGCGATCATCCTTGTCAGCCATGACGAAGACTTTGTGCGCGAACTCCAACCGACCAAAGTGCTGCTGATGCCTGACGGTGACGTGGATCACTACTCCGAGAGCTGGCTCGACCTTGTATCAATGAGCTAGCCATAAAGGCATGCAAATTGGTTTTTTCGGAGGAACACTCAACGAAGGCACGATCGACGCCGTTGTCGCCGAGGCCCGTCAGGCAAAAGACGACGGTTACGCCTCATACTGGGCGCCCAACATCTTCGGCCACGATGCTCTCACCACGCTTGCCGTCGTTGGACGCGAAGTACCGAGCATCAAACTTGGTACGTCCGTCGTCCCGACATACCCACGCCACCCGATGGCGATCGCCCAGCAGGCGCTCACCGTTAGCGCAGCATCAGAAGGTCGCCTCACGCTCGGTATTGGACTCAGCCACAAGGTCGTCATCGAAAACATGATGGGGATGAGCTACGAAAAGCCGATCCGCCATATCCGCGACTACCTCAGCATTCTTGGGCCGCTCTCGCAAGGCCAACCGGTCAGTTATTCAGGCGAGGACTACACCTCCTATGGGGCCATCGACGCCAAAGGGGCGCAACCATTCGACACTGTCGTTGCCGCACTTGGACCACAGATGCTTAAAATCGCCGCCGAAATGGCGGCCGGCACGATCACCTGGTGCACCGGCCCTCAGACGCTCGGCAACTACATCGTGCCGACGATCAATGCGGCTGCCGAAGCAGCTGGGCGCCCAACACCCCGAGTCGTCGCTGCTTTGCCCGTATGTGTTACGTCCGACTTCGCTGGAGCGAAAGAACGAGCGGCGAAGGTCTTCGAGATATACGGCTCATTGCCGTCATACCGGGCGATGCTTGACCGAGAAGGCGCAGCGGGGCCAGAGGACATTGCAATTACCGGCACGGCCTCCGAGGTAACTGAGCGCATCAGCACCCTGGCCGACCTCGGCGTAACCGAGTTCGCAGCAGTTGAGTTCCCTAGCAATTCCGACGAAGCTAGGGCCACCCGTGAAGCGATCACCTCATTGATCGGCTGATTCCGGGGCAGTGGTTGTTGCCATTGTCGCTATCAGTGGAGCTACCAAGCCGACCCTCGCTAACAACTCGACCATTTGCCGAGCATCGATGTCTTCATTGAAATCGAGAAGGTCGGCGCAGAGTTGGCGATATCGGCTGAGGTGCTCGCAGCCTGCCGGTTTAGCGTAGCGAGACAGGCATCGAGGCTTCCGACCGCACCTTGGCGTAGAAGTCGTTGCCTTTGTCATCGACGACGATGAAAGCTGGAAAGTTTTCTACTTCGATCTTCCAGATGGCCTCCATACCCAACTCGGGGTACTCCAGTACCTCAACTTTTCGAATGTTGTCCATCGCCAGTCGGGCCGCCGGCCCGCCAATAGAGCCGAGGTAAAACCCGCCGTTATCTCTGCAGGAGTCAGTGACCTGTTGTGAACGGTTGCCCTTCGCAAGCATCACCATGGACCCGTGAGCTGCTTGGAACTCTGGAACGTAGGAATCCATACGCCCAGCCGTTGTCGGGCCGAAGGAACCCGACGCGTAGCCTTCAGGGGTTTTGGCGGGACCGGCGTAGTACACCGCATGGTCCTTCCAGGACTGTGGCATCTCTTCACCGGCATCGAGACGCTCCTTGATCTTGGCGTGAGCGATATCACGCGCCACGATCATCGGGCCGGTCAGCATGACTTGGGTGGTAACCGGTAGTTCAGCGAGCGTGGCACGGATCTGGTCCATCGGCAGGTTGAGGTTGATGTGCACCGGCTCGGCGTTGAGTAGATCCTCGGATCCAACGGCTGGTAGGAAGCGCGCCGGGTCGGTCTCGAGCTGCTCGAGGAAAAGACCATCTGCAGTAATCTTGCCCTTTGCTTGGCGGTCCGCTGAGCACGACACCGCCATGCCGACAGGGCACGACGCGCCATGTCGGGGGAGGCGAACGATGCGGACGTCGTGGCAGAAGTACTTGCCGCCGAATTGAGCCCCTACTCCGGTGCTCTGAGCAAGCTCCAAGACCTTTGCTTCGAGGTCTAGGTCGCGGAACGCGTGGCCGGTCGACGAACCGGCGGCGGGAAGGCCGTCAAGGTAATGGGCACTGGCGAGCTTGGCAGTCTCGACGGCGATCTCAGCAGACGTGCCACCGATGACTATCGCAAGGTGATAAGGCGGGCATGCGGAGGTGCCGATCGCCTGGATCTTGTCGAAGATCCACGGCAACAACGTGGCTTCGTTCAGCAGGGCCTTGGTCTCTTGGAACAGAAAACTCTTGTTGGCCGAGCCTCCACCTTTGGCCATGAAGAGGAACTTGTACGCCTCGCCATCGACTGCATTGATCTTGATCTCTGCTGGGAGATTCGTGCCGGTGTTCTTTTCGGTGTACATGTCGAGCGGCGCCATCTGGCTGTACCGGAGGTTGGTGGTGAGATAGGTGTCGGCGATACCTCGGGCGATCTGCTCTTCGTCGCCGCCGCCGGTGAATACGTATTCTCCCTTCTTGCCCTTGACAATTGCTGTGCCGGTGTCTTGGCACATCGGCAGCACGCCACCGGCTGCGATGGCAGCGTTCTTCAAAAGATCAAGGGCAACGAATCTGTCGTTGTCGGAGGCCTCCGGGTCATCAAGAATCTTGCGCAGCTGTTCGAGATGGCTGGTGCGTAAGAAGTGCGCAATGTCGTGCATTGCCTCAGCCGTGAGCTTGCGAATTGCTTCTGGATCGACCTTGAGGAAAGTTCCTTCGGGTGTCTCGAAAGTCGAGACACCATCCGTCGAAACCAGACGGTAGTTTGTCTCGTCGGGACCAACCGGAAACATTTCGGTGTAATCGAAGTCAGCGTCAGCCATAAACGTGAGCTTATTACTCGGCCTGGAAGACTTACTCGGCTTTAAAGACGAGGTCGGACTGCTGGTCTACCTCGTCGGTTTTGATCATTTCGCCGCCCTTGAATGTCTCGTTGAGGAATGCCACGGCAAAGGTGTTAGTGATTGCCTGGGCCCGTTCGATCGGCATGTCCTCGGGGCCGCAGCCTGCTTCGTCTCGTTCGGTTATCGTGTCGATCACCACTTGCAGGGCATTGGACAGCGTTGGAAGGAAGGCCTGATAGGCGCACAAGTCGGTGAAGGTCTCGTGCTCAGCAGCGGCGAGATCGACGCGATACGACGGTGAACTTGCTGACTGATTCCAGGGGCGCGTGACGTTCGGGTCAATCGGTGTGGTGACGTCGTTGGTGCCAGCCATCACAAGCGCAGGAATTCTGATTGAGAGCAGTTCGTCGTCGTTGAGTGCTCTCGTTGCCGGTGCGAGCGTGATGATTGCGCCGACGCGCTCGTCCGCGATGAACTCACCAAACTCGTTGGAGAACCCCGACGCCATCGCGTAGGCGGTGAAACCACCGAACGAGTGTCCAGTGACGGCAATCTGTCCGGGATTGACGCTGGCCACAAAGTCGACTGTTTCCGTGCTCTCAGGATCAAGGAAGGCGTTGATGACACGCTGGACATCGTTTGGGCGGTTAATGGCAGTCTCTGTACCGTCCACTTCGGAGCCGAGAAGGCGATCAACGGCGGTGTTGCCGGTGTGGTCAGGTGCAGCAACGATGTAGCCGTTGCTTGCCAAGGCCTCGGTGTAGCTGGAATGGATGTAGCGCAACCCACCTGAGCCGTGCGAGTAGATCACCAAAGGAAAGGGGCCATTCGATGCAATCGACTCAGGTCCGACAGCTAATGCGAACGGCGACTCGTAGTACGTGTCAGGAAACAGGGTGTACCGGTGAGCAGCAGCGCCATCGCTTGTGCCGTCGGCGAGCGGAAACCACACATCAACCGTCAGATCCCGATCGCCTCCTGAGGTATCGGTGACGGTGATTGTCTGAACCCCTACCTCGTAGTCGCCGTACGCGAGGTCAAGGTCAAGGTTTTCGGCGGGCTCGATCTCGTCCGGGGTTGTAACGACAGCCGGTGCTTCGGTGACAAGTGGTGCTTCGGTGAGAACTGGTGCTTCGGTGGCAACTGGGGTGTCGGTGGCAACTGGTGCTTCGGTGACAACTGGGGTATCGGTCGACGGCGTTGTCACCGCCGCGTTTTCGTCTAACCCAGCGCACGAAGCAGCCACAATTGCGAGTCCGGCGAGGATGACAAACACTTGCCTGGATGAGTTGAAGGTTTGTTGGGATGAGCCCATAGTCACACTGTGCCACGGCCGCACGGCGAGTGCGCAAACGGACGGCGTTCAGGCAAGCGTTCGGACCAAGAGCGCGGTGGCGCTCAGCAGACAGAGCGCAAGGATGGCCGGACGGACCACGTCAGCGTTGAGCCGATGCTTCACCCGCTTAGCCGTCATGATGCCGAGCACCACCGACGGAATCAAAACGGCGGTCAACTCAAGAGACCGCTGACTTACCTCGCCAGCCAGCACTAGGCCGACCAAAGACATCAGTGCGCCGACGGCGAAGAATATCGAAATCGTGGAGCGCATTGTCTCGGGAGTGTCGTGCTGATACGTCAGCGCGACCGGTGGACCGCCAACGCCCGTTGCGGTGGCCATGAAGCCTGACGCGCCGCCGGCAACGAGCAGCGTGGCACGCCCTGCAACGAATTTGCGGCCAACGGCTGAAACAACGACGGCTGCGATGACCGAGCCGGAGACCAACAATCCCAGCGCGGTATCGCTGAAGCGGGCAACGACGAGAACGGCGATGACCACGCCGGGGATCCGACCGATCAATAGCAGTGCCGCTCCGCGTCGGTCGACGTGCTTGCGTTCGGACCAGGCCACCGAACCCGACAGCGGAATGACCGAAATGATAATAGCTACGGGAATGAAGTCGGTGTCGGCGAGTGCCAGAACCGGAGATGACAGCATCCCCAAGCCAATCCCGAGCGACGCTTGCACCGTCGTACCGACATACACGACGAGCGCGCACGCGATGGCCACGAGCAGCGGGAGCCCGGCAACGGTCACTCAACGATCCTTCATCCGCTTCGGGGCTGCGCCGGCTGGGTCGTCTGGCCAACGATGCTTGGGGTAACGCCCGGCCATTTCCTTGCGGACCTCAGTCCAGGAACCTGCCCAAAAACCGGGAAGGTCAGCGGTGACCTGAATAGGCCGGTCCGCCGGCGACAGTAGTTCGAGGCGAATCGGCCGGCCTCCTGCATGCGGGTGGACGGTGGTGCCGAACAGATCCTGCACGCGCACCGAGGCGGTTGGCTGATCGCCCGAATAATCGATCGGTGCGGTCCGGCCGGTCGGTAGCGCGAGCGCGGCGGGCGCTAGATCGTCGAGTTGCGCGCCCTCAGGCCAAGGTAGCTGTGACCGAAGTACGGTCGTGAGATCGAGTTGTTCGAGATCAGACCGTCCCCGTGCGCCAAGCAGGTACGGCCCGAGCCACGTGTCGAGCGAACCGAGCAAGCTGGCAACAGACCAGTCCGGCCAGGGATCACCGACGTTGGCGTTGAGAAACGTCACGCGCTCGCGCAGGCTGATTGCTGTTGACGTCCAGCCGAGCACGCGGAGCTTGGTTACTCGGACCCGATCGAGGAGCGCTGCAGTTGTGGCCTCCCCGGCGGCTGGGCGGTCGGTGTGGCTGCCCAGCCGGATCGATTCGAGGCGACGCTCGATGGTCTCACTGAGGTCGTTGCGGTCTGTATTCCACGTGATGGTGCGTTGCTCAATGACGTCGGGGCCGAAATTGGCGATCACGTCGTCGGCATCAACTGCAGCTGCCAGGCGAATACGCGCGTTATCGCGTTTTCCGTCGAGATCAGCAGCAACGATGAATTGCTCGTCGGCGAGGGAGTCCTTGGCGGGGAGAAAGGCGGTGCTGCCGCCTCGCAATTGGTACTGGGCACCGCGACGGAGCGTGGCAAGGCGATCTGGGTATGCGAGCAGGAGCACGGCGCCAGCGCGGTCAGGATCAAGGGCGCCACGATCGAACGGCAGGTGCGCCCGGCGGGCCAGGTCGGCGGCACGGTCGCGGAGCCGGTGCACGGCACCCCGGTCAGCGAGGTCGTGTCCGCGCGCCCCCGAGATCACGCCAACGCGCAGCGCAAGGTCGGTCGGCACGTCATCGGGTCGTCCCCGAAAGATGTCGCGTTCGTCGACCAGCGCGGCAATGGCACAGGCGAGTGGACTCTGATCGACGGCGATCATCCTGGCCAGTCGCGGGTGGACGGGGAGACCAAGCATCTTGCGCCCAAGCGGAGTGATGGTCTGATCGTCCTGGTCGAGCGCGTACAGGTTGGTCAGCAGGTCACGCGCCTGCGCAAGGGCCCCAGCGGGAGGGGGATCGATGAATTGCAGATCGTCAGGGGCGCCCCAAGCGGCCAGTTCAAGGGCGAAGCCAGCCAAGTCAGCTTGCAGGATTTCGGGTGACCGGTGGCGGGTTCGCGTGCCGTGTTCGAGCTTGCCCCAGAGCCGATAGGCGGTACCGGGTTCGGTGCGCCCCGCCCGTCCCGCTCGTTGCTCGGCCGAGGCACGGCTCGTCGCCACGGTAGTGAGCCGCGTCATTCCCGATCGAGGGTCGAATCGTGGCTCGCGGGCAAGGCCGCTGTCGATCACGATGCGGACGCCGTCGACGGTGAGTGAAGTCTCGGCAATGTCGGTCGACAGCACCACGCGTCGTCGGCCAGGCGGCGACGGCGCCAGTGCCTGATCTTGCTCCGCGAGCGTGAGAGCACCGGCGAGTGGGTAGACGTCGATGTTGGGCCCGAGCGTGTCCTGCAGCATCTGTTCAGTCCGTCGGATCTCCCCGATACCGGGCAGGAAGACCAAGACATCGCCCTCATCGTCGCTCAGCGCCTGGAGCACGGCGGCCACGACGTCTGGCTCAATGCGGTCGGGGCCGCGCTGCTGCTTGGGTCGTGGTCGGCCCTTCTTCGGCGCGCTGTTGCTTCGACCCGGCGAGCGGGATAGCCAACGCACGTCGATCGGGTAGGTGCGACCTTCACTGCTGATGACCGGGCCGTCAAGGAGGCGGGCGAGGCCTTCGGTGTCTGGGGTTGCCGACATTGCGATGATGCGGAGGTCGGGGCGGAGCTGTGCAGCGCTGTCGAGTGTGAGCGCAAGCCCGATGTCGGTGGTGAGATTTCTTTCGTGGACCTCGTCGAAGATCACCGCTCCGACGCCCGGGAGTTCCGGGTCATTCTGCAGACGGCGCGTGAGCACTCCCTCGGTCACGACCTCGATGCGGGTGGTCGATGTGATCTCGCGTTCGTCGCGGGTCTGATAGCCGACCAGTGCACCGATTGGGGTGCGTGTCGTCGTCGACATGCGCCGCGCCGCGGCGCGTGTCGCAAGCCGGCGCGGCTCAAGCATGACAATGCGTTGGTCACCGAGCCACGGCTGGTCGAGCAGTGCCAGCGGGACCACCGTGGTCTTGCCTGCGCCCGGCGGGGCGACGAGGACGGCGGTGGTGCCGTCGATCAGCGCAGCGCGCAGTGCATCGAGCGCCTCGACGACCGGAAGGTCAGGCAGGTCGGGGACGGCCGGCTGGTCGGCCATGTGGCACTGAGCGGATCAGCCCAAAGCGGGCGAGCCGCTGAATGGCCCGGGATCGCCGGCACCAGGAATGTCGAGCGAGGTCCACGACGTCACGTCGGCGATGGCGTCAGCGACCGCCTCCCACTCTTTGGGCTGCCAGCCTTCCGTCTTTGCCGCAACGGCGCCGTCAACGCGAGTGAAGACGAACGCCGGAAGTTCGGTGAGGCCCATCGCCTTGACAGCGGAGCGATCGGGGTCGCAGAACACTAGGTACTCCTCGGTGAGTGGCCCGAGAAACGCTCGGGCATCTTCGGCTCCGGCGGTCACGATGAAGTTGATTCTGGCGTGTGAGCTGCGGAATTGCTCGAGAATTCGAGTCGCCGAGCGGAGGATCCACGAGCTTTCGTTGGTGTACGGATCAAGCACCACGGAGGCAAGGTGGAACGTGGTCAGCCAGTCCATGATTGGCCGGGACTGTCCCAGCCCCCATTCTCGGCCGTCGGCTACGAGCGGGGTGAGATTCAGTTCGGTTGGAAGCTGCTGCACAGTGGGGACGGCCACGGCCGAGAGCGTAGCGAGTTAGGAGGCATGGACCGCAACCATTGGCGCGGTCTCGGGTACCGTCAGCAATGATGCACCCAATCGAGCACCTTCGTTACGTCGCCCGGGCCCAGGGTGTCAATGCGACCGCGCTTGTAGAGGAGACCGCCCATGCACTCGGTTCGCTTCATCTTGACCCGTCAGGCGTCGTGGTTGCGTGCCGACGCATCGTTGAACGACATCCGTTCACAGGGGCGCTTTGGTGGCTCTGTGCAAATGCCTCGACTTCGTCTGAGCCGTTTGAAGCGGTGTGGGAGCTGGCAGAGCAAATCCGTAAAGATCGCACGGGTGCTGAGCTTGCAGCTGCGCTTCCTGATGACGCCACCATCGTGACAATTGGGTCTCCTGATGTTGCAGGCGATGGTCTCATCCGTCGAGGTGACATTCGGGTGCTTGCGCTCGACGCCGGGCACTCGGCCACCGAGTTCGTCCGCAAGCTAGACCGATACGACGTCGACAATGATCGAGTAGATGCTGGTACTGCGGGAGCAGCAGTTTGTGCTGCTGATGTTGTATTGATCGAGGCATTGGCGTGTGATTCGGATCGAATCGTAGCCCCAATTGGTTCGTCGACTATCGCTGCTTCAGCGCATGCGTGGGGCACGCCAGTGTGGCTCGTTGCAGGTGTTGGGTGTCGGCTGCCCTCGGCCTTCGTTGATCACATGGTTCAGCGGCACGAGGCGATCATTGATCCTGGCGGAGAGTACCGAGTTGACGCCTGGGAGATGGACGTCGAAATAGTCCCCGCCACGATGGTCACCGATGTCATCGGCCCGCACGGCCGCGCACCTATGGGTCCACCGGCCATCCGGCCTGAGTGTCCCGTGGCCTACGAACTACTCCGCCAAAGCGCCATGTAGGCCCCGCCCGACACCGCGCTGCCCCGTTCTCCAGCCACACCGTCGCCAGCATCGTTGACATCGAGATTTTCGAGACCCAATCCTCCAAAGGCGAATGCAGACAGCAAATCGGTCTCGTCATAGTTTGCGGTGACGTGGCGAGGTGCCGGTGAAATCTTCGATGATCGCTTCGGCCTCTGCTTTGCGGTCTTCGGTGACGAAGATCCGCGCCATTGCCTCCCGGTTGTAGACGCCCATGTTGAGATTGAAATCCTCTACCCAGACCGCCGGGACGCCTTCGTTTTTCAGTAGTTCGGTGAGCATCGGGCCCTGCCAGACCGGGACCCATCCGGCTTCGACGGTCTTGTCAGGATTCGGCGGATCGGGTAGGTGCTTTCCGAACACCCAGTTCCAGGCGCTGCGAAACGTCGGCATGCGTGCAGACTATGGGCACCTCATGAGCGACCTACCACCCATCCTGAAGCATTTGCCGCCTGCTCCCGACGAGTCAGCGTTGCTTGATGGCTTCACCAATTGGACAGCTGGGCAGGGTATCGAGATGTACCCGGCGCAGGAAGAAGCTGCGTTTGAACTGATTGCCGGTAGCAACGTGATCCTCAATACGCCGACCGGGTCAGGCAAGTCACTCGTGGCGGTCGCCGCTCATTTCGTCGGCCTAGGGCGTGATCAGCGCAGCGTGTACACCGCCCCCATCAAGGCACTGGTCAGCGAGAAGTTCTTTGAGTTGTGTCGGCAGTTCGGACCAGAGCGTGTGGGAATGATCACCGGCGACGGGTCCATCAACCCCGACGCTCCAATTATTTGCTGCACCGCTGAAATCCTTGCGAACTGGGCGTTGCGCGACGGTGACCGCACGGACGTTGACATCGTGATTTCGGACGAGTTCCACTTTTACGCCGATCCACAACGTGGCTGGGCCTGGCAGTTACCAATCCTCGAACTTCCGCACTGCCAGTTTCTGCTGATGTCAGCGACGCTCGGCAATACCCGATTCTTTGAAGATGAGCTATCTCGGCGAACCGGTCGAGACACGGCGCTGGTCAAGTCGACACAGCGACCAGTTCCGCTGCATTTCGAGTACCGAACGTCGACACTGCATCAGTCGATCGAAGCGCTCCTCGAGTCCGGCAGGGCACCGATTTATCTTGTGCACTTCACCCAGCGCGAGGCAACCGAGGCGGCGCAGAGCTACCTAAGCCTCGACCCGCTGAGCAAAGATGAGAAGCAACAGATCAAGGATCTGATCGGCGGATTCCGATTCGATTCGCCGTTTGGTAAAGGCCTGCGACGCTTTCTTGTCGGAGGAGTGGGTGTGCATCACGCCGGCCTCCTCCCGAAGTATCGGCTGCTCGTAGAGCGGCTAGCTCAGGCAGGGCTTCTCAAAATCATCTGCGGCACCGACACACTTGGTGTCGGCGTCAACGTGCCGATTCGGTCGGTGCTATTCACTCAGCTTTGCAAATATGACGGCGCCAACACTCGACTCCTGCGCGTGCGCGAGTTCCAGCAGATCGCTGGGCGGGCGGGCAGACGCGGCTTCGACGACAGCGGGGACGTCTGGGCCCAAGCCCCCGAACACGTCGTGATAAATCAACAAATGCTGCAAAAGGCAGCAGAGGACGCAAAGAAAAAAAAGAAGCTCGTTAAAAAGAAGGCTCCTGAACGTGGCTACGCCCACTGGGACAAAAACACCTTTACCAAGCTGGTCGAAGGTGACCCTGAGCCATTGACGTCGAGCTTCGTGGTCAACCACCAGATGGTGATGAGTCTGCTAGATCGACCCGGCGACGGCTGTCGCGCCGTCCGAACATTGATGACCGACAACCACGAACCACGTAAGAATCAGCGCCATCACATTCGGCGGTCGATTTCTATCTATCGCTCGCTCGTTGACGCTGGTCTCCTTGAGTTCCCCGATGAATCCGACAAGTACGGCCGCCGAGTACGTGTCGACTTCGACTTGCAAGACGAGTTTGCGCTACACCAACCGCTGTCGCTGTGGGCGCTCGATGCAATTGAACATCTTGATCGTGAGTTCGAAGTGGAAGAACAGTCACACGAGCAACGCAACGATCGACGTGAGCGAGAACGTAACAAATTGGTTGAGCACGAAACCCCGGCCAACGACAGTCCGTTCGCAGCCCTGTCTGGCCTAGTTCTGGATGTCATCACCGATGCAGATGCGACGAACGAAACAGCCGAGATAGAGGTAAAGGAGAACAACGCAACTGCTGGCTTCGATCGAGTCGCCGAACGTACAGAGTCGGGCGAGGCGGAGTCAACGGTGCGCTTCGTCGCCGCCGAGACGAAGGGCGAGATGCAGCGGGCGATCGCAGTGCTGACCATCATTGAGGCAGTGCAGGAGAGCCCGGGGGTAGTGGTTAACGCTCAGCTTCGCAAGGCCAAAGATGAGTTAATGGCCGAGATGAAGTCGTCAGGCGTCGAGTACGAGGAGCGTATGGAGCGTCTGGGCAAGGTTGAGCCACCCCGGCCGATGAAGGACTGGATTTACGCAGACTTCAATGAGTTCCGCGCCAAGCACCCTTGGGTTGGGGGAAACACCGTCAAGCCAAAATCGATCGCACGAGACATGTTCGAACGGTCGATGACGTTCGGTGAGTACACGAGTCATTATGGACTGAAGCAGAGTGAGGGTGTTCTTTTGCGCTATCTGTCGGATGTATTCAAGGGCATCACTCAGAACGTTCCCGCCGAAACGATGAACGAGGAACTTGATGAGATAGCACACTGGCTTGGCACGCTCGTACGCCAGGTTGACTCGAGCTTGTTGGACGAGTGGGAGCGACTTCAGAACCCGGATGAGCACGGAGAAGTTGACGGGGAGGTCCGTCCACCGTCACAAGAGATCCCGGGCGAGGTCACGATCACTACTGATGCTCGGGCGTTTCGTACGCTGGTTCGCAACGCAGCATTCCGTTGGGTTGAGCAACTGGCTCGCCAGGAACGTCCGAGAGGTTCAGTCGAGGGTCTGAACGCCCGCAAGTTGATGGCGCCCTACTGGGATGACTATGACGCGATCGAAATTGACGGTGATGCCCGAAACTCGAGCCGTTTCGACTTCGATCCGCTGGGGGGAAGGGTCAGCCAGACCATTCACGACCCCGAGGGGAATGACGAATGGCGAATCATTGGCGACGTAAACCTTGAAGCTTCTCGCGAGGAGAATCGACTTGTCATCGCGCTCACCGGCATCGAGCGCCAATAGTTACTGCTGCTGAGAGGTCGTCTAGCGTTTGCTCCTCTGGAGCGACGCAAGCGTGTGACCTGAGGTTGTGATGCGTCTGCACAACTTCTTGGGGTCGCCATCTGAACTGACGATCCCGGCCGGCGCGCTATCGAAGGCATCAGAAAAGCCCCAGGCTTTCGAAGTATCTGAACTTTCGGATGTGAACCCTGGAATCGTGGTGATCGACGATTGATTCTTGTCCTGAATAGCGGCAGATGGAGGCTGGGGATAGCCCAGGGGCGCCACCTGATTACGGATTACGAATTACGGATTACCGAGGTGCGATGCAATGTTGTTCTTGATGTCCCACGGGACCGACAATTCGAAGGTCCAACATGCTTGCGCCGGAAGGATTTCGGTGTGCTGCTCTTAAGGCCCCTGAAGTTCCATTGAGACAACGACGGAGCTCATGTTAGGTAAAATTGTTTATGTCGGGGAACGCCGACTTCGGAGGGTGAACAGCTCTTGACCATTGCCCGATGTCCGATATGTCGCTTAGTGTCCGGACATGGCAAATATCGTGAAAGCCGCACTTCTCCAGACAGACTGGTCAGGCGACAAAGAGTCGATGATCCTTAAGCACGAAGCAGCGGCAAGGGAAGCAGCAACGCAGGGCGCCCAGATCATCTGTTTTCAGGAGCTCTTTTACGGACCGTACTTCTGCCAGGTGCAGGATGCTGAGTACTACGAGTACACCGAGTACATACCTGATGGGCCAACCACGAGGCGCTTTCAGGCGCTTGCCAAGGAACTCAACATGGTGATGGTCCTGCCGATGTACGAAATCGAACAACCTGGTGTTTATTACAACACAGCGGCGGTCGTTGATGCCGATGGTACGTACCTGGGTAAATACCGTAAGCAGCACATTCCGCAGGTGACAGGATTCTGGGAAAAGTTCTACTTCAAGCCGGGCAACGGGGGGTATCCAATCTTTGACACCGCTGTTGGCAAGGTCGGTGTGTACATCTGTTATGACCGTCACTTCCCGGAGGGGTGGCGGGCACTTGGGCTAAACGGAGCTGAGATTGTCTTCAACCCGTCAGCGACTCACCGGGGCCTCAGTGAATACCTCTGGTCGATTGAGCAGCCGGCAGCAGCGGTGGCGAATATGTACTACGTCGGCGCGATCAACCGTGTGGGCATCGAGCCGCTCGGTGAGAATGACTTCTACGGACAGAGCTACTTCATCGGGCCGCGCGGCGAGTACGTCGGTGACAAAGGCAGTCCTCATGATCCTGAATTGATCGTCCGTGAACTTGACCTCGACCTGATTCGCGAGGTCCGCGACGGCTGGCAATTTTACCGCGACCGTCGCCCTGAGGCATACGGCGAACTGGTGGAAGGCTGAGAGGGGTCTGACTATGGTGACCACACTGATTTATGGCGGCACGGTCGTCTCTGCGATAGGTCGACGCGAAGCCGATGTGTTGATCGACGGCGAATCGATCGCTGCGATACTTGCTCCAGGGCACGCCGCGGCATACGGCATCACACCTGACGTTGCGATCGACGCAACCGGAAAATACGTGGTGCCTGGTGGCGTTGATGCCCACGTCCATATGTCGCTGCCCTTCGGTGGCACGGTGTCTGCTGATGACTTTGATACCGGGTCGCGAGCGGCTGCTTGGGGCGGCGTCACCACCATCATCGACTTTGCATCGCAAACAGTTGGGCTTGACGTGCGAGAGGCCCTCGCTGAGCGACACGTGGAAGCCGCTGGCGAATGCCACGTTGACTACGCCTTTCACCAGATCATTGGCGACGTTAACGAAGAATCGCTCCAGGCAATGACATACCTCGTCGAAAATGAAGGTATTACGAGCTTTAAGATGTTCATGGCCTACCCGGGTGTCTTCTACTCGGACGATGGCAAGATCCTGCGTGCAATGCAGAACGCATCTGAATCGGGTGCCTTGATGATGATGCACGCTGAAAACGGCATTGCGATCGACGTGCTTGTCGCTCAGTCGCTGGCCCGTGGTGACAGCGATCCGAAGTATCACTCGTATACCAGGCCTGAGGAACTCGAGTCAGAGGCGACACACCGTGCGATCAAGCTCGCTCGTGTCGCCGGCAATGTTCCGCTTTACATCGTGCACATGTCGGCGTCCGAGGCCCTCGAAGAAGTGTCGCGCGCTCAGCACATGGGCCTCAACGTGTTTGCGGAAACCTGCCCGCAGTACCTTTACCTCTCGATCGAAGACCACCTCGCTCAGCCGGGGTTCGAAGGAGCGAAATGGGTGTGTTCAACGCCGCTGCGTTCGAAGCACGAACATCACCAAAAGGATCTTTGGAAGGGCCTGCGGATGAACGAGTTGGCCGTGGTGTCGACCGACCACTGCCCGTTTTGTATGAAGGACCAGAAGGAACTCGGCCTCGGGGACTTCTCAAAGATCCCGAATGGTATGGGCGGCGTGGAGCACCGAATGGAGATGATCTATCAGGGAGTGGTGATGGGGGAGATGACCCTCGAACGCTGGGTCGAAACCTGCTGTACCACCCCGGCGCGCATGTTCGGCCTCGAGAAGAAAGGCGTGCTCGAGCCAGGTGCTGACGCAGACGTTCTGGTGTGGGATCCAAATACAAAAACCAAAATTGGCATCAACAATAAACACCATATGGCGATGGATCACTCGTCCTTCGAGGGCTTCGAAGTTGACGGCAAGGTCGACACGGTGATTTCACGTGGCCGCGTGGTCGTGGCGAACGACACCTACCTTGGCGTCAAGGGTCACGGTCAATTTGTCAAGCGCAGCCTGAACCAGTACATCCACTGAAACGGGACCACAACATGGACATCGGAGTCGTACTGCAGACCACACCGCCAGCGGCGCGTGTCATCGACCTCGCCAAGCGTGCAGAGACATATGGCTTCAGCCATGTCTGGACCTTTGACTCGCACATTCTCTGGGAAGAGCCGTACGTCATTTACTCCCAGATCCTCAACGAGACGCGTAATGTCGTTGTCGGGCCGATGGTCACAAACCCGGCGACGCGCGATTGGACTGTGACTGCATCGACCTACGCAACGCTCAATGAGATGTACGGCAATCGAACGATCTGTGGAATCGGTCGGGGCGACTCGGCGGTCCGCGTCACCAACGGTAAGCCGACAACTCTGGCAACAATGCGTGACTCGATCAACGTGATTCGCGAACTTGCCTGCGGTCGCAGCGTCGACTACAACGGCTCGACGATCACGTTGCCTTGGGCCGCAAAGAGCAGCCTCGAAGTGTGGGGTGCTGGTTATGGTCCCAAAGCGCTCAAGCTGATCGGCGAAACATGCGATGGGTTCATCTTGCAGCTCGCTGACCTATCGGTTGCTGAATGGACGATCGATGCGGTCCGCACCGCTGCAACCGACGCCGATCGTGACCCTGACGACATCACAATCTGTGTGGCGGCCCCGGCCTATGTCGGGCCGAACACCGACCTGGCTTACATGCGTGATCAGTGTCGATGGTTTGGTGGCATGGTCGGCAACCACGTCGCCGACATCGTCGCCCGTTACGGCGAATCGTCGTCGGTGCCGTCGGCGCTCACCGACTACATCAAGGGACGCAAAGCGTACGACTACAACCAACACGGTCAGTCGGGTAACACGCATACGGCGTTCGTGCCCGACGAGATCGTCGACCGGTTCTGCATCCTCGGACCGGTTGAGGCTCAGCTGGAACGGCTTTCTGCGTTGCAGGCCCTCGGCGTTGATCAGTTCGCGATCTACTTGCAACACGACGGCAAAGACCAAACGCTTACTCAATACGGCGAGCACATCATCCCTGCTCTAAAGGAACAGGCGTTAGCGCGTCAGTGATCGACAAGGTGATGCAGCGCAGGGTGCTGTTGATCGCTGCGCCTACCGCCGGCCGGCCGCCGTTGGTCTACGTTTTCGTACATGGCCGAGATCATCGAATTTCGAAGCAATGGCAACAACGCAGGCGGGTACCTCGCTATGCCACAGTCCGGCACCGGCCCTGGTGTCATCGTGGTGCAGGAATGGTGGGGCCTCGACTCCGGTATCAAGGAGATGACAGATCGCCTGGCGACGGCTGGCTTCGTAGCTCTTGCTCCTGACCTTTACCACGGTGAGCTCGCCGGACATACGGAGATGGACAAGGCTGCAGAGTTGATGAACTCGTTACCGTCTGAGCGTGCCGGACGCGACATGAGCGGTGCGGTCGACTATCTCGCCAATCACGAGGCAACCACCGGCGATGGAATCGGTGTCATGGGGTTCTGTATGGGTGGATTACTTACGTTTGTGCTCGCTGCGCTCCGGCCCGACAAGGTCAAAGCAGCGGTACCGTTCTACGGCTTCCCGCAGGGTGACGACCAGCCGGACTATTCCAAGATCGAAGCGGCGATCCAGGGCCACATGGCAGAAAACGACGACTTTTTTCCGCCCGCCGCTGCGATGCATCTTCACAATGAGCTTCAAGCACTTGGAAAGAACGCATCGATCACAGTGCACAAAGGCTCGGGCCACGCGTTCATGGCTCCGCACAATGCCCTGGGTACGCAGGATCCTGACCTAGCGGCGGAGGTCTGGCCGACGGTAACGGCGTTTCTCCACGACCACCTTGGCTAATTGACGGCAGGCCCACGCAGCTGACAGCTACCGTTCTTTCCATGGCCATTGGACGTCACACTTCTGCTCGATCGGGTCTCGCATTGAGCGTCGCCTCGGTAGCACTCGTTGTGAGCGCGTGCGGTGGCGATAAAAATAGCGGAGCTACAGCTGAGTCGTGGTGCAAATTCGTCGCCGAGTCCGACGTCGTCGATGAGATCTTCGACTCACTCGGCGTCGACCCGGTCGAGACCGAGCTCGGGTTGAAAAAGGTTGAAGAGTTCTTGAAACGGTTGCCAAAAGAGGCACCGCCAGAGATCGCAGAGGATGCCAAAACGATCGCGGACGGCACGCAGCAGTTGATTGACGCATTTGCCTCGGCCAGCTTCGAGATCGCCGATGCTGACCTGTCCTTCCTGGCTGACTCTGAGTTGGAATCGAATCGCGATGCCGCCGCTGATCGAATCGATGCCTACTCACAGAACGAGTGTGGCCGCTCGTTCGGCAGTGACGATTCAGCCAGCAGTGACAATGACCTGAGCGAAGATGAAGTCAGCCTGAGCGATTTTGACCCGGCGAGTGGCACCTTGCGCGACCAACTCATCGCACAGTTCGAATCGATCGGTCTAACTAATGAGGAGTCAAGCTGTATCGCAGCCAACCTTGACTTCTCAGATCCGGCTGTACAGAGCGGTGACGTCGCTGCAATGCTTGACGTGTTTGAAACGTGTGGCATCAGCCTGGATCGACTCGTCGAACTCGGCAGCGGATGAGTGGCCGGCCGGTACCCGTCGAAACAAACGACCGCTGATGGCTACGAACACCCCACGGTTTGACGCCGTACTGTTTGATGCCGGTGGCGTGCTCGTCTTGCCTGATCCGACGGTCTTGGCGCCGTTGCTCGACTTCTACGGTGGCGATGCCTCGATTGAGGTGCATCGTCGTGCGCACTACGCCGGTATGCGTGACAAGTCGCGCGAGGGATCATTGGAAGACGAGTGGCTTGTGTACGATGCCGCCTACGTTTCGGCTGTCGGTGTCCGCAGTGCCGATCGCAGTGAAGCCGCTGACGTCCTGAACCGAACGCGTACGCCGGACCTATGGCGGTGGCCGATCCCTGAGACTCAGGTGGCTTTGCGTCGCCTAGCGGCTGCCGGTGTTCCAATAGGTGTGGTGTCGAATGCCAGTGGCCAAGTGGAAGGGTCCCTCAATCGCTCGGTCTGCCAGGTCGGCGAAGGCCCGTTCGTATCGGTGCGCTGCATCGTCGACAGCCACGTGGTCGGAGTCGCAAAACCCGATCCGACTATTTTTGACTACGCGATGCCGTATTTTCCCAACTTCAAGCGAAGCCGCGTTGCCTACATCGGCGACAGTGTGGCTATGGATATTCGATCGTCCACGGCGGCAGGCCTACACCCGATCTTGATCGACCCGCACGGCGACCATGCCGGAGCCGATTTCGAGCGGATTAGATCCGTTGGCGTCATCGCAGACGAACTTTGCGGATAGGAATCGTCAGATGACTGAGAGTGAACCAGCCACGATCGGCGACCTCCCAACCCCAGCTTTGGTGATCGACCGCCCAACGTTTAACGCAAATCGCCTTGCGATGGATGCGTTACTGCCAGGGGACAGGCTCCGTCCGCACGTGAAGGCATTCAAGGCCACGGCGCTTGCGCAACTGCTAGCTGATGACGGTCACCTGGGATTCTGCTGTGCGACACCCCGCGAGGTTGAAGGAATGGTCGCTGCCGGACTTGGCGAAGACTTGCTGCTGGCAAATGAGTCACTTGATGTTGCCCGCCTCGGAGCGCTGGCGGATCGGGCGAACATCACCGTCGCTGTTGACTCCAATGCAACGCTCGACGCCGCCATCGCTGGGCGCCTCCGGTCGGTACTCATCGACGTCAATGTCGGCTTGCCTCGCTGCGGCATCGACTCGGCAGACGCTGGCCGACTCGCTGATCGAGCGCGCAACGCCGGACTGGAGGTGCGCGGCGTCATGGGATACGAGGGGCACCTCATGATGGTCAGGGACCCCAAGGAGAAGGCCGACAAGGTCAGCGCCTCGATGGAAGTGCTACTCCAGGCGTCTGCCGACGTCGGTGGCGACATTGTGTCGGGTGGAGGTACGGGCACCTGTCTAACAAATACCTGGTGTACGGAGATTCAAGCAGGGAGCTACACGCTGATGGACACTGATTACTGCAAGCTTGGCCTGCCCTTTGAGCTTGCGCTCAATGTCGTTGCGACTGTGATCTCGGTCAATATGCAAGGGTGGATCACTGCGGATGCAGGCATCAAGTCGATGGCGATGGACCACGGCAATCCGAGATGGGAACACGGTGACGTCTTCTTCCTCTCTGACGAGCACATCACGCTGTCGCCGACGAACATCAACGATTGGGAGGTCGGGGACCGTGTTCGTCTCCAACCCGCTCATGTCGACCCAACAATCGCCAAGCACCAACAGATGTGGCTTGTTGATGGGGACAGCGTGGTTGACCGCTGGGCCGTCGACCTTCGACATTGGTGACCTCGGACCGGTCTTCCGCTAGACACGATTTTTGAGGTGCCGGGGAGCGGTGCGCATATCCACGAACAGCCCATTTGGTGCGGCATACACTTAACTAGGTCCAACAGCAGTCAATGCATAAATGCTGGCGCACCGAGCCAAAAATTTGGACACGGAACAAGGAGTCTTCAAGATGAGCAACATCCCACCCGTAACCCAGTACGGAAATCCGCCGGAAGAACCAGAGCCGCACGTGATGCGATCGACCGGCCGTGTCACAGCGATGATTGCTCGCTTCATCGGGTACGTCGTGTACGTCTACATCTTGTTCGTCGAGGTGATCTTGGCGATCGGCTTCTTCTTACTGCTACTTGGCGCCAACCCGTCGTCTGGGTTTGTTCAGTGGGCCTATCGAAACCTCGACCGGACCATGGAGCCGTTTCGCGGCATCTTCACCCCAATCGAGTTGGGAACGACAAACGGCAACCAGGTTGAGTCAATCTTTGATACATCTGTGTTGTTTGCCATGATCATCTACGGGATTATTGGCCTCCTCGTGCACGCCGCAATTCAGTGGCTAGACCACAAGGTCAAGCTGATCGAACGTCAGCAGCACAACGAAGAGGCCGCATATGAGGCCGAGCGCATTCGACAGGAAATGCTGCAATCGGGAATGGCAGCAACCACGACGGTGACTCAAACCACGCCCACTTCGACGACGTCGACCACGACTGCTATTCCCTCAGCGATGCCGGTCCCGCCGAGCTCACCTGAAAACGTCTCGCAGCCGCGGTCAGTGCCGCCAGGCTGATATGGCTCAAGCTGACTGAACCCCAAGACGCCTTGAGTCAAGGCACTAACCAAGCAATCTTCTGAAGTCGTGCCTCAAGCAGATGCGGTACTCGTAGGGCCTATCGAGTCTGAAAGAAGGGCTCCATTGCAAACAACACCCTGGTGTCGACACTTGCGGGTATCTGGCTACGTGAAGGGCGTGTATCGGATCTCCTCATCAGAGGCCGATCGACGTACCTTGATCAACTCGGCACCTAAAAGAAGGCTCTGCGCTGCGTAGTACACAACAACGAGGCCGAGGACAACACTGCTTGCCGCACCGGTGACACTTGAGGTGCCGACGGTTCGCAAGTAGATCCCATAGCCCCAGAATCCGACGGCGAATACCACGGAGACGAACACGCAAGGGGGCAGTACCTGACGCCAAGTAGGTCGACCGGACCGAACTGAATATCGGTACAGCAAGCCGAGAGTCAGTACACCCAACACAGCCTGGGTGGCGGCGCCAGCGGTTCGGAGTGCAGCAGCAAGGAGAGCGTCAGTCCAAACCAGTTCCTGAACAAACGTCACGGCGGTCTGCAAGATCATTGTGAACGTGAGCAGGAGCCCTGCAATGATCGGTACCAACGCCCCAATTGCCCTGGTCGCCACGGTTCGACGTAATCCAGACTCGTACGGCACGTTCCAGACAAGCTCAAGGATGTCGCGCCAGGCGACGAACAGAATCGAGGCTGAGAAAATGACGACGCCAATTCCGAAGAGTGCAAAGTTCCAACTCTGGCCGCTGTCCCAGAGAGCTGCGATCGCTGACTGAATTTGGTTTGCTGCCTCGGGGCCCAAGACAGCCGTCAGCTGTTCGTCAAGCTCGCCAGCTGCTGCGTCCTTGCCCACGAACGCTGCAGCGATAGCAAGTGCCAGCAACAGAGTAGGTACGAACGCAAAAAGGGTGTAATACGCAAGGCTGGCGCTGAGGCGACGAGCTCTATCTTCCAAGAAGAAGTCAATCGCAGTTCGCAAAACTGAAACACCCCGGGCCAACGCGACTTGAATTGACCGGAGTGACAGAGACAAGAAATTCACCCGTCCGATCCCAGCGTCGCTTCGTTGTCGCTCTTGCGAAGATCCTGCAAACTCTGCTTCATCCTCTTGTAAAGCACCCCTAGCAGTGCGGTTGTCGCAATCGCAGAAATAATGATCGACACCAATGGTTGTCCGCCAAGAGCCGTAGAAATCGCTGCTGAGGAAATACAGGCAAAAGAGGCCCAGACGACGCTGCCGACGACGTCCCAGAGCAAGAAGTTGGGATAGGGGTGTCGGGTGATCCCCATAGTTGCACCGACTACGAACCGGACACCGGGGATGAACCGGCCGAAGACGATGAGCAGCGGTGCCTGACCGCTCATGACCGTGACTGCCTCAGCGACTTTCTCGTTTTGCGTGGCGAGGTCTACGCGCTTCGACATGAAGTTGCGGAGAGCTGTCCGCGAAATCCAATACAAGAGCGAATCGCCAAATATGGCTCCGATCGATCCAGCTACAATCAATTTCCAAATTTCGATGGGCGAGCCTTCACGCATCGCCAGAATCGAGCCTGTGTTGAGTAGTGATTCGCTTGGAAAAATCGGAATCACGGCGTCCACCATCACAAAGAAAGCCACAAGAACGTACGGACGGTCAA
Organism: uncultured Ilumatobacter sp.; assembly: GCA_938091165.1. Taxonomy (GTDB): domain Bacteria; phylum Actinomycetota; class Acidimicrobiia; order Acidimicrobiales; family Ilumatobacteraceae; genus Ilumatobacter_A. Next base: position 36,396 of record CALKNK010000030.1, on the reverse strand, counting down.
GCGTCTCAAAGTTGATATCGGCGACGAAATCAACAACGGCGGTAGCGATCCAAAAAGCAGCTACAAGCCCCAACGCCAGCAAAACGAGAACTAAAAACGACGGGCGCCGAAGCCGGTGCATCAAGGACGTGCCTGATTCGATCGAGTTATCACTCTCCATGCCATGACCGTACCGATGAAACGAGCCAACTTGCGAGAAGCCGACCGTCGTCGAAGGCCACTTGGATTCAGGTCATTCCCAGTGGCGTTCAGCCCACTACCGTCGAATTACGAGGCAGATCTTAAGTTTTTCAGACGCGCGCTACCAGGGATCGAAGTGAGGGTCTGATGTGCGTCTACTGGCGTCGGCAGGCGTCGATCCAGTCAACCTCGAGGGTAAATGGTCCGTCAACGCCGTCAGAGATGATGATGCCGATTTCGATAGCGAGGTCTGGGTCAAACGGCGGCGCATCGAGGGATTGGCCGAAAATCGATGGCTGCAGCTCGGCATATGAAAGATCGACTATCTGCCATCCGTTGGTATCCGTCGGTCCATCGGTAGTTATGTCAGCTCCGTGCGAGATTGCTCGGCGGCCAGCTTGCGCGCTGTCTGCCAGCGTCATTCCGTAGGTTCGTTCATCTGCTCGAACACGCAGCACTAGTGACTCGGAGCCGGTGAGCTCATCGCCGGCCAACGGTAGGCGCACTGATGTGAAGCCGCCGCCCGCGGTCACGACATCGCCTGTAAACAGCATTGCGGAGTCGACAAACTTGACGGTGCCGTTGGAGCGGCCGCCCATAACGCCATCGTTGACGATGCCCCAGCCTTGGCCGTTAACGAAGTCGGTTAGGCGGCGACACGAAATAGACGGCAGTTCGACCGGCGATGCGAGCGTGATTTCTGGCGTCGACTCTGCCGGCTCGGACTTGATCACGGGGGACTCGTTCAAGGGCGCCGGATCTAATGCAATGCTCGGCGCGGTGGTGGTAGCGGGGAGTGTGGTGGTGGCCTGCACCGATGACGCGGGGTCATCACCTCCGCAGGCGGTGATCAACAGTAGTAGGCCAATGGTGCCGATCGCACGCTGCGCTGAGCGTGACGTGCGGCGATGTTGGGCGTGATTTGTTGATTTGCTGCGTTTCGGATCGAACTCGAAATTCATCACACAGAGTGTTCGGAGCGGGGAGGGCAAAGAGATGTTTATCTCATTTTTGTCTAGTCACCGAGGTGGCATCGTTGTCCGAAGCTACGCGCCATCGTCCTCGCTGCGATACTCGCCGACATGATGAATCGGCCACCGAATACCGAGGTCTACGCAGATCTCCGAACGGAGATGATCGCTGTCGGACGCAGCCTGACGGCTGTCGAAAGTGAACTGAAGGTCCCGCAGTCGCCGGCATGGAGGATCCGAGATGTGTTTGCGCACGTGGTCGGCATTGTCGATGACATCCTCTCGGACAACCTCGCTGATATCGGCGCAGACAGTTGGACTGCGAGCCAAGTCAGCAGTCGGGCAGCCAAGACGTTGGATCAGATCTGTGACGAATGGTGGGCGCTAGCGCCCGGGTTCGACGCACTCGGTGAGGCCAACCCTGTGATGCCGATGCGCGCTGGGGCGGACCTGGTCACCCACTACCACGACATTCTTTTTGCGTTGGGACAACGAGGTGCCCGCGACACGGCAGCGGTACGAATGGGTCTCGAACGGTATGGGCCGTTTTTCTGCGAACGTGCCAACCTTGCCGGGCTTCCTGTGGTGCGGGTCGTTGCGGGTAAGCAGGTTTGGCAATCAGGCGATGGGGAACCGGCGGCAGTTTTGGTGGGGTCGCCGTTTGATCTGCTTCGGGCGTTCAGCGGACGACGGAGTGCAGCACAAATTATGTCTATGGAATGGGCGGGCGACGCCGAGCCTTACATCGCAGTGGCGAGTCCATACGGCCTGCCGCTGGAGGCTGTCGCCGAGTGAGGGGAGCTGTTATCGGGTCAGGCCTCGCTGTTAGCGATGAGTTGGCGGGCGATAACCTTAAGACACAGGGTTTCGTCAGCGCCTTCGAAGATGCTCAACACTCGAGCATCAACGAAAAGACGACTTACTTCGTATTCCTCGGCGTAGCCCATACCTCCGTGGATTTGCATCGACTCGCGAGTGACCCACTCGGCCGCTTTGCAGACATACGCCTTGACCATCGAAGCTTCCATCTGGCCTTGGCCTTTGGCCATGAGCGTTGCGACTGCATAGCTGAACTGGCGACCGGCCTGAGTGAGAACAGCGATCCGTCCGAGTTTGGCGCGGATCAGCTGGTAATCAAAGATCGGCTCACCGAACACCGTGCGGTTCTCGGCGTAGTCGAGGCCGAGCTCATAGGCGGCCTGCATGACTCCGACGGCCCGGGCCGCTGTCTGCAACCGGCCGTTCTCGAAACCGGCCATCTGGTAGTAAAAGCCCTTACCGAGACCGTCGTCCATTCCGATCTGATTCTCGGCTGGCACCCACCAATCCTCGAGGGCAATTTCATAGGAATGCATGCCGCGATAGCCGATCGTGTCGATCGGGCGGCCTTCCATTTTGCCACCGGTCGGCTTGCCGTCAATGTCTTGGGTGAGTTCGAATCCGTGGGCGTCGCCGCGAGGCTTCGGAACGACGAAGAGCGAGAGTCCGCGATGGGTTTTTGATCGGTCAGGGTCGGTGCGAGCCAGCAAAGTTAATGCGTCCGCGCGGGCGCCGAACGTGCACCACGTTTTGACGCCGTTGATAACCCAGCCGGCTTCGCCGCTGGGGCCTTCGGCCCGAGTGGCCATTACCTTGATGCCTGCGACATCGGAGCCGTAGTCCGGCTCGGTCACTGCAACGGCTGGCATCACTTCGGCAGTCGCTAGGAGCGGCAGCCATTTGTGTTTCTGCTCCTCTGTTCCGCCTTTGACTAGGGCTCGAGTCAGGATCTCCGGGCGTGTGATGAGTGAACCCCCTATACCCAGGCTCGCCTTCGACAGCGCCTCGGTCGCCGCGACCATGGCGATGTACTCCTCGTCGCCGCCCTCGGAGTAGCCGCCGTACTCGGTGGGCACGCTGAGGCCGAACGCTCCGAGTTCGGCCATGCCGGTAATGATTTCTTCAGGTACGTCAGCGTTGGTGCGATGGACGTGCTCTGCGTGGGGGGCGATGACGTTTTGGGCGAACGCATCGAAGGTGTCAGCCACCATCTCCATGTCACTTGACAGGTGACTTGGGCTGGACTGGTCGGCAAGCGACGCTAAAAACTCCGCAGCACGGAACTGGGTGATGAAAGCGTGAGCGTTGGCGAGCGGATCGCGGTCGACCCCCCAGTCGTCTTCGCGACCAAGCACCTTGCCAGCAATGTCATGGAGCATGTCAGCGGCGAACGCGCAGCAGATCTTTGCTTCGGTCTCGCCTTTGTTGCCGTAGTCGATCAACGACTTGGCGGTGGCGACTGCAGAAGCGGCGTGAGCGATCTCGTAGGCCAACACCTGGTGGGTGTCGGCGCCACCGTCAAGTGCCGACAAGTGGCGAACAGCTTTGCCCACCACCCGATCAGCAAGATCGATGGCATCAGCGCAAGCGGGCAGGTCTGGAGCGGCGATTCCCATAATGGAAACAGTACCTATGGGTTACCAAGTGAAGTGAATCTGTGCGATGCTGCCACGATGTGACTCGTGTCAAACATTTGTGTCTTTTGTGGTTCGAGTAGCGGTAACGATCCGCGTTACCGAGCTGCCGCTGTTGAGCTAGGTGCAGCTATCGCTGCATCCAACCATGACCTCGTATACGGCGGAGGTGACGTCGGATTAATGGGCGTCGTGGCTAATTCGGTTCTGGAAGGAGGCGCAGAGGTCACCGGAGTGATTACCGAGCAACTTCTTGCTCTCGAGGTTGGCCACATCAATCTCACAAACCTCGAGGTTCTGCCCGACATGCACGCCCGCAAAGCGCAGATGGCGCAGCTCTCTGATGGCGTTGTCGTCTTGCCGGGTGGTTTCGGCACGTATGAAGAGGCATTCGAGGTGCTGACGTGGAATCAGCTTGGGATTGTTGCGGCACCGATTGTTTTTCTTGACGTGGAGGTAAATGGGCAGAGTTTCTTCGCTTCGCTGTTCGACTTTATCGATGGCGCTGTGTCTGCTGGATTCATGAAACCCGAGCATGGTGGCCTAGCGCAGCGGGCCACCAACCCGATCGAAGCTGTGGCCATTGCTTCGGGCCCGGCGCCTCTGTTCACTCGCAAGTGGATCGGCTGAAGCACTTGCAGCGAAACGGTAAAACAGCCGGATTGGCCCCTCACTGAAGCCGATCCTTGTAAATGGCAGCGGTACCTTCGAAGCATGGTTACGGCTCGGCGTCACATCGCTCGCAAGCAAATCGTCGCGATCGTTGCAGCGGGCGCATTGATCGCACCGGTATGCACGAGCAGTTCATCAGGCGTGCAATAAGAATGACTCGACGTGCTCAGACAACACCGATACCGATTTCTCCAATCCGAGGGAGACCGATTTCTCCAATCCGAGGGAGATGGCGAGGTAGACCAACTCATCGCATTCTTTGACTGTGGCCGTGACGAAGTTGAAGGGCTGGCGGATATCGCAATCGCTGACATTCTGATCGATCCACGTTTTGAGGGAACTCGATTCGATCGACGTCATCGACTCTGCTGTCGTCTTGGCCTTTGACGTTCGCCGGGAATTTGTTTCTGACCTTTGATTGGGGTGCGGGTTGGTGGCCGGAATTTCCACAGCCGACCTGATGCCGTGCACAGCCTCCCTCACAGGATTTGGGCAGTAAGTCACACGAAAAACACATGGTTGTGGGTCTTGTTACCCACAGCCACTAGGGCGCAGAGTGGAGGAATGGCCCGCCCCTTGATCTCTAGGACAACGTCGGCACCGCGGAGGCGTTGGCATCGTTCAACGCTGCGACAGTTGGACCGGCAAGCTTTGGAGCGGGTGGGGTGGAGAACCACGCTCGAGTTTCGTGAAAACCACGTTCGGCTCGGCGACGGGCAGCTGATCGACGTCGAACCATTCTGGACTGCCGAAGCCGAGCGTGACGGTGTCGTAATTAGCGCCTCTGCGCGGTCGGAATCGCGCGCTTGGTCACGACTGGAGTCGCAGTCGTGACTGAGCGATCAGAATTTCTTCAAAGCCGCAAGCCCCTGAGCAGGGGCTTTGCGATTAGGTGCCGAAAAATTGTGGATTCCTCCTCGCTACCGTTGACACCCCCGTAATTTCACTGTTGTATTTACCAACCCGCCAACGTGTGATGACACGACATATGGTGTCAGGCAGGGGAAATTCAAACATGGGGCCACGACATCTGGTGGTAGTGATCAGTAGTCCAGAAGCCTTAAGAAAATAAGCAAAACGCAAAAATAAATGACATGAAGAACCGAGATGGAGCTGCCGGTGACGCTGATTGAAGACAATGTTGGGAAAGCAAAGAATGAGTCAGCCGACGATGAAAAAGGCGTCCAACAGGTGCCCACGTTGACTGACGCAGCGAAATCTGCGCCATCTGAGACGCCTGTGGCTACTGGCGGCGGCATGCGGGTAATGAAACGCAACGGTCACTTAGAACCGGTCGATCTGAACAAAATCGTCAACGCAATCGCTCGAGCTTCGGAAGGGTTGCTCGGTGTCGACCCTATGCGGGTTGCAACCCGCACTATCTCGGCACTCGCTGACGGATCCAGTACCGGAGAGCTTGACAACCTATCGATCCGGACGGCAGCAGGTCTTATTGTCGAAGAGCCCAACTATTCCAAGCTTGCAGCGCGCTTGTTGGCCACAGTCATCGACAAAGAAGTTCGTAACCAAAACATCCCGTGGTTCTCCGAATCGATCAAGATTGCCCATGAGCAAGGCATCGTTTCCGACGAAGTGCTTGCGTTCGTCGAGGCAAACGCTCCAGAGTTGAACGCGGCGATTAATTCCGATCGTGACCGTTTGTTTGAGTTCTTCGGTTTGCGAACTGTTTACGATCGGTATCTGCTGCGTCACCCTGAACGTCGTGACGTAATTGAGACTCCGCAGTATTTTATGCTCCGCGTCGCCTGTGGCCTCGTTGCTGGCGACGCCGAAACTGGGGAGATGCCCGGAGGCGTCGACGCTGCGGTCAAGTTCTACGACCTGATGTCGTCGCTCGGCTACCTGCCGTCAAGCCCAACGCTTTTCAACTCGGGAACCACTCATAGTCAGATGTCGAGTTGCTATCTGCTCGACTCACCTGAAGACAGCCTTGAAGGCATTTATAAGCGATACACCGATATTGCCAAGCTCTCGAAGTTCGCTGGTGGCATCGGAGTCGCATGGCACAGAGTGCGCTCAAAGAACAGCCTGATTCAGGGAACCAACGGCTTGTCTAACGGCATTGTTCCATGGCTTCGGACTTTGGACTCCTCGGTCGCTGCGGTTAATCAAGGCGGCCGCCGCAAGGGAGCCGCATGTGTTTACCTTGAGTCATGGCACGCCGATGTCGAAGACTTTCTTGAACTGCGCGACAACACCGGCGACCACGCTCGTCGTACGCACAATCTCAACATCGCCAACTGGGTCCCAGACCTCTTTATGGAACGCGTGGAGAAAGACTGGCAGTGGAGCCTCTTCGATCCGAAGAAGGTCCCCGACCTCACCGACAAATTCGGGGAAGACTTCGTGCGGGCTTACACCGCAGCCGAAGAGGCCGGTCTCTACGAGAGACAGGTTTCGGCGCGCACGCTGTACTCGAAAATGATGCGCACCCTCGCCCAGACCGGCAACGGCTGGATGACCTTCAAGGACGCATCGAACGAAAAGTGCAACCAAACTGGTGCGCTCAACGACGATGGCACGCCGCGAGTGGTGCATCTCTCCAACCTGTGCACCGAGATCCTTGAAGTCACCGACCAAGCAAACACCGCCGTCTGCAATCTCGGCTCGCTTAACCTTGGTAGCTACGTCTCTGCCGACGGCGAGTTTGATTTCGACCGCCTCGGCCGTGTCGTCCGCCAGGTCGTGCCATTCCTTGACCGAGTTATCGACATCAACTACTACCCGACGCCTGAGGCTGGATACTCGAATAACAAGTGGCGTCCCGTTGGCCTCGGCATGATGGGTCTACAAGATGTCTTTTTTAAGAAGGGCCTCCCGTTCGATTCCCCCGCTGCAAGAGAACTCAGCAAGCGGATTAGCGCACATATTTACTTCCATGCACTTTGGTCCTCGACCGAACTGGCCGCCGAGAGCGGCCCTCATCAATCGTTTGCTGGCACCCGTGCCGCACAAGGCGAATTGCAGTTTGACCTATGGGACGAAGGCGGCCGCAAGAGCGGCGTAAAAGTCGTCCCGCCGGCCGAGCTTGACTGGGACACCCTGCGTGGTCGGGTCAAAGAACACGGGCTGCGCAACAGCTTACTTATCGCTATTGCGCCCACCGCCACGATCGCATCAATTGCGGGTTGTTACGAGTGCATTGAGCCGCAGGTCTCGAACCTGTTCAAGCGCGAAACCCTGTCGGGTGAGTTCATGCAAATCAATCGTTACCTCGTCACCGAGCTGCAGCAACGCGGTCTTTGGGACGAGCAGATGATCAACGCTATTAAGCAAGCCGAAGGCTCGGTCCAAGAAGTCGATCGCATCCCCGTTGAACTACGAGAGGTCTACCGAACGGCCTGGGAGATTCCGCAACGCCAGCTGATCGACATGGGTGCCGAAAGGGGAGCTTTCATCGACCAGAGCCAATCACTGAACCTCTTCATGGAGACACCAACCATCGGCAAGCTCTCGTCAATGTACCTTCACGCATGGAAGTCAGGTCTAAAGACCACCTACTATCTACGCAGTCGCCCAGCGACAAAGATCAACAAATCCACCACAGCTGGAGCCGCGACAACGCCGCCGAGCGGTCCGAGTGGTGGAAAAGATCCGGAACCCACCAAGGCGTTCACTGAAGAGGAAGCACTCGCATGTAGCCTCGAGAACCCAGAATCATGTGAGGCATGCACCTGATGGCACTCATCGACCCGATCACCTCCGACCCTTCCGAGCACCACGGCCTGTCAGCTGAGGCGCCGGGACCCACCCACACGCTAAATGAGCGATCGAAACACATTCTCGATCCAGGATTCGACCTGACGCTGCGCCCGATGCGTTACCCGGTGTTCTTCGATATGTATAAGGACGCCATCAAGAACACCTGGACTGTTGACGAGATCGATTTTTCAGACGACCTCGTCGACCTCGATCGCAAGTTGATGCCGGCCGAGAAGCACATGGTCAGCCGCCTCGTAGCGTTTTTCGCAACCGGCGATTCCATTGTCTCAAACAATCTGGTGCTCAACCTGTACAGCCACGTCAACAGCCCAGAGGCGCGGATGTACCTCTCGCGTCAGTTGTACGAAGAGGCCTTGCATGTTCAGTTCTATTTGACGCTTCTCGATAATTACATCCCCGACATGAAAGAGCGCGAAGCTGCTTTCGCTGCGGTCGAGAACATTCCTTCAATTAAGGCTAAGGCTGACTTCTGCTTCAAGTGGATGGACCAAATTCAAGACGTCCAGGTGATCGAGACCAAGGAACAGCGCAAGCAGTTCCTGATGAACCTGATCTGCTTCGCTACCTGCATTGAAGGCCTGTTCTTCTTTGCAGCTTTTGCTTACGTCTATTTCCTGCGTTCGAAGGGCCTGCTCAACGGGCTTGCCGACGGTACCAACTGGGTGTTTCGTGACGAGTCATGCCACATGAATTTCGCCCTCGAAGTGGTCAACACCGTTCGCAACGAAGAGCCGGACCTGTTCGACGACAAGCTCGAAGCTGATATCCGCGAAATGTTGCGTGATGCCGTCGAGTGCGAGCACCAGTTTGCCGCCGATGTCCTCGCTGACGGGGTTCCGGGCATGAGCCTTGGAGATACCCGAGAGTATCTTCAGTACGTGGCGGACACCCGTCTCGCGCTCCTCGGATATGCCGCCGAGTTCGGGTCGAAAAACCCTTTCAGTTTCATGGAACTTCAAGATGTGCAGGGACTCTCGAACTTCTTCGAGCGCACCGTGTCGAGCTACCAGACCGGCATTGAGGGCGACGTCAGCTTTGACGAGGACTTTTAGTCCGGAATCTCTCAAGCTCATACGGCTCAACCGTTACCGCTCAACGATAACGGTCTGTGTGTTCGCCGAGAATCGGGCCCACATCGCGGATTGATCCCGGGGTTCGGCTGAACTTTGGGACAACACCCAACATTGCGGTTTCGATACCTGCACGCGAGGTAAACCTTTGCACCATCTCACGAGCGAGATAGTGATCATCGGTCAGCATGTCGGCGGCGGTGTAGACGCGACCAGCTGGGACGCTGTGCTCATGCAACAAGCTGAGCAGATCGTCACTGTCGATCGTTCTGGTCCAGTCAGCGATGATTCCGTCAAGCTGATGCTCACGTTTGCCGCGGGCGCCATGAGTTGACCACATTGGGTCACTGACCATTTCGAGTTGGCCCATCGCAGCGCATAGCCGGGCGAACACAGGATCCGCGTTTGCGGCGATCAGTACCTCTGAGTCGTCCCGAGTGGGGTACGCATTTGCTGGAGCCACACCCCGCAACGTCCCGCCCGATCTGGACCGGAGCACGCCAGCCACGTCGTAATCGGCCATCGATGACTCCATAAGTGCAGCGACTGCCTCGTAGATCGCAACGTCGACTTCCTGGCCTTTTCCGCTGGCTCCTCGCTCATGCAACGCAGCCAATGTGCCTATAACGGCGAACAGCGCTGCCAGAGAGTCACCGAGACTGATTCCGCAGCGGGCTGGAGCCCGGTCGGCATCACCGGTTGTATGGCGGATACCGCCGATGGCCTCGCCGATCGATCCGAAACCAGCCTCTGGCGAACGCGGTCCAGTTTGGCCAAAGCCTGAAACGTGAGTGATGATCACTCCCGGATTCGTTGCTGCGATGGCCGAGTAATCAAGACCGAATTCGGCAAGCGTCCCTGGCCGAAAGTTCTCAAGCACAACATCGCATTCTGCGCACAGTTGTCGAACCATGGCGAGGTCTTCGGCATCCCGAAGATCAGCAACGACGGACTGCTTGTTGCGTGCAATGGTGGGCCACCAGAGGCTCCTGCTGTCGACAGTGACGCCCCAACGGCGCATTGGGTCCCCGCCGTCAGGCGACTCGATTTTGATCACCTCGGCGCCGTAGTCGCCGAGCAACTGGCCAGCGAATGGTCCTGCAATGAAATTGCCGAGTTCAAGGACGCGGACGTCACTCAAGGGGCCATAGGTGCCAGTGCTCACGGCTCCATTGTTACGCGTTCAGGTCCCGGGCCTCTGATCAGCCCTCGCCGATGCCCGCCGCAGAGCAATTGACGTCACTGCGAGTTAGTGACGAATAAACGGTGCTTGAGATACTGGAAGAGTCTCCTTCGACCTCGGCGAAGTCATACCCAGCGTCAGAGCCGCAAGCTGTAACCAGCACTGCCGCAGAGAACAAAACAATAGAAATCCTCGTCGGTGTTGACTGAAGTAGGTGATGACGTTTCGGGAGTCAATCTGCGTCGCCGCGTGGTCGGAACGGTGCCGCACAGCTCAATCGTATTTGACCCACTTTGATCCGATAGGGCCAAACGGCAGTTGTTGAGAGCTCGTCATAGAGGCTCGCTCATACGGGGCGGTCAAGGTGATTAAATTCGGCAAGACTGTCGAAGTGAACGATTTACCTTCCAGCATCATCCTGCGCGACGTGTCGATGCGTGACGGTCTCCAAGACGAAACTCCCGTTCCGACCGAAACAAAACTTGCACTTTTCGAAAGTCTGGTCGCTGCCGGCGTCCGCGAACTTGAACTCACGAGCTTCGTACGCCCCGACCGTGTACCTGCCATGGCCGACGCCGAAGAATTATGCGCCGAAACAGCTGGCTCTGAAGTTGTGCGCTGGGGCCTCGTGCTCAACCGTAGAGGTGCAGAACGCGCTATGGCAGCGGGCCTCACGCATCTGCAATACGTCGTTTCGGTCAGCGACACCCACAGCCGCCGCAACGCAGGTGCTGACACCGATATTTCTATTGCTGCGTTCGAAGCTCTCGCTGCGCCAATGATCGATGAGGGGGCAGTAATTGAGATGACGCTCTCGACGGCGTTCGGGTGCCCGTATGAGCGACAGATCGATCTAGCACGCGTGGTTGACGTTGCGCGCAGGGCGGTTGATGCGGGGGCGTCTTCAATCGGACTTGCCGACACAATCGGCGTGGCCGTGCCGCCCGAGGTGACGCTCTTGGTCGAGCAAGTCGTCTCAGCTGTTGATGTGTCAATCGGAGCCCACCTGCACGATACGCGAGGGCTTGCAGTCGCCAACGGTTTGGCAGCGCTAGCTGCCGGAGCCGACCGCATTGATGCTGCTGTTGGCGGTCTTGGCGGCTGTCCATTTGCTCCAGGCGCAAGCGGGAATGTTGCTATCGAAGATGTTGCCCATGCGCTTGAAGCCATGGGCGTTGACACCGGCTGCTCAGTTCAGGGTCTCATCGATGCCGCAGTCCTGGCCTGCCGGGCTGTTGGCCGGCCAGTAGCCAGTCACGTCGGTGTAGCGGGGCCTCGGTTCGCGGAGTCGGCCAAGGACGCCTAACGACGCAAATTCTGCAGATACCGTGACATCAATGACCGATGTTGATAACTCGATCTGTCGATGACGAACTGGCTCACGCAGAGCGGCGTCGTCGTTGTCGCCGGTAAGGGCGGCGTTGGCTCGTCGACCGTCGCCGCCGCACACGCCCTTGCAGCAGCGCAGCAGGGCGCCGATGTCCTGTTCATAGCCGTTGACGGTCGACCGGGCATGGGCAAACTGCTTGGTGGCCGCGAGATCAATGACCGCGACCAGGTTCTGCAACGTAAGGTTGGTGGTCCTGAAGGCGGCACGATTCGCGCCCGAAGTATTCCCGCTGAGCAAGCCTTTAGCGACTACCTCGAGCTGAAGGGCGTCGGAGGACTGCTACGTCGTGCTGCCTCGGCTGCCTCTCTCCCAATGATCGCCGCAGCGACGCCCGGGCTTGAACATTTGCTGGTGCTGGGCAAGATCAAAGAACTCGAACGAAATAAAACCGCTGACCTCATCATTGTTGACGCTCCGCCTGCCGGTCACGCAGCACCTTTCCTCGGATCGGCTTCGGGCCTCTCTGACGTCGTGAAGTCCGGTCCTGTCCTCGACCAAGCCCGAGAAGTGAGCGAGATGCTCGCTGACCCTGGACGCTGCATGGCGCTGCTCGTTGCGTTGCCTGAGGAGACTCCAATCACCGAAATGATTGAGCTGGCCAACGAACTCGGTGATGACTTAGGAATTTCCCTTCTGCCACTTGTGGTCAACGCATGCTGGCCTAACCGTCCTGGACTCGACAAGTCACCGGCAATGGCTGCACGCTCGCACAAGATCAAGCTGTCGACGGCTGCAAAGAAATCGCTTGAGTCTGCTGCGACGTTTGGCCGGGGCCGACTAGTCCAACAGCGCCAGCAAATAGACCGACTCGTATCTGCCCGCACGGAGCCGATCATCACGCTGCCTCGTCTTGCCACGCCACGACTTGACTCTGTCGATCTGATGGTCATTGCCGACGCTCTTGCTAGTGCTGTCCCGATTGGTGCGGTGCAGTGACTCCGCTTGAAATCGCCGTCACTGAGGCCAAGCTGATGCTCACCTGCGGCCCGGGAGGAGTAGGCAAGACGACCACAGCTGCTGCGCTGGGCGTCGCTGCGGCACGGGCGGGCCGACGAACTGTCGTGGTCACCGTCGATCCTGCTCGCCGTCTCGCAGACGCACTCGGGCTTGGTGACGATGCAGAAGCCGATGAGCCGCACCAGGTCCCTGGGGTCACCACGGGCGCCAACAAAGGCGAACTCTGGGCGCTTATGCTTGATGCAAAGCAGACGTTTGACCGTCTCGTCCACGATCAGTCAAGCAACAAGAAACAAGCTGATTCGGTCCTCAACAACCCTGTCTACCAGGCAATATCTGGATCTCTGTCAGGTGCACAGGAGTACATGGCCATCGAACGGCTGCACCAGCTACACACAAGTGGAGCGTGGGACCTAGTCATTGTCGATACCCCGCCGAGCCGGCACGCCATCGACCTGCTCGAAGCCCCCGACCGTCTGGTCGGCTTCCTCGGCCATCCGGTTTACCGTGCTCTCACTGCTGGCCAGCGGGCCTTCGCAAAAATTACTGACACCGCTGCCTCAATGTTCCTATGGGCCGTGAAGCGACTTGCCGGCCCGCAGATCGTCGAGGACACCATTGGGTTCTTTCGATCGCTCGCCAACATCGAAAGTGGTCTCCGTAAGCGAGCTCAGGAAGTCTCCGCGCTGCTGCGAGACGACAACACCGCATTTGTCGTTGTGTCGAGCCCGCGGTCTGAAGCAGTCGGCGAAGCCAAACATTTACTCAAAGCGTTGCATGAGAAAAAGTTCCCTTTCGCTGGTCTCGTAGTCAACCTCGTTCATCCGATGCCCAAGCTGCTCAACGCCGATGATGCTTTGCTGCTCGCTGATCTCGACGAAGGGCCCCTTGCCGATCATGTTGCTTGGCATGAAGAACTGACCAGCCTCGCAGCGGCCGAGCGCGCTGAACTCGCGGAACTTGAGGTGCTGGCAGGTGATGTCCCAATCATCGAGTTGCCGTTGCTTGAGGTTGACATCCACGACGTCCCCGGCCTGGTCGACCTCTCCGCTCGCCTCGTCTGACGCTCCGGTTGGCTGCGAGGCAATCTGTTCCGAAGCTTCAAGCTTCAAGCTCCAAGCTCCAAGCTCCAAGCTACGGTGCGCAGATGTCAGAAGTCGCCTCGCTCGTTGACTCCTTGTTCTCTCGCCCCGAGAGCGAGGGGCAGACACTCGCATTGCTGATTCAACAGCATGGAGAGGTAATCGCCGAACGTTATGGCAGTCAAGTTGCCAATGATTTTCAGCCGTCATTGAACCTCGACGCAGGCTCGACGCTGATCTCGTGGAGCATGGCCAAGTCGATCACCCACGCAGCGGTCGGGATCCTGGTCGCTGACGGGCTTCTTGATATCGACGCTCCGGCACCGGTTGACGCATGGGCGGGTACGCCGAAGGCTGAGATCACCACGCTGCAGCTGCTCGAGATGCGCTCAGGCCTCCACTTCATCGAGGACTACATCGACGGTGAGACATCGAACTGCCTCGAAATGCTCTTCGGCGACAGTGGACCGAGTCACGCCGAATACGCAGCAAGCCAACCCCTAATTCATGAACCTGGCACGAAGTGGAGCTACTCGTCAGGAACGACAAACATCGTCGCTCGCATCATTGGGGACATTGTCAACGGATCAGCTGGTGGCGACCCAGCAAAGCGCGAGGCCGCTATGCGCGCTTTCCTCACCGCTCGGCTCTTCGGTCCGGCAGGCATGGCGTCGGCCGAACCGAAGTTCGACGGCGCAGGCGACTTCGTCGGGTCGTCCTACGTCTATGCGTCGGCTCGCGATTTTGTGCAGTTCGGCGAGCTCTACCGTCACGACGGCGTGGCCGACCTCGGAAACGGCGAACGGATTCTTCCTCCCGGATGGACGGCGCATGCGGCACACCAGATCGCCATCGACAACGAGACCGGTTACGGTTACGGACGGCACTGGTGGACCTGGCCCGACTTCCCGGGCAGCTACGCCTGCCATGGTTACGCAGGCCAGTTCATCGTGGTTATCCCGAATGCTGAGATCGTGTTTGTCCATCTCGGGCAGACCGACATTTCCGTTGCGCCAGCACTTCGCGCGCGACTGAAAGCAATGCTTTGGACATTGAGTGGATCAGGCCGCAACTGATCGGCTGAGCTTGGAGCGGCAAGACTCTCGTTCCTGCCCCAATGCGCTGTGTCACGCCCGCTCATCATGTATGAAGTAGAGGTGATTGTTGAGCCGGGTGAGCCGGGTGAGCTTGAATCAAGGCCGCAGAACGCCCACGATACGACCCACGAAATGGACCGTGAGGGTTTGCCGGCCGGCGAGTCGGCCGCATCGCCCCAGCCTTCAGTGAAGTTGAAACCACGCATCCGTCCGGTCCGATTCGGCGTCAGAATGGCCCTGTTCGCACTCATCGTCTGGTTCGCTATCGGCTTGTTGCCCAAGTTCGTTCAGGCAGCCAACGAACTTCGTAACGTCAGTCCAGTTCTGCTCGTTGTTGGGCTCGCGTTGGAAATCATTGCGCTGTTCTTCTACTCGCTGCTCACTCGTGCTTCGCTCGGTGAGGCCGGTTCATCGATATCGGGGATGCGGATGTTCCGCATCCAGCTGTCAACAAAGGCGCTGACCAATGTCGTGCCGGGTGGCAATGCGGCGGGCTCGGCATTGGGCTACCGACTGCTCACCCTGTCCGGAATTAGGGGCCCTGATGCTGGCTTCGCGCTCGCGACTGCTGGCATTGGCTCGGCAGTGGTGCTGAACCTTGTCTTCTGGGTCGGGCTCATCGTCTCAATTCCTCGGCGTGGCGTTAACCCGGTATATGGAACAGCCGCGTTAACCGGCATCATCGTGATCGGTATCGCTGCATTCCTTGTCATCGGGATCATGGAAGGACAGGGGCGTTCTGAGCAGTTCATCCGGTGGATTGCGCGCAAACTTCGAGTGAACGAAGATCGGCTTGCAGGTGCGCTCCACCAGATTGCTGAACGGCTTGAGGAACTGATTAGCGATCGTGCCCTGCTCAAGCGGGTCGTAATTTTCGCGCTACTGAACTGGCTTTTCGATGCTGCTGCACTGTGGGTCTTTCTGCGAGCGTTTGGTGGCTCGCTTGATATCGATGCCCTTATCGTTGCGTTCGGGTTCGCCAACCTCCTCGCGGCAGTTCCGATCACTCCCGGTGGGCTTGGCTACGTCGACATTGCTTACGTCGGGTTGTTTATTTCATTTGGGCTGACTGAGAACGTTGCAACGCTTGGTGTCGCCGCCTATCGATTCGCCCAGTTCTTCTTCCCGATCTTCCTTGGCGCTGTGGCCTACGCCTCGTTGCGCGTCGGGCCCTGGAAGATCGAGAGGCGCGACCGGCTCGGCAATCTGCGTGATCTCGCTCGGACCGAGGCAGCGAAAGGCGAGACCAAAATCGATTTTGCTCTCCGGTGGGGTCGGCGTGCTTCTGTCGCTGATGTGGCTACAACGACTGATGGTATCGAATTGATCGACAACGTCGACCTGAGTCCCGTCGACCTCACTGCGCCTGCCGAGCTTCGTGTAGATGATGACGGCCAGGAAAAGGGCGAGGCTGGGTTTGGATCAGACAGTGATCCGGGCGATACGTTGCCCATTCATGACGACACATGAGCGCCCGTTCGGCCGATGCCTCGAAGATTTCGCCCCTGGTGACATCCTTCGCCACTGGCCCGGTAAGACCATCACTGAATACGACGACCATCTCTTCTGCATGATCACAATGAATCACCACCCGCTGCACACCAACGATTGGTTTGCAGCTGAGTCGGTGCAAGGACGCAATGTTGTCGTCGGCAACCTCGTCTACAGCCTGGTGCTGGGGATGAGTGTCCCCGATGTGAGCGGTGCCGCCATTGCGAATCTCGAAGTCGAAACACTTCAGCACAAGTTTCCGACATTCCACGGCGACACCATTCATGCCGAAACTCGTGTTCTTGAGGTAAAGGAGTCGAAGTCAAAGCCCGACCGTGGCATCGTTACGGTCGAGACTAAGGGCTTCAATCAAGACGGTCAGGAAGTCTGCTACTTCAAACGCAAGGTGCTGATCTGGAGAAGAGACGCCGCGCCTGAGCGTGCTCGGCCGTATGACGGCACTGATGTCTGGGCCGACTGAATCGAAGCTCTCCGATCTCGATCGGGTCAGGCTTGCGCAGTCATTCGGAGAAATAGCGGCGGCATACGAGCTTGGTAGGCCCGAATACCCTGACGAGGCGCTGACCTTCTGGGACGACTGCGGCGCCTTCGAGCGCGAAAACTTCGTGCTCGACCTTGCTGCGGGGACCGGCAAGTTGACGCGATTGCTGCCCGTGATCTGCAACCTTCACGCAGTTGAACCTCTCGGTCAGATGCGTGCCGAGTTCAGTCGAGCCGTGCCTGATGTCGAGGTGCTCGACGGAATCGCCGAACAGATCCCATTCCCTGCTTGCACGTTTGATGCAGTCCTCGTGGGGCAGGCGTTTCACTGGTTCGATCCGCAAGTCGCTCTCGATGAAATCGCTCGGGTGCTAAAGCCCGGTGGCGGTGTCGGAATGATTTGGAATACAGATGACGTTGACGCGGCGTCTTGGCTCGTTGACGTGGCCGACGAAAAACGCGCTGCCGTTGCGCCGGCCGTCGTCGGAGAGTATCCGGTTGTCGAAATCATTGATGCGAATCCGGGCTTCGGGCAGGCTGAGACTTTCGAATGCCGTTGGGAGCACCTAACGAGCGTTGAGGGTGTGCTTGCGGACATGTTGTCTCGCAGCTATGTCAGCGTGCGACCGCCCGACGAACGGCTCGCCGTGCTCACCCGCACGCGCCAGGCAATTGAGCGACAATTCGGTAGCGATGTCAAGACGATCCCGCATCCGTACCGGACCACAACGATCTGGTCACCGTTGGTTGCGGCCACCCCGGCGTGAGCCAACAAGCAGGCGGTCCGCTTGATGCCGACGCGGTGCTGAAATGGGGAGTGCCTGCGATGCGTGACTTGCCTTGGCGCACCGAGCGCGATCCATGGCGAATTCTCGTCAGCGAGGTGATGCTTCAGCAGACCCAGGTCGAGCGCGTGATTCCGAAGTGGCATGCGTTCCTCACAGCGTTCCCGACGCCTGCTGATTGTGCCGTAGCGTCGCTCGGCGATGTCCTGCGACTGTGGCAAGGTCTTGGATATCCGCGACGCGCCCGAAACCTGCAAGCAGCAGCCGCCATTGTCGTCGAATTGCACGATGGCCAGTTGCCTGACGATCTTGACGATCTGCTCGACCTTCCTGGAATCGGCCCGTACACGGCTCGCGCCGTGCTGGCTTTTGCCTTTGAGCGCGATGTGGCAGTGGTCGACACGAACGTCGCGCGCATTTTGGCGCGCACATCAGGAGAGCGGCTCACACCCAAACGTGCCCAGGAGCGTGCTGATGAGGCAGTTCCTGACGGCCAGGGTTGGGTCTGGAACCAGGTTGTCATGGATCTTGGGGCCACACTGTGCCGCCCGACCCCGACGTGTATTCCTTGTCCGCTTGCGGGATCGTGTAGCTGGCAGCTTGCAGGCCGCCCTCACCCAGACCCTGCGACCGGGTCAGCAGGGGTGAGCGGCAAACAAGCCCGGTTTGAAGGCAGCGCTCGACAAGCGCGTGGCAAAGTTCTCGCTGCAGTCGGTGTAGAGGCCCGGCCCGCAGCTGACTTCGATGACTCGATCATCGCCGGGCTCGTAGCCGACGGGCTCGTGATCGTGTCGGATGACACGGTCCACCTGCCCGAGTGAGTTCCTGCCTGATCCTCCAACCGATCTATCGTTGGGTTTGATGCGTCCCGCTAAAGACTTCTTCCGTCCCCTCGCCGTTGGTGCCCCGGCGCCCGTCCGCGAGATCCCGTTCCCGCCGAGTCGGATGATTCACTTCTTCCCGGCGGCGAACGAGAAGATGCGCTCGAAGGTGTCGCAGATCGCGCCGACGGTCGACATTTTGCTCGCCAACCTTGAAGATGGGGTTCCAGCGGATCAAAAAGAGGCTGCACGAGCTGGGTTAGTTGAAGTCGCTCAGACGGTTGACTTCGGTGCCACCCAGTTCTGGACCCGAGTCAACAGTCTTGACTCGCCTTGGGGTCTGGACGACTTGACCGCTGCGGTGCTTGAAGCTGGTGAGGCACTCGACGTCATCATGATCCCGAAAGTCGAGGGTCCGGAGGACATCCACTATGTCGACCGCCTGCTGGCTCAACTTGAGGCTAAGGCAGGGCTTACGCGACCGATCCTCGTGCACGCCATTCTTGAGACCGCAAGAGGCATGGCCAATGTCGAAGAGATCTGCGCAGCCTCGCCGCGCATGCAGGGCTTGTCACTTGGTCCGGCCGACCTTGCTGCCAACCGTCGAATGAAGACCACTCGGGTTGGTGGAGGTCACCCTGGCTACCTGGTGCGCTCCGATCCGCCATTGGCGACTCAGGAAGACGGCACGGTTGAGACCGATATCAACGCTGATCGCACCACATATCAACAAGATCTTTGGCACTACACCATTGCACGAATGGTCGACGCTTGCGTGATGAACGGCATCCTCCCGTTCTACGGGCCGTTTGGCGATATCAAGGACACGGTTGCTTGCGAAGACCAGTTCCGCAACGCCTACCTCCTTGGCTGCGTGGGCGCCTGGAGCTTGCACCCCGTCCAGATTGACGTTGCCAAAAAGGTCTTCAGTCCTGACCCAACCGACGTCGCACATGCTCAGCGGGTGATCGCAGCGATGGGCGATGGCACCGGGGCGTTGATGCTTGACGGCAAAATGGAAGATGACGCTTCGGTCAAGCAGTGCCACGTCGTTGTCGAACTGGCCAAGGCCTTGTCTGTGAGCGACCCTGAACTCGCGGCCAGTTACGGATTCTGAAAGATGACGACGATGCCTATCAACTCAACGTCAGATCTTCGCCCTCGTCGTTCGGTGCTCTACATGCCCGCAGCTAACGAGCGTGCGATCGAAAAAGCGAAGGGTATTCCGGCTGACGCGATCATCTTCGACCTAGAAGATGCAGTAGCTCCCGATGCCAAGCCCTCAGCGCGTGTGAAGGCAGTTGCCGCTGTCCGGTCAGGCGAGTACGGCAACCGCGAGTTAACCATTCGCTGCAATGGCCTCGACACCGAGTGGGGTGCCGATGACATCGCCGCGGCTGGCGCTGCGTCGCCGGCAGCGGTCGTGATTCCCAAAGTTGACGCCGTCGAGCAGGTGGACGCAGTGTCGGCACAACTTGACGCGGCGGGAGCATCTGAGAGCACGTTGATCTGGCCGATGATTGAGACTCCAACAGCGATCTTCAACGTCCGTTCGATTGCTGCGCATCCGCGTGTCGCTGTGCTCGTGATGGGTACCAATGACCTTGCTAAAGAGCTGCGCTCGCCCATTGTGGCGGGACGTCATCCGCTTGTGCCGCACCTCGCCACAGCGCTGCTCGCTGCGCGTGAGGCCGGCAAGGTGATCCTTGACGGTGTGTACAACGATGTAAAAAACAGTGACGGTTTCGCTGCGGAGTGTAGGCAGGGGATGGAGATTGGATTTGACGGAAAGACGCTGATTCATCCCAGCCAGGTTGAGCCAGCTAACGATGTGTGGGCGCCGGGCACAGACGAAGTTGAGTACGCGCAGCGAGTCATTACTGCCTTTGACGAGGCTGTTGCCGAGGGAAAGGGCGTCGTGACTGTCGACGGTCGCATGATCGAGAACCTGCATGTTGATAGCGCCCGCCGCGTGCTTGCCACGTCAGCTGCCATCGCAGGGCTGCACCAGTGACGTCTGGTTCTGACCGGACGTAAGAGAGCGGTGCCTGGCCTGAATCCCGAGGTAGTTCAGTCGAGGTTGTTGTATGGACGGTCCCCGCTGATAGTGACTCGGCGTAGTACTCGCTTGTGTGGGTAGTAGTCGCTGGCCGCGTAGTGCTGCACGGCTCGGTTGTCCCAGAAGGCAATCGAATCAGCCTTCCAGGGAAAGCGACAGATGTACTCAGGTCGTCCGTGCTGAGCAAGCAGGGTGGTGACGATTTGCTTCGAGTCGTTTGGCTCGAGCGTCTGGCCGGTACGCCGGTCGAACAGCGACTCGTGGCGGAGGAACCCGCCATGGAGATAGAGCGCTGGCTTGCCTGTTTCGGGATGGGTGCGCACGAGCGGATGTGTTACCCCGAATGGGATGCGTTCCTTGACCTCGGTGACGAGATCGTCGGGCATAGCGCCTCGACCGCGACCCTGTATGAAGATTCGGTAGTCGTTGATCCCACTCAGGTGGTCGATCCGCTCTCGCAATGCAGTAGGCAGGCCGAGGTAAGCAGCGTGACTGTCGGAAAAGAGTGTGTCGCCTCCGTAAGGCGGAGTGACAACGCACTGCGCAATTGATCCGAGTGAGGGTTGCTCCATCCAAGTGACATCGGTGTGCCAACCGTTTTCGCTACCGGGGCTACCTGGGCCGTGCGAAATCCTTAAAATAAAGGGGTTGTCGCCTGGCGTGCCAAATGGAAAAGCATCAAGACCACCGAACTGTCTGCCAAACGATGTCTGCTGGTCTTCACTGAGATGCTGATCGCGGAAGAAAATCACCTTACGTTCAAGCAGAGCATCACGGATGAATTTTGTGAGCTCTTCCGTCAACGTCACGGTCAGGTCGATGTTGTGCAGCACTGTGCCGAGAGTGAGACCAAGATGTTCGAACTCGATGCCGTAGTTAGCTGCGCGCTGCTCCAAATCTTTCGAGACGGGCCGGTCGCCCATTCGCTCGTACTCGCGATACACCCCGGCAGCCGTCGAGTTAAACGGAGCGACCAACTGCTCGATCGGCAGATCTGTTCCGTCAGGCTGGCGAGTCGCTGAGCGGAACTCGTGAAGCTTCGCCGCATTTTGAATTGCAATGCGGTTGTACTCGCTGAACTCTGTTTCGGTGAGTTGATCTGTTGCGGTCGTTGGATTCATTGGAGTCCCTCGGATCCCGCGACGGT
Organism: uncultured Ilumatobacter sp.; assembly: GCA_938091165.1. Classification (GTDB taxonomy): domain Bacteria; phylum Actinomycetota; class Acidimicrobiia; order Acidimicrobiales; family Ilumatobacteraceae; genus Ilumatobacter_A. The sequence goes on along the minus strand of CALKNK010000030.1, from coordinate 14,793 downwards.
GACCGTCAGAGGGTTAGCGCGTCCAGGATCTGGTTGAACGCCACGTCGGCGTAGGTGAGCATCTCGTCGTCGGTGCGGTCCTGAATCGGGTGCGGCGTGAATACACGCGAGACCGCCGGAAAGCCGAGTGCGATCGACTGGGCCTCTGCAGCGTCGACGAATTGGTCGGAGGCGATGAACATCGAGGGGATGCCACGAAGTTCAAGATCGTTGATGTCGTGCACACTGCACGACGTGCAACTGCCTCAATCCGCCAAGGCCTCGATGACCACCTGACATTCGGTGGCGATCTGATGGCGGAGGTCGACCGGCGCCGGCTTCGTGAACGTGGGTTTTACGTAGCGTTTGACGTTGGCTCCGATGCCAACCAATCGCTCCTCGATGCGATCGAGAAACACGTCGCCACGGGGTTTGGAGATGTCGAGCAATCCAACGGTGAGGCCCTCGAGGGTTGATGGTCGCGCAAGTCGTTCGCGTTCGACGAGTGATTGTTCGCTGGTCGGATCGAGGAGCACTGTCATGACATAGTTCTAGTACGCCACGGCGCGTGTGACCGGCTTGGAGCCCTTGTCGCCGTTAACCCATCCTCCGATGATCTGGCTGAAAAGGCCGGCACCGCCGCCCGCATAGGAGAGCATCAGCCCGCCAGGGCGAAACTTCGGAAGCGACTCGGCATCGCCAAATGCTTCAGGTAGGCCCTCTGTGATTCCGTTGGCTCCGCGTACCAACTCTGAACCGGACCGATTGAGATGCTCACTGATTCCTGCAACGATCTGTTCGCGGTCCCAGCCAGCATCGGCAAAGACCCGTGCGTGTTCGGGTCCCATCACCAAGATCGCGTCGAACATCATGATCAATTTTGGGTGGCTGACCGTTTGCAGTTTGAGTGCGAATGAACGGGCCAACGACTCGGGTGTCCGCGACAGCTGATCGACAAGGCAGTGCGGTCCCTCGCCAGCGAACAACGTCAACGCATCGACGCCGTCGTCAATCCCGAGCTCTCCGGCAAGCCGCCCGTACGGCGACGTGTCGTCGGCTTCAGCGAAGCAAAAGCTGATCTTTGCCGGGCTCCCGTGCGCTGCGCGATCGACCTCGCCGGGTCGGCCACCGCCGAAGTTGCGGATAACTAACTGCAGGGCACGCCCGATCGTGAGGTTGGCCCGATTGCCTTGGCCCAACGCGTTGCCGCCTGAATTCATACCGATCGACCGGGTACCGGGTCCGCTGCACACGATGACCGGACCGACCGGCATGGTCGTCGCGAGAAGACCGTGCATGTTGAACTCATCGGTGCAAGCAGCTTCGACCGCAGTCAGGACCCATGGCAGATACTCAGGTTTGCACCCGGCCATGACAGCGGCAATCGCGACTTTTTCGACGGAGATGTCGACGAGGTCGGGCGGCACGGTCGCCACGATGTCGGATCCGTCGCGACGGGTTCCGGCGAGCATCGCCATCACCCGTTCCTCGGTCGGAGGCACCACGGGCAACCCATCGGTCCAGCTGCGGTTGAACATCATTTCCATGACGTCTTCGGCGTCGGCCACCTCAACGCGCCGGGCCGCCAAATTTGATGCATCGAAACGAACACGCAGCATGTCGACAAGATCTGGGTCGACGCTCATTGAGCCGCACCCAGGTCGCATGACAGGAAGGCCCTCACCCAAGCCGTCGACGCCGGTCAGGCGTTCCCATTCTGATCGCATCCAGCCGACCGTTCGTTCGACCTCGATACCGTTCTGGACGACGATGACGGTTGGAACGGTTTCAATGTCGTGATGCCAACTCACCGCCAGATCGGCATCATGCACTGCAGCCGGCGCAGAGGGAAACGAAGCGTTGTCCTGCGTGAAGACCGTCAGTTCGGTCGCAGCGTCTAACTGTTGCAGAACGGGCGCAATGGTCTGACACGTCTCGCACTCTTCCTTGACGATGATGACAACACCGTCGGGAAGAACTGGCGCAAGGGTCGTGTCGGGGTTGCCGGTCATGAGAGAAACTCCAAGATCTGAGCGTTGACAACGTTGGGCGCTTCAAGGTGCAAAAAGTGCCCGACGCCTTCGACGAGTCGAATCTCAACATGATCGCCAACCATTGGTCGGGCCGACTCGGCGACTTCCGGTCCAATACACCCGTCATTGACGCCGTGCAGGTACAGCGTTGGTTGCCCAGGAACGGCCTGCGTAGCGTCCTGAGCCTCAGTGTGCGCTGGGTCTTGAAAAGCGTCGCCGAGTGCCGCCCGGTAATAGCCCAGGGCCGCAGCCAGGTGTTCGGGTTTGCGCAGCGCATCTTTCACGTGGAGAAGGTCATCGGTCGCGTCGTATCCGGGCGACCAGTCCTCCCAGATCATGTCGATGAACGCCATGTCGTTCGCTGGCACCACCATGTCGGCGAGTCCGTGCTGGAAAAAAAACATGTACCAGCTTCGTTTGAGCTGATCGGTGTTGGTAACGAAGGCGAGACCCATCGAACCGCCGGGCGGAACCGCCATGGCAACTACTTTCGCCCAGCAGCTGGGCTCGATCGACGCTGCACCGTAGACAATCGGTGCACCCCAGTCGTGCCCGATCAGGACCGCACGGCCGTCGCCGCGAAAGTGCCTGTGGAGCGCGCATATGTCAAGAGCTGATGCTCCGGTCTGATACGCACCTGAGCTGGAAACCGTGCTCGGCGCGTAACCGCGAATAAACGGAGCGGCGACGCGGAATCCAGCACCTTCAAGCACGGGCATGAGATGCCGCCAGGAGTGAGCGCTGTCGGGAAAGCCGTGGACGCAGATGACAAGCGGTCGATTTTGGTCATCAATTGACGGCGATGTCAGGCAGGTCAGCTCGACATCAGGCAGGCTGACGGTCTGGTTGGCAATTTCGCTCACGAGCCGAAGGTAACGCGGCGAGCTGTTACAGACGTCACCAGCACAAAGTTTGGAAGCTCAAGTGCACAAACCTCTAACGTCAGCATTTATTGAGGAGTGGGGGATGAGCACGACTGCGTGTGGTAACGGTTTTGCCGTGACGTTTCACGGCGTCCGGGGGTCAACTCCATGCCACGCGCCCGAGCTTGTCCGGTACGGCGGCAACACCTCGTGCGTGTCGCTCGACATCGATGGTGTCGATCCGATCCTGTTCGACCTCGGAACCGGACTTCGCTACTTCGGCGACACCCTTGAGCCTGGAACCCGATTTGTTGGTACCTGCTTGCTGAGTCATCTGCACTGGGACCACATCCAAGGGTTGCCATTCTTTGCGCCGTTGCTACAAGAAGGTTCCGACATCACGATGTACGGGCCTCGCCAGGAAGGCAACGCAACTCTGGCCTCGGTGTTCGCTAGCACCATCTGCCCACCACTTTTTCCAGTCGAGCTTTCAATGCTGCCAGGCGATATCGACTTTGTCGACTGCTGGGAGTCCATGTTCCAGTTGACGACAACGAGCACCCAGGTCGACATCATGAGTCGGCCGATCCCTCATGTCGGCAACACGCTCGGATACCGCGTCAACGCCCACGGCCGTTCGGTCGCCTACCTCAGCGATCATCAGATGCCGACGAACGGAGCACCTGCTATGTCAACAGGTGCTCGCGAGTTGTGCGCGGGTGCAGATCTGATTATCCACGACGCGCAGTTCACGCCGAGCGAATTCGCTCTAAAGAGCAACTGGGGTCACTGTACGATTGAGTATGCCGTCTGGGTCGCTGCTGAATCTCGGGCCAAGCGGCTTGCGCTTTTCCATCACGACCCCTCCCATGATGACGACATGCTTGACCGACTTGCAGCAAAAGCAGCCGAGTGCGGTCGAGAATTTGGCGTTGAGGTCTTTGCAGCACGTGAGGGCCACACCATCGAGGTCTGAGCGGTCGTTTCGAGTGTTGAATCCTGATTGCAAGGTATCAATCTGACATGGCTGACTGGATCCCTCTAACAGCATCAATTGTTGTCGGCGCAGTGTTTCTCGTCGCTGGTGCGTCGAAAATTGCCGCCGGTGCTGAATGGCCTGCGCAAGCACGCGAGCTGGGCGCTCCGGCGATCACCATTCCACTGGTGCCGTGGGTTGAGGTTGCAATTGGTGCTGTCCTCGTGGTCCAGGTAGCGCGTCAGGCAGCGGCGCTCGCAGCAGCTGTAATGCTGGTTGTCTTCACGGTGTTGATCGTGATGCAGTTGGCGCAGGGCCTCCGTCCTCCTTGCGCCTGCTTCGGTGCATGGTCTGTTAAACCGCTTGGCGCCGGACACGTCGTGCGTAACGTTGCTTTGATTGCGCTGAGTGCTCTGGCACTGTTCTGACCAGGTAGCGACCGGTCAGGTCGTGGTCAGGATGAAAGCAAGGGTCTGGGCTTCGTCGCGCCACGCGTCGTACCGGCCCGTCGGTCCGCCGTGACCAGCGCCCATCTCCGTGTGCATCACCAGTGGTTTGGTCCCCGTTCCGACCGACCGGAGGCGCGCTATCCACTTGGCTGGCTCATGCACGCTCACTCGCGGATCGTTCAGCCCGGCAGTGACGTACAGCGCTGGGTAATCCGCCGCCAGGGTGTTGTCGTAAGGGGAGTATCGACTCATCGCGCTGGCGAAGGGTTCGGAACGAGGATCACCCCATTCCTCCCATTCGGTCACTGTGAGCGGCAAGGTTGGATCACTCATTGTCGAAACGATGTCGACGAACGGCACCTCGGCGACCACGCTGGCGTACAGGTCTGGGCGTTGAGTCATGCACGCCCCGACAAGAAGTCCGCCTGCGGAGCCACCGCGAATCGCTAAGCGGTTAGGTGCAACGATGCTCTCTGCGATCAGATGCTCAGAGCACGCAATCATGTCGTCGAACGTGTGCTGCTTAGCCAGCAGCTTGCCATCGAGGTACCACTGACGGCCCAACTCGCCGCCGCCACGCGGGTGCGCAATGGCAAAGATGACGCCGCGGTCGAGGAGCGAAAGCCGTGCGACCGAGAACCACGGAGGGAGCGAAGCCTCGTATGACCCGTAGCCGTATAGAACTGCCGCTGCGGAGCCGTCGAGCGGCGTGTCGACATGGTGAACGATGTCGAGCGGGACCAGCACTTGCGTGCCGTCGTCACCGCTCGGCGCCCAGTGTCGGCTGGTCGTGTACTTCGTGAGGTCGACATTGGGTGTGGGCATCTGGCGCAGCAGAACCCGGTTGCCCGTCTCGACGTGCTCTTCGAACAGGGTCGGCGGCGTGACCATCGAAGAGGTAATAAATCGAATGGTGTTGCTCTCCCATTCTGGGTTTGAGGAGAGGTCCACGTCATGCGGGTCGTCACCGAGGTCGATCGACCGCTCGGGCATTGCGTTATCGCGGAACAAGATGCGTATCCGCGGTTGGGCTTCCGACCATTCATGAACAACCAGAAATGTTGCGAACGGTTCGGTTCCGGTGATGCGCCGGCCTGCAACATGCCCGATGAGTTCGAACCAGACGTTTTCGTCTGTCCAGTCGCTGTCAACCGGCGCAGTGAGGACTCGGAAGTCGACCGCGCTGTCGTTCGTCGTCATCACAAACCTGTCGCCCCAGTGGTCGACCTGGTACTCGACGTCATCGCGCCGAGGTTGCACGACGGTAAAGGGCTGGGAGAGATCAGACGGCGCAAGGCGTACCTCACTGCTTGTCTTACTTGCGGTGTGAATCACGATCCACTTGTTTGATCGGGTTTCGCCAATCGCTACAAAAAACCGTTCGTCAAGCTCTTCGAAAATTAGCTCATCGTTCTTGGTTGAGCTGGTGTCGACTCGGTGGCGCCATACCTGGCACGGGCGTTCCTGATCGTCGGCTCGCACGTAGAACAGCCACTGTCCATCAGATGACCAGGCGGTCCCGGCATTAGCGATGCCTTCGATCAGATCACCGGTCGACGAAGCTTTACCGCTTTCGTCGAAGCGGCGAACGCGAAGGGTGTAGCGCTCGTCGCCTGACGTATCGATCGACCAGGCGAACATTGTGTGATCGTGGGAAGCGTCGAGGGCACCGAGGTCGAAGTACTCGTAGCCCTCAGCCTCGACATTTTCGTCAAGCAACGTAAAGCGGTCGGCGCTGTCGAGGCTGGGCCCGCGTTGATGGAGTGGATAGCTCAAGCCCTCCTCAGTGCGGCTGACGTACCACCATGACCCGTTGCGGACAGGCGTGGAAATGTCGGTCTCCTGCACTCGTGACTTCACCTCATCGAAGATCGTCTCGATGAGGGTGACCTGTGGCGCGAAGTGTTGCTCGCTGTAGTCGTTCTCAGCTTGCAGATATTTGAGCAGCTCTGGATCGTCGACGTCGCGCATCCACGCATACGGGTCGTCGACTGTCCCGGTCGGGCGATCCCAAGTGTGTGGTCGGGTCGGCGCCACCGGCGGAGCATCCGGCTTGGCTTCATTGCTGTGGGATTTGTCACTCTCGCTCATCACGGTCGAGTCAATGTACGCACTTAGCGGTACCGTTCGGTCATCATGCGAGTCTGGATCGACCAGGACCTCTGCACCGGCGACGGTATTTGCATTGATCACTGCCCCGACGTGTTCGTCCAACTTGAAGACGGCATTGCTTACGTCGTTGAAAATGGTGCGCCTCTGAACGATCCCGGCGGCTCCGGCAGTCTCGCATGGGTTGCTGGTCGCAACACAGCAGACGTTGTCCACGCTGCTGAGGCATGCCCTGGGGAGTGCATTTTCATTGAGGTCGACATCCCGGTGGTCGCGCTCGGGGGCGAGGACTCGGGAGACAACGCCGCAGCGTGAAAGGTATAAACGCCCACGCCGTCGGGCAGATCTCTTCGTCTAAGTCAGAACCAGAGTGGATGAAGCAACTCAGGCTCCGTTCGCTGGGCCTGTTCGACGAACAGTTGATGCCCGAATGGTTCGTAGCTGACCTCCATGAAATCGATTTTCAAGACATCGATGGCGATCCGCAATCAGAAGACGTCCGGAGCGACCTGACAGGCAACACCGCACTGTTCGGATCTGAGGCCGCCGGCGAAGAGCATAGAGAGGCCCTCGAAGAGCAAGGGGTCCTCTTTTGTGACATGGACACCGCCATGCGCAAGCACCCGCGCTTGGTGCGGGAGCACTTCGGCACCGTCGTTCCGCCCGGTGAGGACAATTTCGCAGACCTCAACACCTCAATATGGACGGGTGGCTCGTTTGTCTACGTTCCATCAGGCGTCGAAGTTGCAATTCCGTTGCAGTCCGACTTTCCGACGCATTTCGCAACCGGAGGCCAATTCCGGCGCACGCTGATCATCGCTGAGGAGGGTTCGAAGGTCCGCTACATCGAAGGGTGCTCGGCACCGGTTTACACGAAGAACGCACTGCGCTGTGCCGTTGTTGAGATCGTGGTGAAGCCAAATGCTCGGGTGAGCTACACGGCCATGCAGAACTGGTCACACAACGTCGACAATTTCGTCATTAACCAAGCTCGTGTTGAAGCTGGCGCGCACGTGGATTTCGTCGACATCGACATTGGCGCGAAGCTCACCGCGAAGTATCCCGCCATTTACTTGGTTGGCAACGGCGCAAGTGGCGAAGTGCGCTCAGTTAGCTACGCCGGTAGCGGTCAGCATCAGGAAACGGAAGCCAAAATAGTGCACGCCGCCCCAAACACCCACTCGAAGATTGTCTCCAAGTCGGTTAGCCAGCAAAGCGGCACGACCCCCTATCGCTGTTTGGTTCGCGTCGACGAGGGCGCCACCCAAGCCGCAGGCGTTCTTTCGTGCGAGGCCTTGCTGATCGACGAACAGTCGGTCGCGCTGGCCCCACCGGATCTTGAGATTGCGGAGAAAGATGCACAGATCACTCATGATGCAACCGTCTCGAAGATCACCGAGGGGCAACTGTTCTATCTCATGTCGCGTGGGCTCTCGTCGGAGCAATCGATGGGCCTCATTGTCAACGGCTTTATTGAGCCGATCACCCAAACGCTGCCGATGGAGTACGCGGTTGAATGGAATCGTCTCATTGATCTGCAGATGGAGGGTTCGATCGGGTAGCTCGAGGCATCCTGCGCTGTTGTGCGCTGCTCGAAGCCCTATCCTGATCCGATGCCGATGCGAACGGAGTGCAAGAACTTCGAGAGCCGGTCGTATCCAAACGGCGACACGGTCAGGAAGTGCAATATCGACCTAGCGCCTGATGCGCCATGGCGTTGCCCTCAGGATTGCTCAGGGTACGAGCGCAGATTGGCCGACGCCGCGTGGACGCACGGCACCTTGGTTGTCTCGCCGACGCCGCCTGAGCCTGCGGGCCTTGAAGATGGATCGGCTGCCGCAGTACTCGACGCTGCAGAGGAAATTTTGAATGCCATTGGTGAAGATGTCATGGCCGACGTTGACGCTGAGCGCGAAGCAAAGCAGACGAGGCCAAGCATCTTCTCTCGCTTTTTCCGCAAGAAACGCTGACGCGCTGTGCCTGCGGTCCGGCAATGAGCGTCCGGGTATGCGTTCATTGGTTCGTCGACGTGACAACCGGTGTCACCAATGCCGCGGTCAATGCGTCAGCAAGCCACCGATAGCCCTAGGTTCTGGGAATGAGCCCTCCTTTAGACCTGTCAGCGCGCTGGGCTGAGACTGACGGAAGATTGAAGCGTGACTTCGAATTCGGTGATTTTTCTGAAGCGTTTGGTTTCATGACGCGTGTTGCGCTGCTCGCCGAGTTACACGGCCATCACCCCGACTGGTCAAATACTTACAACCGGGTATCGATTTCGTTGACGACGCATGACGCGTACAACACGGTCACCGACGTTGACCGCATTATGGCAGCGGCTATCGATGACATCATTTCTTGACTCTGAGAAGACCGCGTCTGACACGGTCGATCACGGCTCGGGACGCTTTCCGGGTTGGTGGGTGGTCGCTGGCTGTTTCGTCGTCCTGCTGGTCAACTCAGGCCTTGCGTTTTACGGCCTCGCTGTCTACCTCAACGCCTTTAGTAACGAAAAAGGTTGGGCGCTCGGCACCATCTCATTCGGTGTCACCGTGTTCTTTTTGGTCGGTGGTGTAGTCGGTCTGTGGATTGGGCGTCTCATTGCCCGCTTCGACGTGCGCTACATCATGATGTCTGGCGGCGTAATTGCAGGGGGGGCTCTTGCCCTGCTTGGTCAGGTCAAGACGCAGTGGCAGATGTTCCTCGTGTACGCCGTGTTCGCTGTGGGCTTCGCAGCAGCAGGTCTGGTGCCCGCAACGACCGTCGTGACCCGCTGGTTCCACAACAAACGCGCAGTCGCTCTCTCGGTCGCGTCAACCGGCTTGTCAGTGGGCGGCATCGTGATTACGCCCTTCGCGAAGCGGTTCATCGACGAATACGGACTGTCGGCAACCACGCCCTGGTTGGGGTTGGTCTTCGTCGCTGTCACCGTGCCCGTTGCTTGGTTCATGATCAAACCCGATCCAGAAGCGATCGGCTGGGCACCTGACGGACAGCGTCGAGCCATTGGTGAAGTGGCTCCCGCAATCGGCGGCGTGGAGTTCGAAGACGCTGTCAAAACGACGTTCTATCGAGCTGTGACCATTGGCTATATCTTTGCCTTAGGTTCCCAGGTCGGTGGGATTCAGCAGTTGGTAAAGCTGGTTGAAGAACGAACCGATCCCGCAACGGCCCGGTTTGCGGTCACAGCGTTGGCTGCGACATCCGTTGCCGCCCGACTTGCCGGTGGGCGTGCTGCTCAGGTCATGCCGATGATGCGCTTGACCGTTGGCATTGCGGCGGTGCAGTCGGTGGCGCTGGTGATGCTTGCGTTCGTCAGTTCCACGGTGCTGATATTTGCATCGATTGCGTTGTTCGGCTTGACGATCGGCAATCTGTTGATGATGCAGCCGTTGCTGCTGGCCGAGCGATTCGGGGTGCGCGACTACCCTCGTATTTACAGTCGTTCACAGTTCGTCGGGCTGGTGGGCGTCGCCGGCGGGCCGCTACTACTCGGCTGGCTATACGACGTGTCGGGCTCGTACCAAACCCCCTACCTTGCTGCTGCAGCGTGCTGCACTGTCGGTGTCGGAATTCTTGCGCTCGCCGGCCCGGCTACCGCCGCAGACCACACGTAGCCGTCCCTGGGTTCGAGTCTTCTGGCTACTCGGCCTCAGTGAGGGCTTGGGCCAGGGTGTTCCAGCTCAGGACCGCACACTTGATGCGGACGGGGAACTTGACTACGCCCTGCAGGGCTTCAAGGTCGCCGAGGTCAATGTCAGCATCGCTCTCGACTTCTTCGAGCCCTTCGATGCCCATCAATGTCTTGAATCGGCGAATCCGGGCGTTGACCTCGCCGACAGATTTGCCGAGCATTGCTTGGCTCATCATCGAAGCCGAGGATTGTGAAATCGAGCAGCCTTGACCAGTGATCTTGATATCACGGATGACGGCGTTGTCGCCTGAACCAGCGGACGTATCGAGATCGAAGTAGATAGTGACGTCGTCGCCACAGAGCGGGTTGTGGCCGTCCGCTTTGATCGCTGGTGGTTCGAGCTCGCCACGATTACGCGGGTTGCGGTAATGGTCGAGGATAATTTCTCTGTAGAGGTCTTCGAGGCCTGGCATCTGTCACTCCCGGAGTATCGGACTAAAACCCGAAGATATCGCTGGCACTGTCAAGGCCGTCGGCCAGTGCGTCAATGTCGTCAGTCGTGTTGTACAGGTACACGCTTGCCCGGGTCGTCGCGTTGACGCCCAGGGTTTTCATGAGGGGCTTGGCGCAGTGATGTCCGGCGCGGACGCACACATTGCGTTCGTCGAGGACCTGACTCACATCATGGGGATGAAGATCGCGAAAAGCGAAGCTGAAGACGCCGCCGCGATGTTCGACGTTGGCGGGCCCATAGATCGTGATGTCGTCGCCGAAGCGTTCGTTGAGCGTGTCGAGGGTGTAGCGGCTGAGTTCTATTTCGTGCTGTCGGATGTTTGCCATTCCGACCGACTCCAGGAACTCGACGGCAGCAGCGAGGCCGACGGCTTCGACAATCGGGGGTGTACCGGCTTCGAACTTCGCTGGAACCGGTGCGGTGGTGAATCCGTCGAACGTGACCGTGTCGATCATGTTGCCGCCACCGATAAACGGGGGCATTGCGTCAAGTATCTCCATGCGTCCCCACAACATCCCGATGCCGGAGGGTCCGCACATCTTGTGACTGGAAAACGCAACGAGGTCAGCGTTCCACGATTGCACGTCGGTGACGTTATGAGGAACAAACTGACAAGCATCGACAACGGCAAGCGCACCAGCTGCACGGGCCTTGTCGCAGAGGAGAGTGATCGGAGTAATTGTGCCGAGCACGTTGCTCATTGCGGTGAACGAAAAGACCTTCGCTCCGTCGAGGATGGTGTCAATGTCGGTCAGGTCAAGCTGACCGTCCGCGGTGAGCGGGACCCATCGGATCTGAATGTCGCGCTCTTGAGCGAGCATCATCCAGGGCACGATGTTCGCGTGGTGTTCCATCTCGGTGAGGACTACGACGTCGCCTTTGTCGAGGTTGGCTCGGCCCCACGCCATGGCGATCAGGTTCATTGACTCTGTGGCGTTCTTGGTGAAGACCACTTCGTCGGGTGAGTTCGCGTTGATCAGCCGCGCAATTGCGATCCGGCCCTGTTCGTATGCGTCAGTGGCTTCACCGGCAAGCCGATAGGAGCTCCGATTGATTGGAGCGTAAGTGTCTTCCATGAAGCTCGACATCGCATCGATGACGTGGCGGGGCTTCTGGGATGTGTTGCCTGAATCGAGATACACGAGTCGCGAACCGTCGATCTGTCTCGACAGTATTGGAAACTGCTCGTTGACGGCGTCTTGGTTGAAGGCTGTTGCGGTGTCGCTCACGCCTGCACCGCAGTCGCTAGACGAAAGGCGTCATAACCGTTTTGGTCGAGCAGCGAAGCGAGTTCCATTCCGCCGCTGGCCCTGATGTGGCCATCGACCAGAACGTGAATGTAATCGACGGTGACTTCGCTGAGCAGTTGCGGATCGTGCGTGATCAGTACAACTCCCATGTCGGGCTGATCAGCGCGGACGTTGCGAACACCGTGTGCGACAGCCGTTGATACGTCACTATCTAACTCCGTGGCGGTCACGTCAAGAATTGCGAACTCGGGCCTGAGGATGGCCATTTGTATGATTTCGTTGTTCGCCGTTTCGATGGGGGAGAAATTTTCGTCCAAATTTCGATCAACGAAGGCCGGGTCAAAGTTGAGGCGTTCGATCCAGTTAGTCGTAGCGAGGCGCAGTTCGGGCACCGAGAGGTCCATGCCTGGGCGGGTTGACATGACCTGGCGGAGAAACTGGATGATCGAGATACCGGCGATTGCTTGGCGGTCGTGGAACGAGAGAAACATGCCAGCTTTGGCTCGCTCGTCGACTGGCCACGCCGTGATGTTGTCGCCCTTGAATTCGATGGCGCCACTGGTGACTTGATACTGGTTGGATCCCATCAGGGTCGCGCCAAGAGTTGAGGCGCCCGATCCGCTGAGCCCGAAGACGGCGTGGGTCTCGCCAGCTCTGACGGTCAGGTTGAGGCCATGCAGCGGTGCTTCGTCGGCGCTAGATGTGGGGGAATTGGCAGATTGAGCGTGCTGTGCGTGGAGGTCGTCAACTCGAAAGAGGGGAGCGGTCACGGGTTGATTCTACGCGCCGTTCTTAATTACCCCTATCGTCGTAGTGCAAATTACCGCGGTCCCGCAAGCAATTGTTTTACACACCTGCTGACGGGTGCTGACTGAAAGTAATCGTGACGCAAAGGGGGAAGCGATTATTGGATGCGTTCGATGTGGCGGGCCACGACGTGTTCGATGGCTTCTTGGCGACCGCTCACCGGTTGCGGGTCGAAGGTTTCGTCGCTGAGTACGGCGTCATGTAGCGCTTGCAACGTGACGGTGCCGTCGAGAATGCGCTGCTCGTCGGCCCAGCGGGCGTAGCGCTCTGATCGGCGCCTTTCGATCTCGCCGTCTTCGATAATTGATGCTGCGGCGAGCAGCGAGCGGGCCATTGTGTCCATTCCGCCGATGTGGCCGGAAAAAAGGTCGTCGCGGGCAATTGATTGGCGGCGCAGTTTGGTGTCGAACATGAGCCCGCCGGTGGTGAATCCGCCGCCCCGCAAAATTTCGAGCATGCCGAGCGTCATCTGCTCAACCGACTTAGGGAAGAGGTCGAGATCCCAGCCGAGGCGGTCGTCGCCAGCGTTAGCGTCGATTGATCCCAAGATGCCGGCGTTGACTGCGGTGGCGACCTCGTGATGGAAGTCATGGCCTGACAACGTGGCGTGGTTGACTTCGATGTTGACCTTGATTTCGTCGGCAAGTCCGTACGTTTGGAGGAAGTTGTGCACGGTGGCGACGTCGTAGTCGTACTGGTGTTTTGTCGGCTCCATCGGTTTCGGTTCGATCAAAAGCGTGCCCTTAAAACCGATTGCGTACTTGTGTTCGACGACCATGTTCATGAATCGGCCGAGCTGGTCAAGTTCGCGTTTCATGTCGGTGTTGAGCAAAGTCTCGTAGCCCTCGCGCCCGCCCCACAGCACGTAGTTCGAGCCGCCCAGCCGGTTCGTTGCATTCATGCAGTGTGCAACCTGCGCTGCTGCGTAGGTGAACATGTCAGGGTCGGGGTTGGTTGCAGCCCCGGCCATGAAACGCGGATGGGAAAAGGCGTTGGTGGTTCCCCACAGCAACTTGATGCCGGTGCGTTCCATGTGGTTAGCGGCCTCGTCGATCATTTCGTCGAAGTAGCAGCAGGTTTCTGCGAATGAGTTGCCGGCGGGGGCGATGTCGATGTCATGGAAGGAGAAGAATGGAGCGCCCAATTTGTCGATGAACTCAAACGCCGCAGCCATCTTGAGCTTGGCGGCCGCCATCGGGTCCATTGCTGCATCGCCTGTTCGAGATGCAGGGTTCCATGGGCGGTCAAGTGTGCCTGCGCCGAAGATGTCCGATCCGTCCCAGGCAAAGCTGTGCCAGTAGCAGACACCAAAGCGAAGGTGGTCCGCCATGGTCTTACCCAGAACTGTTCGATTGGCGTCGTACCAGCGGAAGGCGAGCGGATTGTCGGAGTCTGGCCCTTCGAAGCGAATGGGGTCGACGTCAAAAAATGGTGTGCTCATTACCGATGATCGTAGGGCACCGGGTGCGGGCTGTTAGCTGTGGTCTCGAAGGTCTTCTTTCCAGGAGCGGAATCGACTGTGTTGCTCACCGCTGGGGCCGGCACCTTGTGCTGACCCGTCACAGAAGACGCGCAGCGTGAATACGCAGGCGAGGTCATCTACGTGTGCAGCCCAGTACCGAGCGTCTCCATGCTTGGCCGGGCCTGCACGCCACAGGATCCAGGGCCCGATGCGGCGCTTGTATTCAGCGGTGGGTTGGCCGGGGAAATCATCGCCGAGCGTCAGCAAAGACGGTGGAGCTTCGATCCAGGCTGTGCCCATTATGTTGCGGTCACGGACCGGGGTCAGCGGCAGATCGGTCGTGTGGATTGGTGTGTGGTCGGCAGGTCGTTCAGCGTATTGCACCGCTACCAGCCGCGTTCGATCCACGCTTCGAGGTGGGGGCGTTCGGCACCGATTGTGGTGTTGTCGCCGTGCCCTGGAAGGACGATCGTCTTGTCGTCGAAGGTAAACAGGCGGTCGGTGATTGACCGGATGATTGTGTCGAAGTCGCCAATGTCTGACTTGGTGTTGCCAGGTCCGCCCGGGAAAAGTGTGTCGCCGGTGAAGAGCAGCGGGGTGTTCTCTAAAGCAAACGAGATTGAACCTGGTGTATGGCCGGGGTTGTGGATGGAATGCAAGCGAAGTCTACCGACTTCAATGACCTCGGTGTCGTCGAGAAACACGTCGTAGCCCACTTCG